>DHQI01000036.1:0-9552 GCA_002408065.1 Bacteroidales bacterium UBA5342
GCCTTATCCTTTGTACTTCCTTTACCAGTAGGCTTGCTTGCTGCCATGGGCTTTGTAGCTGTATTTGCCGGCGCATCCAACACACCTCTGGCTTCCAGCATTATGGCGATCGAACTTTTTGGTGTCGCTTGTGCGCCTTATGTGGCCATCGCTTGTGTGGTAGCCTACCTTATTTCGGGACACAATGGCATATATAGCTCACAAACTATCGGTGCACCTAAAACATTGCTCCAACAACGTGACACCAATAAACGTCTGAAAGAACTTTAAAACATAAAAAGACAATACCTAAAAAGGTAAAAAGCTTAATGAAGCACTTCCCGGTAATTCCTGAAGAATAACATTTCATAGGTATCGGTAAAGCAGACGAAAAGAACCCATTACGACATCTTGTAGACGGTTTACAACCTGTTCTTACAGACGAAACTGATGCTAAGTAAAAATCCATTATGTTAAATTTTCGCAAATAATAACAGCAAAAACAAGTAAATATTCGCTTAAAGTTTATATTTTTGTCTGGATTTGTACTTCAATCACTTATGACGAAGGTAACTGATAAATTAATTCACTCTTTAAACGAAAAGACCTCCATTATTAAAAATGAGTTGTTGAAACTGAAAGAGGAGAACACCCGTTTGCAAGAAGAATTAACACAGAAACAGATTAATTTTGACAAAAGTCAGGTGGCATTAGGTGAATTGAAAAATAAGTACAATGCTCTGAAACTTGCAAAATCGTTGGACCAGGGAGAAGACACACAGGCCCTGAAAAAACGTATAGATGCAATGGTGAGAGAAATTGACACGTGTATTGAGTTGATAGATGAATAAATTCGGTAAATGAACGGTAAAGATAAACTAAAGATTAATGTTAAAATTGCCGGACGAGAATTTACACTGTACGTAGTACCGGATGCTGAGAGCGAAATAAGGACTGCCGCAAAACTCATCACAGAAACGTTTGAAAAGTATCGCGATAAATTCCCCAACGAAGACTACGCCAATATACTGGCTAAAGCCTCGTTACACGTTTTGGTGGGACAAAACAAAAAAGTGCGTACACTGGACAACTCCGAACTTATGGATGGCTTGTTTAAGCTCGAAGAAGATTTGGAAAACTTTATCAACGAAACGATTTAACCGTATTTTAAAGCAAATTTCGATCACCATTTCTTACCTTTTCAGAGGGTTAAGAGGTGGTGTTTTTTTTATACTAATATTTAGAACAACTGACTATGGAAATAATATTATCGGCTATCGCTTTAGTGGTTGGAGCTGGTCTTGGATGGATTGTAGTAATGCAAAGTACCAAGAAAAAGCGTCAACAATTGCTAAGTGAAGCTCAAGCCGAAGCCGAAGTAATCAAGAAAGATAAGATACTTCAGGCTAAAGAGCGTTTTTTACAACTTAAATCGGAACACGAAAAGGAGATTAACGCCCGTAACAACAAAGCAAATCAGCGCGACCAAAGCCTGAAAGACCGCCAAAATCAAATTAATCAAAAAGCGGAAGAAGCCAACCGCAACCGCAAGGAAGCCTTGGCTATGAAACAAAAACTAGAAGCTCAACAAGAGCTGGTAGCTAAGAAAAAAGAAGAACTGGAAAAGCTTACCTCACGCCAGATAGAACAACTGGAATCTATTTCAGGACTATCGGCCGACGAAGCTAAAAAACAATTGGTTGACTCATTGGTTGACAAAGCCAAAACAGAGGCTATGTCACTGACCAACGAGATAATAGAAGAAGCAGAATTAAACGCTAACAAAGAAGCAAAAAAAGTGGTGGTTAAAACCATACAACGCATTGCTACCGAAGCGGCAATAGAGAATTCTGTCACCATTTTCCACATTGACTCGGACGAAATAAAAGGACGCATCATCGGGCGCGAAGGACGCAACATCCGTGCTCTGGAAGCTGCCACAGGAGTAGAATTTGTAGTCGACGATACGCCGGAAGCTATCGTTCTTTCGGGTTTTGATCCGGTACGCCGTGAGATAGCCCGCCTGGCACTACACCAGTTGGTATCCGACGGCCGCATACACCCTGCCCGTATAGAGGAAGTGGTCAACAAAGTACGCAAACAAATCAATGAAGAAATAGTAGAAACCGGTAAACGCACCGCTATTGATCTAGGCATCCACGGTCTGCATCCTGAACTTATCAAGATGGTAGGACGTATGAAGTACCGTTCCTCTTACGGACAAAACCTACTACAACACAGCCGAGAAACAGCGAACTTGTGTGCCACAATGGCTTCAGAGCTGGGTCTTAACCCGCAGTTGGCCAAGCGCGCCGGATTGCTTCACGATATAGGTAAAGTGCCAGACGAAGAACCGGAATTGCCGCACGCCATTTATGGTATGAAACTGGCTGAAAAATACAAAGAAAAACCGGAAGTATGCAATGCCATAGGAGCTCACCACGAAGAGGTGGAAATGACCTCGCTAATATCTCCTTTAGTATTGGCCTGTGATGCCATCTCAGGAGCGCGCCCCGGAGCACGCCGCGAAGTGGTAGAGTCATATGTAAAACGTTTAAAAGAGCTGGAAGATTTAGCGCTTTCTTACCCTGGAGTAATGAAAACTTATGCCATCCAGGCAGGTCGTGAACTGCGCGTAATTGTGGCAGCCGATAAAGTTTCAGATCAGGAAGCCGGCGTATTGTCTTTCGATATTGCTAAAAAAATTCAGGACGAAATGACCTATCCGGGACAGGTAAAAATCACAGTTATTCGTGAGATTCGCTCGGTGAATTACGCTAAGTAGCCGACACGAATTTAGTGCTTAACGCACTAGTCCTTGAAAATTATTCATATCAAAACCGCCATTGCATCTTTGCTTTGACGGTTTTTTTATGCCCTTCAGAAGCCTATTCCGAAGTCAGATTCTGAGCATTTCCCTATCTTTGCAGCATGAAAAAACGACAAATCACCACCATTATTTTTTTTCTAATGGCTATGGTTTTATACTTTACCAGCCGTCCGGAAAAGATGGAGTACATACAAAATCAAGGACTCATATTTGGCACCAGCTATAGCCTGATGTATGAATCGCCTAAGGATTATGGCAACGAGGTACACCAACACCTGATGGCAGTGGTAGACAATTCGCTTTCTACGTTTAACCCATCATCCATCATCAGCAAAATAAACAATAACGAAGCACACCAAACGGACAGCGCCTTCGAAAAAGTCTATTATAAAGCACAAGAGATTTCTGAAATCACCCGGGGAGCCTTTGATATGACCGTAGCACCACTAGTCAACACATGGGGTTTTGGGTATAAAAACAAAGACGAAATATTACCTTCGCACGAAGAGATTGAAACGCTAAAAGGTATCGTTGGCTATCAGAAAATCCACCTTGAAAACCACCAAATCATAAAAGACTTCCCTGAAACAACTCTGGATGCGAGCGCTATTGCTAAAGGTTTTTCGGTGGATGTAGCGGCTGATTTTTTAGAAAAAAATAACATTGATAACTATATGGTGGAGATAGGTGGTGAAATCCGCGTAAAAGGGATGAACAAACAGGGCAACAAATGGCGTCTGGGCATCGACAAACCCATCGAAGCCATCTCATCCACACACCGCGAACTGGACACCATCATCCACGTTACAGATATGGCACTGGCAACCTCAGGTAACTACCGTCAGTTTTATTACAAAGACGGCCAACGCTACAGCCACACCATCGACCCCATTAGCGGCTACCCCGTCAACCACTCATTGCTTAGCGCCACAGTACTAGCTCCTGATTGTATGACAGCTGATGCTCTGGCTACAGCTTGTATGGTCATGGGTGCTGAAAAAAGTTTAGCCTTGGCCGAAAAACTCGCTGGCATTGAAATCTACCTTATCATCGACAAAAATGGTGAATATCAAGAGATTTCAACTTCGGGTTTTGTTCGCTATTTACAACCATAAGCACTGTTTGTGCCATGCCATCCTAAAAAGCATTGCTAAGAACAAATCGCATACTTTACTATTCAATTATTTTATTTACTTTTGCCGCTCAATTTGGTTCCTTTGTGGATTAAAAGGGAATGCCGTGATCTTATCCACCGTAGCTTTTGCGAAGGTGGACAGAAATTCGGCAACAGTTCCCGCTGCTGTAATTTTCTACATGCTTTCGCATTATGCCACTGAATCTGCCCATCAGATACGGGAAGGCGCAAAAGCTAACGAAATAAGTCAGAAGACCTGCCAAAGACGATGGATTTTGTAACCTGCGGGAAACGGGGAACACCATTAACAATAGGCAGATACCACTCTTTCTGACGGATGTTACAACTTTCATCATTTTTTTATTGAATTAACCGCCCTTTGGGCAATACTATTTTTCTATAAATCAATTAAAAACGATGAAAAAGTTAATCTTAGGTTTGGCGGCCTTAATCGCCTTAACATTTGTAGCATGTGAAGAAGACGATGATGCAAAACTGTTCACTGTGGATTTCGAAGATGTAACATTGAATGATGCAGGACTAGCACATAACGATAGCATTAGCGGATCAATCTCAAGTGGAGATGTAACATTAACCACAACTTGGACAAGTAGTGACTGGGGCACATTCAATAGTGGTTTTGTCGTTTCAAACCAAACAGACACCACAAATGCTGGTTACATGAACCCATATAGCTGTATCGCAGAAAAAGGTGCAAATGGATCTGCAACTTACGCTGTATTTTATTCTGCTGCTGATTCAATTCTATTTAATAGTCCGGTAAATTTAGAAAGTGTAATGCTGTGTAATAATGCTTATGCTTACATGTCTATGCTTAACGGTGATTATTTTACTCAAGCATACACCGACGGAGACTATTTTAAAGTAGTATTAGATTTCTACAATAATTCAGGAGCCTCTCAAGGAAGCACAAGCTTTTCTTTAGCTTCAAACTCCTCTTTAATAAATGAGTGGACAGAATTAGATCTAAGTACATTTAAAGGAATTTCATACATCAAATTTTCATTTGAATCGTCGCAAACAGGAACACCTTTATACTTCTGTATCGACGATATCAAATACTACGAAGCTGAGTAAGCAACTCAAACTCCAACAGTAAAAACACAAATTCCAAATTCATTTTTATAATGGGTTTGGAATTTTATAATAACAAAATCAACTATGGTGCGCCGGCTTCGATATCTGCTATTTTCTCTGTTTACTTTTTTGTTTGTTTTGGTATCTTGTGAAGAAACAGAACCAGACGATACAGACGGTAATACCGGCGCATCCATAATTGATTCCTCTTTTACAGACACATTGAGTGTTGATACCTTTCCGGAAAGCCAGGCCATTCGTTTTCCAGACAGGTTAATAGCTTATGTCCCTTCGCCCAATCAATTTGCTAATTCCACTTATTGTCTACCCCAAGATGCTGAAAGCATCATAGGTGGCCAGGGATTCGTCACACTCGGAGGCTGGGGCGGTTATATCATCGTGGGTTTCAACAAAGCCATCGTTAACCATGCAGACAATCCTTATGGTGTAGATTTTACCATTATCGGGAACGCCTACGAGGGCAGCTCAGAACCCGGCATAGTGATGGTGATGCAAGACGAAAACAACAACGGACTGGCTGACGATACTTGGTACGAACTATCAGGCAGTGAGTATAAAAATAAATCCACCTATCACGACTACTCACTGACCTATTATTACATCAATGATAGCACCGTTACCTGGAAAGATAATAAAGGCGATGAGGGCACACTGCTGCGCAATGGTTATCACCAGCAATCGTACTACCCCTTGGCAGCAAACTATCCCAACTACAACACTGACAGTGTTATATTTACAGGCACACGCATCCCTAGCAAGCTGGAGGAAGACAGCCCCGGCCACTGGGTTAACAATACCTTTGACTATGGCTATACTGACAATAAACCAATAAACTACAGCGCTGCTCTCAATGTGCCGGACAATCCAGAAACACCAGAAACAGAGGGTTGTGGCGGCGACGCTTTCAAGCTGGAATGGGCTGTGGATTCTATGGGCAATACTGTATCTTTGGACAGTATTCATTTCATTAAAGTATACACCGCCGTATTTGACTCAAGTCCGGTTATTGGCGATGTTTCTTGCGAGATAAAAGCGATTGTTCCGGTGAAATAAGTGGCCCCCTATATCCCCCCAAGTGGGACTTCAAGAAGCACAAAACAATAGCATTAGTTCATAAAAATGAAATATGAAAACACAGCCGTCAATATTGATTTTCACTTTTTTCATTTTTCATTTTTCATTGATTTCTGCTCAGGGGATTCGAGATTCTGTTTTTGAAATTAGCGGTGTTGAGGTTTTTGCTGAAGAAGAACTGTTTGTGCTCGAAGAGGCCGGGATGCAAACAACGCAGGTTGACACTCTGGTTTTGCAAAAAAAATCGGGACTTTCACTCTCCAGCCTTTTATCAGAGAACACGCCCATTTTTATAAAATCACAGGGACGCGGAGCCTTAGCTACAGCCTCATTCAGAGGCACAGCAGCCTCGCACACACAAGTGAACTGGAACGGCATGAACATCAACTCGCCCATGCTGGGTTCTGTCGATTTTTCGCAAATACCAGTCTATCTGATCGACGACATCAGCCTGAAACACGGCACAAGCTCTATGGCAGATCAGAGCGGTGGATTGGGCGGCGCTATCCATATCAACAACCAAGCTAACTGGGACAATACCTTCAGTGCAAAATACCAACAAGGAATAGGTAGTTACAGCACCTACGACGAATTTCTCTCCCTTAGCTTTGGCAATAAAAAAATACAATCCAAAACGCGCATTTACCATAATTACTCTAAAAACGATTACTCATACAACAACCGGAGCAATCCGGAAATTAACTACGCAAATGGCGAAGTCTATTTTCCTCTGGATACTAATACCAACGCCGACTATAAACTCTACGGACTACTACAGGAGGTCTACTTGAGAGCCGGCAACAGAGATGTTGTATCGCTAAAATACTGGGGACAACATTCTGAACGTTCACTGCCTGAAGTCTCCAGCTACGATGGCCCCGAAAACAATAATCTTAACAGGCAAAACGCCACAGATCATAAAGTGGTAGGTGCGTGGAAGCATTACGGCAAACAATCAAAACTAACGCTTAACAGCGGTTATACCAACAAAGATATGACCTATGAGCAACAATACCTTATAGGCGGGCAAGGACTTAGCTATACCGTACACTCCTTTAGCACACAACACAGCTGGTACAACTCCGGCAAGTACCGTTGGAACATCAACAGCAGCACCATCTTCAATGCTTCCTTTAGTGGAAATTATCATAAAATTTCGACGCGTGACACAGTAGCACAAACAGGCTATAAGCAAGATCGTCTGGAGCTGTCTGCTTTTGCTGGAATACAAAAACAGTTTTTTGAGCGACTAAACACCAATGTAATGCTACGGCAGGATATGGTAAAAGGACAAGACATCCCAATCACACCCTTTTTCGGATTCGATTATCGCCTCAGGAAAGAGGTAGACCTGATTCTAAAAGGTAACCTATCGCACAATCATCACCTCCCCTCGCTCAACGACCTGTACTGGCAACCCGGTGGTAATGCTGACCTGAACGCCGAAGAAGGATTAAGTTCTGAATTGGGCTTAGAATTCAAACATAATGGGGACAAAACATATTTTTTCGCTGATATCAATGGCTACTACTCCGACATAGACAACTGGATACTCTGGGTGCAAAATGTAAAAGGTTATCGGGAACCTCAAAATGTGCAAAATGTTGTTTCAAAAGGAATAGAAATGAATGCACGATTGGAATTTAATATCAGAAAACTCCATTATCGCCTGATGGGAAATTATGCCTACACTAAAGCTATCAACTATGACAAAAGCCCGGAATGGGAGAGTGTTTACGGCAAGCAAATGGTGTACATACCAGAGCATTCGGCCAACCTGATGTTTAATATTAACTATAAGAATTGGAACCTTACCTGGCAACACAATTCGTACAGCCTTACCTACACCACTACGAGTAACGATGTCAGTAATTTCAACACTTTCCCGGCCTATTTTATGAATGACCTTACCCTGAGTAAAAGTTGGACGGTAAAAGATTTCGCCTTTTCGGGCGAAGTCCGCCTCTACAACCTTTTCGACGAAAACTACTACTCTGCCATTAACCACCCTATGCCGGGACGAAACTATATGCTACTGTTGGCGATAGAATTCTAAAAAAAAGCACTCTACCTCAAGAGAATCTTTCTCATGAAGAATTTTCAGCATCGATTAGAAGGTCAGAGAACTCAAAATTTTATTCTATTGAAGAATCAAAGAAGATGCTTGCTGAATGTAAAACGCCCCAGAACTCCTGGCACCCAGCTACCCTGAAAGCATAATTCCCCTCCCTATTTCTAGTGATTTCTAGTGGTTTCAACTCATTTTCCCGCTTTCATTTTTTATTTTTCATTCAAATAAATTACCTTTGCACACGATTTAAAACATCAGTGGAGAGATTTGACTGCTTGCAACCACGTAAAAAAATGCTAAAACCGTGTCCTTGTCGACCTCTTTTGTGCATTCTGCTTTCAGCTCAATTTCTCCCATTTTTATTTAACTATGAAGTAATATGAAATCATTTTTCATTTTTACTTTTTAATCTTTCATTTTATTGTAATTATGGGTTTTTTATTTACATCCGAGTCGGTCTCAGAAGGCCACCCAGACAAAGTTTCAGATCAGATATCTGATGCTATACTGGATCAACTATTAGCTTTTGACGAAAATTCAAAAGTCGCTTGCGAAACGATGGTAACAACAGGACAAGTGGTTGTTGCTGGCGAAATTAAATCAAACACCTACATCGATGTACAAAACATTGCACGTCAAACCATCAACAAAATCGGCTATACCAAAAGCGAATACCAGTTTGATGGTAATTCGTGCGGTGTATTGACTGCTCTTCACGAGCAATCGGCCGACATTAACCGTGGCGTAGAACGCGAAGACCCAATGTCTCAAGGGGCTGGTGACCAAGGCATGATGTTTGGCTATGCCAGCAAAGAGACAGACAACTATATGCCGCTTTCCTTAGAGCTTTCGCACAAATTATTGCAAGACTTAGCTGACATCCGTCGCGAAGCGAAAGAAATGACCTACTTACGCCCAGACTCTAAGTCTCAGGTGACCATAGAATATGGTGACGACAACCAGCCCAAACGCATCCATACCATAGTCGTATCGACTCAGCACGATGAGTTTGACAACGATGACGAGCGCATGTTGGCTAAAATCAAAGAAGATGTACGTACGATTTTGATTCCGCGTACTAAAGCGCAACTTTCTGAACAAGTACAAGCTTTATTTGACGACAACTTCATCCTACACGTCAACCCAACAGGTAAATTTGTAATCGGTGGTCCGCACGGAGATACAGGTCTTACGGGTCGTAAAATCATTGTGGATACTTACGGTGGTAAAGGTGCCCACGGTGGTGGTGCTTTCTCGGGCAAAGACCCTTCAAAGGTGGATCGATCGGCAGCCTATGCCGCACGCCACATTGCTAAAAACCTAGTAGCAGCAGGTGTAGCTGAA
>DHQI01000036.1:9740-30426 GCA_002408065.1 Bacteroidales bacterium UBA5342
AGTAGCAGCAGGTGTAGCTGATGAGATTTTAGTGCAATTATCTTACGCAATTGGGGTAGCAGAACCCATCAATATTTATGTGAATACTTACGGCACATCAAAGCTAAAAATATCTGATGGTCAGATTGCCGAAAAGGTTGGACAAATCTTTGACCTGCGTCCTAAAGCCATCGAGGAACGCTTGAAGTTAAAGAATCCAATCTATACCGAAACAGCCGCTTATGGGCATATGGGACGTGTACCACAAGTGGTAGAAAAAACATTTACTTCTGCTTACAACAAAGAGAAAACAGTTGAAGTAGAGCTTTTTACTTGGGAAAAGTTGGATTATGTAAAGGCTATCAAGGAGACGTTTTCTATTTAGTTTTTCGCATATCTTCTAAAAAAATAAAACCGAAGTTGACTTTTGTTGGCTTCGGTTTTTTTACTCAAAAAAAAGAGCTTTGATTAGTACACCATACCCAAGCTGAAGAAAAGTAGGCAAACACTCAACACCTGCCATTATAGCATATCGCGTATAGTATTATCATTTTTATGCTAAAAGATAAGCTTCCAATTCCCACACCAATACATGCTTTATTCCCATATAATCGGGATGCGCCAAATCATCCATGGTTACCACAATTTTGGGGTAATTGTCCTTAACAGAAAGCAAACTCGCATACTCTCGCTCTTTTGTGGTCTCATCCTCTATGGTATAGGCCACTTGCACATATAATGTTTGATCATTTTTTAGGGCTACAAAATCTATTTCTTTCCCTTTATTACTCCCCACATAAACCTCATAAGCATTACGTTTTAACTGCAAATACACGAGATTTTCAAGAAGATATCCATAACCATGTTTATATCCCGAATACAATAAGTTCTTATAACCCAAATCGTTCAGGTAATACTTCCGTACGCCAGACATCAGCGCTTTACCTTTCAAATTATACCGTGGCACCTCATGCGCCAAATAAGCATTAACAAAATAGCCCACATACATAGCAACGGTATCATACTTCGCCGTACCATATTTAGTCTTCAAATAATTAACAATATTACCAACCGAAACAAGGTTCGAAACATTATTCACTAGAAATGAAAACAAATCCTTGAGCATCGCCACATCGCGCACCGCATAACGCTCTACAATATCACGCAACACAATCGTATCGGTCAAAGCACTTAAATAATGACGACGCGATTCTTCGTTAGGCAAACGATACAGTTCTGGCAAACCACTAAAGCTAAGATATTCGGCATAGGAATTTTTCCCGGAATCTTGCTTATTAAGCTGAAGATATTCCTCATACGAAAAAGGAAATATTTGAAACTGCACATAACGCCCTGTCAGGCGAGTTGCTAACTCAGAAGAAAGCAAATCAGAATTTGACCCTGTAATAAAAACCTCATAATCTTCTTTGTAAGATTGAGCATAAGCAGTCACCAACTTTTCCCAACCTGCAATCTGTTGTATTTCATCAAAGAAAAGATAAACTTTTCCTTTAGGCTTTAATTCCTTAAGATAAAGCTTTACCACTTCATCCAGATCGGAATAGTGCATGATAAAATCAAACTCTAGGTTTTCTTTATTAATATAGAGGATATTTTCAACAGGCACCTGCATCTCCTCTACCAATACTTGCATGATTTGGCGGAGCAAATAACTTTTACCCGTACGACGTTGGCCTACCAACACCTTAATCAACTGATTGCCGACATAAGATTTTATCTTGGACATATAAACCCGGCGGTCTATACCCACTTTTGTAAAGCTAGAATTCCAAAAATTAGCCTTTTTTATAGCGTCTATTTTTTCCATCACAAAAGAATATTTTATACAAAAATACGTTTTTTCTTTTATATTGGAATCTAAAGTATAATTATTGTTTTTATCCTTTATAAAGGATTCTGCTAATTATTTTGTTTATTTTTCCTTTATATAGGAATTTCAACACAGAAAAAATATAGAAAACGACTACTCTTCACTCAAATAATAGCTCAGCCCCATACGCAGTTCACCATAGCTAATATCATCGCCAAAGTGCTCCTTAGCGGGTTTCAAAGAAAACTCTTTATGTTCTCTAAAATAATCAGCTATAAGGTCTAATTTATTCTGAGATACAAACTCTGTGGCTTCTAGTTCACCCTGGGCCACAAAATACGTCAAATGATTAAGAATAGTATTAGTGGTCAAGTTACGCTCTTTTGCTATTTCTTCCACCGTATTGCCAGCATTCAGCAAATCGAGAGTGACCTGCTTTGTGTCGACTTTAGGCTTTTTCTCTTTCTTCTTTTCAGGCTTAAAATCAATCTGAGGCAAGCTATCCCTATCAATACTATTATCTCTACAATAAGAAGCTATTATATCAATTATTTCTGCGCCAAACTGCGCCACACGTGCAGCACCAAAGCCCTTAATGCCTTTTAAGGTTTTTAAGTCTGTAGGCAAATACTGCAAGAGCTCCGCCAAGGTCTTTTGAGAAAACACAAAAAAGGCCGGTCTTCCTGCTTCTTCAGCCTTTTCAGCACGGTACTTACGCAAGGTGAGAAACAAATCTTTATGTTCCACATTAGAAAAATCAGGGGCATCTTCAGGTTTTTTCCGCTTTGCTTGTGTAGTTTCTTGCATAGTAGAGCGAGCACGTAAATCCAAAATATCACTCAGCACAAATCCGCTTTCACATCGCTCAAAAAGTAACATCTTTAATTTTAACTCCTCCTCTAAATCCTCTAAATAACGATTAATCTGTTTAGCGATAGCTTGATTATCAATTTCTATACTAAAAAGATCCCGTTTGTCCAGAATTAGCTCTTTTGTCTTTTCTGAAAAGTAAGTCGCCCCTTTAATAATACGCTCTTGCAACTCAGGATGTGCTTCTGCATCGGCGTTGCCTTGTAGCATATAATCAACATGCTTACGAAAATTCAAAGCCACATTACCTAAATGTGTCGTCACTTCTACATTGATATCCTCTACCCTTTGCGGGAAATGGTCTGGAAAGGCCCCTGCATTTTCGCGTGACACTTTAGCAATTCCCCTTATCAAAAATAAGATGCGCGTATAATCAAAAACATCATTAATTACGTCACGCTGATAACGGTTTTTACAGTCTGAAAGAAATTGCTCATCTGGCTGATTTTCTTCCACATCGTGAACAAAACCTTTAATATCCGCATCACTAATAATACTGCGTTCATCAATCTTTGAACTCAAGACCATTCCCTCCAAAGTACGGCAACGACTAAGCGCTACATACACCTGTCCGTGAGCAAAAGAGGCCTGAGCATCAATCACTGCATGATTAAAAGTCAATCCCTGACTTTTATGAATGGTAATGGCCCAGGCCAGTTTAAGCGGAATTTGCGTAAACTTACCTTCCAGTTCCTCTTTGATCTCTGCGGTCTTTTCGTCTATAGTATATTTCACATTTTCCCAGTCGAGCGGCACCACATCTATCTCGTGTTCATCGCCAGGACACTTTACCTGTATTTCATCTTTAGCCAAACGTGTAACCACCCCAATCTTGCCATTAAAAAAGCGCTTTTCAGGGTCCGGGTCATTCTTCACAAACATCACCTGTGCACCCTCTTTAAGCACCAATTCCTCATCGGTCGGGTATGAATATTCGGGAAATTTACCTTCTATTTTTGCGCGCATCAACCCTTTGGGTGTTTTAAGTTGAGACAACTCTTCATCATTGATGCGCTTTGCTTGTGCATTATGTGTGCACAACGTAATATAATCACTATCCTTAGGCACTTCAAAATTTGGAATATATCGCTTATTCAGCTCGTCAGCTGCAGCCCTATCAAGCTTATTATCACGAACCTTATTAAGAAGCGCTATAAATTTCTCGTCCTGCTGACGATAAACATGCGTAAGCTCAATGCTAATAAATTCGCTTTTTTTCAGGGCTATAGAACTAAAGAAAAAAGCTGTTTCATACACCGTACGTAGTATACTCCACTCCTCATTTTTCACGACCGGCGCCAACTGTTGCAAATCACCAATCATCAATAGCTGAACACCACCAAAAGGTTTACTATTTTTTCGAAAACGCCTCAACACACGATCAATAGCATCTAGAGTATCAGCACGTACCATCGATATCTCATCAATCACCAAAAGATCCAACGATCGAAAAATATTTATCTTCTTCTTGGTAAAATGCTTTTGCTCCGATTGCTTCTGTTCCTCTTCCATCTGTGGTGCAAATGAGAGTTGAAAAAAAGAGTGAATCGTCATACCACCAGCATTAATGGCAGCTACACCTGTAGGAGCTACTACCACCATACGCTTTGGCGATGTAGCTTTTAGCTTACGCAAAAAGGTCGTTTTACCTGTTCCGGCTTTACCGGTAAGAAAAATATGTTGTCCTGTATATCGGACAAAATCATTCGCTAATCTTAGTTGTGGATTACTCTTCATTGTACAAGTTTTACAAGCTCAAAGTTAAGCATTTAAATCTTTAAATACAATAGCACTTGAAACGGACAATCAAATAAACAAGCTTAAATCATCAGCCTATGCACTTCCCAAAGCAATGCACGTAATCCCAGCCAAAATACCCAATAGATAAAATCCCTTGGTCTTGATATTTTTTTCTTTTAGAAATATAGCACCAAAAACAAATGCCACGACTACACCTCCTCGTCGCAAAGCTGAAAGGATAGAAATAAGCGATTCGGGTTGGCTCACAGCATAAAAATATAAATAATCTGACACCATCAGTGCTACGCTGATAAGTGGAATACTCCATCGCCATTTGAAAGGATTGTACTTTTTCCGGTTAGGAAACCACACCGTCAGCATCACTAAAGACATAACTGGCAATTGGTACATACTAAACCATACCTGAACAGAAAGACGGTCTATTTCGCGGATAATATATTTATCGTAAAGTCCACTCATTACACTAAGCAAGGTACCAAGTATGATAAATAAAACCCATTTATTACGCCGAAACTGTATGCCTTCACTCTTTCCGGCTATAGAAAAGAAATAAAAAAACAGTAAAGTCACAACCATTCCCACCCACTGCAAAGCATTGAGTTGCTCGTGAAAAATCAGTATAGCACCAATAAGTGTCCATAGCGGTCCTGTAGCCCTGATAGGTGCCACAATGGTGATAGGCAAATGCTTAATGGCCAGAAAGGATAGAATCCAACTACCTATTATAATGGACGATTTAATGAGAATAAGTCCATGCTCACGTGGCGTTATTTCAGGGATATAAAACCCTATTTCCTGAAAAAAAACAGGATTTATCCGTGAACCAATAAGGAAAGGCAGACTGATAAATACATTGCACAGCACTGTGAAAAACAGCACCACAAGAACGCCATTTTTATTAACTGATATTTTTTTAAAGACATCATAAAGCCCCAAAAAGATGGCTGCCAAAAGCCCTTGAATTACCCAAATCATAAAAAATGTAAAATAAAGAGTCAAAAATGTGATAACACGCTTCGCTCAAAAAAAGACTGCGAAAATAACGAAAATATCAGGGCCGCACAGCTATAACATGTAGAAAACCCTCTTTTGCCTAACAAATATTTTTGCAAAAGTATCATTGTAATGACCATTAAATGACTAACTTTGTATCCTAATCATATTAATCAACCTTTATTTATAAACTAAGCCCCAATTATGAGAAAATCATTTTTGCAGCTATTAGCTCTTGTGCCAATAGTGTTCCTGACCTTTTCGTGTGACAACGACACCATTTCTATCAAACAAACAGGTAATCTCTCAATTATAATTAAGAGTGCTACCGACGAAAACATAGACAGTGCAACACTCTATCTTTTTGATATGAGTATTTTTGAAACAGACATCTCCTTTGAGTATAACAACCGGGAAGATTTTGCAGTCAACGTCTTGGAACAAACCAACAGCAACAGCTTTGACTTTGGCGAAGTAAATAGCGGCAACTACCTGGTGTTTGGAGAGGTAACAGACGGAGATAGTATGACCTACAATGTGAGCCAATTTGCACAAATAGTATCCGGTACCACAACGACTAAAAAAATAGATTTAGCAGATTACGTTGGTTCTGTCCAGTTCCGGGTAAGATACTATGATAGCTATATTGACAGCTACCTTAGCAACATGAACATCTTACTAGTACCGACTCAAATAACAGATGTTCAATATATGAATCTGGATGCCTTAAAAGCGGTAGGTATTGAATTGGGACAAACCAACTACGACGGTTACATTTTCGCCAACAACATACCGGCTACAAGCTACTACGTAGTGGGTTACTACAGCAATGGCCAATACGACATTCTATGTCCTTATTCCTCTTCTTCAACCCTACCGTATCCTATTACACTTGCAAAAAACGCTGTAACGGCAGATGTATTATACAGCGATATTATGTACACAAATAATACACACATCCCCGGAGATGATGAAGAAACCACACATGGCATACATGTATATAGCATTCACTATGATATAGAAACTGGGCTCACCGACACCGTAAATATCGTCAGAGCAAATGTTATAGTTTGTGAAGATAATGAAAGCTACCTCAGCTGGGCTATTGACGATGCCGAGCTTAAACTAAGCACTGACGAAAATGGTTTTGCAGCCATACCAGAAAATACAAATTTCTACTACAGCAACTACTACATATGGGTGTATCTTGACAACGATACCTACACAGAACTTGGGCCTTTTACTAGAACTGAAATATCAAGCGGCATTACCAGTGTTAACGTATCATACAATAAATTTCACCGCGAATTCGGAGATGTGAGCATAAACATTTTCACCGAATTTTCCGATCAAAGTCTGGACACTTCCACATCTCCGTTTATTTTTGGAAATGTTATGCTAACCCAATCCACCAGCAGTACTCTCCCAAGTGGATATACAGCCACAACAGACAATACAGGGATTGCCAGCTTTGAAAACATACCGGTAGGCAATTATTTCTTATGGGCTTATTCTGATTCTAAACACAGCGAAAAATCATCTACAGTAGTGACCGTAAAAGCTGATGAAACGGTTCAGCTAACAGAAATATTTACTTCTGAAAAAGTATTACAACTCAAAGGGGGCCTCCACCTCAAAATAGAAGGAACGAGTAATGAGTCTCCTGAGAATATCAAAAATGTCAACGTAGTCGTCACCAAATCATACACCAGCAATCTGTCATCTGCCATTGCTAGTGCATTAGCCACAGAAAAAACAGATGCTTCTGGAAACGTTAGCTTTGAAGGTTTAGAGGTAGGTGAAAATTATTACGTTTATATCTATTATGACCTTGACCGTTTTTACTACAACAGCAACTTAGTTTATACCATAGCGTATAATTCCAATACAGTACATACCATTAGCACAGGTGCTACGTTTTTAGAGTAAAAACACTTTTCCTACACAAGCCGTTGTCCCGCACAGCAGCTTGTGTAGGATTCAAATAAAACATTATCAAGGCCAATATATTTCTGCCGCCTCTTTTGCCACAAACCCTGTACTGCTCAAAGCAACAGATTTGATACCAGCTGTCACTTCTGAATCAAAAAGAATTTTTATCTCTTTAGCGTTTAAACACCTTTTGTACAACCTTATGTCATCCACATCACCTAAAACTTTAGCATAGGGGTCTGATGTATCTTTCAAATTTAGCCAACTCCCCATGTATGTTGGCGGCGATATACAAAGCGGCTCACCCTCGTCAAGATTATCTGTAAACCTTTTTGCGGTAAAAGCCTTTTCTTCTCCATTGACATACAAAGTGATTCCTTCTTCACTAACTGAAACAGCTGCTTGATACCAAATATTTTTTTCGACGACTATTCCTGAAGAAATTTTGTTCTGACCGTCTACAATCCCTATTTTCACCGCATTATCATCATTATCTACATACAAAAGCACATCGCTCTCATAACCAGCTGACTTTCGGGAAAGCAAGTAACAATCATCCTTTTCTGAAGCAAGCTTATCGAGCTTAAACCAGAGCGAAAAAGTCCAATTATCAGTATCTATATCAAAGTCATGAGGAATCTCAATATAATCGCCATAATCATCCAGTTTATATGAAGAGTTGTCCTTTTCATTTCTATCATAAGTATAAAAACCACCTACAGTAACAGCATCACCATATTCAGAAATTTCATTTATTGAATTACCTTCAAGCTTATACCAATTAGTCAAATCTGTTACAATATCTATCATCTCAGTCCTAAACTTACTTTGAAAAGGAACACCTAAGGATGAGCCATCCAAAGCTTTGAGATTTTCGTTTACTGTTATGGTATAATTGGTAAATGAAGCCAGAGGCTCATAAGGTTTGAAAATAATCGACGAACCATTTGAAGCCAAAAATAAATCACCTCCTATCATCACATCATTAGCAGAAACAGCAAACGAACTTTCATTCAAAGATGTAGAATCTATATGGTTGCTAAACGATACAATAAGCGTACTACTAAGCCCTACATCTAACGCATTAGCTTGGGGAAGTAGTGATGTTACCACAAAAGGTATTTTATAAGGAATGAATTGAGAAAAATCCGGCACCGTTATGTCCAACCCTAACTCCTCATACCTGCTTTCCAAGTGTGAAGCTACCAAATAAGGGTTAAGCCACTTGGCATGCTCCTCTAACTTCTGAATCAAGTCAGGATCATCAAGGTCACCATCTAAGGTAAAATCCCCAGCAAATGCCTCCAGATAGACAGCCAGTTCCTCTGCCGTCTGATCCCCCTGTAGCAAACAAGAAAGAGCGAGTAACTTTGCATCATCATCCCGGGCCTGAGCAATATCCATCCGGTTAATATCAATAGTAGAAGCCAGTAATCCAAAAACAGCAAAAAGTTCATTCTCGGCCTGTTCCCGTGCTGATTCAAAATCCAAAAATTGTCCGTTTATCAAATTTAATATACGCTTCCGAGTTAAAGTAGTAAGTATGTTTATATTACACATTCCACTATCCTGCACAGACATAATACTGCTCAAGCTGAGCTCTGAGGCACTCATCTCCCCGCTTACTTCGTTAAAGTAATGACCTTTAGCAAAAATCTCATAATAGCGACAGGCATTACCCAGCTCAATACTATAAGCTCCCAGATCGTTTTCGACAAGCGTAGAATACACCTTTTCTACTATTTGCACAAAAGAATCAGATAAAGCTATAGCCGTAACACTATCCCCTGCAATAAAAGGTCCTTTCTGAATATAACCATAAAGCACATTATTTTCCGGCTCAATGTTTTCATTGGAATCTGTTTCAGTACACGAAGCAAGCAGTACCAAGAAAAAAGAATAATAAAGTAGAGTTCTCATAAATAAGTGTTACGATTAATTTTAAGAAGCAAAAATACAATTTTTCCTAAAATTCTTATATAAAAAAAGCCACCTGTACAGGTGGCTCTTTTTATAGCTAAAACGATGAAGCTTATTCTTCTTCAATCAAAATATTCATAATATCAACGGC
This sequence comes from Bacteroidales bacterium UBA5342, assembly GCA_002408065.1. Taxonomy (GTDB): domain Bacteria; phylum Bacteroidota; class Bacteroidia; order Bacteroidales; family UBA5342; genus UBA5342. Next base: position 19,178 of record DHQI01000036.1, read on the forward strand.
TGCCTTAGCAACAGAAGTACCAGGACCAAAGATGGCTGCTACACCTGCGTCGAACAAGAAATCGTAGTCTTGTGCAGGAATTACACCACCGGCAATGACGATGATGTCATCACGACCCAATTTCTTAAGTTCAGCAATAATAGCAGGAACAAGCGTTTTGTGACCCGCAGCTAGTGAAGATACACCTACTACGTGAACGTCGTTTTCTACGGCTTGTTTAGCTGATTCTTCAGGAGTCTGGAACAACGGTCCCATATCTACATCGAAACCACAGTCAGCGTATCCTGTTGCTACCACTTTGGCACCACGGTCGTGACCGTCCTGTCCCATCTTAGCAATCATAATACGTGGCTGACGCCCTTCTTTCTCTGCAAACTGAGCGACTAATTTTTTAGCTTTTTCGAATTCAGCGTCGCCTTTAGATTCTGATGAATACACGCCTGAAATAGTTCTGATAGTTGCATTATAACGTCCGCAAACTGCTTCGCAGGCGTCTGAAATTTCGCCAAGAGATGCACGCAATTGAGCTGCTTCTACTGCCAATGCCAACAAGTTACCTTCACCTGTTTTAGCGCTTTCAGTAATAGCTTCTAATGCTTTTTGTACCGCAGCCTCATCACGCTCGCCTCTTAATTTCTTAAGACGCTCGATCTGAGACAAACGAACAGCCGTGTTATCTACTTCTAGAATATCAATTGGGTCTTCTTTCTCTAGACGGTATTTGTTAACACCAACAATAGTTTGACTACCACTATCAATCTTAGCTTGCGTACGTGCCGCAGCTTCCTCGATACGCATCTTAGGCACACCTGTCTCGATGGCTTTTGACATACCACCCAGCTCTTCTACCTCTTCGATAAGCGCCCAAGCTTTGTCTACCAATTCGTTGGTCAAAGTCTCTACATAGTAAGAACCTCCCCAAGGATCTGCCTCGCGACAGATTTGCGTTTCGTCCTGAATATAAATCTGCGTGTTACGTGCAATACGAGCAGAGAAGTCAGTAGGCAATGCAATGGCCTCATCTAGGGCATTGGTGTGCAAAGACTGTGTGTGACCAAGCGCCGCACCCATCGCTTCGATAACGGTACGTCCTACGTTGTTGAAAGGATCTTGCTCAGTCAATGACCATCCTGAAGTCTGCGAGTGCGTACGCAATGCCATCGACTTAGGATTTTTAGGATTGAATTGCTTCACGATACGTGCCCAAAGGATACGACCTGCGCGCATTTTTGCAATCTCCATAAAGTGGTTCATACCGATAGCCCAGAAGAAAGACAGACGTGGCGCAAAGGCGTCGATGTCCAATCCTGCTTTCACACCAGTACGAAGGTATTCTAAACCATCGGCAAGTGTGTATGCCAACTCGATATCTGCTGTAGCACCGGCCTCCTGCATGTGGTAACCCGAGATGGAGATAGAGTTGAACTTAGGCATTTTTTGAGATGTAAACTCAAAAATATCAGCGATAATACGCATTGAGAATTCCGGTGGGTAAATATAAGTATTACGCACCATAAATTCTTTCAAGATATCGTTCTGGATAGTACCAGCTAATTCTTCCAATTTAGCGCCTTGCTCCAATGCTGTTACAATGTAGAAAGCCATTACCGGAAGCACCGCACCATTCATCGTCATCGATACCGACATTTTGTTCAAAGGAATTTGATCAAAAAGGATTTTAGCATCCAATACCGAATCAATAGCCACACCAGCTTTACCTACGTCACCCACTACACGCTCGTGATCGGAATCGTAGCCACGGTGTGTAGCCAAGTCAAAGGCCACCGAAAGACCTTTCTGACCCGAAGCCAAGTTACGACGGTAAAACGCATTTGATTCCTCAGCAGTAGAGAAACCGGCGTACTGACGGATTGTCCACGGACGCATAGCATACATGGCCGAATAAGGTCCACGAAGGAATGGTGGTAAACCAGGCACATACTGCAAGTGCGTCATGCCTTCCAAATCCTCCTTGGTATAAACACTTTTAACCGGAATCTGCTCAGGCGTCATCCAGTCTTTTTCTATTTTATTCTCTGCTTCAAACTCTGCGACAGTTTGTGTACTTGAAGAGTTTGATTTAAAGTCAGATGCTTGAAATTTTATTCTAGACATTTTCTTTTGTTTTAATAATTTAAACCGTCCGAAAGATTATACCAAAGCGGCATAACGTTTCAGCTCTTCTAATACATTACTACGAACGTTCACAAAATTGGTGATGCCTTGCTCTTTTAAGGCATCAGCACAAGCAGGCGCACCAGCTACTACAAATTCGGCTTTTCCATCTAATGCTTTGTAAGCTTCAGGAGCCGCTGTTTCGTATTCGTCATCCGAACTACAAATCACTACGATTTCGGCACCTGATGCAAGCGCTGCTTCAGCACCTTCAGTCGCTGTATCGTACCCCATATCTTCGATGATTTTGAAACCAGCACATCCGTAGAAGTTAGCGATAAACTGTGCACGTGCCTGACGGAACGCTACATTACCAGTCTTCAACAAGAACACGGTTGGAGTCTTTTCTTTTGCCTCAACAGACAAACGAAGAGCTTCGAATTCCTCAGCACCACGGAAAAAGTTCAATGGCTCAACTGCTTTAGCCTCTTCTTCAGTACCACAACAGTTACCTGCTGCCATAGCTTCAGCAACTTCTTCTTTTTTCGTTTCAGTAAAGTTAGGGAACTGGTTTGTTCCAAGAAGATTCTCGCGGCGTGTAGCTACAGCTTTACGACGTTTGTCAGCTGAAGCAGCAACTTCTGCCTGAATGAATCCTTCTTTTAGAGAAACATAATAACCACCTTTCTCCTCTACTTCTACGAACAATTTCCAAGCCTGAGCAGCCATTTCATTCGTTAAGTTCTCGATATAATAAGAACCAGCAGAAGGGTCAGCTATTTTATCCAGATGAGATTCTTCTTTCAACAATAATTGTTGGTTACGTGCAATACGCTCAGAGAAAACACCTGATTTTTTATAACAATCATCGAAAGGAAGTACCGTGATAGAATCCACACCACCTAAACAAGCCGACATCGACTCTGTTTGTGTACGCAACAAGTTAGCGTGTGTATCATAAATCGTTTTGTTCCACTTCGAAGTTTCAGCCATTACAATCATTTTGGCATCTACGCCATAAGCTGAGACGATTTTAGACCAAAGCAAACGTCCGGCACGGAATTTAGCGATTTCCATAAAGTAGTTGGAACCGATACCAAAGTTGAACTTAATATTATCAGCTACCGTCTGAGCAGGTACACCCGCCTCAGTCAATGCAGCCATATAGTCGTTAGCCATATTCAATCCGTAAGCCAGCTCCTGTGAGATATAAGCCCCGGCATTGTTGAAATACTTAGCGTTAACAGAGATGGCCTTGAAGTTAGGCAGCTCAGCTGTCAACTCAATCACTTCTTTAGCAGAAGCAATGGCATTTTCCAATCCTGTGTTTCCTTTGCAAAGCAAGCGGCCGTGAGGGTCAAAATTCAATGAACCTTTAATACTTGCTAAATCATAGTTTTTAGCTTTTACATAAGCTACGAATACTTTAGCTACCTCTACCAAACGAGCAGAAGTTGTAGTAAAGTTGACCTCGATAGCATCTAAGCAGATACCATCCAAAAGCTGCTCCATTGTAGCCGCACTCAGGTCACAAGAACAAAGGCAAAAGCCTAATGAATCCACACCTTTGTAAAGGATGTCTTTTGCCTTAGCGTTAGCTGCAGCTACATCGCTCACATCAATGTTTTGACGTACATACCAAGGGTTACCCTTTTTGTCGTTACCGCGTACATACGGAAAAGACCCAGGCAAAGAGTTAAGATAATCTAGTTGCTCCAGGTCTTCCTGACGATAAAGAGGCTTCACATTGAAACCTTCTGTAGTACGCCATACCAGTTTTTTCTCAAAATCGGCGCCTTTAAGGTCGGCGACTACTTTGTCCATCCACTCCTGCGTGGAAATAGGTGGAAAATTGTGTATTTCTGACATTACTATTTTTGTTTGTTTTTAAAGGTCGGCAAAGTTACAGAATAATGTCCTTAATAGGGAAAACTTAAGGCCTAAATATTACAGTTTTGATACTGATTTTTTGCGTTTTTTGAGTAATGATAGCGGTTTGTAAAGTGGGGCTTACAAAATGGGTGGAAAATGTGGATTTCGGGTGGCGATTTGTTGGCGAAAGGAAAAACACTAGCATTACCACAGAAGAGAAGTTTATTATGCGCGAAAAGCAGCCAAATCTCCGTTTTTTATTGAGTTTTGGCTGCTTTTCAGTTGTATTCAAACGGTTACAAAAACAAATCTGCCGACTCTATACCCCTAACTTTTAGCTCTTTTGAATACTTATTGGGTTTCATTCCATCCGGACTTATTATGACCACAGAAATGCTTTTTTTACCAGGGTTGGATTTTTTGAATTCTGAGACTTTATTCTTGATATTGCTGTAGCTTGCTTTTGTCAGAGTGTAAGCTTCATCGTAGAATTTTATTTCGCAAAGGTTAATCACACGGTCATCACGATCAATTACCAAGTCTATCTGAGCCTTTTCGTTGTGCCACGAGGAATGCACAGAGTAGATACGCTCTATACCTAAGGCTTTCTTTATCTGAGGCACATGTTTCAGGCACAAAGCCTCTAAAGCAAAGCCGGACCATGACTTATAGCTCTGCCGGGTGCAATATTTCTCCCAGGCACCCTCTTCGTGCTCCACATTATCTTCTATGTATTTAAGGTAAAAGCGGCAATACTCGTCCGTGAGACGAAAGAGTGCCTCCTTCTTTTTCCGTCCGATAGGCGCATAAGCACTTACAAATCCGGATTCTATCAGTTCCTCTAAAGCTGTGGAGAAAAGCCCCCCGCTACCTATTTTGCAAAGCTCTAACAAGCGTCTGCGCGTCACCCCTTCATTGGCTTGTGCCAGGGTGCGAACAATCAGTTCGTGGCGCTTTGAGTTCGAGAACAAAGAGGTAAACACTTCGCTAAACTCTTGAGTCAAGTCACCGCCCTCTGCAAAGCAGAGGCGGTCAATGTTCTGAGGCACGTTCTCCTCCTTATCCAGCATGTTAATATACTGAGGCACTCCACCCAGCACCATATAGAGCTGCAAAATATCGTAACGCGTAAAATCCCCGCCTTTCCTTTTCAGAAACAGCTCCATTTCGCCTAAACTAAAGGGCTCCAGACGGATTTTAGAAGAAAGACGGTTGTGTAAGCCCCCTTTATTCTTGATGATTTTATTCACCATATAAGAAGCTGCCGAACCGCAAATCACCACCACCAAGTCGCGGCGCCGCGTACAGTAGTCATTCCAAAAATTTTCGAAAGCCATCAAAAAATTCGATCGGGCTGTTGCCATCCAGGGAAATTCATCTATAAATATCACCTTCTTTTTCTTAGACTTTAATCCATTGAGATAAAACGCTAACTGCTCAAAAGCCTCAAACCAATTCTTCGGTACTTTGAACCCCTTCATACGTGGCGATGCTCCCTGAAGCTTTCGGTAAAAGTGAGATAACTGATCGCGTTTGTTGCCCTTGTACAGCCCCGTTACCTCAAACACCATCGGCTCTTTGTACACCTCGCGAATAAGGTAGGTTTTACCCACCCTTCTGCGACCATACACCGCAATCAGCTCCGAAGATGTACTATTAAGCATCCTATTTAGGGTCTTTATTTCTCTTTCCCGGCCTACTATCATATCTTTTTAGAATTATAGTTATAAACAAAAACGCCTTTACAGCCTGTATTAATGATGTTTAATATATTTTCCAACATCTGTAAAGTAGCCAAATCTCCGTTTTTTATTGAGATTTGGCTGCTTTTCAGATGAGTCAAACTAAGAATTAAAAATCATAAAAAACCCCGGCTGTGATAGACCGGGGTATAATTGAGAAAACTTATCGATTAATATTATTGAGCCGGATCACCATCCTTTAAGGTTACCTTATCAGAAAAGTCACTATAGATTCTTTCTCCATTAACATCGACATAGGTTCGGAACATAATTTCGAAATTGTTGCTATTTGAGAACAAGCCAGTATTTGGAACCTGAATATTGGGTAACGAAGTCAACCACAACCCATTGACAAACACAGTTCCACGTACCAAGTCAGTAAAATTACAGAAACGAGAATCAAATTTCACAAAATCTTCACTATTAACATAACGACCGTACACTTCAATATCTGTACTATTTAAATCCACATCTGCTTCAAAATTTATCCAGCTTGTCGTTTGATTTATGGTTGTTTTCAAGACAAATAAGCTTGGTTTACTCAATGATGTAATCACTTCACCAGCAGTGCTGAAAGATAAATTACCACCTATTGTTGAGTTTTCGTCACTTGCCATTTCGGTGTTATATGATAAATAGTAGGATTGTCCTGCTTCTAAACTACCATTTTCAGAAGGACTTATAGTTACTGTTTTATCTCCATTAGAATATTGGATGTCAACTTTTACCTCATAATTACTAAATCCAACTTGCTTATAAAGAACAAATTCACTTTCTTCTGTATTTATCGCTTCATTGAAAACCAACTCTATGTCAGCCGTTTTATCAAATTCATCTTGTGCCACACCGTCTTCATCTACCAAGTTGGTACTTACAATAAATAAGGCCATTGCATTAGGTAAAGCAGGCACAATAGAATAGGTAGAATTCTCAGCCCCTGGTGATGCAACATTCCAGCTAGCAAGATAAATCATATCATTAATAACCGTATCTACAATAATATCAAAAGACACATCCGGAATGGTATCTGTTATCATCCCTTTAGCATCTGTCACTCCATATACAAAACGGTCTTTAAAATCAGACCAAACCGAGAACTCTAAAGTATATGGCATATTGGCTAAAGCTTTCTTAGTAGGCCCCACAACTTCTACCAACTGGGTAGATATAGGTTCATTAGCCTTATACATATCAGTAATTAGAAGCTCGTTGAAATCATTTCCTTTGAAATCTTCCTCTTTCTCCTGAAAGGTAGGGGTCAGCACCATAGTCATATAGCCTTCTGCTTCCACTTCGATACGGTATGTCCCCATATCCAAACCTTTGATAGAATAATATCCATCAGTGTTTGTCTTGGTAGAGCCGAATTTACCTGAAATAATGGCTCCTGCGATGGGCTCTTCCGTCAATTCATCAAAGACATAACCTTCTACATTGACGTCCATGCTGACAACACCCAGATCTTCATCGCTTAAAGAATCACAGCTACTCACTAACAGCGCCATCAGTGCCACTGCCATACTTAATACTAGTTTTTTCATAATTAATTGTTTTGATTAGGATTAAAAATATTTGTTTAATAATTGATTTTAAATGTGTAACATATTCGTTTATTGAATTATTCTAAATAAAAAACTTCTTTAATAAAAGATTAGTAGCCTTTCTCTCTTTAGATTGAAAAATAACACCTGTTTTTTTTAAAAATAAAAATCTTTAATCAACAATCTGGTTGTATATTAGCAATATGAAAGTTACCGGAATTTTCCCTTGTAAAATTCGAAACATAAAAAACAAAATACAAATTTCTACCCCCTTACAAAACCCCCTTACAAGCTTAAATCACACAATTACTGCCATTTAAGCCCCATTTTATATACGAAATGCTACAAATATTTACTTTTTGACATTATAAAATGAACTGATTTTCAGCTTTATGATAAATAGAAAAGTTCTTTTTGGCGTGTTTTTAATATATTTAAAGGAAAAAGATTGACTTAAAACATATAATAACAAAAAACAACAGCAACTATCTCTTCATTAAAAGCAAGCACACCCCATTTATAAAAAGAAAAACCACACTTTTTTGGAACTTCCCCTTCACATCCCTACCTTTGAATGTTGCAAACAAATCTTAGGTACTAAAATCACCACAGTTTTTTATTGTTAACACCTTGCGCCGTTTTTGCAGAATAGAAGCAAAACCATTAGGATGGTAAAACTGTTTTGTTTTTGTTCCTTTATTATCTGAACATCAATCTATGATAAACAAAGACCGTTTAAAAAGCTTTACTGACAAATACCTCTACATGGCTAAGGGTGAAATATCCATGGTAGAAGTAAGCAAGCTATTTATATCCAGTGTTAGCGATGGCCGAATAGGCGTTCGGGCTTCGGCCATAACATTAAACCTTTTTCTGGCTTTTTTTCCCCTCATTATCGTATTCCTGACCCTGACGCCCTTTATTCCTATCGATCATTTTCAGGAACGTCTCATCGGCGTCATTATGGAAGTCTTTTCTGACGATATAGCCACTTACCTACAAGGTACCATTGATGATATTGTGAGCATACCCCATGGTGGTATGATGTCCTTCGGTTTTGTGGGCGCTATCATCTTTGCAACTAACGGTATCGCGATGATGCTAATGGCTTTCGGCGCCTCTTCACACGTCATTTATCAGCGCAATTGGTTTCGTCAACGTATTGTGGCTTTTGGACTTATGATTGCACTTATCGTAATGTTTACCTTGGCTATTGGCATCTTTGTAGGTGGCGAACACCTCATTAACCAAATGAGCAATAGTGGCATGATGACTAAAGCTAACGGATTAGTATGGATCAAAATAGCCAAATGGTTTTTTACCGTTATTACAGTGCTTATCGCTTATTCTTTCTTATACTATATAGCCCCCCACAAAGGACGCTGGCACTTTTTCTCACAAGGTAGCATCTTTGCCACAGCAGGTAGTTTTTTACTGACGTGGCTACTGAAAGAATACTTTTCCCAATTCAATCAATACAACCTACTCTATGGCTCCATCGGCTCACTTATTTTCATGATTATGTGGATCTATTTTATCTCCTACGTCATCCTTTTTGGTTTTGAGATGAACATGAGCATATTACGCGCCAAGCGTGAAGAGTTTCAAAATAACGAAGAAAAAGACCTTAGTTACGATATCTAACTTTAGGCACACAATCACTCAACGGCCAAAAGTAGAAATTAAAAAAAACAAATCAGAGTGATTCGTGAAATCAGAACTCACATGGAATACAAACTATCAGAATATTATAAAGTCACCAAAAGCAACCGTGACATTTTTCAGGAGCTTATGGCCTTTAAAGTTAAGGAAATCTTATTGGTTGCTAACCTCTACGACTCTTATTCCGTAGCGCGAGAAGGCGAATTCTTTGACCGTATACAAGGCGAATACCGTCAGCTTAACCTCTATGCATCCCCTCGTGTTACCAACGTAGCCACGCCGCACCAAGCCATGCTTGCTTTGAAAGAAAAAATGCCGGACATGGTTATCCTAATGGCTGGTCTGGACAAAAAAATGCCACTGGAATTGGCCGAAAAAATTCGAAGAAAACACCCTGACTTAGCCATTCTGTTATTGGTCAACAATAATTCAGACCTCAAATACTTTGGCGACGAAGGAAACAAAAGTAAACACATCGACCGCGTTTTTGTATGGAATGGCGACTCAAAAGTTTTTCTGGCAATGACCAAGTATGTAGAGGACAAAAAAAACGTGGCCGACGACACCCGTATTGGTGATGTACGTATCATTCTGTTGGTCGAAGATTCTATCCGTTACTACACACGTTATTTGCCTATTCTATATTCCATCCTGATGATGCAAACACAGAATGTAGTAGAAGAGCACTCCGTAGACGATTTACATAAAATACTTAAAATGAGGGGGCGTCCAAAAATACTTTTAGCCTCAAATTATGAAGAAGCTATGGATGTTGTTAGCCAGTTTGGCAACAACCTTCTGTGTGTCATATCAGACGTTACCTTCGAAAAAGAAGGCAAGAAAAAACACGATGCCGGAGTCGATTTATTGCGTCAAATCACCAGTCAGTCCACAGTACCATGCCTGATGCAATCCAGCAATATCAAAAACAAAATTAAAGCCGAAGAGCTGGGGGCCAATTTTTTGTGGAAAAACAGCGACACTCTGGCACACGAAATATTGGATTTCTTAAACAACCGCTGTGGTTTTGGTGATTTTGTTTTCAAATTGCCAGACAAAACTGAAGTAGCCCGTGCTCGCAGCATTGACGAGTTTGCCGAAAAATTGCAAGATATCCCCAACGAATCACTGATGCACCACGCTAAACGCCAAGGCATCTCTGTTTGGTTTATGGCCCGTAGCGAAATTAATCTGGCCAAACGATTACGTCGCCACAAAATGAGCATGACCCCCCATCCCGAAGAACTGCGTCAGTACATACGCAATGCTATCTTCGACAATTATTTGCGCAAGCTACGCGGCCGTGTCATTGAGTTTGATCCTAACTTTTTATCCTCCAACCGTTTTATCATTCGTATGGGAAATGGATCATTGGGAGGTAAGGGGCGTGGTCTTGCCTTTTTGTCACACTTTATTGAGAATACCAACTTCGAAAGACTGCTTCCTGACATCAGAATCACAACGCCGGGAACATCAATCATCGGAGTAGAAGAGTTCGATCTTTTTATTGAAAAAAACGACCTATACAACGAAATATATGTCCGCAAAGACTTCAAAAAAATTAGAAACGTCTTCACTCAGGGCGAACTTAGCCACGGCCTCAAAGAGAAACTTAAAAGTTATTTAGAAAGAGTTAAAAGCCCCTTAGCCGTGCGCTCGTCAGGCCTCTTCGAAGATTCTATGTTACAACCATTTGCCGGCGTTTACTCCACCTTTTTCTTACCCAACAATTCGCCGGATTTTGAGGAACGCTTTGAACAAATAGAAACCGCCATTAAGCTCGTATACGCCTCTATCTTTAGCGAAACAGCCCTCAATTATTTCGAAGCGACAAAATACAAAATAGAGGAAGAACGCATGGCTGTTATCATTCAGGAAATGGTGGGGCAACAGCATGACAACCTTTTTTACCCTCAAATCAGTGGAGTGGCACAGTCTTACAACTATTACCCTTTTGCCTACATGGAACCCAAAGACGGATTCTCTGTAGCCGCTGTAGGTATGGGCGATTTAGTTGTTGGTGGCGAAAAATCACATCGTTTTTGTCCTAAATATCCCAAACTGGAACTCGTTTCTGTTCCCGATCAGGTCAAAGACTCTCAAACACATTTTTATGCCCTAGATCTATCTAAAGAGGTGGATTTAATACAGGAAAAAGATGATAATTCCATCCTTAAATTACCCATAAAAAAAGCCGAAGAACACGGTAGTCTACGCCACACGGCTCAGGTTTATGACATAGAAAATCAACGACTAAGCAGTAATTTTAAGCTTCGGGGTCCACGTGTAGTTAACTTTGCCAATATCCTGAAATATG
>DHQI01000036.1:30690-65826 GCA_002408065.1 Bacteroidales bacterium UBA5342
TGCCAATATCCTGAAATATGATCATATACCATTAGCCAAAAGCTTGTCAGTGTTACTTGATTTCTTTGAACAAGCGATGGGCTCTCCAGTAGAGATAGAGTATGCCATAGAGATGAAAAACGGGGAAAAACCCATTCTTTATCTACTGCAAATTAAACCATTAATAAAGATTGACGAAGATATAGAAGTCAACATAGAAAAAGTGGATCAGGAAAATGCTCTTCTGCTGATCAAAGGGGGCATGGGTAACGGTCATCTCACCCACGTTCAAGATGTTATTTATATGGATTTGGATAAGTTTGATAAAAACCAAACCAAACAAATGGCAAAAGAAATTGCCGACCTCAACAAAAAACTACAGACAGAAGATCGCGAATACATCCTCATAGGTCCCGGCCGGTGGGGCACACGCGATCCTTTCATTGGCATTCCTGTCTTTTGGTCACAAATAGCCAACGCTCGTATTATTGTAGAGGTGGGCCTAAAAGAATTGCCCCTTGAAGCCTCCCTTGGTTCCCACTTTTTTCATAATGTTACTTCTATGAATGTAGGCTATTTTTCGGCTCCTTACCGTTCTGAATCAAACATTGTCAACCTAAATTTGTTAAGTAAACAAAAGGTGATAAATGAGACCTCTTTTTTCAAGCATATCCGCTTCGAAAAACCTTTAGATATAAAAATGGACGGCAAAAGCCGGGTGACTTTGGTAAGCACACAATAAGCCTTGAATACGCCAATCTGTCAGAGTTTTTTCCCATTTTACACCTAATATGGTGTGGTCTTATTTTTGTTCCTTAACATAATAATGAATTAAAAGGGGGGTATAAACTCACATTTCTAAAAAGAATGAATAAGCATAGCTTTTTCTATTGTAATGATCATAAAGCAATGCACATTAACACAGAAAAAGAAAAATTAAAACATCTTAATCGAAAACCTACTTCACTAAATAAAGAAATACAAAACTATGAATAGAAATATAAAACAAGAAAAAAAGCTACGAGTGCTTGCTTCTGAAGAAATTAGTGCCAACTTAGAGTTTGGAGGCGACGATGGCGACGAAGATGACTACGAAGAAGAGGATTTTTCTCATTCATCACGTCGCGAAAATGCTGATTCGACTAGTGACACACCGGTTTTGGATAGTTTTGGTGTAGACCTTACTAAAGCCGCTGGCGAAGGACAACTCGATCCTGTAGTAGGTCGCGCGAAAGAGATAGAACGCTTATCGCAGATTCTGAGCCGCCGTAAGAAAAACAACCCCATCCTTATAGGGGATCCCGGTGTAGGGAAATCAGCCATTGCCGAAGGACTGGCATCGCGCATCGTTGAGCGTAAAGTATCGCGTATTCTTTTCGACAAACGCGTAATTGCCCTGGACATGGGCTCTATCGTAGCCGGCACGAAATACCGCGGTCAGTTTGAAGAACGCATGAAATCTATCCTTAACGAGATACAAAAGAATCCTAACGTTATCCTGTTTATCGACGAAATACATACCATAGTAGGAGCTGGTAGCACACCGGGCTCGCTGGATGCAGCCAATATGCTAAAACCAGCCCTTGCCCGTGGCGAAATTCAATGCATTGGTGCCACTACACTGGACGAATACCGCCAAAACATTGAAAAAGATGGTGCTCTGGAGCGCCGTTTCCAAAAAGTAATGGTAGATCCCACAACAAGCGAGGAAACACTAACCATTCTTAACAACATCAAGGAGCGTTATGAAGAGCACCACAACGTTATATACACACCAGAAGCATTGGAATCGTGTGTAAAACTAACCGATCGTTACATTAGCGACCGTCATTTGCCGGATAAAGCCATTGATGCTCTGGACGAAGCTGGCTCTCGTGTTCATATTTCAAACATTAATGTACCTAAATCTATTTTGGATTTGGAAGAACAAATTGAGAAATACAAAGAGCATAAAATACTAGCTGTTAAATCACAAAATTTTGAATTGGCTGCCAGCTTCCGCGACAAGGAAAAAGAAAGCATTTCCCAACTGGAACTAGCCAAGAAAAAATGGGAAGAACAACTACAAAATGAACGCGAAACGGTAGACGAAGACAAAGTGGCCGAGGTAGTAGCTATGATGTCCGGCGTACCAGTACAGCGCATTGCTCAAGCTGAAGGTGTTCGCCTGAAAAACATGGGCGACATATTAAAAAATGGTGTGATAGGACAAGACGAAGCAGTAGATAAAATTGTAAAAGCTATTCAGCGTAATCGTGTAGGCCTGAAAGACCCCAAAAAACCAATTGGTTCTTTCGTATTCCTGGGTCCTACGGGTGTAGGTAAAACACACTTGGCCAAACAACTAGCCGAAGCCCTTTTTGACTCTGCTGACGCGCTGGTACGTGTGGACATGAGTGAATACATGGAGAAGTTTGCCGTTAGCCGACTGGTAGGAGCTCCTCCGGGATACGTGGGTTACGAAGAAGGTGGTCAGCTAACTGAAAAAGTGCGCCGTAAGCCTTACACTATTGTTCTTCTCGACGAGATAGAAAAAGCTCACCCGGATGTTTTCAACCTACTGTTGCAAGTACTGGATGAAGGCCGCTTGACAGATAGTTTGGGTCGCAATATAGATTTTAAAAACACGATCATCATTATGACTTCCAACCTCGGAAGTCGTGAACTGAAAGACTTTGGACGCGGCGTTGGTTTCTCACAAAGCAATAGCAAGTCAGACAAAGAACATGCCCGCAGCGTAGTACAAAAAGCGCTCAACCGTGCCTTTGCCCCTGAATTCCTTAATCGTCTGGATGACGTGGTTGTATTTGACACTTTAGACAAAGAAAGTATCTTCAAAATCATTGATATTGAACTTAAAGGAGTATACCAACGAGTAGAAAATCTGGGTTTCAAACTAAAACTCAGTGAAGCAGCCAAAACATTCGTGGCTGAAAAAGGTCTTAACGTACAGTTTGGTGCCCGTCCGCTAAAACGTGCTATCCAGAAATATCTGGAAGACGAGATGGCTGAGATCATCATCCAATCTTCACTAAAAGAAGGCGATACCATCGTAATAGATTATGACGAAAAAGAAAATAAAATCGTTTCATCGGTTACAGGAGCCAAGAAAAAAGTAGATGCTAAAGACGATGCAAAATTATTAGAAGAATAAGAGTTATAAGCAACATATAATTGATTCAAACGGTTACATATGGTAGCCGTTTGTTTTTTACCAAAAATTAAGAAAACCGATGAAAGTTTTAGCCATAAACGGAAGTCCGCACAAAAAAGGCAACACCTATCACGCCCTGAATGTGATGAAAGAGAAACTGGAAGAACAAGGCATTGAGGTCGAGATCTTTGACCTGGGCAACAAACCCATCAGGGGCTGTACCGGCTGCGGAGCCTGTGCCAAAAACAAGGATAAAAAATGTATTTTTTCTGACGATGTGGTCAACGAAGGCATTCAAAAAATGGAAGAAGCTGATGGTATCATTTTAGGTTCTCCCGTCCATTTCTCGGCCATGAGCGGGGCAATGAAATCATTTCTGGATCGTGCCTTTTATGTACAGGGCAGCAACGGCGGTATGTTCCGTCACAAGGTAGGCTGCTCAGTAGCCGTAGTGCGCCGCTCGGGCGAGGTTGCCACCTTCGACCAACTAAACCATTACCTGCTTTATTCCGAAATGATAGTACCCTCCGGCAATTACTGGGCCGCCATCCATGGCCGTACCCCTGGCGAAGTATTGCAGGACAAAGAAGGCGTACAAACCCTTCAGGTTTTGGCCAACAATATGGCGTGGATAATGAAGGTGATAGACCAATCAAACATTGTACCTCCTGCACGTGTTAACAAAGAGTGGACGCATTTTATCAGATAAGGTGGTATTTGGCTTTGTATTTCGCTATATTCGCATACAAATTATTCAAAGTAAGTTTGAGTCGCAATTCTAAATTTCACTCTATAGAACTGTATTTATCCATTTTGTGTGACTCCGGATGGAGTCATACGTCTGTAGAAACGTTCTTTTCTACAGACATACGACCCCGGCTGGGGTCGAACAGTTCTTCTCACAGTTTTTAAACGAAATCTATATTTTACTTGCGCTCAGAATAAACCAAGCTTTGATATAATAGAAAACAGTATGTTCATATAAAAAAGCAAAGCCTTTTTTAAATAAATTCGTAAAATCTTGACGAGTCCAATAATTCTTGTCATTAGTGTAATTCGTAGTTAAACATATACGATACTGGTGGTGTTTTATATTGGATTCATATCGCGAAAAAATTATTACAATGAAACAATACCAAGACTTATTACAACATATTCTGGACCAAGGTGTAGAGAAAGGAGACCGCACCGGCACCGGTACCAAAAGTGTTTTTGGCTACCAGATGCGTTTTGACCTGCAAGAGGGTTTTCCTTTGGTAACCACCAAAAAACTCCACCTAAAATCCATTATCCACGAACTGCTTTGGTTTTTAAAAGGTGACACTAACATAGCATACCTGAAAGAAAATAAAGTAAAAATATGGGACGCTTGGGCCGATGAAAATGGCGATCTTGGACCAGTCTACGGCCATCAGTGGCGCAACTGGAACAGCGAAGGCATTGATCAGATTGCCGAAGCCATTGATATGATAAAGAACAATCCGGACAGCCGCCGCATCATTGTTTCGGCATGGAACCCAAGCGTACTACCGGACACTTCGGTTTCTTTTTCTGATAATGTAGCCAATAACAAAGCCGCTTTACCACCTTGCCATGCCTTTTTCCAATTTTATGTAGCAGATGGTAAATTGAGTTGCCAGTTGTATCAGCGTAGTGCGGACACCTTCCTTGGTGTACCATTCAACATAGCCTCCTACGCCCTGCTGACAATGATGATGGCACAAGTATGCGATTTAAAACCGGGGGATTTTGTTCACACCTTGGGCGATACACACCTCTACATGAACCACTTGGAACAAGCTAAGCTGCAGCTATCGCGTGAGCCACGCCCCTTACCTAAAATGAAGATCAATCCTGAAATAAAAAATATCTTTGACTTTACTTACGAGGATTTTGAATTGACAGACTACGACCCGCACCCACATATCAAAGGGGCTATTTCGGTATAATAATTGCTTAATACCATGCTTTTGTGAGCCGACGTATACGAAATATCATTTATCTGACAGCCCTCATCTTACTAACGATAGCGGCAGTGTCTTTTGAGCAGTCTTTTTTTGATGAACTGTCCAATAAAAACATATCGCGCCAAGCGCAACGTTACATCACCAACAAAAGTCAACAGATAGACCATCGGCTGACCGAAATAGCTGATATGGTAATGAGCGGTGAGGAACTCTGGATCTCAGAATCAGAAAACGATCTGCTCATATACATCACTACCCGAAACAGCGTTAAATACTGGAACAGCAACCGTATTTCTCCGGAGGACATACCTTTTAGTGAAAACCTCACCTGCCGCCGTATCGATAATGCTTGGTTTCTGTATCGCTCCATTAAGATCTATCATTACCGCATCGATGTTTTAGCTAATATAAAAAACAACTACAGCATCAACAATGATTACTTTAAGAACGATGATGCAGACCAAAGCGAGCTGTCGCACTACAGCATTTCCGAGGTACCACAGATAGGCTACAGCCCGGTTTTTGGAGAGAATAACCAGCCACTTTTTTATTTTAACAAGACTGAACTCAACGAGCATAACCGCCGTCACAGCCTTTGGGCCACAGTCTTATATTTTGTCCTATTTTTTGCGGTATTGATCTTTTTATCTTTGTGGCATCAGAACAATTTTATCAACTTCCTGTCTGTTTTGCTTTTTGGTCTCGTATTTATTTCATCGGTTCATTACCTTAATCTGATACCCATCTTTAACCGGACAGAAATTTTCCTTGGTAACATCGCCCTCAGTGAGCAATTTATGAGCTCCATAGGGATGATGTCTCTGGCTGCTATTTTCTGGATAGTGCTGAGCTATATAACCTCCAGAAACGTCCTGAAATTTCGTCCTAATAAACGACAGGCTTTTGCCATTACATTATTGCTATTAGTTTCATTTTATTTTATCATTCAGTTCTATATCAACATTCTGAACAACTCGTCCATCAATCTTCAACTCTACCGCATCAGGAAAATCTCTGCTGAATCGCTCTGGATTTTTGGCATTTTTATTCTTTTTATTTCCGGTTGGGGACGCCTGGCCAATATTTGTACGGGTTCGTTCCGTTCGCACAAATACGCCTACCTCTATCCTATTCTGGCCCTTATCGCCAGCACTCCTTTGCTTATCAAATGCCCTGTACCTATAATATCGGGAGCCATCTTTCTTAGCGCATTTATTTTTTCCCTAAAACGAAAACGACGTGTAGGCCAATTTATGTTTGTTAACCTACTGATTGCAGCTATGCTTCTTTCTTTCATGATGACGATACTCACCGAAAGGGAAAGCCTGAAAAAAAATGCGCAAGATAAAAAAGCTCTGCTACAAACTCTGCCAGCTTCGATGCTGTACGAGCGCGACTACACTGTGGAAGAAAATCTGGTGGATATATGGAATGAGATGCAGAACGATATTACCCTAAAAAACATGCCACGTGCCGTTTTTAACTCAACAGATTATTACTACAACTATCTTAAAAAAACATATTTTAACGACATTCTGAAAGAGTACGATCTGCAGGTGGTCATTTGCACGCCGGATATGGACCTTAACCTGGCAGGTGCTAAAATATTACCTAACTGCTACAACTTTTTTTCTGAAATGATCCACCAACAGGGAAATCTCGTTGAAAACTCTGGTTTTTATTGGCAAAAAAATAACAATGGCCGTGTAAGCTATCTGGGATGGCTCAAAATATCGGAAGGCACTATTTTCGAAACATCCATCTTCATAGATCTGGAATCGCCCATCCTCTCAGAAGGCCGTGGTTACCCACAAATGCTGCGCGAAAGCACAGGAGCCAGCAGTTCTATTCCAGCATTAAATTCATTTGCCCGATATGCTAATAATAAACTTATTACCTCTTCCGGTGACTTCCGTTACCCGCCAAGTGCGAAATGGATTCCTAATTTCGACGGAGAATTTAAAAACATTGATTTTGACCGTCAGTCACACCTCTGCTATAAAATATCGGAGGAAAGCTATGTGGTCCTTTCAGAAGCCAAAAGTTCCTTTTTGTACCCCGTTTATGCTTATATCTACAATTTTCTGATGTATTATCTAACCTTTTTGTTCATCCATCTTATGACCAAAAAGCACCATAAAAAAATAAGCCAAACCATTAGCAATGATATTCGCCTGACCATTTTCGGCGTGCTTTTCCTCAGTTTGATTTTAGTGGGAACCACTTCCGTTCTTTATCCGCTTAATGTATACAAACAAAATCAGCTTAGTGCCATTAACGATAAGGGAGAAAGTTTTCTCAACAGCATATCACGCGAGCTATCCGGCGTAAGCAATATTCATGAGGTGTCGCAGTCGGCACTACAAGGCCTGGTTCAATCCTTATCAAACACCCTGTCCAACGACGTTCATATTTACGACCTGAACGGACGCTTATACGCTTCCTCACGCCCACAGCTGTTCAATTATAAACTGCAAGGCAATATCATTTGCCCACAAGCCTATAAAGCATTTAAATATCAGAATCTCACCAGCAAAATACACAATGAACGCATAGGCAACAATGTATACAAGTCAAGCTACTATGTAATATCCAATGCCGTCGAAGAACCTATTGCATACATCAACGTGCCATTTTTCTCCAGCCAGCAGGATTTACAAAAGAGTATTACCGACTTTGTGGTCTTACTCTTTAACATCTACCTTATTTTAGTAATTTTGGTTGTTGTATTCACCTTTTTCTCCGTGAATACGATTACCAAACCCCTTTTTGTGATACAAGAGGGTATGAGCAAAATGCGCTTGGGCAGCAATGAAAAGATAGAATATTCCCGCCATGATGAAATTGGCTCTTTAGTAGAAAAGTATAATGTGATGGTGGACGAACTAAATGCCAGTGCCGAACAACTTGCTAAGAGCGAGCGCGAAGTGGCATGGCAAGGTATGGCACGACAGATAGCGCACGAAATAAAGAATCCACTCACTCCAATGAAGCTAAGTATTCAACATCTGGCACGCACCAAAATGGCATCGCCTGAGGCATTTGACGAGTACTTTAAGAAAACAGCCAATACCCTTATAGAGCAGATTGACAACCTCAGTAGCATAGCGACCTCCTTTTCTACTTTTGCCAAGATATCTGACGGCGTTCCTGAGCGTATCTATATCAATGATCGTTTGCAAAACATCGTTACGTTGTTTGAACAGTCTGGCAGTAACGTCCACTACCAGGGGCTGGATGATGAGCTCTTTGTAAACATGGATAAAGACCACTTCCGTCAGATCTTTAACAATCTGATAAAAAATGCTCTGCAAGCCATACCAGAAGATCGCGAAGGTAAGATAGAAATGCACAGCAAGGTCACCGGCCATATGGTTAACATCTATGTAAAAGATAACGGCAACGGGATAGAAGAGGAAATGCGCGACAAAATTTTCCAACCTAACTTTACCACCAAAAACAGTGGTATGGGGTTAGGCTTGGCCATATCACAAAAAATGGCCACCAATGCCGGCGGCGATATTTCATTCAATTCAGTACTGGGCCAAGGCACTACTTTCGTGGTGCGCCTACCACTGGGTAATATCGAGAACTGAAAAGTATTTTAACTCTGGAAGAAAATGTCTCAAACGAATAAGTATATTATTGTTCATTATAAGTCATAAAAGTGACCATATATGCCAAGGAATAAAGCTCGTAAACAAAAAAAGTTTAATATTTTGAAACCAAAATACCTTACCTACCTACTCTTTCTATTAATTATCAGCTCGTGCCACAAGGAACGCTTTTTGCAAGGCGAGAAAGATAAAAATATCCGGGTTCATTTTCAGCGTTTTGATCAGGATTTTAACAGCTTATCAGATGCCGTAAATTTTAACGAAAAAACCACAGAGCTTAATGCAGAATATGGCCGGTTTTATGAGATTTTCAACCAAGGTATTATCCGTTTAGGAGCATATAATTCTGCCAATTACAACGACAAAGCTCAACATTTTCTCTGCGACACTATTTATAAAATGGTGTACGACACCGTACAGCTTTATTTCAATGACTTAAGTACAGAGGAGTTGAAGCTAACGGAGGCCTTTCGCAATTATAAGCTTCTCTTTCCAGAGCGTTTGATCCCGGCTTTTTACACCCACATCTCCGGTTTTAACGAACCAATAGTGGTAGGCGATAGCATTCTTTCCGTTTCTTTAGAAAACTATCTGGGCGAAGATCATCAATTTTATAAAAATCTGGGGACACACACCTATATACTGCCAAAGAAAAACCGGGAAAATCTACCTACTGATGCCATGCGTGGTTGGCTAATGTCAGAATTTCCGTACGAAGATGTGCAGAGCACTTTGCTCAATAATATGATCCACGAGGGCAAGTACCTTTTCATACAATCGATCATTATGCCTGATGTACCACCACATCGCCTTATTGGTCTTTCGCAAAATCAATATATGTGGCTGGAGAAAAACGAACTGAATCTGTGGAAGTTTACCATTGAACAGCAACACTTATTCTCCAATCATCAACTTACCATTGCAAAATATATGCAGGACGGGCCATTTTTTAATTTTTTTGGGAGCGGCTCTTCTCCTTTAGTCGGCAAATACTTGGGCTGGCAAATTGTTAACGCTTACATGGAAAATAATAAAGATGCAACAATCAACAGCTTACTTTCTATGAAAGACGGCCAAAAAGTATTGCAAATATCGGGTTATAAGCCTTGATTTTTCAATCCAATCCTCTTTCACACAAAAGCAACAACTATGATGTGTTATTTTGTAACGTTTTTATTAATTTAAATATCATTTTGTCTTACAAAAGCTTTTTTTCGTATCTTTGCAACAATGAAAGTGGCACACCACAAATAAAACAGCCAATTTCCACATAAAACCAAATACCAATGAAGATCATTATCGGACATTACCATTTGAATCCGGGAGGAGTCACAAAGATCATCCAATCTCAGCTTAATGGCTTATCGCACATTAAGGATTTGGAAATATATGTGGTATGCGACGGGCAAGGGCTCGAAAACATTAAGTTACCCCCAAATGCCAAATTTAAAACCTTACCACTGTTGGGCTACTTGCCAGATCTTAAAAAAGAGACGATTAAAAAAAACCTAAATGACATCATCTTTTTCTTTTCTGAAATGGCAGATTACGATGACATTATTCATTTTCACAATATCGGACTTGGAAAAAATGCAGCATTAACTTACGCCATGTACTCTTTGGCTAAAGAAGGTTACAACATTGTAAATCATGCGCATGACTTTCCGGAAGACCGCCCGTCTAATTATCAATATCTGGAACAAGGGCTTGGTTTATTGGGTGCAAAAGATATTAACGCCATAATGTATCCTGAAGGCATAGAGAATTATCACTTCGGAGTATTGAATAGCTTTGATCGTAAACGCTTATTAAAAAAAGGATTACCAGAGTCACGCATACAGCTGTGGCCCAATCCTGTTTCGACACCAAACATAACAACAGAGCTTAGCAAACCGGAAGCTAAAGCCAAAATAGAACAGGTGCTGGGCCTTAAAACCGGTAAGATGATGGTGGCTTATCCTGTGCGTGTGATCCGTCGCAAAAACATAGGAGAATACATACTACTGGCCGCAGCTTTTGGCGAAACAGCTAACTTTATTGTAACACTGCCACCTCTTAATCCTGTAGAGATACAACCTTACAATAAATGGGTTGCATTCTGCAAAGAAAACAACATCAACCTGAGCTTTGAAGCCGGTATTAAATTGGACTTTGAATGGGTCATGAAAGGTGCTGACGTTTGCTTTACCACCAGTATAATGGAAGGTTTTGGCATGGTCTTCGTAGAACCCTGGCTATGGGGCACTCCGGTAGCCGGACGGGAAATCCCGGCGGTGCTTCCCGACCTTCGTGATATGGGGCTCAACTACCCTCTTATTTATGACAAAATAGAGGTCGAGTGGCAAAACAAATGGGTCGATTTCCCTGTTTTGGAGATGACCGAACAAATGACCGTAATCAAAGAAGTTTTGAATGGAGGTAAAGCATCATTTTTAGAAAAAAATCCTGCTATTGCGTCATTTTTTGACAACGACAGGGTAGAATTCAAGAATAACAACAAAGAAATTATCAGTACAGAATTGTCTGAATTAGAATATGGAAAGAGATTATATCGCCTCTATAAGACCTTATCTTAAAGAGCTAAAACCTTTAGAAGTCATACCAACAAAAGCAGAACCTCAAACAGGGGAAGCCAGTGTAAAAGCGGTCATTTTTGATATATACGGCACCCTGCTGATATCTGCTTCTGGTGATGTAGACCAAGCAGAGTACAGCTTTCAGATGATAAAAAAAGCACTGACAGTAGCTAATTATCAAATTTTGAAAGACGATGCCGATGCTTTTGACAGTATTTACAAGACCTATTTTTCTTGTCTCAGCAAGTACAAGGAGATGGAAATAGACGCCGGCAAACCTTATCCTGAAGTCAACATCCTGAAAGTATGGGAATGCGCTTTGACCAGTGCCGAAGCGACTGGTATTATTAAATCTACAGAAAAATCGGATGTTATTCTATTTACCTTTGTTTTTGAGCTACAAACCAACCGCGTATGGCCTATGCCGGGAATGGAAGATCTCATAAAAAAAATGGGAGAGAGTGATTACGAACTGGGCATTATATCCAATGCACAATTCTATACTCCGGTAATTATGAATTATTTTCTTTATGACATAGAAAAAGATGAAGAAATCATTTATCCATTTGAAAAAGATCTGACAATATACTCCTATAAAGAGTTACGCGGCAAGCCGGATGTCGCCTTGTTTGAAAAGCTAATTCCTCAGCTGGCCAAACGGGGTATAAAACCCGAAGAGGCCATTTTTGTAGGCAACGACATGCTCAAAGACATATATACGGCCAGTCAAGCCGGACTCAAAACGGTGCTTTTCGGAGGAGACAAACGATCATACCGCTTACGGATGGACGACAAACGTTGTGCGGAATTAAAACCCGACTACGTCATCACCAAGCTCAGTCAACTATTAGAAATATTAAATATATAACAAGCTCATTCAATCATTCTCGCATTCACGTATTAGAATATTGAATCATTAGAACATTGAATAATACACACATTAAACATGAAACTGCAACACATACACGTAGGCATTATACATTCACTTATTGGTAAAAATGACGGTGTATCTATTGTGATAGACCAAACAGTAAACGCCATGGTGGATAATATGAAGATGGAGCTGGGAAATATTTTCTTTCTGGCAGCCCACTCTTCTCCCCGCTTCAACGCCGAAACAGATGATGTTTTCTGGCACAAAAATGAAGCACACAAACGCATCATCCGCGATTTTCAAAGTGAACATACCGAAGGCCTTGATGAGTTGATTCACGAACAGGGTATGTATGCTAAGGAGGTGATAAAAGAGTGGGTAGAACGTAACCATATAGACCTCATCATTGCGCACAACACCTGCCATCCGTACAATTTTATTACGGCTGTAGGTTTAGGCTACTATATCGAAGAATTGCGCGAACAAGGCATCATATGGCCTAAGCTGATGGTATGGTGGCACGATTCTTATTTTGAACGCCCGATCTTTGCAAAACCTAATCCGGTAATCAAAAAATACTTGAAATATTTACCTGGCGAATACGTCGATGGATTGGCTTTTATCAACCATTCTCAGATAGAGATCGCTAAACGTATGTACAAAGAAGAAGGTATTGATGTACCTAATCTGGAAGAGTTTTTCAAACACCGCTCCTGTGTCGTGCCAAACACCAGTGATATACCATGGGAATGGGAAAACCTCGATTGGACTAAAAATGAACCTATTTCCCCTGTTCAGGACAACTACAACAACGACTTTTTCCGTGATATTGGCTTACTAAGCAAACTAAACGAAAAAGGGTTGACACTGGATGATGCCTGCATACTGCTGCAACATACCCGTGTGGTACCACGCAAACGTATCGAGGTTGCTTTGAACCTAGCTTTCAAACTGGAAGAGAAGTTTTTGGCCAACAAACAAACCAAAAGTGTAGTAGTACTGGTAAGTGGTCATTCGGGCGACGAACAAGAATCATACGTGGAATACCTGGAAGATTATTACGCAAAATTGCTAAAAACACGTCCAGGCTCAAATGTTCTGCTTATCTTTGGAGAACACACCATACTATCACACCGCGACATCATTGTTGATAAAAAATACTATAAGTTTAAAGAAGTACCATCGATAGTGGCTGCTCAGGGCGGCATAGGAACCTACTTTAGCGAAATAGAGGGCTTTGGCAACAACCTACTGGAAATGATGTGCTATGGACTACCAGTAGTCATCAATAAATACGAGGTATACAAAGAAGAAATAGAGCATTTAGGCTTTGAACTACCAGCTACAGAGAATTGTGAATTAACCGACAAACTGATAGATGATGCTTACAACTTGCTTACAGATACAGTAAAACGGAACCAAACGGTACATCATAACTTACAGGTACTGAGCCGCAAATTAGACCATGCCATTATTGCAAAAAAACTCACACCGCTGATTATTAACATCTTCACGCGTATTTTTAATAATAAAACCAATATTTAAAATAAACAACTATGGGCGACTTTTATCAAAACGGTCTGGTAACGACCTTACACAATTTCCATAACATCGATGTGGAAGAACTGGAAAAAAGATTACTTAAGTTTGCTAAGAAACGTCCTATGGGGCTCATAATCCCATCTTTAGCTTCAGAAATGGAGACCGATGCATTAAAAAACATTGTCAAGATTCTAAGCGAAATAGAATATGTAGGCGAAATTGTCATAGGCTTGGACCGTGCCACCAAAGAACAATTTGAATATGCCAAAGAATATTTCTCGGTACTGAGCAAAGATAAAAACAACCCGCGCCATAAAATTATCTGGAACGAGGGGCCACGTATGATGGAGCTTAAGAAAAAACTTGAAAAGAAAAAAGTACACCTTGGCGAGCTAGGAAAAGGCCGTAACGTGTGGACCTGCTTTGGTTATATGATTGCCAGTGGCAAATCGGAAGCTATTGCGCTGCATGATGCCGACATTGTTACTTATGATAAGGAGATGTTGGCCCGCCTTTACTACCCGGTGGCTGATCCAATATTCAACTACAAATTCTGTAAGGGTTACTACTTCCGCGCGGATGACGAAAAACTAAACGGCCGTGTCACCCGTTTGTTGGTCACTCCGCTATTGCGTACGCTGAAAAAATTCTTCGGCCCACTTGAATATTTAGAATTCTTAGACAGTTTCCGTTACATTTTGGCCGGTGAATTCTCCATGCGTGCTGACGTATTAAAGACCGTGCGAATTCCTTCTGACTGGGGACTTGAAGTAGGCATTCTCAGCGAAGTACAACGCAACAACTCCTTCAGCCGCATCTGTCAGGTAGAGATAGGTGACGCTTACGAACACAAACACCAACCCGTATCGGTAGAAAATGCCAGTAGCGGCCTCTCTAAGATGAGTAGCGACATAGCACGCAACGTATATGCCAAGCTGGCCACCAACGGCAGCATCTTTGACAAAGGAACTTTCCGTTCCATCAAAGCGACCTATCAGCGCATTGCTCTCGATTTTGTAGAACAGTTCAATGCCGATGCCATCATCAATGGCTTAACGATAGACCGTGACCGCGAAGAACGCATGGTGGATATGTTTGCCAAAAATATTTATAAAGCCGGAGTCGATTATCTTGACTATCCGTATCAGGTGCCATTTATGCCATCTTGGAAACGTGTCATTAGTGCCGTTCCTGATGTAATGGAAGAGTTTTACAAGATTGTGGAAGAGGATAATAAATAAGGTTAAGAGTGAGATTGAGATTGAGATTGAAATTGAGGTTAAGGCTGAGATTGAGGTTAAGGTTAAGAAATTAGATACATCTCGTTATGTTGGGACAAATAAAGCAACGCCTGCAGTTTATTTATGGTGATAAACTGACGTCAGAGATATTCAAAAAATATCAGGCACTTTTTGAGAAATACAAACGCAATACTCCACCGAAGCCACTATGGGATGAGTCAGATGCTTTCCTGATAACCTACGGCGACTCGTTGTTGAAAGAGGGCGAAAAACCGCTGAGCACCCTTTACTCCTTTATAAAAGAAAATCTGAGCGATGCTATTTCTATCGTTCATATACTGCCCTTTTTTCCATACAGTAGTGACGATGGTTTTTCCGTTATTGATTTCAATCAGGTGAATCCTGACTTAGGCGACTGGGAAGATATCAAAACTATCACCACCGATTTCCGTATGATGGCCGATTTAGTGGTTAACCATATTTCTGCCAAAAGTCAGTGGATGGAGCAATTCCAAAAAGGAGAGGCTCCCGGAAAAGATTATATTCTGACGGTGGACGATGACTTTGACACTTCGCAAGTGGTGCGTCCGCGTAGTAGTGCTTTGCTTACACCTTTTAACACTCCCGAAGGAGAAAAGAAGGTTTGGACCACCTTCAGTGCCGATCAAATAGACCTTAACTACAACAACCCGGAACTGATGCTGGCCATGCTAGAGATCTTACTCTCTTATATTGACAAAGGCATTTCTGTGATACGCCTGGATGCTATTGCTTTCTTATGGAAACGCAGTGGCACCGGCTGCCTGCACGAAAAAGAAACACACGAAGCCGTAAAACTTATGCGCGACGTGCTGGACTATTGCATACCGGGAACGGTCTTATTAACCGAAACGAATGTTCCTCACAAAGAAAACATCAGCTATTTTGGTCAAGGTGACGAAGCCCATATGGTGTATCAGTTTGCTCTGCCACCATTATTGTTACACGCCTTACATACCGGTAGCTCAAAATACCTGACGGAATGGGCCTCCACTTTGGAAGACCCGGGCGATAAAATGACCTATTTCAACTTTACCGCTTCACACGACGGCATAGGTGTTCGCCCACTAGAAGGTCTGCTGCCTGACGACGAGAAATCGGCACTTTTCGGCAAAATGAAAGACTTCGGAGGCCGCATCAACACCCGACGTACGGTGGATGGCAAGGATGTTCCTTACGAACTCAACATCACCTATTACGATGCGCTGAAAGGCACAAAAGTTGGCGAAGACGACTTCCAGATTCCGCGTTTTATCACTTCGCAAGTTATTATGATGACCCTGCAAGGTATTCCGGCCATTTATATCCATAGCCTGCTGGGCACACACAACTACCAGGAAGGCGTAGCCGAGACGGGACAAAACCGCACCATCAACCGCCGTAAATGGGATCACAATGAGATTTTGGATTTGATTTCGGACAACGAAAGTGATCACGCTCAAGTCTTCGAAATACTCACCGGCATACTAAAAATACGCCGTAACGAAAAAGCCTTTCATCCTGAAGCCTCGCAAATGATACTCGAAACCAGCGACGACCTGTTTGTAGTCTACCGCGCCGAGAAAGAAAGCGGCGAAGCCATTCTATCGGTTTCTAATATGACAGCCGAAAGCTTTAATGTTAACTTCGACGGGTTTGATGGTATGTACAAGGATTTGATTCTTGGCGAAATGGTGGACATGAGCAGCCTGGAACTGGAAGCTTACCAAACGGTGTGGTTGAAAGAAGACAGAGGTTACTGTGTTTAGTCAATGAAAAATGTAGAATGAAAAATTAAAAATGTTTTTTCTACGTCATAAACAACTAACAACCAGAATGGAAGATGAAAAACGAAAAATTATAAGTGTTTTTCTACGTCACAAATAGCCAAAAGCCAAAGGCCAACAGCTAAAGGCTAATAGCTAACAGCCAATAACAACAACAATGAACATCCTCATCCTGCCCGATTCGTTTAAAAACTGTTTGTCGTCGACTGGTGTAGCCAATGCCTTGACGGAAGGGATTCGTCGCGTATTTCCGGAGGCTAAGATTGAGCAATACCCGGTGGCTGATGGTGGCGAAGGCACGGTGAAGGCTTTTGTGAATGCTACTGGTGGAAAAATAATCAAATGCCCCGCACACGATGCCTTGGGGCGCGAAATAGAAGGCTTTTATGGCCTACTGCCTGATGATACAGCTGTGATAGAAATGGCAGCGGCTTCGGGCATTGAATTGCTAAAACCGGAAGAGAAAAACCCCTTGATAACTTCCACATACGGCACAGGAGAAATTATTAAAGAAGCCTTAGAAAACGGCGCACAAAAAATCATCCTCGGTTTGGGCGGTAGCGTCACCAACGATGGCGGCACAGGTATGGCCAAAGCATTAGGCTACCGTTTTCTGGATATAAACGATAAAGAAATAGCCGAAGGAGGAGGTGCGCTATCTGATTTGGCAAAAATTGATAATAGCGCTGTGGCAGACAATGTAAAAAAAGCCACTTTCCTGATAGCCTGCGATGTTCAAAATCCCCTGACCGGAGAATCAGGTGCTTCGGCGGTTTACGGTCCGCAGAAAGGAGCCACACCTACAATGGTTAAGCAACTGGATGCTAACCTTCATCATTTGGCCGAAACCATAAAACAAGACTTGGGCACTGATGTGGAAAACACACCGGGTGCCGGTGCTGCAGGGGGTATGGGCGCCGGATCTTTAGCCTTTCTGGGCGGCACACTTCAAGCTGGTTTTGACATTGTGACCCAAACCCTCAGCCTGAAAGAAAAAGTAGCGCAGGCCGACATCATCATTACCGGAGAGGGCAAAATAGATGCCCAAACCAAACAAGGCAAAACCCCCTATGCTGTAGCTCAACTGGCTAAAGCCGCTGATAAAAAAGTACTGGCCTTTGCCGGCTACCTGGGTGCCGACCACCGCGAACTGTACGACCATGGTTTCGATGCCATCTTCCCCATTGCCCAAAAACCCATGACGCTGGACGAAAGCCTTAACACGGCCCCGACTCTGCTGGCTAACGCTGCTGAGCGGGCTTTTCGGATGCTGTAAAAATTACCCGATTTAAGGGGGTTTTCTTCATAAATATATTTTAAGTACTTTTACGATTCTGCTATATTAGACTTTTAGCTCAATTACAGCAGTTCAAACTAAAAAACACATTATATTCTGTTTTTATTGCGCCTTCTCGCTTATTACAACAGTATTTCTTGATATTTTAAATCTATGATCACCTACAAAGAAGCTACCCTCGAAGACATCCCCCACATCCAATACGTAGCCAAGGACATCTGGCCCCGAACCTTTGGTCCGCTGATGAGCCCTGAGCAACTCGACTATATGATGCAGTGGATGTATAGCGCTGAAGCATTGTACCAACAAATGACCGACGAAGGTCATCATTTCGTTCTGGCTTTTGATGGTGATACTCCTATCGCTTATTGCGCCTACGAGCTTTACTTCCGCAACACGCCACAACTGATGATGCATAAGCTTTACCTGCATTCATCATCGCAAGGCAAAGGCGTTGGCAGTACATTGTTAAAAAAAATGGAGGACATCGCCCGCGACAATCATCAGGATAATATCCGCCTGCAAGTGCTCCATACCAACGAAAATGCCGTTAAATTTTACCACAAAAAAGGCTTCTCAAAAACTGACGAAGAATACAAAGAACTGGGTAATGGCATGGGTAAATTTCTGGATTTGGTGATGACAAAAAAAGTTTAACAAGAACCCTGTTTTAGATTTACTTACCCCAAAAACAATCCTTGCAATAATACCTCTCTCTTACCGTATCTTCACTCATCATTCCCGAATATTCATCTACTAAAAACCTTAGTATTTTTTACCGCATATTTGTCCTTGTAAAAACCGACACCTCCTCGCACAACAGGACAAAGAATGAGCCAAAAGGTTAAAATCAATATAAAAAGCCTCATCTATATATTTACGATAGATGACATCCTCTATTGCGAAGCCAATAGCAAAGGCAGCA
This sequence comes from Bacteroidales bacterium UBA5342, assembly GCA_002408065.1. Classification (GTDB taxonomy): domain Bacteria; phylum Bacteroidota; class Bacteroidia; order Bacteroidales; family UBA5342; genus UBA5342. The sequence goes on from DHQI01000036.1 coordinate 49,668, forward strand.
CTATACACCATATAGATAAAAGCATAGAACACATTGATGCTAACATCAATGATTTAGAGCGCAAACTCAATGCCTATTACTTCTGGCGAACAGACTCCAAACACTTGGTTAACCTCAATTGCCTGGAAGAAGTAGCTGACAATAGCAGTGAACTAACACTGATAGACAAAAGCAAAATTCCAATAGACAAAATGCGTAAACGTAGTCTGATAGAAGCATTAAATGATTTCCATTAACAGAACCGCACGTAATAGCAAGAAAATAAACCATTAAATCAATCTTTTTTATCACTTAAAACAAAAACTATGAAAACGAAAGACACAAGTCAGTTATTGATGATTTTAGCCCTTATTTTCAGCTTTATAGCTTGTGAAGAAGATGGCGACGTTAGCGTTACCGAAACAGCCCTAGTGCTTGATGGGACTAAATATGTAATGGATGATATTAGCATTGAAGCTATGGAAGAACACGGAGAAATGATGCTCTTTGTTGATGCCTCAAATGACGACAATGCCAGTTTCAACATTGGTCTTTATAATTACACGGGTAAAGGCTCATATACATTAGAAGAAGGAAGCGATAACATGCAAGGACACATGCACATCTCTACCACTGATGCGTCATTCTATTTTGAATCTATCTCAGTAGAAATCGTTAACGACACAGAGGGTAGTATCGCCGGTACTTTTATCGGAACCGTTCATTCATCTGACGGGAGTGCAACAGGTGTTGCTGCATCAGGCACCTTTACACAAGAAGCAGGCGATGGTGACGATACAGAAGAGAGCTTTATTCCGGCGTCTTATCTGGATACTATGCAATGGACCGAAACTTATCTGGTTTATTTCGACGATGCTACAATGGGCTTTGACTTTTCTGCTAATGATTATGTGGATGGCGCCAGAGACGGCTATCTGGATCGAAGCACTTTAGCTTTTGTTAACTCTTTTCTCTTCGATGGCGAAAACCATATTAAGAAATTCACAGCTATTAACCTGACCGAACCAATGACCATTCCGGATAGCTGGGATACGACTAACGAAACTCTTAGCGTGGGTAGCTACTATGTGGTAGAATGTGCTGATGGCTATGCCTTGTTCAAAGTTAATAGCTATATGGAGTGTTGCGGTGAGTTTATGATTAAGTTCTCTTTTGTGCCTACCACTGCTATTGAATAGATGCACAGATTAAAAACAACCCATTCAAAATCGATCTGCTTTAAATTGCAGACAAGCACATACACTCATCACACACTTTAATCATAAGGAAATGAATTCCTTATATTATCTGCTCCCTCCAGCAAAGGGCTTCATTTCGGTGGGGTTCTTTGCTACTTTATATCTGCTCACACAAGAGCACCCGAAACTTATCATCCACCGTTTTTACGCCGAAAAGAAAAGTATCACCGCCATCTTTCAAACCAAGTTTCTTTTTGACCTGCTGTGGAGTATTCGAGAAATTGTAAGTCTTAATATTGGCCTTTTTCTCAGAAAGAAGAGGTATAATTTTCTTTTTATTATACTCCACATTAGATTTCACCTCATAAGTTTTTCCGGGAAAGCCGGAACACCTACTATCTGAAGTATAAAGATGAGTAGATGGATGCAACTTTTTCAAATTCATCTTTTCGGCCATTACATTAAAAGCTCCTGCTTTCAACACCGCTGTATCGGGCTCGAACAGGTAATTGTCCGGCAATAAAAATGACGCTTGAGACGTTAGCTCTTCGCTTCGTTTGAATGAAAAAGATCCTTTTGCCGGTAAATTGACACAAATAATTTCAGGCTCTCCTTCGAAATCTTTTTCCATTAAAAAGAGCAACTCCTTGCACTCATTCTTCAAAGCCACCACGTGAACTTCCTTCACATATTTCAGCTCATCCAAAGCCAACGAAACATCCATCATCGGAGACGCTTTTATCATTGCCTTTTCTGAATGCTCAAAAAATGTATCTTGTAGCTCTACCACATTAGGGACACAATCGGCAAAGCTCACCATCTTGCGATTGTGCTCATCGCGACGGGCAGGATCTAAGTAAATAAGATCATACAAATTAAACCCGGGAGGTTTAGAACCACCGTCGGACTTAAGCAAAAACTCTACACCATCCCCTAAATGACACGTCACATTCTCACAGCCCAATCTCTTGAAATTATGCGCAACAATAGGGTAAAGCTGCTCATTCATTTCGCAATAATCCACCTGTTCAAATCGTTGCGAAAGCGCCCACACATCTACACCAAAACCTCCGGTGAGATCAATGGCTTTTTTCCCAGAAACTAAGGATGCTTTATACTTTGCCGTGGCTTCTGACGAGCATTGTTCGGCATTCTGTCGGGGAGGGTAATAGATGTTTGCTGATGCTGTCCAAGTTGGTAATTTGGATCTTAAACGTTGATAAGAATCAATCTGTCCGGCCAACTCTGAGGAACCTACATCCACAAAAGGAGACTTCTTCAAAGCCATTTGCGCCGGAGTCACCTTTGCATTCTCTTTTAAGAATTGCTGTACCTCAGATGTTAGGATGGATGGATTCATAAAACAGTTGCGAAATTCATAAACGAGAGAGTCATTATGAATGAGGAACGACTGCAGTAAGCTGCAAACTTATTGGCAGCTTACTGCAGTCTTAATAACTTGTACCTAAGTCCCCCCTTCGGGGGATTTAGGGAGCTTATACGTTAAAACGGAAGTGCATGATGTCGCCATCCTGCACCACGTATTCTTTTCCTTCCACGTTAAGTTTTCCGGCCTCTTTACAAGCATTTTCAGAACCTAGTTCGACGTAATCGTTGTATTTGATGACCTCTGCACGAATAAATCCTTTTTCGAAATCGGTATGGATAACGGCTGCAGCCTGAGGTGCTTTTGCCCCTTTAGGATAAGTCCAGGCTCGTACTTCTTTTACACCGGCAGTGAAATAAGTTTCCAAATCAAGCAGTGAATAGGCTGCACGAATCAATTTATTCACTCCCGGCTCTTTTAAACCCATATCTTCCAGAAACATTTGTTTTTCCTCGTAAGTTTCCAACTCGGCGATATCTGCTTCAGTAGCTGCCGCTACAATGATTAAGCCCGCTTTTTCATCCTTTACCGAATTGCGCAAGGCTTCCACATGAGCATTACCGTCAACCGCTGAATTTTCATCTACATTACACACATAAAGGATCGGTTTATTGGTCAAAAGCTGAAAATCTTTTACCAGCTCGAACTCATCTTCTTCTAACTGAAGCGTACGGGCCGACTTACCTGACTCTAATGTTTCTTTATAACGCTCTGCTATAGTGAGGGCTTTTGCCGCTGTTTTGTTTTGACCTCCTTTAGTGGCCTTTTGCAAACGGGCAATATTATTTTCCACCGTTTCCAAATCTTTCAGCTGTAGCTCAAAATCAATCACCTCTTTGTCGCGCACAGGATCCACACTACCATCTACATGCGTCACATTTTCATCTTCAAAACAACGAATCACGTGCAAGATAGCATCAGTTTCGCGGATATTTCCCAAAAATTTATTACCTAGTCCTTCTCCTTTGCTGGCGCCTTTTACAAGTCCCGCAATATCCACTATCTCAACGGTAGCCGGTTGTACACGTTGCGGTTTTACCAGTTCTTCTAGCTTGGTCAAACGATCGTCCGGTACTGTAATCACCCCTACGTTAGGTTCTATTGTACAAAAAGGAAAGTTAGCCGACTGTGCTTTAGCATTCGACAAACAGTTAAAAAGCGTTGATTTACCCACGTTAGGCAATCCTACAATTCCACACTTTAATGCCATTATATTCTGATTTTATTTATTTCTTTTCAATGATAGCTCTTGGCTTTAAAAGCCTATTTACATGTCACTCCGTCTCTTTTTCTAGCTTCTCAGCTTCGCCTCTTCCCATATCACATCCATCTCCTCCAGACTCATATCATGCAGGCTTTTACCTTGCATTATTGTTTTTTCTTCCAGATAATTGAAGCGTTGAATGAATTTCTCATTCGTACGGGCCAAAGCCATTTCCGGATCCACCCCATATAAACGGGCTGCATTGATGACACTAAACATCAAATCGCCAAATTCGGCTTCCATCTTATCTTTATCGCCTGCTTTGATCTCTACTTCCACCTCGGCGACCTCTTCTTTCACCTTTTCCCACACTTGTTCTTTCTCTTCCCAATCAAAACCGACACCACGGGCTTTGTCCTGTACACGGTGAGCTTTTATCATTGGCGGCAAAGCATCCGGCACCCCTTGCAAAACCCGTTTATTACCGCCTTTTTCTTTCAGTTTCAGCTGCTCCCAGTTTTGGGCTACTGTGTCTGCATCATTAGCATCTACATCGCCAAAGATATGCGGGTGACGGTAAATCAGTTTTTCGCATATGGCATCGAGTACGTCCTTGATGTCAAAAGCTTCTTTTTCTTCCCCTATCTTGGCATAAAATACAATGTGAAGCAAGATATCACCCAGCTCTTTTTTGATGTCCTGCAAATCATTTTTCACAATGGCATCGGCCAGTTCGTAAGTCTCCTCTATGGTGAGGTGACGTAGACTCTCAAGCGTCTGTTTGCGATCCCAAGGACACTCAGCTCTCAGGCGTTCCATGATCTCTAACAAACGGCCAAAGGCTTCTTTTCTTTCTTCCATCTTTTTATTTGTCAATATGGGTTAGAAATTTTGTGCAAAAATACTCTGAAAGAATATCGTAGCAAAATGTATTTCTTAAAAAGGAATTTTAGATGTTTATCTCAAAACTATCCCCATCCTCCAAAACAGAAAAACGACGACGAAATTTCTCTAAATCATCTTTATCCAGGTAGGTATTAATAATGGTTTCCTTACTCTTAGCATCTTCCATCGTTTCACCACGGGCATTAATAACTAAGCTATTACCATTGTAAACAATTTTGCTCCCATCTACACCAATGCGATTACAGGCACACACAAAAGACTGATTTTCAATAGCACGGGCACGTATCAAGGTTTCGTAAGCAAAATCACGCGCCTTAGGCCAATTAGCGACATAAATAAGTAAATCGTAGTTTTCTACATTACGGCTCCATACCGGAAAACGCAAATCGTAGCATATTTGCGGCTTAATGCGCCAACCTTTATAGTCTATTATGATATTATTCTGCCCTGCTTCTACCACCTTGTGCTCTCCACCCAGAGTAAAACGATGACGTTTATCATAAATATAGATTTCACCCTCGGGCGATACAAACACAAAACGGTTGTAGTACTTCTCTTTTTCCTTTATCAAGATACTGCCACAAATAGCAAAATTATACATCAGGGCTTGCTCTTTCATAAAAGTAACAGAAGGGCCATCCATGGTTTCGTAGTTAGTTTCCACCTCTGTGGTGACACCTGACTGGAACATTTCGGGCAAAATAACCAAATCAGTATTCATTGGCAAACCACGCAATTTACTCTTAAGATAAGTAAGATTCTTTGCCGGATTTTGCCAGGCTATATCGTATTGTATTACGCTTACATTCATTTTTTAAAGCGTTTCGGTATTCATTCTTATATCCTCTTCTAAGTTCTCATCAGCCAACAAGTTGCCATCCTCGTCATGGTATTTCACGGCCCTTAATGCCTGAAAGGCAGAATCTTTTTTCAGCTCGAAAGCGGCCTTATTCTCGTCCAGAATAGGCTCTACCGGCGGCGATTTTACTTTTAAAGGATTCATAGCCGACCCGTTGCGATAAACACGAAAATCCAGATGAGGACCTGTTGCCAAGCCCGTAGCACCTACGTACCCAATCGTTTGCCCTTGCTTCACACGCACCCCCACGTTCATTCCTTTAGCAAAACCCTTAAGGTGCATATACACAGTGGTGTATACCGAATTGTGTTTGATCTTAATATAATTACCGCCACCATTCTTCTGATAACCACGTTTGATAATAGTACCATCGCCAATGGTATGCACAGGAGTGCCGGAAGGAGCTGCATAATCGATACCATGGTGTGCTCTGTAACGCTTAAGTACCGGATGAAAACGGTTATTACTAAACCCAGAACTGATGCGTGAATAACGCAATGGCGCCTTCAGAAAGGCCCGTTTAAGGCTCTCGCCATCTTCGTTAAAGTACCCTACAGAACCGTTCTGCTCAAAAGGAATAGCATAGTAAACCTGACCTTTGTGCTTAAACTGGGCATATTTAATCTCCTTGATACCAAGCGACGTAGAATCGACATATTCTTCCTGATACACCACCTTGAAACGATCCCCTTTGGCAATGCCAAAAAAGTCGACACTCCAGGCATAAATCTCAGAAAGCTCAATAGCTATCAGCGGATGCGCCCCCTGATCTACTACTGACTGCCATAGGGAGTATTCTATTATTCCAGCCACCTCTTTTTCGCGCACCTTAATCTCTTTCAACCAAGTACTTGCCACTACTTCCTCTCCGGTAAAATCGTAAATCACCAGCTCAGCAATGCTTTTCTCATAAACAAAATAAGCCAGTTCGGGTACCGAATCGCGGGTATGAAACAGTTCGTAATTACCCCCCACACGCACTTTGCGGACGTCAAATACATCGCGGTATTTTTTAGAAATAGTATAGACTTCTTTGCTTGAAATACCTTCGTGTTCCAGAATGGCACCCAAGAACTCGTTACGTCTTACTCGTTTATGCTCTATATCCAAAGAATCAATATTGATACCGTAACGCATTTCAGGCTGGTAAGTCACCGTGTCAATATTCTCTATTGCAACAGGTTCTACTTTTGTTTTTTTACCTCCACAAGACGCCAAGAGCATCATAGTAAAGATGAAAACGATATCTCTCATAGAATTTCTCATCTTGAATTATTAATCTTTAATTATTTTCAACACCCTTTCATCATTATCTAAAAGCTCTAAACTCACCTTCAGAACATCTTCCGGCAACATAGGCTCTACCAGCTCCGGCCACTCTATCAAGCAAGTATTACCGCTATAGAAATAATCTTCCGCACCAAAATCCACGGCTTCATGGATGTCCTTTATGCGATAAAAATCAAAGTGATAAAGCTGTTTCCCATCCTGTGTATTGTACTCATTTACAATAGCAAACGTAGGGCTATTTATCGGGTCAGTCACCCCTAATACGCCACAAAGCTCCTTGATAAAAGTGGTCTTCCCCACCCCCATTTTGGCATAAAAAGCCACCACGCGGGTCTCTTGAAGGTATTTTTCTACAAAAGCCTTGGCTTCTTGTCGTATGGTATCTAATGTAAAACTCATTATTGATTTATTCTTTTTTTTAATTTTCGCTGTAAAACTTTTCCCTTACGCGTTAATTTATATTGTTGATTTTTACTCTGTGGTTTATCAGGAATAGTCTTTTCCAGATACCCACTTTCCAAAACAGGTTTTAAGTAATTTTTGGCAAAATAAACGCGATTACTAATCTTCAATTTTTCCATCAATTCTCCCCGGTTCATTTCTCCACTTACCACCAAAACTAAGCGGTCCGATTTATGCATAAAATCCAGACTATCATGTGTGGTATCATGTGTGGTCGAAATAGCATCTATATCGCTCTTTCTCCATAAGTTAAGATTAAACCCATCGTTCAAAGAAAACACAGGCTTGGTTCGTGGTGTGTCATTATTCATGTCAAGAATCTCCGAAATTCCGGTTCCATACCGCTCAATATCTCCGGTCTGAAATAAGCAGTCTGCCAAGAGTAAATTATGTCAGATTTCTTTACTTCATCTTCATAAACACCATATGGTCGTTGATTTTTTGCCGAAATTTCTTCAAAGATAAAAGGCTCAAAAAACATCTGCATCAAAGGATCCTCCCTGAAATAATCAGCAAGCATTTTTCTTTCTTGTGCAATTCACTTTGAACACTCGATATGAAAACTTTATATTTTTCCATCATCTTGATATCTTATTTTTTCCAAACATTCCTCGGTTATAAAGATTCAACAACATCAACGACGAACCGATTATCAGTATTCCTATGACTGTGATCCAGTTGGGATTTTCATCTGGCAAAAGAGCCCAGGCCAGGATGGCACCTGATACCGGAATCAAGAATTTCCAAAAGTTTAGTTCACTAATCACGATGCCCGGTATTTTTAAGAGCTTAGTCCAGATAGAAACACCAGCAGCACTTACAAAAGTAAGCCAAGCCAAAGCCACATAGTACTCGCGTGGACGAGGCACAAAATCAATCACCCCTTCCATCGGGATAGAAAACAAGAAAATAATAAGACCTCCGACAAACATCGAGAAACTACTGATGACCAGCGGAGGAATATTGTTTTTTTCTTTAGCTACCAATATATTATTAAACGAACCAGCAATATTGGTGATTAAAAGTAAAAGTACACCCAGCAATTGCACATTGGCATTTTCCTGTCCCAGACTACGTCCCAATGCTACTAAAGTTACCCCGGAAACCCCTGCAACAATAGTCAAAGCCTTAGCCCAGCTCATTTTATCATTAGCCATGATAAAATGTGACGTAATAGCCACAAAAAGCGGTGAAGACCCCACCACAATAGCAGCCAAAGCCCCCTCTACTCTAATCAATCCCAGATAAAACAGCGAATAGTGCAAAGCCGTTTGTAAGAAAGCTATGAACAAAAGAAACTTCCAGCTTTTTTTGACATAGTTAAAATAGTTCTTAAGATCATAACAAAAAGGCACCGTCAGCAAGCCGGCCAACATAAAACGGATACCGGCAAAACGCAAAGGCTCCGAATAATGCAAACCAATTTTAATACCAACAAAAGCCGAAGACCACAGCAAGCAGCAAAAAATAGCCCAAAATATAACTGAATTCTTACTCTTCATTTAAAGTGCGCTGCGGATCGCTGTTAATTTTTCTAAAAGACCATCGAGCAAGTCTAATCGTAACATGTTGGCACCGTCACTTTTAGCAACAGACGGATCTTTGTGGGTCTCAATAAACAAACCATCAGCACCTACAGCTATAGCCGCCTTGGCAATGGTCTCTATCAGTTCCGGTTTACCACCGGTAACACCCGACGTTGTATTGGGTTGTTGTAAAGAGTGCGTCACATCCATCACCACGGGATATCCTGTTTTTTGCATCTCCGGAATGCCGCGGTAATCTACCACCAAATCACCATAACCAAAAGTAGTACCGCGCTCTGTCAGCATCACATTTTTATTACCTGCATCGGCAATTTTTTGAGCAGCAAACTGCATAGAAGCCGGCGCTAGAAATTGGCCTTTCTTGATATTAACGACCTTACCGGTTTTAGCAGCAGCAAGCAATAAATCGGTCTGTCGACAAAGAAAAGCGGGTATCTGCAGCACATCCACATATTCGGCCGCGATGAAAGCCTCTTCGGCCGTATGAATATCGGTCACCACCGGAATATCAAATGTTGTACTTACTTTCTTCAAAATCTGCAAGGCATCCACATCACCAATCCCCATAAAAGAATCTAAACGGGAACGGTTGGCTTTACGGTAAGAGCCTTTGAACACATAAGGTATATTGTATTTGTCAGACAAACTCACCACATGTTCGGCGATGTCCATAGCCATCTTTTCTCCTTCGATCACACACGGACCAGCCAAAAGGAAAAAATTATTTGATTCACGGTGTTTTATGTTTGGAATATCTACTTTCATCATCATTAATCTTGTTGGTTATAATAAGCTAAACGTTTCTTTTTATTTTCGAGCACCTCCACAGCTTTTAAGAAGGATTTATCGCGTGTATTCAGCACCTGATAGTATTCGCTCATATCGAAAAGATCGCGTGCCACCAGAGCTTTCATTTGTAAGAATAAAAAATCGTGAGAGACAGCAAACTCTTTTTCGTCATATTCAATACTGTCTTTGGCGGCTTCTACAACTAAAGCCTCAAGCATCTCTTCTTTAACTTCATATTTTTCATCAAATTGTCCAAAACTCTTGTACTTATGACGAAACTCCTCCCTATGTTCGTCTACATAGCTAAGCATAAATTGATTTAAAACTCCTGAAGCAATAACTTGACGGTGAAAATCGCTGTAAGTCGTTGTATCAATAGGTACAAAGACGTCAGGGATAATACCACCACCACCATATACAGTACGTCCTTCCACCAAGGTTTTATATTTCAATGAATCCGGAAAATCGATGCTATCAGCATTCACCAATTCACCACTTTCGAAACGCTCCATCAAGTCTTTGCCATATTCATCTTTTTCGCCTTCGGTATAAGGCTTCTGAATGCAGCGCCCCGAAGGGGTATGATAACGGGCTGTAGTGAGGCGAATCATGGCACCATCGGGTAAATTAATCGGTTTTTGAACCAAGCCTTTACCAAAAGAACGACGTCCTATAATCAGACCACGATCCCAATCCTGAACAGCGCCAGAAAGAATCTCACTGGCCGAGGCCGATGCTTCATCAACCAAAACCACCAAACCGCCTTTTTCAAAAGTACCATTGCCACGCGAGTCAAACTTTTGCACAGGAGAGTTACGTCCTTCAGTATAAACAATCAGGCGGTCTTTTTCCAACAGTTGATCGGCTATCTCAATGGCCGGTTGCATATAACCACCGCCGTTACCTTTTAGGTCGATGATAAGGTCTTTCATTCCTTCTTTTTGAAGCTTAAGTACAGCCTCCATGAATTCGCGGTATGACGTAGCAGCAAAACGGTTTAACTTAACATAACCAATAGTAGGAGATACCATATAAGCGGCATCGAGACTATAAATTGGAATTTTATCGCGGATAATAGTGAAAGCCAAAAGTTCTTTGCGCCCCTTACGTCTCACCTCGACTTTGACTTTTGTACCTTTTTGTCCGCGTAATAATTCGACCATCCGTGTACGACTACATTTAACTCCTGCAATAACGGTAGAATCTACTTTCACAATACGATCACCTGCACGTATACCTACTTTCTCGGAAGGCCCGCCAGGAATGGGGGAAATTACAATCAACGAATCGTCCAAAACATTAAACTGAATACCAACACCGTCGAAATTACCTTGTAAAGGCTCATTCATTTTCTTCACATCTTCCGGTGAAATATAGGCCGAATGCGGATCCAGCTCTTTGAGCATTGCCACAATAGAACTCTCCACCAATTCGTTAGCATCCACGTCGTCAACATACAATCCATGGATCATACGGTAAGTTGTCAACAGCTTTTGCATCTGCAGGGTGTAGGATTCTTTGTTATTAGCCCCCATCACAGACAAGCAGACGGTTAGCAATAAAGTGGTCAATCTGATTATTCTTTTCATAATATATTTAGTTGCGGAATGACCTAGCTAACAGCTATGCCAAACACGTGTTCAAATTCAGCGACATACTTTTTCTTTACATCTTCGAAATCAATTTCCCGTCCCAATTCTTTCTGCAAAGAAGTGACCCCTTTATCAGTAAAACCACAAGGATTTATGTGATTAAAATAGGTCAAATCGGTATTGATATTCAGCGCATAACCATGCATCGTTACATAACGGCTACTTTTTACCCCAATAGCACATATCTTGCGCTCCTGTGGCGTGCCTACTCCCAACCATACTCCTGCAGCACCTTTGGCGCGCGTTCCTTCCAGACCATAATGAGCAATCGTACGAATGATGCTCTCTTCTAACTTTTCAATATACTCCCTTAAACCCATTTTATAGTTCTCCAGGTTAAGAATGGGATAACCGACCAATTGTCCAGGACCATGGTAGGTGATATCACCTCCGCGGTTGGTATGCACAAATTGTGCCTCTTTAGCCTGCAACTGCATATAATTAAGCAGCAAATTGTTTTCCTCACCACTCTTGCCCAAAGTATAAACATGAGGGTGCTCTACCAATATCAAATAATCCTGCGTAAGTTGTGGTGCACAGACTTGTTCCATCTTGGTTTCGATGATGGCCTTGAACAACTCCTCCTGTTCTTTCCAAGCTTGATTGTACTCTTTTACACCCCAGTCTAATAATTTTACTTCAGCCATTTTTTAAAACAATTTAGAGGACGTTATTTTTAACACTTTCTCAATCAACATTTCATTTATTTTTCATTCTCTCTATTGCATCTTCTATAACATCTTCAAAAACATCGGCTATAAGCAAACCTTCAGCCTCTATTTGCTGAGGTATAAAGCTTGTCACAGTCATTCCCGGAGTCGTATTCACTTCCAAAAGGAAAATATCACCATCCTGAATAATGTAATCAATACGCACAATGCCATTACATCCTAAAATATCGTAGATAGCACTTGTGAGTGTTTTGATGCGTGTCGTCAAATCATCCGATATACGTGCCGGCGTAATTTCATTAGCTTTTCCTTTCACATATTTGGCTTCGTAATCGAAAAAGTCATTATCCGTTACCACCTCCGTAACCGGCAACACAACAGCTTTGTTTTTAGTTTTATAGATACCGTTAGTTACCTCTGTACCATTGATAAGAGCTTCTATTATAACCTCGTCACTCTCTTCCAAAGCTTTATCAACAGCCGGGAGTATCTGTGCTTTTTCCTTCACCTTAGTCACACCAAAACTAGAGCCTCCGGCATTAGGTTTCACAAAACAAGGCAAACCAATACACTGCACAATAGCATCGGCATCCTGTTTCATACCTTTTCTTATCACTAAAGATTCTGCCACATTAAGACCAAAGCCTTTCAGATAAGTGTTACAGGCAAACTTGTTAAAGGTAAGTGCCGAAACAAGGACGTTACAGGTAGAATAAGGCATCTTAATAAGTTCAAAATAGCCTTGCAACAATCCATTTTCTCCGGGTGTACCATGGATGGTAATGTAAGCACAATCAAAATTTATTGTCTTTCCGTTCTGGGTAAAAGAAAAATCATTACGGTCAATATCTAAAACCTCACCTCCGGCTTCCACTGTCCAACGTGCATCCTCCACCCTAACAATGTAGTTATCATACGTTTTCGGGTCAATAAATGAAGAAATGCCCTGTGCGCTTTTTAGCGAAACAACTATTTCAGAAGAGTCACCACCGGCAACAATCGCTATATTTTTTTTCATGTTTACTATTTACAATATAAAATATCACCAAACCACAAAGGTACTAAGAAACTGATTATAGCTTGCAATTCCGCAGCGAATTATCCGGAATGACTTTTTATTAGCAAGAAATTAAATGACTTTAGGTTTTACAAAAGAAGATATTTTTTACATTTGCAGTGTATCAATTTATAAAACCTAAGTTTATGCAAGAAGAGATTCAATTATACCTAGATGATAGTAAAGAAAGAATGGAGAAAGTGATTCACTATTTAGAAGAAGCACTCACACACATCCGCGCAGGCAAAGCTAACACCAAACTATTGGATGGTGTGATGGTAGAATATTACGGAGCCCTAACACCACTGGCTCAAGTATCTAACCTTTCTACTCCAGATGCCAAAACCATTGCCATACAGCCTTGGGAAAAACAATTAATTCAGGAAATTGAGAAAGCAATCATCAACTCCAACCTGGGCTTCAATCCTGAGAACAACGGTGAAATGATTCGCATCAACATTCCTGCCCTAACAGAAGAACGCCGCGTATCTCTATCGAAACAAGTAAAACAAGAAGGCGAAGATGCCAAAGTAAGCATACGCAATATACGCCGTGATGCCAACGATGCCTTCAAGAAAATGAAAAAAGAAGGACTATCTGAAGATTTAGAAAAAGATGCTGAAGCAGAAGTACAAAAACTAACGGATGACTTTTCTAAAAATATAGACGCTTTAATTTCTGAAAAAGAGCAGGAAATAATGACCGTATAAAAGCTCTCATACCTTATCACAGTAAACACCTGAATACTTATGAAAAGTCAGACCTTTACCAATTTGGACGTACAGCAGCTTAAAATGCGTGAGATATCACTCAAAGATGCAAAAGCACAACTTAAGACGCTAACAAATGGCGTCCCGTTCTTATCTATTGTTGCACCAGCCACCATCAATAATGGCGTACTTAAGCTGGACAGCTACGACGAGTACGTTAAGCTGTGGGAAGAAAAGCTCAACGAAGATTTACGCGTGGTAAAGTTCACTCCAGCCTCAGGTGCTGCATCCCGCATGTTTAGCGATCTGGTTATTTTTGCTGAAGGAGCTGGCCCTCTCACTGATAAAGCAAAAGCTTTTTTAGACGAATTGCCCAACTACCCTTTTTACGACGATCTGCAAGCTCTCATAAAAGACATCGATAGCAGCACTAACGAGGGAAAAAGACAAATCCTCAACTATTTCCTTGAAAAAAATGGGCTTAACTACAAAAACAAACCTAAAGGGCTATTAGTCTTTCATAAATATCCAGAGGAAACGAGAACAGCTTTCGAAGAACACATAGAAGAAGGATGCCTCTACGCTATGACAAGCGACAAGAAAGTCAACCTTCACTTTACCGTTTCTTTACAATTTTTAGAATTGTTTGAAGAACTGGAACAGGAGGTAAAAGAAAAATACGAAAAAAAATACGGCTGTTCTATTGAAATAAAATATTCGGTACAAGAAAAATGCACCGACACGGTCGCTCTTGATGTAGAATCCAATGGGCCTTTCCGCAAAAAAGACAATAAACTGCTCTTACGCCCGGGAGGCCACGGTGCCTTGATCCACAACCTCAACAAGATAAAAGGAGACTATATCTTTATCAAAAACATTGACAACGTAGTACCTGATAAGGATAAAGATTTGGTGGTATACTATAAAAAAGCTTTAGCTGGTATTTTGGTTGAAAAACAAAAGAAAATTTTTGATTACCTGACTACAGTCACAGCTAAAAAAGCAGAAAAACCTGACAAAGAAAAACTTCTTAAGTTTTTAGAAGAAGAATTAATGATAAAAGTAACAGACAAGGTAAGACGTTACAACACAAAAAAAACACTTCGTTTCTTTATTGAAAAACTTAACCGCCCTATACGCGTGTGCGGTATGGTGCGCAACGAAGGCGATCCCGGAGGCGGTCCTGTTTGGGTAGGCAACAACCGCTACGAACAACTACAAATAGCCGAAATAAGCCAGCTGGATATGAATGACAACTATGTAAAAGATGCCATTGAGAACTCCAGTCACTTTAACCCTGTGGACATTGTGTGTTCAACGAAAAACTATCAAGGGGAATTTTTTGATCTCCATCAATACGTAGACCCAGAAACAGCTTTTATTTCATCTAAATCACAAGATGGGAAACCGCTTAAAGCATACGAACACCCGGGATTGTGGAATGGTGCTATGGCCAAATGGACTACTATTTTTGTTGAAGTACCCTACGAGACCTTTGCCCCGGTCAAAACAGTGTTCGATTTACTCAAACACAATAAATAGAGCAAACATCGTATAATTAGCTGCTTTTTTATACATTTGCAGCCCTTAAAAGCGCTGGTACAGCGCAACGCCCAAGTGGCGGAATTGGTAGACGCGCTAGTTTCAGGGACTAGTGTTCGCAAGGACGTGCAGGTTCGAGTCCTGTCTTGGGCACAAAAAAGGTTGACGAAAGTCAGCCTTTTTTTTGTTAAGATAGGACGAGAAGGGATCAAGCAGGATTTCTGTGGGGAAACAATTCTTAAGTACCTTGAATGAAAACCATGTAGAATAAAAATGTTAAACCCTTATCAGGGCTCTTCTGCAATAGTTTAGCCTGTCACGGGTTACACCCGTGGTTGTTCAAATTAAATCCCTTCAGGATTTTTCGTTATATTTATTTCTTATCCTCTCACAGAATTTAATATTGATCCGTTTATAAAACAAAAAAGGAGAACAAAACCGTCCTCCTTTTTTTACGCTTTGTGAGTCAGCTGGAGTTTGAACCCAGGACCACTCCCGTCTTAAAAAAAAGACGGGATGCTCTACCAGCTGAGCTACTGTTCAATTAGGCCTTCAATATATTTTCTGGATTTTCGCCCCTTAATCTCGTTTTCTCGCACCATAGCCGCCTTTTTACCGATGCACCTTTCTGTATAGACTAAAACCCAAGGAATACCTCGATCTGTAAATTTACCTTTCTGACGGTTATGCTCTGATAGCCGCCTTTCAATATCATTTGTATAACCAACGTAATACTTGTCAATTTTTGATGAATATAAAATATAGACGGAATACATAGGTGAAGTTTTTAAAACAAAAAAGGAGAACAAAACTGTCCTCCTTTTTTTACGCTTTGTGAGTCAGCTGGAGTTTGAACCCAGGACCACTCCCGTCTTAAAAAAAAAGGGATCAAGGGAAATTTCTGG
>DHQI01000054.1 GCA_002408065.1 Bacteroidales bacterium UBA5342
GAAAGCCGCTAAAAATATGGCCGAAGTTTTAGACGAAAACAAGGATGTTGACTGGTATAATCAACGCATAAAGAGTATTCAGGATAATTTTGAAAAAGCGTATTGGCAAGGCAATCGCTATGGTTCTAAAGATAAACTTATTGAGGAGCGGGTTTCATCCCTAGCCGTGTTGAGTGGTTTAGCAAAGGAGGAACACTATGATGTATTAGTGGATAGCGTATTGCTACCCGTTCAAAAGTCGAGTCCGCATATGGAGTGGATAGCCGAAGCGGCCATTATGCACACCGGCCAATACGATAAGGGTTTGTTGCGTATGCAGCAACGTTACCAGGAGCAGGTAGATATGAAATGGCTAACTACACTTTACGAAAAGTATCAGCCGAAATTACGCGGTACCTATAACCATGCCTGGAATGCTCCAAACTATGTCCTTTCACGGTACATAGGCGGTATTAAAGCTACCGGTGTGGGGTGGTCTGAGTTTGAAGTGAAACCAAATTTAGCACACCTTACGCATGTTAAACAAATTGTACCAAGTGTTAAAGGTGACATTCTTCTTGAGGTCAATGCGTCGGAAAGAAATTATTCAATTGACCTGGTGTCTCCCGGAAATACCCAAGCCACCATTTATCTGCCTAAAAATGGGCATCAGGTTGCAGAAGTGTTTGTGAATGGAAAGGTCTTGTACAAAAACGGGAAGTCGAAAAAAATAAATGGATTGACCATTGAAGGTGAAGATGCTGAGTATTTAAAATTTAGAGCCACATCGGGCTCATGGAAAATTGTTGCAGACTATAAATAATGCGTAGAAAATGAAAAGAATAACCTACTTAACTATCAAACTCGTGCTATTATCTCTTTTGTTATCTGCATTTTCTGCGTGTAATGATTCCAAGAGTTATGAGATTATTAAATCTAGCTTTGTGCAGCCAACTGATGATAACACCGTTTGGTGTTATTGGTACTGGATTAACGATGATATTTCAAAAGAAGGCATCACCAAAGATTTAGAAGCCATGAAAAAGGCAGGTATCGGTGGCGCTTTAATTGGAAACATCAACCCGGCCCGAAAAGATGGAAAAGTACCCATGCTTAGCGATGAATGGTGGTCGCACATGGTGCACGCCGTTGTTGAAGGAAAACGCATTGGTGTAGATATCGGCGTGTTTAATTGTCCGGGTTGGAGCCAAAGTGGTGGTCCTTGGGTAGATTATACCAAAGCGATGCGCTACCTGACGTATAGCGAAACAAAAGTGGCAGGGGGTAAAAAACTTAGCTTACAGCTAGAAAAGCCTAAAGATGAGTTTCAAGATACGCATACTTTTGCCTTCAAATCATCAGAGGTAGAACAACGAAGTACGCGATACATCCCGACAAAAATCAGTGCCAACTGGAGCGATGTAAATGTGAGCATCTTGAATGATGGCAAAAAAGAATCGGATACTAGCTTTGAACCCAAGAAGGGGGAAGTTTTAGAAATCAGCTTTGATTTAGCCGAGGCGATTACGGCACGTTCTATCACTGTTATCCCTAGTCAGGCTTTTAAATGTAATATGAGCTTAGTGGCTGTGGTAGATGGCAAAGAGCAGGTGGTGAAAGACTTCCATTTTGACCGTTTTCGCATTACGCCTAATGTAGCGTCGATAGAAACGGGTGATTTCGCTACGGATTTACCTGGCGTTAAAGCAAAACAGTTTATATTAAAATGCACCAACCTTCGAAGACACCGTAGGGGGGGGAGTTTCGGTTTTGCCGAAATCAACATTTCGGAAGCCCCGGTATTGGATAAATACATTGAGAAACAATTGGGTAAAATGAACTCTACCCCTGGAATAAAGTGGGATTCTTACATCTTTGGTCAACAAGATGACTTGGAAGACAAGAGTTTGTGTGTTAATCCGGACGAGGTGATTGACCTAAGCGATAAATTGGATGAAAATGGTAATCTTGAATGGGAGGCTCCCGAAGGTAATTGGACCATTATGCGTATGGGGATGACTCCAACGGGGACGAAAAATGCTCCCGCAGCACCTCAGGGAATTGGTTACGAAATTGATAAAATGAGTAGCGAATTGGCGCAGTACCATTTCGATAATTTTGTGGGGGAACTGCTTAAGCGTATTCCTGAAGAAAGTAAGTCGGCTTTTAAATATGTAGTGGCCGATAGTTACGAGCAAGGTTCGCAAAACTGGACGGATGGCTATGAGGTGAAATTCAAAGAAAAATTTGGTTACGATCCCGTACCATTTTTACCGGTACTTTCAGGTAGAATAGTGGGAAGTGTAGAACAGTCGGAGCGTTTCCTTTGGGATTTACGCCGTAGCGTTGCCGATGATATTGCTTACGAATATGTAGGTGGTTTGCGTAAAGCAAGCAACAAACATAATCTGAAAACTTGGCTCGAAAACTACGGCCACTGGGGCTTTCCTGGTGAGTTTATGATCTATGGCGGTCAGTCGGATTTGATATCGGGCGAGTTCTGGAACGAAGGAACACTGGGTAATATTGAGTGTAAAGCGTCTTCTTCCACAGCGCATACCTATGGTAAAAAGATCACTTCTGCCGAAGCCTTTACTTCTTCACGCCGAGCTTACCTACGTCACCCTGCTATGCTCAAGAAGCGTGGCGATTGGGCCTTAACCGAGGGTATCAACCACTTTGTGTTGCACTTGTATATCCAACAACCCGACGATAACCGTAAGCCGGGGATGAATGCGTGGTTTGGTACGGAATTTAACCGTCATAACACCTGGTTTTCGCAGGCTGATATCTATTTTGATTACCTGCGCCGTTGCCAACATATGTTGCAGCAAGGTAATTATGTGGCCGATGTTTGCTATTATATTGGCGAGGATGCACCAGTGATGACAGGTGTACGTCATCCTGAAATTCCTCAAGGCTATTCGTATGATTATATCAATGCCGAAGTAATTATGGATAGACTATCTGTTAAAGATGGTCGCTTTGTTTTGCCCGACGGAATGTCGTATAAAGTAATGGTGTTACCTCCATTCACAACGATGCGTCCTGCATTATTAAAGAAAATAGAACAGTTGATACAACAAGGTGGTGTGGTGTTAGGGCCGAAGCCAGAACACTCGCCTAGTTTGCAAAATTTCCCAGCCTGTGACACTGAAGTTAAAGCTTTAGCGGATAAGCTGTGGAGTGGCAATTATACCGATGGTAAAATGACGGTCAACTACGGTTCAGGTAAATTGATGGATGGCTACGAATTGTCGGAAGTATTTGCTGATTTAGAATTGGCTAAAGATTTGGATGTTCCTGCCGATGCCCCAGTGCTATGGATACACCGCAGCACTACAGATATGGACATCTACTTTATTTCTAATCAAGGCGATGGGCCACTTAATTTAGATCCTATTTTTAGAACCGACAAAAAACGTAAGCCGCAATTATGGGATGCTATTAGTGGCGAAATTCGACCTTTGCCTGATTATGAGGTCACTGCTACAGGCATAAAAGTGCCGCTTGTTTTTGAGGAAGCTCAAAGCTGGTTTGTGGTGTTTGCCAAAGAGGGTAGCCAGGCAAATATTAAACCCGCTTATTCCACTAATTTCCCCAAATACAAAAAGGTAAATACCCTTGAGGGGCCTTTTGAAGTGGATTTTGTAAATAAAGACATTGCACCTAAAGCTCCAGTGGTATTTGATCAATTAATCGATTGGAAAAAATCGAGTGATGAGCAAATTAAGCACTATTCTGGAACAGCTATTTATAGCTCCAGCTTTACGATGGATGCACTTCCACAAAATCAGGATGTATTCCTAAACTTGGGCAAGGTATCAGTAATGGCCAAAGTAAAACTGAACGGCCAATATGTTGGTGGCGTATGGATGGCTCCATACCGATTAAACATTACAGATGCCCTAAAAGCTGGCGAGAATACCCTCGAAATTGAAGTGGTAAACCTTTGGAGAAATCAATTGATAAGAGATAAGTCACGTCCAGAAGATGAAAAATATACGTGGATAGTTATTGATAAAATCACACCCGAATCGCCTTTGCAAAGTTCAGGATTGTTGGGGCCGGTGACGCTTGAGGCGGTGGTGTATTAATTTTTTATATAACGAAAGCTTTAAATGAACGTAATTATTATTTCGCATTAATAATCGATGAAATAGAATAGTTTTACAAAACTATACCAATATGAACATAATGAAAAACATATGCATTTTAATCATTTTTGTGGTCTTTGGGTTTTGTGCTAATGCCCAAAATTTCAAACACCCAGGTTTACTTAGTTCGAAAGCAGAACTAGATTATGTTAAATCGCAGGTTGAAGAAGGGAAAGAACCGTGGGTATCGGCCATCAGTCACATAAAAAGTTTGAACTTTGATAACCGTCAACCAACTCCAAATACAAATCTTACTAACAGTGGTGGTGCTGGACCAATGGACGAGATGACCAGAGATGGTTCAGCAGCCTATGGCTGTGCACTACTTTGGTATCACACCGGCGAGAAAAAATACGCTGATCACGCGATTAAAATTTTAAATGCATGGAATATTTTTGAAACCCACGATAACTGGCTTTATTTATCGTGGGCTATTCCTCAATTTTTAAATGCTGCTGAAATTATTAGAACTTCAGATGCAGGGTGGTCTTTGGCTGATCAGGAAAAATTTAAATCAATGGTGCAAAACCGTTGGTTAAGACCGGTAAAGAATAACACATGGGTCAACAATGCTATGATGACTACTATTGAAGCACACATAGCAGTGTCCATCTATCTGGATAATGAACAAGAGTTTAATCAAGCGATTAATAAATGGCGTAAATGGATACCTAGTTACATGTATCTCAAATCAGATGGTGATCAACCTGTACTTGAGGGCAGGTCTAAGATTGATTATTGGGGCTCGTTTCCTGGAAAGTATCTGGAAGGGCAGGTAATGGAGACTTGTCGCGATTTGAATCATACAAAAATGGGAACTTACGGCCTTATGCACGGCGCCGAAATGGCTTATCAGCAGGGCGTTGATCTGTGGCAAGAGCAGGCATCACGCTTTTCATCATTTATGGAGCTGCATGCTGGCTGGATGACAGGAAAAGAAAAAGTTCCAAGTTGGATGTGTGAGGGGGATGGCATAAACTGTACGGGTAAAGGTGGCAACCCTCCTTGTAATCAAGCTAACTGGGATATCGCTATTGGTCATTTGGTAGACCGTTTAGGCTATGATCTTCCAACGGCAAAGAGCATGAGTGCCGCAAATCGTAATAGAGAGGGAGATACAAAGAGGAATTTTAAATTTGAAACACTTACCCATGGAGATTTACCCTATAGTCTCATTAATAATCTACCTCCAACGGGATTTACCTTTGCGGCTGATGAAAATGATACTGTGCTTGTAATAGATCAAGTGGTGGATATCGCTTATGGTGCTTATGGAGAGTATATTTATTTATACAATCAAACGAGTAATGCTGTATGTAACAGTGCAAGTTTTGGTGGAGATCCCCTGCCAGATAGTACTAAAAAATGCTATGTTAAACCTGTCGTTTTTGTGGATGGCATTAGCTTGGATAAGCATTCCGTAAGTGTTGAAATGGGTAAAACCATCCAATTAAATAAAACCATCAGTCCTTCGAATGCTAAAAACAAAACAGTTGTATGGAGTGCTAACGATACCACTATTGCTAAAGTTAGCGCAGGAGGTTTGGTAACTGCTATGGCTGTGGGTACAGTTACAATTAAAGTACTTACAAACGATGGTGGTTTTGCAGACAGTTGCGAAGTAACCGTTGTAACAGAGAAATTTCCTAATATTGAACATTCAGATGGGGCACAAGCGCCTAATATACCTGAAAACTTATATGATGGATTGACGGATGATGACCATAGGTGGAGCGTAAATAACTTCCCTAAATCTGTTGTTATTGATTATGGTGAAACCAAAAGCTTTTCAGGGGCAAAAGTGTTCACCTATCAAAATCGTTCCTACCACTACACTATTGCCATTTCTGATTCAGAAAAAAGTGGTTTTACTACGGTAGTAGAACAGACAGGATCAGCACCAAGCCAACCTATTGAACACTCCTTCTCCCCATTTAATGGCAGGTATGTAAAGCTTGAAGTTACTGGGGCTACTGCTTATTCAAGTAGTTGGGTAAGTATTAATGAATTGGAAATGTTGATTTCAGATGTTTCAGGTATCGGAGAAATGGCAGGTTTAAACAATCATGTTTGCATTTACCCTACTATTGCAGATGAGGAACTCAATGTTTCACTCAATTATGAAAAGTATGGAAAAGTAGATGTACGCATTGTAGGGGCATATGGTCAATTGTGCTTAAAACAAAGAATCGACGGAGGTCTTTCCAAGATCAATATAAGTAATTTGGCAAGTGGTATTTACTTCATCACCATTGCAGGTAGTGATGCACAAGTAACAAGAAAGTTTATTAAAAAGTAAAGGCGTGTTTCAAGCTTACGAAAAAGTATGGTTATGGTGTGCCAATTTATACCAACCAGAAGCCAGTGTATTTACTCTTTTTATGCAATTTTAAATATAAATAGTTTGGTGATGGTTGTAAACTTAAAAAATTCACAAATAATTATTTGTTGATAATCAGTGGATTGGTGTTTTTTTATAAGTGTTTTGAATATCAATACATTATAAGTCTCAATATGGAATAAAATCAAGTTTAAAAGTGTCCAATAGATTATAATAAAAAACCATACAATGAAGAAGTTTAACAAGAGTTTACGTTATTTAGTGATTGGCCTACTGTGCAGCCTTTCGATACCTGGTTTTGCCCAATACCAAGCGGGCGATACCATTGAAATAGCGGCAACAGATTATGAGGAGGTGATTATTGAAGCAGAGTGGAATGCGACCAACGTCACTTCGGTAGAAGGGAAAAATGTGCCGATGGAGCTGGATGGAAGAACGGTTATTGGTAACCCGAAAACCGGTTCTATACTTGGCTATCCCATCCACGTGGGTGCCGGTGGTGGTACTTTTGTGATGAGTATCGATTACAAAGGGTTTAGTGGTTTTTCTGCTGATGGATATATGTACTTATACATAGATAACGGAGAGAAAGAAAAGATATGGCTAAGAACGGAGGGGTGGAATGTAGCAACATCAAAAGCTTTTCAGCTAACACCTGGTTATCACGTTATTTACACCCAGTACAAGGGGAGCTCTGGTACGTTTAATATTGATCGATTTAGGCTCAATCCTATGCCAGGTACCTTGCAAGAAAAACCCATAAGACAAATTTCTGCATTGACTTATACCCCAGAGATTATTGAGGTGGAAGATTTTGATAAGAAACTATCGTCTATCACCGCTGGTAAAGATACAATAGAGGGTGATAGTCCAAAATATGTAAGCAAAGTACAAGATGGTGACACCCTGACATACCCCATACGTGTTGGTGCAGGTGGTGGTGAATATACCGTGACTTATCGTTATAAAAAACTAACTAGTGATGCTGCATCTGTGCAGTTTTGTATGGATGATAGCGTCTTGTTTTCAATGGCGCTTAATGGCGCTGCTTCTGCGGAATGGACCACTGTTTCTTCTTCAGAAACGCTATCTCTTGCGCCTGGTTATCAACAAATCAAAATCGTGTTTAATGGCTCAGATTCGCACCAAGCCGATTATTTGGAACTTACGCCTGTCGCTAACTCCTTGATCAATGCCCATCCAATTATTTTTGTTAATGCCCAGGAAAAAGAAGCTATTTTAGATAAGATAGCGAATAATGAATGGGCTGAATCTATTTTTTCTCAAATGAAAAACAATGTGGCTGGTAATGTTTTAGCCCATCGTGATAATCCTGAAACCATTCTTTCCACCATACCTGATTTTGGTGTGGTTAAAGAACACACGGCACTTAAATTGGGCTTGGATGCAGCTATTGTTTATTTCTTAGCTAATGATGAAACCTATGCCCAATTTGCAGCTGATATTTTTGCCTATTACGCTAAGAAGCTAGCGCCCAAAACACCGGCAACTGCCTATATTCTAAATGATCATTTTACGGATGCGCGCACAACAATGCCCTATATTGCTTTGATTTATGATTTTATCTATGGCTATGTAAACTATTCTGGAACGACTGTTTATGACACTGATACCAAGGGATATCGCCCATTTGATAATGCGGAAGCACAAAAGGCACTGAAAAATATTGCGGGAAATGTTTTACGCGAAGATTTGAAACCAGATGTACATGGCAAAACCATTTCGAATCACCCGATTTTAACGGCATCCGGAGCGCTTTATCCTATTTTGTGTGTGGAAGATGAGGTGGAAAGAGAACGTCTTTTCGATGTGTTTTGGAATAAGGGCACTTTTAACCAAAACTCATTCACCAAAACCATCTTACCAATGTATGGCAGTCAGGGCATTTGGCCCGAATCCGTGAGCTACAGTTTTATGTCTGATGTTCCTAAGATTTTAAACATTGTTGACCGTTTAAAACCGGAGCTTAATGTGGCTACAGAAAACAAGAACATTCTTATCGGTAGTTTAATCTTTCCGAATTTGAAGAATCCCAATAATACGTATGTGCGTTATGGTGATTCAAAACGTAATAACGAAAGTTCTGATAACTTCTACCGTATGGTAATGGCGATTTCAGAACGCAATGGTTTTGATGATTTAAAGGTGCGCGCGGCCAATACTTTAAAGCAATATTACAATAGTGTGGGAGGGTATAAGCCCGAATTGTCTAACAGTATTTATAATCACAGTCAATCGACGCAGTTGTTTTGGGGAATGCCTATTGCTGATTCTATTAAAGGAGAGGTTGATTTTAAACCTACCGTGATAGTAAAACACGCTGGGGTGGCTCTTCAGCGTAACTTTGTGGAAGAAAACAACGAAGCTTACGGGCTGTGTGGTATTATTGGAGGAGCGCATTATGTGCACTCGCACTGTACAGGTATTGCTGTGGAGCTTTATGGTCAGGGCTATGTAATGGCCCCCAATGGCGGTTTACCTCCATCTACAACGGAACGTGCTTACCCTGTGCATACCGATTATTTCCGCTTGTATGCAGGGAACAACACTGTGATTGTGAATGGTACCTCACATGGAAAGCAACCAGGATCTTGGAACAGCAATAGTTATCTGTGGCAAAATACCACGGTGAATATTGCAGCAGAACCCAGCCATTTGGAAGATCCGATAAGTCCAAACTTTAATTTTGCTACACAGTTTTTGGATGATAATGTGAATAACTGCGATCAGCAACGTACCTTGAGTGTGATTCGTACTAGTCCCACTACGGGCTATTACCTTGATGTGTTCCGCTCAAAATCCTTATCTTCTAATAAATTTCACGACTATGTTTATCACAATATAGGAGATAAAATGAGCATCACCAATAGTGAAGGTACGCCTTATGAGGTGACGGGGACCACTAAGTACGACAATGATATTGGTGATCCTGTTCACTCGCCAGGATGGCGCTTTTTCGAAGAAGAAAAAACCACAGCCATGACCAGTGATGAGGTGAAAGTGCGTTTCGATATCGAGTACGATAATAAATACATGCACATGTCTATCCCTGGTGGATTAGGACGTGAATATACGCAAGCTATTGGACCCGAAACGCGTGAAGCGCGCAATGGTTATGTGAAGAAAAAAACGCAAGTATTGGCTATCCGTCAAAATGGCGAAGCATGGAATAAGCCTTATATTGCCATTTTTGAACCTGCGGCAAGTACAACTCCAAGTGTTCAAAGCACGCAACATTTAACACTTGGCAATACTGTTGTAGGTGTAAAAGTGGTATCAAAAGTGGGCGAAAAAATGATCACAGATTACATCATCTCACAAGCTACATCCGATAGTATTTATTTGCCAGCCTATGACATTACCTTTAAAGGGCGTTTTGGTATAGTACGTACAGTAGCGGTTTCTGATACGCACGAAGATGTCAATCTTTATATCGGAGAAGGAAATCTATTAAGCTATGGCGAAAGCAAGCTTAATGTTGCTGGCAAAGGTGTGCAAAACTTCACTAATGTTGCTAAAGTGGCCGCTACACCCACCTATACGTTTAGCGTAAGCGCTAATGCAGAAGAAGGTACCGTAAGTCAGTCTTTACAGCAAATCGAATACCTAGCTGGCACAGAAATTACTATAACAGCTACCCCTAAAGAGGGCTATGCTTTTGCAGGATGGAGCGGAGCTGATACGAGTAGCGTTAATCCTCTGACGATTGCTGTTGATTCGAATATGGTACTAGTGGCTAGCTTTGAGAAAGTGTCCAGTATTTTATCATTTAATGAATTAGATGTTAGTCTATTCCCAAATCCATCCAAGGGCACATTTACCATCACAAGTGCTCAAGGGGGCGATGTACGGTATAGCATCTATGGTATGAATGGTGCTATCGTTCAGTCTGGTCACTTTACACGTGAGAAGCGTATTTCGCTAGATAAAAGTGGGACTTTCTTTATCAAGATCGCAACAGATGAAGGCGTGGCCATCCAGAAGCTCATTCGTTTGTAGAATTAGCATAGATAAGTCCGTGAATGATTTGCTGACTGTTTTCATCTTATTCACGAATAAATAAATCATAAAAAAACCTCTTTCCTGTCGTAACGGTACAAGTAGCTACGAAAACAGGAAAGAGGTTTTTTTATG
>DHQI01000014.1:0-20599 GCA_002408065.1 Bacteroidales bacterium UBA5342
TAATCCCCCTACCTACTCGATTTGGGGCAACTCTTCGATATTGATAGAGAATAAGTGAGCTACAGTGAAAAGTCTTCCGGTGTTTATTTGGAGCCTTCCGAATATTATGATTTACTTTTGTGTCTTTTAGTTCTGAAGATTCCCAATGTAATGAAATAGTAAATGACCATTTGTCCCATTTGCATAAGCCATTCTTTTCTTACGTCCATTAGTCCGGCTCCCATTTCTCTTACCCGTAGATAGGGTTCTATAAAGATGCTGCTAGGGAAGATAAGGCGCAGATAGACCAATGGTTGTGGTAGGGCGTATACCGGCCACGAAAATCCGCTGATAAAGGTAATGATCAGGGATAGGAATACCAATATCATAATAGAATGTTCAGCTTTTTTGAAGATGGCAGAGAGCGATATTCCCATGAAAATGGTGGCAAAGGCAAAGGGTAGAAAGAGTAATAATAAGGTGAAGTAATCACTCTTCAAAGGGAAACCAAACCAGTGTGGAACCATTAGCAAGGCAAATAGTGCGTTAAAAATGGTGATGAAACCATAGCTTAATGATTTTCCCGCTATGATGGCAGCAGGAAAACGGTCAAATCCACGAATGGTGTGAATGTGACGGCCTTTTTCTCGTTGAGATCCCCCCATCAGACCAATACCAATAAGCAGGGTTTGTTGTAGTATTATCACGATAAGTGCCGGCATGACATACGAGCCGTATGCACTGGCAGGATTGTAGAGATCATTGAATTTTATTTTGATGTTTTGTGCTTGGTTAAAGGCTTGTGTTTCGGATTGTCCCTGAGCCATCAGTCGACGTATCTCTATTCCTGCACCATAGCTTAGGGCTGCTTTGCTGGCACCGCTTAGTGTTTGCTTATATATTAGCATATAACTAGCATCACCGTAGGTGCTTATGACGCCTTGTCTGCCTTTTACAATGTGTTCTTCAAAATTGTCCGAAATAACAATGATACCACGTACCTCGTTAGCAGCAAACAGACCTTCAGCCTCTTTTAGTGTGGCCACCTGATGGCTGAGGCTTAGCTCTTGAGTGGCATCTATCATACGCACCAGGGTTCGGCTGGTACTGGTGTTGTCTTGGTCTACTATGGCTATCGGTACATCGCGCAGTAGTTCCGGACTGTAGGCTATTGAGTAGAGTACCGGATATATAATTATAGCTCCTACAAGTATAAGCAGGGCGCCACTGTTGCGGATTATGGTGTGGAGCTCTGCTTTGAAGGACAGAAATATTGTATTTAAATAATTAGATATAGATCGCATTTGTGCTTATGAGTTTTTGATGTTCATAAAGAGTGTTTTTGATGCCGGGGAATAGTCTCGTTATATTTATTTGTGCTTATGTTTGGAAGCTTTTTTACAACTTGCTGTCTTTTGTAAGCGCTCAAGCTTCTATGTAATGACACTGTGTAAAATAAAAGTAACATCGTAAGCTCAGGACTTTCCCCAGTATTTTTTATCTGTAAATATGCGCTCCAGTTTGTTAAAACTAAAGAAGCATAGGAATGTAAATGTTAATAAGGCCATAAAGCATTCCCCCATTTGTAGGTTAGGTACGCTTCTTAGTGTCTCGTTCATAAATATTTGTAACCAATAGGTGTAGGGGAATAGATAGGAGAACAGCTCGGCCACCTTAGGCATTGCAAAAGCTGGAAAAGTCAAGCCGGCAAAGGTCAATGCCATCATAGTATAAGCCGATCCCAACGAAAGCGAAAGGCGCAAGTTGCTGGTGATGGCGATAAATAATAAGGCGATGGATTGATAAGAAAAGATGAGTCCTATTTCTGAAAGCAAGATGAGCCATACGTTACCACTCATAGGTAAACCGATGAGGTGAATCAGCGTAAATGAAGCCAGACGCATATTGATTAAGTAGATAAAGGTGTGAGGTAGCATTTTTCCCACTACTGCTAAATAGATGTTGCTATTGGCTGTATGCATCAGTTCCATAGCGCTGCCGTCTTTTATTTCGCTACCAAATGCGTACAAGGTTCCCAGAAAACAAACAACCACAACGATTAGTGGTATCAATCCTAGGGCCAGAAAATAAGAATAGTTAGTGTAAGGGTTGAAAAGTGTATGGGTGTCGAAACGAATCGGGTTAACGCGCTCCAACGCTTGCCGTGAAGTCTTTCCCTTTTTTATCTCTACCTGCATTTTAGCGCCTACCGAAAAAGTGCTGAGTGTGCGCTGAATACCTGATTTTAAGATGCCACCGGCTACTACGTTCACATTGTTGATATAGACTACAACGCTGGGTGAGAGCCCACGTATCAGTTCTTTTTCAAAATGCTTTGGCAATACAATAACAGCGCTGATTTTTCCTTTTTCCAAGAGTGTTTTTGCGGAGCTCAGGTCGTTGCAGCTTTCGATAATGTTAACCACTGAAGAGGCATCCAGCATAGTAGCTACATCGTGGCTAAGTGCTGTATGGTCTTGGTTGACCACTGCTACAGGTACTTCACGGATAACTCCGGCAGAAAAAATCCACCAAATCATCAGTAGCCCGAATGCCGGTGCTATAAAGCTGACAAAGAGGGTGACGCGATCTTTAAAGATACGTGTGGTTTCTCTTTGAATGACGGCTAAAAAACTGTTCAATCCTTTACTCATCCTAATGTTTTCTGTGAAGTGATATTAAAAAAATTTTAACGCCACTACTTATTGTTGTCCTCTTACTTTGCTCCAGTCGACTAATGCCGACATACCCGGACGCAATCCTTCTACCGGAGTCGTTGGTACGGCGTGCACTTCAAATGTTTTCATGTCAAAATCACCGGATGTTTTAGTGGCAGACCAGTTGGCAAAGCTCCCCATAGCGGTGATGTAGCTTACCTGAAGTTCTACTTCCTGCATTTTAAGGGCCGGAAACCTGGCTTTGAAACGGCTTCCTTTTTTGATGTCGGCCAGCAGGTCTTCGCGCAGGTTAAAACAGACCCATACATCGTTAAGGTCTACAATAGAAACTACGGGATAGCCGGATGGTACCAGTTCTCCAAACTCTGAGATGATATTGGCAATTTCCCCATCGATAGGTGAGTATATCATTTGTTCATTGATGTAAGAGTTGACTTCCGATACAGCACCATCAGCTTGTTGTACCAAGGCTTCAGCCGCATTTTTATCTTCTTCGCGCGCTCCTTTTTGGGCTTTTCTGTATACTGCTTCGGCGGCTTTAGCTGTTTCTACAGCCGCTTTCATCTGCACTTCTACTTCGTCTTTTTTCTGCTCGGCTATTACACCTTCGTTGTAAAGGTTCTCGATGCGTTTGTATGACTTTTGGGCATATTCGGCGGCAGCCTGCGCTTTGAGCATCGTGTTATATGCCGCCTGAATGTCTTCTTTGCGGGCCCCGCTTTGAGCTTTTGAGCTTTGTGCTTCGGCTGCCGATTTGGCCGCGGTGGCCTGTTGTAGCTTAGCTTCTACTTCGGGGCTGTTTATGCGGAAGAGAAAATCGCCGGCTTTTACCTCTTGTCCGCGGTGGATGTCCAGCGAATCAATGCGTCCGATGAGTTTAGAGCCTACTCTGATGTGTGTGGCTTCTACAAAACCTTGTACTTCCTGTTCTTGAGGAAGACTGATCAAGTGTATGGAATAGGCCATAAAGCCAAAGAGTCCGACCAGAGCGAAGGCTATGATACTGTTTCTGCTTTTCTTTTTCATGATATTGTTTTTGAGTTGGCTATCGGCTGTTTGCTGTCAGCCTTTTTTTGTTTATTAGAATGTGTTATTTCTCTTCTTTTGTTTTTATTGTATGGTAATTCCTTTGCTGAGATAATCATTGAACTGCTCAGGAATACCAGAATAATAAAGTAGTCTTGAAAGTGCAACATCGTAATTATAGGTGGCTTGCAATTGTTCTATTTCGATTTTTGCCAACAGCAAATTAGCATCTGATACTTTTGCACTGGTCATCAGTCCTTCTTTAAATGATTTTTCACAAGCGATGAGATAGTCCAAGGCAAATTCTTTTGATGTTTCTAGCTGTTTGATTTGTTCCAGATGCATTTGTGTTTCGTTATAATGCTTGGTGATCATTGTCTCGATGTTGCGTCTTGACTTTTCGTAATACAAATCCACTTGTTTGCCTTGCAATTTTGTTGCTTTAGCTGTTTTGTTACGCGCGTTGCCTTCGAAAATGGTCCAGTTGAGGCCAATGCCAACCACTCCGCGCGGTATGTATGGAGAAAGGTCCTGATCGGCCAATGTATAGGTGCCCATAGCAGCTACAGATGGCAGGTAGTCGCCTTTTTCTATATGTTCTTTTTGATCTACCAATTCTTTTTTGAGTTTTATCTGTTCCAGCATTGGGCTTTTGGTGTCGGCTTTTGTTTTGTAGTAGTCCAGCTCTTCCAGCTCTTCGTGATAGAAAAAGGATGACAGTGTTGCAATGTTGGTATTCTCTTTTATTGCCAGTGTGTTGCGCAAGGCATCATTTACGATTTCAACCTGGCGTTGTGCTTTGTCTTTTTCACGTTTGGCTTCGGTATAGTACACCTTTGATTGCAAGAACTCTGTATTTGAAATAATGCCTTCATTCATCATTTTTTCAGCATCATTCATATGCGATTCCATCGTACTCATCACATTGTTACGTACTTCATCTACTTTTTCGGCCAGTAGCAGGCCATAGTAGCGTTCTACCAGCTCTACAGTAACTTCGCCCAGCTTTTGGCGCCCTTCGGCACTGGCTTCTGCAATATTGATCTTGGCTGCTTTGTTGGCTATCCGTACTTTTCCACCTGCGTATATGGGCAAGGTGAAATTAGCTGATAGCATACCAAATGATTGTTCTTGTATGGTTGGTGTCCAGTCGCCCTCTGCTATTGTAGCCTGTGCTTCGAGCAATTGATCCCGTACAGCCTGTGTCGAGATATCATCGGGCAAGGTTGGCATTACAGTATTGGTCGTAGGGTCGGGGTTTGGTACACCTGAAAATGTACCATAATTACCTA
The DNA here is from genome assembly GCA_002408065.1 of Bacteroidales bacterium UBA5342. GTDB lineage: Bacteria > Bacteroidota > Bacteroidia > Bacteroidales > UBA5342 > UBA5342. The sequence goes on from DHQI01000014.1 coordinate 4,976, forward strand.
AGGCAGTATATAGCGGGTCGATAGCTTCGTGCACAGGAGTGAGGTCCAGGTGGATGTCGTCTGTCATAAGAAAATAACCACCGCTCAAGGTTATCGTAGGCATAAAAAGACCGCTTTTGGCTTTTTTCTCTTCTTCTTTTTCTTTGATTTTAATGTTTGACTGTCTTAGTGTTTCATTATTATCTATCACAATGGCTAAGGCTTCTTCGTAGGTCATTGCTTGTATACTGTTGCTTTCACCTTGCGCATAGCATAGGTTAATTGATAATATCAGTAAGGTGGAAATAATTAAAAATCTCATTCTGTATTTTTGTTATATATTATACGTGAATATCTATTCATTAATTGGAGCGAAAAAATTACTTTCTTAGGGCGCTAATGCAAAAATTGGTGACTCGTTCTATGTCATTAGTATCCCATCCGGCAGAGCCAAAAGTGTTTTTAAACCTCAGATTCATAAAGTCTATAGGGTAAATTAGTGCTATCGAGAAAATTTCTTCTTCGCGGCAGTATTCGTTGAAAATTCCTTGTTTTAATCCTATATGGTAGACGCGTTGAATTACCTTTTTTATGTCTTCTTGTTGTTTTAGTTCAAACTGAAAATTATAATCATGGATCAGGACATAAACAAACTTAATGTTGTCAGGATTTTCTTCACCCAACTTGAATAAGTAATGAATTAAAAAACTAATAACTTCTTTTAGAGAGTTATTTTGCTGTAATGAATTATTGATATGGTCTAAAATCAGGTCAATGTGACGGGTGAGGAGTGATTGCACGAGCTCTTCTTTGTTTTTATAAAAACGGTAGAGGTAACCTTTAGAAACGCCGGCACGTTTGGCCATTTCGGAAACTGATGCGCCACCGTATCCTTTTTGTACCATCAACGTGATGCAGGCTTTTTCTACTTGTTCTATCTTATTTCCGTCAGTAACTCTCATAAATGACCAAGTGTTCATTATAATTTGATTCGCGAATTAAATACTTATGAACGCTTGCAGCAAAAAAAGCAATGTGCCTCTCACTGAAGTGTAGATTATGAGGGCTGAAATGCTTGGTATTGTTTCTGATTTTTGATGTGATTGCTGCCAAAGCGTATCTGTAAGGTATTATCACAAGTTTGCAATAGGGCGTTTAGTTTCTATGTCTTAGTGTTGTGAGGGTTCTGGACCTTTTTGTTCTGCTTGTCTCAATTGCTATTTACCTGTTTCTTAATTGATGTTGTTGGGAGATGCAGGTGAGTTGCTTGAAGCTTTGTTTTCTAAGGATAATTATTCTTGGTTAGGAGTAATAGAGGAATTTTTTAAAAGTCGTTTTCCTTATGTTTTCTGTTTTTTTGCTTATGATTGCGCTGTGTGTTTTAAAAAATTTTTACTTTGTGCACTTAAAACTTTAAGACAATGAACATCCCCGAAGAATACCGCTTTATAATACAACTTGGTAGAGCATTGCATCGCTATGGAGTGCCTTCATACCGCATTCAGGAGTATTTATCTGAGGTGGCTAATGAGCAGCGAATTCGTGGTGATTTTATGGATCTTCCGACTTGGGTCAATTATGTGTTTTACGAAGATGATGATAAGCAAACTTATAATTATGTGCGCAATACTGACCCCGGAGAAATAAATTTGGGCGCTTTGTCGCGTTCGGTGGATATCACTAACCGTTTTCTGACGAATGAAATCTCTGTTTCGGAAGCACGTCGGGATTTGAAAGTGTTAGAGCATGAGTCGTCGACATATCCACAGTGGATGCAGGTGATGGCTTATGGTGCTACAGCAGCCTCTTTTGTGGTGATGATGCATTCTAATTTTCTTTCGGTTATTGTAGCTTTTGTGGTGGGGCTTATTGTGGGAGGGTGTGCTTGGTTTGCCCAGCGTTCGTCATATCTTAATTCGGCTTTAGAATCTATTGCTGCTTTTGTGGCTACACTGCTTACGGGGCTTGCTTTCTTTTTCTTTCCCCAAATAAACCTAACGCTTAATATCATTGCGGCTATCATTGTTTTTGTGCCTGGTTTATCGCTTACAACAGCGATAGAGGAAATAACTTCTAAGAGTTTGGTGTCTGGTACTGCTAAACTTTTTGATGCTATGATCTCACTTTTTAAGCAATTTTTTGGTGTTATGTTAGGCTTGGCCGTGTTGCTGAGTTTTTTTGAAATGCCGACGATGTTGGGGGATAGTGGTTTGCCCCTTTGGATGTCGTGGGCAGCTATTCCTTTTTTTCTCTTGAGTTTGATGCCTGTTTTAAATGTTCGCAGTAGTGATATTTGGGGCTGTGTGGTGACTGGTTTTGTGAGCTTTTTTTTGATGGTAACATTGGAATCCGGAGGCTTAATGATGAGTACCTTTTTGGGAGCTATTTCTGTGGTGATTATTTCTAAGCTTCTCAATAAAATCACTGGTGCACCTAAAATCGTTTTCTCTACTTTGGGTATTATAATGCTTGTGCCTGGTAGCAAGGCTTTCATTGGACTTACGTCTGCTTTTGAGATTAATTCTACAACGCAAAGTGCTGCATTAATAGGAGAGCAGGTGGTTTATGTGCTGATGGGTATTATTGGCGGTCTTATCTTTTCCGGTGTTTTTAAGAAAACGAAAGGGTAGGTTATATTTGGAGTATTTGTATTAAAAATCATTCATTAATGACTTTTAATTTTATTAGTGAATGAATAAACATACAAAAACTTGACAAGTAAAATAGAAATTGTATATTTGTAGTGAAAATCATACGTTATAGGCTAAAACTTGAAACTATGAATGAAAAACAATACATCAATTGGCATGCCAAGAGTGATAAGCAGCTTTGTGAGAGCATTGGTAAATTTATACAGCATCACCGCCTTAATAAGAATCTTTCTCAGGATTATGTCTCAAAGCGGGCGGGTATCAGTCGTTCTACATTGAGTCTTTTAGAACGTGGGGGAAAAGTTAATCTTACGACCTTAGTTCAGGTTTTACGCGTAATGGATTTGCTTAGTGTATTGGATGCTTTTCGGGTGCAGGATGAAATAAGTCCCGTGGCTTATGCCGAGTTGCAGCGAAAAAGCTATAAGCGCCAGCGGGCTACGGGCTCTGCTATGGTTGCTGATCCAGAAAAAGATGATTGGGAATGGTAAATGTAGCTGACATTAAGGTATGGGGCCGAAGGGCTGGTGCTGTTAGCTGGGATAATGAGCAACATTTGGCTACGTTTGAATACCACACAGCTTTTTTTAATGATGGATGGGATTTGTCGCCTATCAAAATGCCCTTGACACAGGGGCCACGGATATTTCGTTTTCCTGAGCTACGTTCTCCTCGCGGTGCCGATTATAATACTTATAAGGGTTTGCCTGGTCTGTTAGCAGATGTTTTACCTGATCGTTATGGTAATCGTTTGATTGATCAGTGGCTGTTAGCTCAAGGTCGTGAGCCGGGTAGTATGAATCCGGTGGAGCAATTGTGTTTCATTGGTGAGCGGGGGATGGGGGCTTTAGAGTTTGAGCCTGCTATGCCCAAGAGTCGTCCGCAGGCTTTTGATATAGAGATTGATAGTTTGGTAAAAACGGCACATGATATTCTGCAAAATAAAAAGCAATTGGATGCTAATATGGCTAAGGATGAAAAGCAAGCCTTGGTTCAAGTGCTTAAGGTGGGGACTTCTGCTGGTGGTGCTCGCCCCAAGGCGGTAATTGCTTATAATCCTATTACCGGAGCGGTGAAATCCGGACAAACGATTGTGCCACCGGGTTTCGAGCATTGGCTTATTAAATTGGATGGTGTGGATGCGGCTCAGTTTGGCGAAAGCTATGGCTGGGGGCGTGTGGAGTTCGCTTATTATTTGATGGCCAAAGATTGTGGTATTGACATTTCTGAGTGCCGCTTGTTGGAGGAAAATGGCCGGGCTCATTTTTTGACCAAGCGTTTTGACCGCGAAGGTGGTGGAGTGAAACACCATATTCAGACTTGGTGTGCTATGCAGCATTATGATTATAATGAGATGCTGGCTTTTAGTTATGAGCAACTTTTCCAAACAATGCGCACATTACATCTGTCTTATCCTGAAGCAGAAGAAATGTTTCGGCGTATGGTATTTAATGTGTTGGCGACTAATTGTGATGACCATACCAAGAATTTTTCTTTTCGAATGAAACAAGGAGAGCGTTGGACTTTGGCGCCAGCTTATGATCTTTGCTTTGCTTATGATGCTAATAGTCACTGGGTCAGTCAACAGACTTTGAGTGTGAATGGCAAGCGACAGGGTATTGGTCGCAACGATTTATTGGCTGTAGCCCATGCTGTAAATGTAAAAAAAGGGGCTAAAATCATTGATCAGGTAAATGAAGTGCTTAAAAATTGGCCGGAATATGCCGATAAAGCAGGGGTGCGCGATGATTTGAGAGAACATATTGAACAGAATCTACATACTTTGATATAAGGCTTTTGAAACCGGATTTTTTTAAAATAGAATTACCTGTCGTAGACGTTTTGCCGGAGTTGCTTGCGGCGTTGAGAGAACAGAATCGTCTCATTCTGCATGCTCCGCCCGGTGCGGGTAAGAGTACATTGGTGCCTTTGGCTTTGTTGGGTGAAGAGTGGCTTGAGGGGCGTAAAATTATTATGCTGGAGCCGCGCCGTTTAGCTGCTAAATCTATTGCTGTCCGTATGGCGGATTTATTGGGAGAAAAAGTTGGTCAAACGGTGGGATATCGTATTCGTTTTGAAAGTAAAACTTCAGACAAAACAAAGATTGAAGTGGTAACGGAAGGTATCCTGACCCGTATGTTGCAAAATGATAATGCTTTGGAGGATGTTGGGGCGATTTTGTTTGATGAGTTTCACGAGCGTAGTATTTTTGCTGATGTGTCTTTGGCTTTGAGTTTAGAGTCCCAGAGTATCTTGCGTCCTGATTTACGTTTGCTTATTATGTCGGCAACTTTGGATATTCCCCAGCTACAGCTTAAACTGAATGCGCCTTTGGTTGAGAGTCTGGGGCGGCAATATTCTGTGGAAATTGTTTATAAAGATCGCCATGATGTGCGTATGATACCTGAAATGGTAGCGCAAACAGTGAAAGAGCTTTGTGAAGAGCGGGATGGTGATATTTTGGCTTTTTTGCCGGGAGAAGGGGAGATATTACGTTGTGCGGATTTGCTCAGGAAAATGAACGTAGAAGCTGTGGTAATGCCACTTTATGGGCAATTGCCTTGGCATAAACAACAAAGGGCTTTGAGGCTTGACCCCGAAGGACGGCGAAAAATTGTTTTAGCGACTGCTATTGCAGAAACAAGTCTTACCATTGATGGTGTGAGAAATGTCATAGATTGTGGTTTTGAGCGTTCAGCGGTATTCGATTCACGCTCGGGTTTGCCCCGCTTACAAACTACTGAAATTACATTGGATGCAGCCCGGCAGCGGACTGGTCGTGCCGGGAGGTTGGGGCCGGGCTATGCTGTGCGTTTATGGTCTAAAGCTAAGCATCACCAATTGATAGAGCACCGCCAGCCTGAAATCGAAAGTGCTGACTTGTGTTCTTTGGTGTTAGATTTAGCGGCTTGGGGCACTGTAGACCCTAATGATTTGATGTGGCTGACTCCGCCTCCTAAAGGTGCTGTTTTGCAGGCTAAAGATACGCTTCGTGCTATTGAGGCTTTGGATGACAGAGGTCAAATAACAGCCCATGGACGTGAGGTGCATCGTTTACCTTGTCACCCACGTATGGCCCATATGTTGCTGAGGGCTGAGGCGCATAATGTTCAGCATTTAGCTTGTGATGTGGCGGCCTTGATCGAAGAGCGCGATCCTTTAGGCAAAGAAGCTGGTATTGATATCAATATCCGTATAGAGGCTTTGCGACGACAGCGCCGGGAAAAACGCCTGGGGTCAACGATGGAACGCATAGAAAAAGTGGCCGCTTCTTATCGTCAAATCTTAAAAATAGAGGTGGATAATTCAACTTTTGATCCTTTTGAAACAGGTTTTCTGATTGTTTTGGCTTTCCCTGAGCGTATTGCTTGTGCACGTCCTGGAAATAATGCTCTATTTCAGTTGAGTAATGGTGCTTATGCTATGGCCGGACATCACGATGATTTGGCACATGAGTCTTGGTTGGCTGTGGCACATATGAACTTGCGTGAGCGCAACGGACGCATTTTTCTTGCAGCTCCGCTAAATCCTCAGGATTTAGCCCCTATGATACAAGAGTGTGAGCATATGATGTGGGATAGTAAGGCTGGTGAATTTATTGCTGAGTTACAATTGCGCTTAGGGGCTATCGTGCTGAAGCGTGAGCGTTTACATGAGATAGATGAAGAGCAAAAGGTAGCAGAAATATGCCGTGTACTGAGGAAAGAAGGTGCTCATTTACTTAATTTTGATAAGGAGGTGCAACAGTGGCAAAACAGGGTGAGTGCTCTGCGTCAATGGAATAGTGATGATGACTTTCCGGATGTTTCTACAGGAAAACTGTTGGATACGGTAGAGCAATGGTTGAGCCCTTATCTGAATAATGTAAAAAATGCGGCTGATTTGAAAAAACTTCCTTTGGCTGAAATCTTAAGGAGTAGTCTGGATTGGGAGCAACAGCAACAGCTTGATCGTTTAGCTCCTGAACGTATAAAGGTTCCTAGCGGATCTTTAGTAAAGATTAATTATCAGGCAAAAGGAGCTCCACCTGTGCTTGCTGTTCGTTTACAGGAACTCTTTGGATTAGCTGATACGCCGCGTATCAATAATGATACTGTGCCTTTGTTGCTTCATCTTCTTTCCCCGGGATTTAAGCCATGGCAGGTAACTTCCGATCTTAGCAGTTTTTGGAATAATGCTTATCATGAAGTAAAAAAAGAAGGCAAGCGCCGCTATCCGAAACATGCATGGCCCGACGACCCGTGGACGGAAGAGGCGGTGCGTGGTGTAAAACGAAATAAATAAACCTTTGTTACCTTATAAGATTTTCATCTGGATTTTTGGGAAATCAGAAGCATCTGCTGTTTTTTTTTATCAAGCGTTAAACAAATTGTCGGATGGTACTTGTTAGAGTCATTTTATCCATCATACCTGACTGACGCCATACAATCTGGCCGTTTTTGAAAATGGCTAAAGTGGGTACGCCTTGAATGCGGTATTGCTGTGCAATGGCTTGATTTTTATCCACGTCTATTTTAATCACCTTTGCTTGTCCTTCCATTTCCCGGGCTACCTCTACCAAGATTGGGGCTTGTGCTTTGCAAGGACCGCACCATTCTGCAAAGAAATCGACTAATACCGGAGTGTCTGAGTTAACTATTTGATTGAATTTACCTTTCATTTTAGTATTTTTTTAAGTTTGGTCTAGCTTTGAACAAAGCACTTGCCAAGGTGGTTTTATCTGCCATACTGGCAATGTGATATAGATTACATTGTTATTTGTGCAATTTAATACAACCAAAGATTATGAAAACATTATTAATTGCTACTCAAAAACCTTTTGCCTCTGCAGCTATTGATTTGATTAAACCGGTGATTGCAAGAGCTGGTTATACGCTGCATCTGTTGGAGAAGTATGAAGACAAACAGCAGTTAATCAATGCTGCGACTAATGTAGATGCCATGATAGTGCGAAGCGATAAGGTAGATGCTGAAGTTCTGAATGCAGCTAAGAATTTAAAAATAGTTGTAAGAGCCGGTGCTGGATATGATAATGTAGATGTGAAAGCGGCAACCGAGGCAGGGGTTTGTGTGATGAATACGCCCGGACAAAATTCTAATGCGGTAGCCGAATTAGCAGCAGCCTTTTTGGTGATGGGCGCTCGTAAGATGTTTAGCGGAGATGCTGGTAATGAGTTGCGTGGCAAACGCCTTGGTCTTCATGGTTATGGATATATTTCCCGTAACTTACACCGTATTACTTCAGGTTTTGGTATGGATTGTGTTGTTTATACTAAATATAGTAAGCCTCAGGCTATTTCAGAAGGCATTGAGGTGGCTTCTTCACTCGAAGATTTGTATGCCAAATCTGATATGGTCTCTATTCACGTACCAGCACGCGGTGAGCATATTGCTTCTGTTTCTTATGATGTACTTAAGCATTTGAAAGATGGTGCTGTCATAGTAAACACGGCACGTAAGGAAGTGATTAATGAAGATGATTTAATCCGCATTATGGACGAAAAACCTAACACTTTATTTCTTGCAGATGTTGCTCCTGAAAAGGCTGAGGTTTTTAAAGAAAAATTTGCTAAGCGTGTTTTTATTTCCCCTAAAAAACTTGGTGCGCAAACAGCGGAGGCCAATATTAATGCTGGAGTAGCAGCTGCGGAACAGATAGTGCGTTTCTTTGAGGAAGGGGATTGTGGCTTTCAGGTGAATTGAAGGTGGGATGTTATTATCATTATTGTTTACGGTAACAACACGTCGTTAAACTTTCAATTACAAAAAATCCAAATTAGCTCCGCTGAACGTTGTTTCCAATATAACATTGATATTTAGCGGTATACGATAAATGAGGATGTTTTAAATAAATATTTATCAATCAAATAAATACAAAAGGCCAACGGACTGTTACTGTAAGTTATGAGTTATTTATTATTTAAACGGTATGCTTTAGGGGAGCTTCCAATGGTCTTTTTAAACAAACGGGAAAAATAATAAGGATCAGAATACCCCAAGTGGAAAGCGATTTCTTTAATGCTTAATTGTGAAAGGGATAACAGCCGGCAGGCTTCCTGCATTTTTAATAAAATAAAATAGTTGAGCGGAGAATAACCGCTTTGTTCCTTGAAGGTAGCGGAAAGATGGCTTACGGAACATTTGATGTTATCCGCAATATTCTCTAAGCTTATTGAAGTATGCAGCTTAGTTTTCATGTATTTAATGGCTTTTTCTACACGGTTTTGTTCGGGTAAATTTTTAGAATATAAAGACGAAAAAACAAAAGAACTCATGAGTCCCCACAGTTGCATACTGATGTAAAGCACTTTTTCTGTAGTAATTCCAGCCTCTAAGACTTGAAAAAAATCATTAAACATAGCTATGCGGCCTTGCTCGATAGATGAGCGTAGGGATATCTTGTTGTGAATCGGGGTGTTTTTACAAATTTCTTCTGACTTAGAGCCATCAAAATGAATCCAATAGATAGACCAAGGATGCTTGGGATCTGCTTCGTAGCTATGGGGTATGCTTTTCTTTAATAAACAGAATTCGTTAGCATTAATTAGAATGGTTTGCCCGCCTACATTTACTTTTCCCTGGCCTTCTACACAGAAAATCAAAATGTCTTCTTTAGCTCCTTGTTTTCGTGTTCTGTTGTGATGAAGTGCTTTGGGGAAGTAGCCAATGTCAGTGATGTAGAGTAGCTTGCCAATGGGGTGCTGTTCTAGTTCCTGACGAATGGCAGGTGGTAGAACAAACATTTTTTGCCCTAAAAAGCCATCTGATTTATGAGCTTGGTCATGCATTGGAATACAAATATAGAAAATCTTGCTTACTGTGAGGCTTGGTATTGGCATTTCTTGGTAAAATGGATAATCTACCAATATGGTCGGATATAAGTATAAGTGGTTATATTGAGATGAAATTCTCAAAATTTACCGTCCAAACATCTTTTTTTAATACATTTTAATGAAAATTAATAATTTTTCTTTGATAGTAAATAAATTAGATTACATTTGGGCATTATTTATTTTTAATTACATTTTTTAATGAAACAAGGAACAGTAAAGTTCTTTAATGAATCCAAAGGGTTTGGGTTTGTTATCGACAGCGAAACAAAGGAAGAGTACTTTGTGCACGTAACAGGATTAATTTCTAAAAATCTAGGTGAAGGAGACACTGTGGAATTTGACCTGAAAGAAGGAAGAAAAGGATTGAACGCTATTGACGTAAAGGTAATCTAATACCATATATAGTAAGATTTTGAAATTATTTAAAAATCCCGTCACTCAGGTGGCGGGATTTTTTTTTGAATAAATCGATGGAAAAAATAGGAAAAGACTGAGCTTTGGGGTGGGAGTCAACAAAAAATAGAAACAGCGGAAATAGCAGAATACGTTTGTTTATAGCGAGAAGCTGGATCCCGATGCCACAATCTCACCTCTTGAGGATAAGTAGAATCCTTGGTTTTTTTTCTGCTGAATTCTTATTCTTTATAGAAGAAGATCTGGACCAATAAAATGGATTATATAAGTTTTTCTGCAACAATTGCATTTGATCCAGACTTCGGCATGATTTATCATTTGTTCTTGATTATCTTGCTGTTATGCTTGGTGGGATAAACTAAAAAACCTTCAAGATTTATCTTGAAGGTTTTTTGTTATAAGGGAATCGCACCGCATTGTGTAAACTCCTGTAAATCAGGATTTGAGTGCCGCATATCGCAAGTATCTACTCGTCCCGAATAATCAGGAACCCGAAGGCGTAGCCCGCTTTTAATACGCTCAGCTTTCTCGGTATGTGATAAGTGTTGAGTTTACCAACATTGGCGTTACGATTCAGTGGCAAATGTAAGAGCAATGCCTATATCGGCCAAATTTTAAAAGCTATTTTTTTTCCAAAGTTTTTTACATGGAAAGAGTGTCTTTGTAATTTGCTGAAATATGACAAAATACAATTTTGTTCACGGTTTTGTTATAAAACAAAAAAGCCTGACATTAAAGTTGTCAGGCTTTTATCGATGCTTTTTGTATTGAATCTATAAACCTCTGCGTTCCAGTAAAGGTTGCGTGTTTGGTTCAGCTCCACGGAACTGAACATAGAGTTTCATAGGATCTTCAGTGCCCCCTTTCGAGAAGATATTATCGCGTAATGCCTTGGCTGTAGCTTGATCAAAAATACCGTTTTCTTTGAAGGCATTAAAGGCATCGGCATCCAATACCTCGGCCCACATATAGCTGTAGTAGCCCGAAGAATAACCACCAGCAAAAATGTGCTGGAAGTAAGTAGAACGGTAACGAGGGATAATCTCGTCAATGAGTCCATGTTGAGTCATCGATTCTTTTTCGAATGCTGTCACGTCGCTTATGGGTTTTGTTTGTGTGTGGTAGTCCATATCCAGAAGGGAGGCTGCTACGTATTCGGTCGTCGCAAAACCTTGGTTAAATTGAGAAGCTTTTACCACTTTGTCTATCAATTCTTGTGGCATTACTTCTCCTGTTTTATAGTGCTTAGCATACATCTTGAGTACTTCAGGTTGCGAAGCCCAGTTTTCCATAACTTGTGAGGGTAGTTCTACGAAATCTCGTGCTACAGATGTGCCTGACAGACTGTAAAATTCACAATCTGAAAGTAAGCCGTGCAGAGCATGCCCAAATTCGTGAAAAGCAGTGGTCACTTGTTCGAAGGTTAGTAGCGAAGGTTTGTCCTCAGTAGGAGGAGGGAAGTTACACACATTAACGATGATTGGAGTGATGTTTTTGCCATTGATGCGTTGCTGTTTGCGGTAGCTGGTCATCCAAGCGCCACTTCGTTTACTTGGGCGCACATAATAATCGGTATAGAAAATACCAATGTGAGTGCCGTCAGCTTCTTTTACCTCAAAGGCATCAACATCTGGGTGATAAGTTTCAATGTCATCACGCTGAGTAAAGGTGATGCCCCATAGTTTTCCGGCTAAGGCAAAGATACCATCACGTACATTTTCTGTTTTAAAGTAAGGTTTTAATTCTTCTTCGCTTAGGGCGTATTTTTCCTGGCGTACTTTTTCGGCATAGTACCACCAGTCCCAGGATTTCAACTCAAAACTGCCACCTTCTTTGTTAATGATTTTTTGCATTTCAGCCACTTCGGCTTTAGCAGCAGGGATGGCTGCGGCCCATACTTCGTTGAGCAGAGCATATACTTTAGAGGCTTCTTTTGCCATTTTATTGTCTAGTGTATAGGCGGCATGATTTTCAAACCCTAACATGTTAGCCCGTTCTATTCGCAGTGCAACAATTTTTTTTATCAGATCTTTGTTGTCGTTTTTATTGTTATTGTTCCCTTTCATAAAGTAGCCACGGTAGAGCTTTTCGCGTAAGTCACGGTTGTCAGCATACGTTAAGAAAGGGTATAGGCAGGTACGGTTGATGTTGAAGGCATATTTACCGTCCATTCCTTTCTCCTTAGCGGCCTGAGCTGCGGCATCCAATTCTGACTGTGGTAAGCCTGATAATTGAGCTTTGTCTTCTACTATGAGTTCAAATTCGTTAGCTTCAGAAAGTAAGTGATCGCCAAAAGCTAGTGTGGCCAATGAAAGCTCTTTGTTGATTTCGCGGAAACGACTTTGTTTTTCCTCGGGTAAGTTAGCTCCACCACGGACAAAACCTTGATAAGTTTTTTCCAGGTAGCGCATTTCCTCGGTGTTAAGATCTAACTTGTTTTTTTGTTCGTAAACGGCTTTTACGCGGGCAAATAATTTAGGATTTAGGTTGATGTCGTCGCTAAGAGCCGAAAGCATGGGGGAGAGCTCTTGGGCTAAAGCGTTCATTTCATCATTGGTGTGCGCTGATTTTTGGTTAAAGAAAATACTAGATACACGTTCTAATGTAGCACCTGCTTTATCCAAAGCTACTAATGTGTTGTCAAATGTGGGTGCTTCGCTGTTGTTTACAATAGCGTCTATATCCGTTTTGTTTTCTGCTATACCTTGCTCAAAAGCCGGCATAAAATGTTCCATCTTAAACTGGCTGAAAGGAGCCGTTTGAAAAGGGGTGTCCCACTCACTCAGTAGTGGATTCGTTTCGGGTTGACTGTTACAATTCATCATTAAAAATGGGATTGCAAGAAATAAAATTAATTTTCTCATCTGTTATTAAAATTTTATGGTTGTTCTATTTGTTGGGAGTTTAACATTTGAAAGATTGAGATCTTTAGTTGTCCCTTTTTTCAAAAGTTTCTTCTTTTTTTAATCGCTGTCGTCTGACTATTAATATAATGATGGCTATAATGCTGAAGGTGATAAAAACACCGTAAATGCCTAAAATCACGTTTTCCATCTTATTTAAGTTTTACGGCAGTGCCGTAAGCCAATAATTCTGATGCCCCTTGTGTAATCATACTCGTGGTGAAGCGCACATTTACGATGGCATTTGCCCCTAGTTTTTTAGCATCCTTCTGCATGCGTTCTAGAGCTTCCTCACGGGCTTGTGCCTGTAGTTTAGTGTATTCTTCTATTTCACCACCTACAATGTTTTTTAGGCCGGCAAATATGTCGCGCCCTATGTTACGGGCCCGCACAGTACTGCCACGAGCTATACCTAGTTGTTCTACTATCTCTTTACCAGTGATGGATTCACACGTTGAAAGTATCATGACATTTGTTTTTTTATTAATTGACAAAATTACCGAAAAAACGTGGGATTGTAAACCAATTGTGATAGTTGGAGGGTTTTCACAGCATAGACTGGTGATAAATGTCGCTTTTAAACAGATTTTATAACAAAAGCTTAGCTGTTTTCTTAGCAATTCAGTGCTCCATTATTTGTCTTGGTATTATAGTTAATGCATCGAAGATTTAAGCTCTAATGAAAATTGGCCAAAGCATCTGCTACTACAAAAGTGCTTCCACATATAATGACAGCATCCTTATCTGTCGCTTTTTCTTTGGCAAGGTCAATGGCCTCTTTTACACTGGTGGTCAGATGGCTTTTGAATCCGCGTTTTGCACCTTCATTCATTAATACAGGACTCTCCAATGAGCGCATGTTGCCTGATTGTGTAAAGATATACTCATATCTGGTGTTGAAAAGGTCGAAAATCTTAGAGTATTCTTTGTCGCTTACGCACCCGTAAATGATGTATTTTTTCTTTTGTTTTAAGCCATCAATTTGTTTCATTAAATGTGAAATACCTGCCTCGTTGTGTCCGGTGTCAGCTATCCACAGGGGTTTTTGTTGCAATACATCCCAGCGGCCGCGTAGTCCGGTACTGGATTTAATGCGTTGGAGTGCTTTCTGTATTTTAGCTGTCGGAAGATGAAAATTGCCGGCTTTATTTATCACGTCGACGCATGTTAGGGCTGTGGCGATATTGCCTCCCTGGTAGATGCCTGTCAGGTCACTTTCCAGGTTGAAATACTTACCTTCGGTATTGAAGGTGTATGTTTTAAGGCCTTTTTTATCTTGACTCGTTACCAGCTTGAATTTTTCTGAGGATAGGTGAAGTTGGCTGTTTGACTCTTTTGCCTTTTCCGCGAAAATAGGTACAAGATGATTGTTTAAGTCGCCCAAGATAGTGGGCACTCCTGATTTGATAATGCCAGCTTTTTCACTGGAAATCTGTTCTAATGTGTCGCCCAGAAATTGTGCATGATCCATACTTATGTTGGTAATAATAGCAGCTTCCGGCTTTAGGATATTGGTGCTGTCAAGGCGTCCGCCCATACCGGTTTCTACTATGGCAATATCTACTTTTTCTTTGGCAAAGGTCTCAAAAGCCAGTGCTACTGTCATCTCAAAAAATGACGGTTTGATCTCTTCAAAAGCACTTTTGTTTTGTGCGGTGAAATCAATGACAGCCTGTTCGTTGATCATCTCTCCATTTATCCTGATGCGCTCCCTAAAATCAAGAAGATGAGGTGAGGTATACAGTCCTGTTTTGTAGCCACAGCGTTGGAATATGGCGGCTAAAATATGACTGACTGAGCCTTTGCCGTTAGTACCGGCTATATGTATGCTTTTAAATTTTGTATGAGGATGATCAAGTACTTGCATCAGAGCATAGGTATTGTCAAGGTTTTCTTTGTAAGCACTTTTACCTTGGTTTTGATAGGCCGGTAAAGCATTAAAAAGGTAATCTAGTGTTTGCTGGTATTGGGTGTTTTGTTCGGGCATGTAAACTAAATGTTGATATAAAACTTTTTTAAGAATGTCCTGATTCTTTCGTCTGCAAAGATGGTCTTTTTCTATAAATTTGTTGTGCAGAAAGAGCGTATTTCGGCATATTTATAACCACCAAAAACAATTTTAATTAGGATCTCCTAATTCTATTGAACTAAATCTTGATAAGCCTATGGCAAATAAAACAAAGTGCTTTGTGTTAGATACCAACGTGATTCTTCACGATTTTCAGTGTATTTACAATTTTCAGGATAACGACGTGTTTATCCCTATTTATGTGCTTGAAGAAATTGATAAATTTAAGCGTGGTAACGAACAGATTAATTATAATGCCCGTGAGTTTACACGTGAGCTTGATCGTTTGTCTAACGATCTGTTATTTACCGAAGGGGTTCCGTTGGGTGCAGGAAAAGGTCGCTTGTTTGTGGTTACGGCTAAGCCATTTTCAAAAAAAATGGAAGCCATGTTTCTTGAGAAAACCAAAGATCATCATATTGTAGCCATTGCCGCTTATGTGAAAGAAGAAAACCCCGGCCGACCTACTGTCTTTGTCTCTAAGGATATAAATCTTCGGATGAAGTCCAAATCCATTGGTCTTACTGCCGAGGATTATACAACGGATAAGATTGAAAGTCCGGATTTGCTTAAAAATACTATTCAGACTTACGAAAACTTTGAAAGCGAGTTTATTGCCCGTATGTATTCCGAGCGTGAAGGTATTCCTAAGGATGAGTTGGGTGATATGCCAATGGAAATAAAAGGTAATGATTGTTACATTTTGAAAAACCATAATAGTAGCGTTTTAAGTCGTTACAGCGCTGTTAGGGGAGCTTTGCGTAAGGTGATTAAGC
>DHQI01000014.1:20754-27518 GCA_002408065.1 Bacteroidales bacterium UBA5342
CGTAAGGTGATTAAGACACGTACTTCAGGGATAGAGCCACGCAATGCCGAGCAAGCTTTTGCATTGGATATTTTGTTGGATCCTACCATTTCTTGCGTGGTGCTGACAGGTAAAGCAGGTACGGGCAAAACGCTTCTGGCTCTGGCTGCAGCTATTCAGCAGAGTGGGGTGTATTCACAGGTCCTTTTGGCGCGTCCTATTGTGCCTTTGGCTAACCGGGATTTAGGATTTCTACCAGGCGATGAACAACAAAAGATTTCCCCGTATATGCAACCTTTATTCGATAATCTTTCGGTGATTAAACATCAGTTTTCGATCAATTCACCGGAACTATCTAAAATAGTAGAGATGGAAGCCAGCGAGCAGATTCAAATTACACCTCTGGCGTATATTCGTGGTCGTAGTTTGTCGGATACTTATTTTATTATCGATGAGGCTCAAAACCTGACGCCACACGAAGTTAAAACCATTGTGACGCGTGCTGGAGAAGGTACCAAGATGATTTTTACCGGTGATGTATTTCAGATTGATTCTCCTTATCTGGATGAGCATTCCAACGGCTTATCTAATTTGATTGATAAAATGAAAGGACAGGATATTTTTGCTCATGTTAACCTGTTGAAAGGGGAGCGTTCTTATCTGTCTGAGCTTGCCAGTCAGCTTTTGTAAAGACTTTATTAATGTGATAAAAGTCCACAACCGGTAGGGAGTTATCGTTAGTGGGCTTTTTTTTACTATTTTCGCCAAAGTTTTATTTCTATAAGGAATAGATATAAAATATTTGAGATGAAACGTTAAAAAATAAAATTAGACAAATAACTATGAAAATGAAAAATGTAACAAAACTAGGACTTTTGCTGATGACAGCATTTGCTATGTTCTCTTGTGGTGCCGGTGGTGGTTTTACTTTGAACGGGAAAATTGATGGTACTCAGGCTACTGAAGCCGTATTGGCCTATGGAGAAGTGATGGATACTGTAGTGGTAGAAGAGGGTGTTTTTAAATTTGAAGGCGACGTGGAAGAACCTGTGATGGCTACTTTGCTGATCGAAGGACGTCAGACTAATATTATGCTGGAAAATTCAGAAATTACTATCGAAGGTGCTGTGGATGCTATGGTGGAAGCGGCTATTACCGGTTCTGAATCGCAATTGGCTTTCGATGAGTTTATAAAAGAGATTGGTAAGCACCAAACATCGCGTGAAGATTATATCGGTTTTTGCACAGAGTTTTGTGAGAATAATGCGGACGCTTACTTTACCCCTTATGTGATTGGTAGTATTGCATCCATGTTACAGCCACAAGAGGCGATGGATTTGGTTGCTGCCTTATCTCCTGAGGTGCAGAATACAAAAATAGCTACAGAGTTAAAAGAGCAATTGCAGAAGGTTTTAGCTCTTTCTGAAGGTGGTAAAGTACCTGATTTTACGATGAACGATCAAGATGGTAAGCCCGTTAAATTATCAGATGTTTATAAGAAGAACAAATATACTTTGATAGACTTTTGGGCTTCGTGGTGTGCCCCATGTCGTCAGGAAAATCCTAATGTAGTAGCTAACTTCAAAAAATATAATGAAAAAGGCTTTGGTATCATTGGTGTTTCTTTGGATAAAGAAAAAGATGCTTGGATTAAGGCCATTGCAGATGATGAACTGACTTGGGTGCATGTGTCTGACTTGCAAGGATGGAAAAATGCAGCAGCAGCAGAATATGCTGTACGTAGTATACCGGCTAGTTTCTTGGTGGATAGCGAAGGAAAAATAATGGGGCGTAATCTGCGCGAAGCAGCTCTGGGATCTAAATTATCAGAATTATTAGATTAAGAGTTTTATATTTAAAATGTTAAGTCCAATCAGAGGGGACGATTAATATAGAAATTTGTAATTATATTTAACTGTGGTTTTACATTTCCTAATATTATCAGGAGAAGAAGAAGATTTTGTTCGCGAGATTTTGATTGATGCGGAAAGTACTTTTCTGGATTTTCATAAAGCGATTCAGGAAAGTGTGGGGTATGATGCCGGGCAGTTGGCTTCTTTTTTTACTGCTGACGATGACTGGGTTAAAGGAGAGGAGATTACGCTGATGCAGATGGATGAATCCTCGGATTCGCGCCTGATGGATGAGGTTAAACTTAAGGAGTACGTCGATGATGCTAAGGATAAGTTGATATATACTTTTGATTTTTTTGGAAATCGTGGTTTCTTCGTAGAGGTGCTGAGTGTGTCCGGCGAGCGTGCTTTGGATAAAGCGGCTGTTGTTAGGGCTGAAGGTGATGCTCCTGCACAGGTCGATGTTAGTATTTTTGGAGGTGATCAAGAGGAGGAAGATCTTTTTAGCTTTGAAGAGGAGGACGACTTAATGGATGGTATCGAGGAAGTTGGTCTTGACGAGCTAGGAGAAGAATGGTAGAATCAACCGTGTATTCTATTTGATGCACTACACTTTACTTATTGCCTTGTGGTATTAGTGTTAAATTTTTAAGACGTTGCTAAGAGCATAAGCCCTCTTGCGACGTCTTCTTTATATAAAAGAAAATGAAGAGAAAGCACCTCATCGTAATTGTAGGGCCAACCGGAACAGGCAAGACCTCGGTAAGCATTGCTTTGGCCAAGCATTTTAATACAGAAATCATTTCTTCTGATTCGCGCCAGATTTATAAAGGCTTGACGATAGGTACTGCTGCTATTACTCCTGACGAGATGGATGGGGTACCTCACCACTTTGTTGGGACGCTGGATGTCAAACAGAGTTTTAATGCTTTTGAGTACGAAAGAGCAGCTCTGAGGATTTTAGAAGATCGTTTTCAGGAACACGATGTACTGGTAATGGTTGGTGGTTCTATGATGTACATAGATGCTGTGTGCAAAGGCATTGATGAGATGCCTGATGTTGATTTGAAAATTCGCCATAAGCTGAAAGAACGTGTGGCTAAAGATGGTATAGAGAGTTTGTGGCAAGAACTTAAGGAGGCTGACGAATCTTATTACAATAGTGTTGACCTTAAAAATCCGGCGCGTGTTATTCATGGTTTAGAGGTTTTTCTGACCACCGGAAAGCCCATTTCTTCTTTTCGTCAGAACCAAGTTAAGGAACGTGACTTTTTGATTACTAAGCTTGGCATTACGCTTCCCCGCGAACAGCTTTATAAACGCATTAATAAACGTGTAGATAGAATGTTGAAGGAGGGTTTGCTTGAAGAAGCCCGCACATTTTATCCTTTCAAAGAATATAATGCTCTCAAAACAGTTGGTTATCGTGAGCTTTTTGATCATTTTGATGGTAAGATACCTTTGGATGAAGCCATCCGTTTGATAAAACGTAATTCTCGTCGTTATGCTAAAAAGCAATTGACTTGGTTTCGAAAAGATGATTCGACTCAGTGGTTTTCTCCTTTTGAGGTGGAGAGAATGCTTCACTATTTAGATCTTTAAATAGTATAGCTTGAGCCATCGTTTATAAATTGGAACCAGCATTTCTACCTTGCGGGGAATGCTTTTTTCTATGATCTCTTTGTTAATCAGCGCAGACTTTATTCTTGTGGTATTGGCCGGTGCCCTGAGTTTGTATTTATCCGCTTTTTCTTTGGCGCTAAACTGTTTTACGTTTTCAATCAGGGCTTTCAGAATGTTTAATTGTGTTTTGTTAATATTCTAAACAAGCAAACTAAGTTGCATCGTTAAGCTGTCGAAAGTTTCGTCGATGTTGTTGTTTTTCCATGCTTATGTTTGTTCATAGCCAGCACAGTTGGGCTAATTTAGTATGAATGGTTTTCTGTTAGTTTTCTATCTTTTCGGCTTGGCTGTTGTTTATCTTCTTTCCCGACACTGTCTCTAATACTCTTTCAGCTAATGATTGATAAAAATCATCTTCTGTTCTGACCTTGTGCATGTCAAACAATACCACCTTAATGCTTTTGCTGTTTTTGTTGTGTTTGAAATTTGGTACGGCATTTTCTGTGTATAAAACCAGAGAGCCTAAATATAGCCTGTTATTTATACACAATTGTAGGAAATATTTTTGCTTATATTTGTGTATTGTTCATACAATCAGTAGTGTAACGAAACATGTAAGCAAAGAGTTAAATCCTACAAAAATGTTGGAAAAAACACAGGCCTGGTGTTAACAAAAAAAATGAAGAAAATGAAAATTGGATTTCCTTACTTAAAAGAAGTGGAAGGTGGAGATGTTTTGATGGATGAGACTTTTCACACCTGTATGTCATTTGGCATTTATGATGACAAAAACGAAACAATAAAACTGATGACTGCTGAAGAAATCAGTGCAGAGATAGATGGAGGTTTGCCCGGCTTTTTTAGACAAAACGGAGTGTCTAATTTGATATCGCCTGAATGCCACACTATGGCAGCTAAATTTTTTCAGGATAATAAGCTGAAGATATACAGAGCATTGAGTGATGATTTGTTGGAAAATGTGATGATGCTTCAAAACCGTATGCTACAGCTTTTTGGGGCCGAAGAGGTGTTGGCTTCTTCTTGTGGTTCAGATTGTAGTTCTTGTGGTTCTTCTTGTAGTACTAAGCGTTGAGAACTCTGAGGGGGAGCTTTTAAATTTTATAATTTGATATTTGTTTATTTATGGCAATACAAAATGCGATCAACTTTCTCTTTGATATAGATAAGGATGAGAAGTTGCGTTCTACTTTTAACCTTTTGCAAGGGGCAGAAGTAGAGACGAAAAGAAACGAGATGGGGTATAAGTTTTCACCTGAAGAATTTGAAGAAACAATTAATTTTTTGCACGTTAAATGCCAGCATGAAGAGCAAGCTAATCACTTGTTTCAATTAGTGTCATGGTATAAAATGATAAGTGCTAATGTTTGAGGACCAGTAGTTCAGGAATAAGCTCTTTTAAAGAGATTCTACTTGTTTTGTAATATCCCGTAGTAGACCTTAGGTGCGGGTTTTAAGATAATTGCTGTGATTGATGTTGAGAAGGGCTATGCGGTTTTTGTTAATCGTATGGCTCTTTTTTTTGGTATTAATGAGAAAGAATCTTTATATTTGCAGGCAAATTACTCAAATGATATCTTTTGCAGCAAATATTTTAGTACTTGTCCTCTTGGTCCGTAATTAAGACGATGGGGAACGCTGTGTATTTACTATAGAAAACATTTATAAAAAGCCTTTCTCAATTAAAAAACGAGAGAGGCTTTTTTGTTATCATCACATTTTAATAATATTATGAATTTAAGAAGCAACACTGTAACACAAGGGCGCCTGATGGCCGGAGCACGTAGTCTCTGGTTGGCTAATGGAATGAAACGTGAACAAATGGGAAAACCTATTATTGCCGTCGTCAACTCCTTTACGCAGTTTGTACCCGGACATACGCATTTGCATGAAATAGGACAGAAAGTAAAAGCTCAGATAGAAGCCAAAGGCTGTTTTGCTGCTGAATTTAATACTATTGCAGTAGATGACGGTATAGCTATGGGGCATGATGGTATGCTTTATTCTCTGCCTTCTCGCGATGTTATAGCCGACAGTGTAGAGTATATGTGCAATGCTCACAAAGTAGATGCTATGGTGTGCATAAGCAATTGTGATAAGATTACGCCGGGAATGCTGATGGCAGCTATGCGACTTAATATTCCGGCTGTATTTGTAAGTGGTGGTCCGATGGAAGCTGGTAAGGGGGCAGGAAAAGCTCTCGATTTGGTGGATGCTATGGTAATGGCAGCAGACAGTAATGTGGACGATGCTACAGTAGATGAAGTAGAAGCTAATGCTTGTCCTACATGTGGTTCTTGTTCTGGTATGTTTACCGCCAATTCTATGAACTGCTTGAATGAAGCTATTGGTTTGGCTTTGCCGGGAAATGGTACCATTGTGGCTACTCACAAGAACCGTTTTTCATTGTTTGAAAAAGCTGCTGATCTTATTGTAGAGAATGCTTATAAGTATTATCGCGATGGCGACGATAGCGTGTTGCCGCGTTCTATTGGTACACGTCAGGCTTTTCTTAATGCGATGTCTTTAGATATTGCTATGGGCGGGTCTACCAATACGGTTCTTCACCTTTTGGCCATAGCCAATGAAGCTGAGGTCGATTTTACCATGCAGGATATCGATAAGCTTTCACGTAAAATTCCGGTATTGAGTAAGGTGGCGCCTAACTCTTCTTATCATATAGAAGACGTCAATCGTGCTGGAGGAATTTTAGGAATAATGAACGAATTGCTTAATGCAGGTGTTGTAGATGGAACTGTAAAACGTGTAGATGGCACTACCTTGGCCGAAGCTACTGCTCAGTATGATATAACAGGAGCAGAAGTGTCCGAGGAAGCTAAGTTGCTTTATGGTAGTGCGCCGGCTGGTATTCGTAGTCTGGAAATGGGGTCTCAGGGAGTGCAATACAAAGCCTTAGATGTGGATCGTGCAGGCGGATGTATCCGTGATTTAGAACACTGTTATAATAAAGATGGAGGTTTAGCTATCTTGTTTGGTAATATTGCTGAAAATGGTTGTGTTGTGAAAACTGCCGGTGTTGATGAATCAATTTTTACGTTTAGTGGTACCGCTAAGGTTTTTACATCACAGGATACTGCATGTGAAGGTATATTGGCCGGAAAAGTGGAAAGTGGTGATGTCGTCGTCATAACATACGAAGGGCCTAAAGGCGGACCTGGTATGCAGGAGATGTTATATCCTACGTCTTATATTAAGTCACGTCATTTAGGTAAAGAATGTGCGCTTATAACCGATGGTCGTTTTTCGGGTGGTACTTCAGGTTTATCTATC
>DHQI01000014.1:27638-49834 GCA_002408065.1 Bacteroidales bacterium UBA5342
TTCAGGTTTATCTATCGGGCACATTTCGCCGGAAGCAGCTGCGGGGGGGGCTATTGGTCTGGTACAGGATGGTGATGTGATTGAAATAAATATTGCAGAACGCTCTATCAATGTGAAAGTTTCGGACGAAGAGTTGGCTAAACGCCGCAATGAGGAAGGCGCCCGCGGCGATAAAGCATTTACGCCAAAAGATCGTGATCGTCAGGTGTCAAAAGCGCTGAGAATTTATGCTCAGAATGTTAGTTCTGCGGATTTAGGAGCAATAAAAATGATATAAATAAAAAACAGATATATTATGCAAATGAAAGGTTCAGAGGCGATTATGGAATCGCTGATTCGTGAAAATGCAGATAAGGTTTTTGGTTACCCCGGAGGGGCTATTATGATTACCTACGATGCCCTTTTCGATTATCAAGACAAGATTCATCATATACTAACCCGTCATGAGCAAGGTGCTATTCACGCAGCTCAGGGCTATGCACGTGCTACCGGTAAAGTGGGGGTCTGTTTTGCAACTTCAGGTCCGGGAGCTACAAATCTGATAACTGGTTTGGCTGATGCTATGATTGATTCAACTCCTTTGGTATGTGTGACGGGGCAGGTGGCCAGTCCGCTCTTGGGGACAGATGCTTTTCAGGAAACTGACGTGGTAGGTATCTCTATGCCGGTTACTAAATGGAATGTTCAGGTAAAAAGAGCTTGTGATGTGGCTGATGCTATGTCTAAGGCTTTCTATATCGCAGCCAGCGGTCGTCCGGGGCCTGTTTTGGTGGATGTGACTAAAGACGCACAGGCCGGTTTATGCGATTTTGAATATACACCCACCACAAAAGTGCGTAGCTATGTGCCGGAGACTTTGATAGACAAACAAAGTTTAATAGATGCAGCTGAGATCATTAATAACGCTAAAAAGCCAATGTTGTTATACGGTCAGGGGGTTATTTTAGGGGAAGCTGAGGCTGAACTTAAAGCTTTGGTAGAAAAGAGTGGTATTCCTTCAGCCTGGACATTGTTGGGCGCCGATGCCTTGCCTTCAGATCACGAACTTAATGTAGGTATGTTGGGAATGCATGGAAATTTGGGGCCTAATAAAAAGACTAATCAGTGTGATGTGTTGATTGCTGTAGGTATGCGTTTCGACGATCGTGTAACAGGCGATTTGAATACTTATGCCAAGCAAGCAAAAGTCATTCATTTGGAAATTGACCCTGCGGAGATTAATAAAAACGTAAAAGCCGATGTAGCGGTGCTTGGTAATGCTAAGAAATCACTTCGTTTGTTAAACGTTCTGTTAGAGGAAAAAAAGCATGATGAGTGGTTGGCTGAATTTCGCCAATGTGATGACGTTGAAAATAATGCGGTTGTAGAAAAGACGCTATATCCTGAAGGTGATGAGATTACGATGGGTGAAGCGGTACGTATAGCTAACGAAGTTGCAGGACAAGATAGTATTTTGGTGACTGATGTTGGTCAGCACCAGATGATTGCAAACCGTTATTATAAGCACTCCACCTCGCGTACCAGCATCACTTCTGGTGGAATGGGTACTATGGGCTTTGGTTTGCCTGCAGCCTTGGGGGCACAGGTTGGCTGTCCGGAAAAAACGGTGGTTTTAGCTGTTGGTGATGGTGGCTTGCAAATGACCATTCAGGAGTTGACTACTTTGGCTCAGGAAAACGCTAAAGTGAAGATTCTGCTTTTGAACAATAATTATTTGGGTATGGTGCGTCAGTGGCAGCAGCTTTTCTTTGACCGACGCTACTCCTCTACGCCAATGTTTAACCCTGACTTTATAAAGGTAGCTGAAGGTTGTCATATTGCAGCTAAACAAGTAAGTAAGCGTGAAGACTTGCAGGGGGCTATTGAAGAAATGGTTAGTTATGATGGTGCTTATCTGTTGGAAGTAAAAGTGCTGACAGAGGAAAATGTATTTCCTATGGTGCCTTCGGGTGCTTCAGTAAGTGACGTCATTCTTGGAGAAGATTATGAGGAATGTTAATCTTATCTAAAAGAATAATGTTTTCTTTTATTGAATAAATATTGTGATGCAAATTTTAGCATTTCATGCAAAACGCCCGTAGCATCTGTTACGGGCGTTTTTAATTTTTTGATGATAAAACAAACGTTTTTACCCAATACGGGTATTATTAGTATTAGTTATTTGTTTTTTCAATTCAATCTTGTCTTAATCTTAACATTGTTTCATAAGGCCTTGGGCAATTTGTTTTGCCAGAGCTTCATTTTTCAATTGTTTGACGATCTCTAAGGCAAAATCCATCGTGACCCCCGGGCCTTTGCCAGTGATGAATTGTCCGCTTACAGCTACAATATCATCAGCAATACTTGCCCCTTTTAGTTCAGGTTCAAAGCTGGGATAGCAGATGGCTTTCTGCCCTTCGAGCAGTCCCATGCGGCCGTAAACTAATGGTGCGGCACAGATGGCCGCTAACCATTTGCCTTTTTCATAATGTGCCTGAATCTTTTCGGCTAGTTTTTCGCTGTCAGCTAAATTGTGACTCCCCGGCAGGCCTCCTGGCAATACTAGCATGTCGGCATTATTGTAGTCTGCACGGCCAATACAAAAATCTGCTCTGACTTCTATACCGTGTGCACCGTTGACCTGAAGGCAGTCAGAAATGGAAACCATCTCTGTGTCAATGTCTGCACGGCGCAAGATGTCAACGATAGTAATTGCTTCGATTTCTTCAAAACCGGGAGCTAAATGTACAAGTACTTTCATATAA
This sequence comes from Bacteroidales bacterium UBA5342, assembly GCA_002408065.1. GTDB lineage: Bacteria > Bacteroidota > Bacteroidia > Bacteroidales > UBA5342 > UBA5342. The sequence goes on from DHQI01000014.1 coordinate 30,383, forward strand.
TTAGGGTTATGGGGTTAATAATGAATAGAGAATAACAAACTTAATATTTTTTGCAAAATTATTCAACTTGATTACCGTTAAATATATGTATTTTTGTTAGCTAAATTTTTATGTATGTGGAAATATAATGGTCATATAGAGGCTTTGATAGTTCTGGCGTGTTTGTTTGTTTCGGGCCTTAGTGTGCAGGCACAGGAGATTAATGCCAAAGTGATGGTAGAGCATCAGCAGATACAAGGAACTAATACTTCGGTATTTCAAACCTTGGAAACAACCTTGAATGAGTTTGTCAATAACCGTACATGGACTGTTGATGAGTACCGGGACAATGAACGTATTGATTGTAATTTTTTTATTAATCTGACGAGTGTGGATGGAAATGTTTATTCCGGCAATATTACTGTAACTGCTCGCCGGCCAATTTTTAATACCTCAATTAATACCACATTGATCAATCTTGTTGACAATGATTTTCAGTTTACATATAATGAATTTGACCCTTTAGTATTTAATAAAAATTCCTTGACACAGGATATTACGGCAGTGATAGCTTATTATGTTTACCTGGTATTAGGATTAGATGCTGACTCTTTCAGAGAGTATGGAGGAGATTCATATTATAATGAAGCTATAAATATTGTGAATACAGCTCAAAGTTCAGGTGTTTTATTTGAAAAGGGCTGGGATAGGTTAGCTGCCAATAAAAATCGTCATGTATTGATTTCTGAGATTCTTTCGGGTGAGTTTCGACCTTACCGCTCCTATTATTACAGATATCACCGCTTAGGGCTCGATGTAATGGCTGATAATGTGAATCAGGGGGCAGGTGTTATATTGGCTGGGATTCCTGATTTGGAACAGGTTTACAGCACAAAACCATCATCCTATACTATGACGCTTTTTTTTGATGTGAAAACCGATGAGATTCAGAATATTATTAAGGAAATGGACGTGTCTGATCCCGAGAAAGAAAAGCAGAAAAAGGAGTTGCTTACTACCTTGAAAAAAATCGATCCAAGTCGTCTTAAGATGTATGATAACTTGTTGAAATAAATCAGATTTCTCGTTCTATTATGTTGCAGCAACTACAGATAAGCAATTATGCGCTCATCGAACATTTAGATATCTCTTTTGAGCATGGTTTTTCGTCTATTACAGGAGAGACGGGTGCCGGTAAATCCATTATTCTTGGGGCTTTAAATCTTCTTTTAGGACAAAGGGCTGAAACTTCTGTGCTCAAAAATGCTAACAAGAAAAGCATTATTGAAGGGGTTTTTCGTATTTCTGATTATCAACTGCAGGATTTGTTTGCCGCCTTGGATCTGGACTACGATGAAGAAACTATTTTTCGCCGTGAAATTTTACCATCCGGAAAAACGCGTGCTTTTGTAAACGATGTTCCTGTAACACTCGCCATTCTCAAACAGGTTTCATCACACCTGATAGATATACACTCTCAGGATAATACTCACTCACTGAATGATAGCAAATTTCAATTGAAGGTAGTGGATGCTTATGCCGCCAATCGTAAAGATCGGGACAAGTACTTGTCGGCTTTTAACGTTTTACGGACTCTGCAGAAAGAGTTAGATGTTTTAGAGGAAGAGAATAATAAAAACAGTAGTGATTTAGATTATTTTCGTTTTCAACTAGAGCAATTAGGTGAGGCAAAATTGGAAAAGGGGGAGCAAGAAACCTTGGAGCAGGAGCGCGAAACAATGCAGTATGCCGAGGATATTCAGGCTGCTTTTTTTGATATACATCAGACCATAGAGCAGGAGGGGGCTGTGATGGATTTGCTTAATGCTACACACCAAAAAGCTCACAAATCCTCGTCTCATAATACAGCGCTTGCAGAGCTGACAGAGCGTTTAGAGTCGGTGATTATCGAACTACGGGATCTTTCATCTGAATCTGAAACGCAATCTGAAAGTTTAGAGTTTAGCCCGGGTAGATTAGAAGAGGTAACAGAGCGTTTGAGTCTGATTTATGAGTTGCAGCAAAAGCATCATGTAGATACTGTTGAAGCTTTGTTGGTTTTACAAGAAGAACTTGCTGCTAAGGTGATGTCTATCGATTCTTATGATGACAATATTCAAGCCTTAAAAGTAAAAATTGATGAGCAAAAACAACGCGTAAGTGTTTTGGCTGATAAAGTTAGTGCTAGTAGAAAGAAAGCTATAAAACCGATTATCACTTTTGTTGCTAATCATCTTAAAAACCTTGGCATGCCACATGCCGAGCTGGCCATAAAGTGTGAGAAGGCCGGGCATTTTGCTGTTTCAGGGCAGGATGAGGTGAGTTTTCTTTTTTCGGCTAATAAGAATGCTTCGCTTCAGGAGGTGGGAAAAGTAGCTTCCGGTGGTGAAAAATCCCGTTTGATGTTTACTATCAAGTTGCTTTTAGCTCAGAAAGAGGTGTTACCAACGATTATTTTTGATGAAATTGACACCGGAGTGTCCGGCGAGGTAGCCCGTAAAATGGGACAAATGATGCGCGAAATGGGACAGGAGATGCAAGTGATGAGTATTACCCACTTGCCTCAGGTAGCTTCTTGTGCTCAAAACCAGTATAAGGTGTACAAATATGATGAAACAGACAGCACTTTGACCCAAATAAAGCAGCTGGATAAGGAGCAACGACTGGAAGAAATTGCCCGCCTTTTGAGTGGCGATAAGCTTACCGAAGCAGCGATGGTAAATGCTAAGGAGCTGATGCTCGATATTAACTAGAAATTGATAATTATACCAAGTGGTATAATACCGAATGGTATAAAACAAAAGAAGATGTATAATAAACGACCACACCATCATAAAGCGAAAAAGCCGCAGCAGGAAATTATTTTTGGTATCCGTGCCATTATCGAGGCCATTAAGGGCGGACGCGATTTTGAAAAAGTAATGATGCGCTATGACGCTAAAGGGGATTTAGCGATGGAGCTTAAGGCATTGTTAAAAACAACGTCTATTCCTTTGATAAAAGCTCCTGCCGATCAGTTGGATAAGATAACGCGTAAAAATCATCAGGGAGCCATCGGTTTTGCTTCTGAGATCAAATATCAGGATATAGAAGCCTTGTTGCCGATGATTTATGAAGACGGTAAAGTGCCTTTTATCGTGGTGTTGGATGGCGTGACCGATGTGCGCAACTTCGGTGCTATAGCGCGTTCGGCAGAGTGTGCCGGTGCTGATGCTATTCTGGTTCCCGCCAAAGGCTCGGCGGCCATTAATGCAGATGCTATGAAAACAGCTGCCGGTGCTTTGGATAATATTCCGGTCTGTCGCACTAATAATTTGCGTGAAGCATTGAAGTTTATGAAGAACTCTGGTTTAACTTTGTTTGCAGCTACCGAAAAAGCCGATGAGTTTTATTACAAAAAAGATTTCACCGTGCCTGCTGCTATTATAATGGGATCAGAAGACGTGGGAATAGCCAGTCATAACCTGGAAGTGTGCGACGAGGCTGTAAAAATACCAATGAATGGTAATATCGAGTCGCTCAATGTTTCAGTAGCTACCGGAATTTTTCTGTTCGAAGTGGTAAAACAAAGAGGGTAGTTTTTTAAATTACGAATTACGAATTACGAATTGGGAATTACGAATTACGAATTGGGAATTACGAATTACGAATTACGAATTACGAATTACGGATTTATGTACTAGTCAAATCATTTTTCATTTTCCCCTTTTACATTTTTAACTTAAAGAAATAGTGAGATTAATAGATACCCATTGCCATATCGAATCTGAGCGGTTTGAAGCAGATATTGACGATGTAATAGCTCGTTCAAAAGCCGCCGGCGTAGAGAAAATTTATTTACCTAATGTGGATATTCCAAGCTTATCTAAAGTGCTGGCTATGGCTGAAAAATATCCTGATTATGTGATACCGATGATGGGGATTCACCCCACAGAAATTAATGCTGATTATCAGGCCGATTTAGTTGTGGTACGCGAATGGCTGAGTAAGCGGAAATTTGCAGCTGTGGGGGAGATAGGCGTTGACCTCTATTGGGATAAGACCTTTAAAAAAGAGCAGATGCTGGCTTTCGAAGAGCAGATAAAGATGGCACAGGCGTTTGATTTACCGATTAATATCCATGTTCGTGATGCTTTTAATGAAGCTTTTGAGGTTCTGGAAGCATTTTCACAAGGCTCCGTGCGAGGTGTTTTTCATTGTTTCTCAGGATCTAAAGAAATTGCTGATCGCGTTTTTCGTTTGGGGGACTTTTATTTAGGCATAGGTGGTGTGCTGACTTTCAAGAATGCCAAACTACCTGAAGTGATAAAACATACCGGATTGGAACGTATTGTTTTGGAAACAGATGCCCCTTTTTTAGCCCCTACACCATTTCGCGGGAAGCGTAACGAGAGTGCTTATTTGATTAATATAGCAGAATTCTTAGGACATACCTTAAGCATGCCTGTAGAGAAAGTGGCTGAAATTACTACAGAGAACGCTAAAAAACTCTACCCTTTATAGTTTATATGTAAATCTCTGGTTCTTTGTAGCCGGCACATTTTTCGCGTAATGTTTGCCGGAATACCTCTAAGGTTTTCGGATCCATATTTAGGTCGCGGGCTTGTTGCGGACACTTAAGAGCACAGCGCATGCAGCCAATGCATAGTTCGGCATCTACCACATTAACATCTTTGGGAGAAATAGCGCCGGTAGGACATTGTTTGATGCACTTACCACAATTGTCACAATTGTCATCAACAACAGGGTAATACGGGAACTTTTTGCGTTCCTTGTATGGGTAGTTGCCTTTTACTTTTAGTTTCCTTTTTTTGAATTCCTTAAGATTAGCTTTAACCGTTAGTCCAAGATTGTAGGCTATATCCAGATCTATTTCGTTAGGTCGGTGAGCTGCAATGCTGCTATCCAGCGAATGGGTACCGATAAAAGCTCCTGATGCTACAATATTGAAACCTTGTTGTTCACAAAGCATGTTCAGTTCCAGTAAGGCGTCGTCATAGTCGCGGTTACCATACAGTACTACAGTGATTGCCGGGGTGTTATCTCCTTTTATTTTTAGTAAGGCTTCTTCTGCTTGAAAAGGGATTCGCCCGGAATAAACAGGAACACCAATAATCGCCATATCGTCTTTCCCTAGACTGATGCTTTTATCTAAACCTCTGGTAATATCAATGGCTTCAGCAGGTGTATGCCAGGCTTTAGAGGTGGCTGTTACAGTTTTTTTTGTTGTACGTGTGGGGCTGAAATATATTATAGGCATAACTTACATTGTTGTCGTTGTACCCAAATATAGTCATCTTTTATCAAAAAACAGTTGTTTACGCTATTTTTTTACCAATAAAACGAATGACTGATGCTTTGCCCTGATGGTACTTTCCTTCATCAAGGTTGATAATTTCCTCTTTTAATGCTATGATTTCGAAACCGGGAAAATCCTCTTTTATCATATTAATAGTGTAGAGCATTTCTATGTTAGAAGGCCCGTTGTTTACACCTTTTGCTTTTTTTATGCTATGGTTGTTCTTGCTAAATCCTTCCAGTATTATGATGCCTCCCGGTTTCAGGTAAGTTGATAGTTTGCGGTGAAATTTCTGCCTGAGCTGAGGTGGAAAATGAGCATAGATCAAAGCCATAGCATCAAAGCTGTCAGCCTCATAATCTATATGGATTAAATTTTCTACCCGGTAGTCTATCTCTACATTAAAGTCTTGTGCTAAGGCTAAAGCTTTTTCTTTTCCGCTCTCACTCAGGTCAAAAGCACTGACCTCCCAACCAAGGCTGGCAGCATACACGGCATTGCGGCCTTCGCCTTCGGCTGGTAGTAATATTTTTCCTTTGTTTAGTTTATCTATTTGCGCCTGAAAATATTCATTGGGCTGTTTACCATACGCAAAACCCTCTTCGCCGTAGCGGCTGTCCCACATCTCTTTCATCTTGTTTGCTATTATTGTGTCAGGATATAACAGTATTGGGGTGGGATTGTTTTACTTTTTCCAACGGTGACTCATTTTTTTGATTTTTTGCAAAGTATGAGCTTTGCTGTTAGCAATGCCGTAGGATAGATTCTACGCCAAACACAAGATCATACTACGGACAACAGGTAAAATGGCTTCTAAAATGCCGGAAAAACGTTCCAAATCCATCCCCCAAAGTCCACAAAAAAAGCGATTTAAAACACTATGCTTAAATCGCTGTCAATAAACCACCTGAATGCTGTGTCCGTAGAATGTTTAGTTCAACGATTGCTAGATGGATAGTATGGCATTAGAAACCAAATTCTCTTCGGATTCCCCACAGAGCTAAATCAGAGATTTTACTGAGAAATTCAAAGTTCAGTCTCTGTCAAATCTCTGATATGGCGGAGCTGCTAGAAACCACAGAAAGCCGTGTAACAGCCTCAGCGCCATATTATCTATTCTAGCCTGTTAGCCTCTGTTATTCAATTTTATTTATATTTTTAGCACATTCACCTTGGGCATTTTTTCCAACTACAAAACTTACCAACATTCCGTTCTTAATTGTTTTCCACTCGGTTCTATTGTGCACATCGTTAAAGTCATTTATGTTTGCATAATACCTTTTTTTGTCTTCTGCTTCAATAAACACAAAGGGCTTTGTGTTATTCTGTTTTAACCTTTTTACTGTGCCCATTATTGGTTCTTGACTGTTAACATCATTTCCATTGTCGAGTAAGTAATTCAATGATGAGTCTTGAAATTTATCACAGTATTTATGAATGATTTTAGATTTTAGTGGAGATAGACTGATTCTCAATATATTTTCTTTAATTACTCTTTTAAAGTATTCTTGATTTTCTTCTTTATGAATAATAGGGATTAAGACGAAGCAAGAAATTAGTGCATCACAGAAATTCTTTATCATTTTAGGATCAAGAATCTTTTTTGTCACACATTCTTCAAATACTTGCATTGATTTTTTGAAGTGGTTTAACGAATTATCGTAGTCTTGTTCAATCCTAGCAGAGCTTTGCCCCATATTATTGTATAATGAAATTAGTTCTGTGTATGCAACTCTTTCATTTTTAGGGTCAAGCTCTTTTTTAATAAGTTTTTTGACTCTGTTAATTGCATTATTGTATTCACGTTTTGTGTTAAAGATGCGAACAAATAAAAATGTAACAGATGGATGTTCGGGCTTTAATTCAAATAGTTGGTTAGCATACTCTAATGCGCCATCAGGGTCTTCCATTTGAAATAATAGGAATTGAGAATAGAAATAGAGTAGCTTTGAACAAGTTGGTTCAACCTCTAAGCCTAGTTGATAATCATCTTCAGCACCAAGAATGTCACCACTTGTAGCTTTTATGAAGGCACCTACACGATATGGCTCAAAAAAACGTGGAACAATACTACGTGCTTCGTGTACTTTCTTTAGAGCTTCCTCAAATTCTTTTTTCCAAGATAAAGCTAAAGCTTCAGAAAGAAATTTGGCAGCAATTTTTTCATTTGCATTTCTGTAAGTTATTGCATTTATCTCAAATTCATTATAAGCATTTATCTTTTTAAGTTGTGCTGTGCTATTTGTTAAATCACGTAGTTTCCTTGATATGTTCTTGATGTATTGTACTTCAATTTTATGTTGTTTTGTCAAATAATCTTTTGCAAATTCTGAAATAAAATAATTAGTCTCCTCAATATTATCATTGTCGTTGATTTCAGTGCTAATAAGTGTTGTTTTGAAGAGTTCTAATAAGAATTCTCGGACTCTTATTGGTTCGAGTTCAGACAGGTAAATAATTTCAGCACTTCTTAGGCTTTTTCTGGCTGCTCTTAATGTGTTTAAAATTTGAATAGCACCATAGCTCAGTTTCCCATATACGTTAGTTAGACAGAAATTTAAAAGGTCATCTTTGTTGTTAAGAACTTCAACAGGAGATATTCCAGCTTCCACAGTATTAACAAACCATTTTAATGCCAATGGGTTGTGATATAGTTTATCAGAAATTTCAATTAATGTCTTTTGAGGGAGCTTCAAGAGAGTGTCACTATCGCGTATTTTTGCAATTTCTCTAATCATTTTTGCAGACTCATTTTCAGAGAAACCTTTAAGTTTTCTCCGATATTCAAGTTCACCTAGACCTATTCGTGAAGTTATAAGGATGTTGCATTTCATTTGTGCCTCGCGGATGAAATTTATTACCTCTTCACTTTGTATTGTTTCTAAGTTATCAATAATTAACAATGTTTTAAATAGGCTGAAATATTCAATTATTTCCGTTAATTTATTAGTAGTATTATCAACTTTTAGAGTGTCTGAAATAAGTTCAACTAACCCAGTATAGTTTGTTATTGCATTATGGATCTCTTCAATTCCTTTTGAGGTTAACATTGTAGTTTTTGCTGAAGTCCATATTACTAATTCAAATGGACAAGCATCACCCATATCTATTATGTCATATGCGACTTTTATTGCAAGAGCTGTCTTTCCTATTCCACCATCTCCAATTACACTAACAACTTTGTTGCTAAGGATTAATTTCTTAATATCCTCGACATCATTTTTCCGCCCAATAAACCCAGTTTCATCAAAGTCTGGTTTAGGAAGGTTATGAATAATTGGTTGTTCATACTCTTGATTATGAACACTTGGCATTGTAAGTGTGAAAATGTATGATGGATCATTTTCAATCTTTTCTTTAGTTTCGAATGTAATAATCCACGGAATTGAATCTGTTTTTCTTAGACCAGAAATAAAGTTATATACAGTAGTAAAATCACCACCTAACAGTGGTCTCGTATGCATAACTCTATTTCTAATAGGCGTTATAGATGTAAGATTGCTTAGGATCTGTTTAAGATATTTACTTGATGAGTCAGATAAGAACGCATTATTGTTGTTAAGAATTGTAAATGTATCTTGAAAATCAAGAAAATCTACAGCATCTTCAATATTATTTAATATGTTTGAACCAGGGTTGTCTTTTGAGTATCGATTTCTGACTTTCTCTTCAAGTTCACGATTCTTTAAGAATGATAAATCAGATTGATACGGAACAATACACTTGTTAATTGTTGCTTTTAAATCAATTTCAATACCATATATAAGAGCTGCTAATGTTAATCTTACTTCCGTTACTTTAGACATAGTTATTTGTTATTTAGGTTGATCGTGTTTTTTTAATAGCAGCCAACGTTGAGTGTATGCGTAGTGGCGGACTTCGGAGCTCTTCGCTATCAAACTGAGATTGTGTTGATGTGAGACACAAACCTTGATATTTTGTACTTTCCCCGCCATTACGTATGACACATTGTTAGCGGTTTGTGCTTTCTATTTCTCCAATCTCAATCAGATGTTTTCTTATTATTTTACCCATATCAAGAAGTAATTCATTTTTCACATCAGCACTTAATTGTCTTGTGTGAATTACAAGTTTTTTGAAGTCGGGGCTATAGTGTAGAAAAAACCAATTCCCTTTATTATACCAGAATTTTCCTTTTTCGTCACCTGCATATGTTACTCCAAATATTTCGTCAATTTCTCTAATGTTGTCATTGTTTTTAATGTAATCAGAACACGCTAATACAATGACAGGAAAGTCCTGAATGAACTTCGATGATTTAAACAGTAGTTTACGTTCAGGGATTCCGCTTTTATCGGCATCAGACGTTTTTTTCATTGGAGCGTCATTGATTTCAGTCGTAAAAGAATGTTTTAGAAAATCAACATAGTATGTTCCACTTTCTTTATCTCTGATTATCTCCGATAACTTTTGATATTTACTCCATGTATTTTTACCCCAACCTGCCCTAAGTGGATGGTCTTGGTCAACCGAATATTCCAATATTTCACAGGTGTTCGATTTAATATGGTTTTCCCAACTTAGAGCGTTTTCCTCATACCATTTTCTTCCGATAGTATCATTAACATCAATAGCTGATTCTTTTCCAATCAAAAGAGTGTTAGAGTTCGGATTGCCCGTACCGATATAGTAGTTACCAACTCCGTTTTTCACAAAGTTTTTGAATTTGTCTCCGTACATTTTTCTTTAATTTTAGTTACAATGCTAAACGTACACTTTCAGCAAGTTTTGCTTTGTCTGCATCTTGTAGGAAAGCGATGTCCTCTGTAAAAAACACAGGAATATTTGTTCCGTTAAGAATAAAATGTCCGTCTTTCTCGGTATCGGGATTTACCCACCTGTCAGCTCCAAATATCAAGTCTCTGGTGATTGTACCGAAGAAGAAAATTGCAACAGGTTGGATTTTCACAATCGTTTCATAAGTCAGTTCAAGCTGTTCTCTGATAAAATCACTATTTGTTTGCAATAGTAAATCTCGGTCATTTTCTCTTGCATAAAGAAGGTTAGTATGCGAGTATCCTTTTTCTATACTGTCAGAAAATGATTCTAAGCTTTTAAAATAATCAGGAGCATCGTCTCTTTGATACAAGCTTCCATAAAGCAAAGACTTTTCGTCGTCACTTTTCAAAAATACATCGTCGTCTGCAGGTTCATAAGACGGATTAATTCCAACATATAAAATACTATCCTTCACTCCGTCAGCAGAGAAAATTGGTCTTCTGCTAATTATATCTTTATCTACTGTATTCGAATATCTTTCCCATATGCTTGCAAGTGAATCAGAGATTCTGTTACCCTCGTTTAGGTCAAAGAAAATAGAAGATGTAATTACCTCTTCGTTGTTTTCAACATTTGCTTCTGTATTTTCTTCTATCGCTTTTTCTTTTTTACTACCTCTTAAAAGATTGAATGCTTTTTTTGCCAATGCTCCGACATTTGCACCAATCACACCATACAAACCTTCTGATTTTCTCTTTTCAAATTTTTGCAAAGTGTCGAGATAGTACTTCTTTTTCATTTCATTTAAACCATCAGATAAAACTTCTAAGCATTCATTTAGCTTTAATAAGTAGATATCCGACAACTCATTTTCAAGTCTGTTTTTATTTTTCTCTAAGCTTTTAGTTCCAACATCAAGTTTGTTAGCCCACTTTTTGGTTTCAAGTATACTAATCAAATAATTTACATTTTGAAGGCTTGGAGAGTCCGTGTTATAATCTAACGCATTTCTAATCTCCTCTTGCAATTCAATTATATACTTTTCCAAAAACTCCTTTTGTTCCTTATCCTGTTGCTCTTTGAACATTTTTTCTTGCAAATCCAGCTCTGCTTTATGTTGCTTTTTCTGTTCTTTAAGCATCTTCATTTGCATTTCCTTTTCAGCTTGAATTCTAACAAGATTTGCTTCATGTTCTAATTGAGCTTTTGATGGTTTCGGTGCAGGAGGTGCTGCATTATGAACTCTTCGATATGGAGTTGAGTGTTTATCTCCAAAAATCATATTAGAAACCATCTTACCAGCATTCTTGCCGAGTTCTCTTTTAAATGAATTTCCTACTATACTCATATTTTTTTTGTTTTTAAGGTTCTATTATTGCTGTGTCGTTCCTTTGCATAACCGCTAACGTCTCTGTATACGCCATAAATTCCACTTTATGGCGTATATATTTCATTTACGAGAAGCTAAGATTATGGCGTTTATTGAAGCTTTTTTATAGACACCTTTGTTTTTATGGGGCATTATAACTCCTCAGAATTATCTCAGGAACAAAGCTATACATTATTTATCAGAAAACATAAAAAAAACTAATCAATATCTAAATCATCTAAAGTACTCTTTAGATTTTTCATTCCTTTAGTGGTAATGTGTGTGTATATCTCTGTAGTTTTGCTACTCTCGTACCCCAGCAGGCTTTGAATGTAGCGTGCATCTTTGCCATCCTCCAGCATATGCGTTGCAAAACTATGCCTTAGTGTATGTACGGTCACATGTTTTGTTATTGATGTATTGTGTTATTGAAAAAGGTGTGCTTTCCATGCTATATGGCATGGAAAGTACACTTCTTTGGTTTTGTAGGAATGTTTTAGCCCTACATACCTAAACAAAAATATTGAGAAACAGATGAATAGATACAAAAAAAGCGGCGAAGAAAATTCCTCGCCGCTTCGTTGGTTAAAAAATAGTACCTTGATGTTGCTATTAATTCATAAACATTTTGATATCATCGTCTACTTCGCCTATGCCGCCGATACCGAAGTTTTCGATCAATACATTGGCTACATTTGGCGATAAGAAGGCTGGTAATGTAGGGCCCAGGTGAATGTTTTTCACCCCTAAGTGAAGCAATGCCAAAAGAACGATAACGGCTTTTTGCTCGTACCAAGCTATATTGTAGGCTATTGGTAATTCGTTGATGTCGTTCAGTTCAAAAACTTCTTTTAGTTTAAGGGCGATAACAGCCAAAGAGTAAGAGTCGTTACACTGCCCTGCATCCAATACACGTGGTATACCACCTATATCGCCAAGCGGCAATTTGTTGTAACGGTATTTAGCACAACCTGCGGTCAGGATCACCGTGTCTTGTGGCAATTCCTGAGCAAACTGAGAATAGTAGTCGCGTCCTTTCATACGGCCGTCGCATCCTGCCATCACAAAGAATTTCTTGATCGCGCCTGTTTTTACAGCATCCACAACTTTGTCAGCCAGTTGCATGACCTGGTTGTGTGCAAAACCACCTACGATTTTACCTGTTTCAATTTCGATAGGTGCTTCACACGTTTTAGCTTGGGCTATGATTTCTGAGAAATCTTTCTTGCCTTCTGCATTAGGCAGGATGTGTTTTACACCCGAAAAACCAGTAGCTCCTGTAGTGTAAATACGCTCTTTGTAAGCGGCTTTAGGAGGCGTGATACAGTTAGTGGTCATTAGGATAGGACCCTTGAACGAGGTAAATTCTTTGTCCTGTTGCCACCACGCATTACCATAGTTACCTACAAAGTGTTCATACTTTTTAAAGGCCGGGTAATAGTTGGCCGGTAGCATTTCTGAGTGAGTGTAAACATCTACGCCTGTGCCTTCGGTTTGCTTTAGTAGCTCTTCCATATCTTTCAGGTCGTGACCACTGATCAGGATCCCCGGGTTGTTGCGTACGCCCAGATTTACTTCCGTTAGTTCTGGGTGTCCGTAGCTTTCGGTATTTGCTTGGTCAAGCAGTGCCATCACTTCTACGCCGTATTTACCACATTCCAATACTAAGTCCGTCAACTCATCGCCGCTAAGGCTATCGTCCAGTGTAGCCAGCATAGCTTTGTGCATAAAGTCGAAAACGCCTTCGTTTTTGTAAGTCAGTACTTCGGCGTGGTGGGCGTAGGCTGCCATTCCTTTTACACCGTAGGTCAGTAGCTCGCGCAGCGATCGTACATCTTCGTTTTTGGTACGTAATACGCCAATAGATTTAGCCTGAACAAGGAAACCTTTACGGTTGGCTTTCCAAGAGGCTATTTCGGGCCATTCTTGTATAGGCAACTCAGCTTTCATGGCTTCGCGTAGCTCTATACCTTCCTCTATGCGTGCAGCAATATTATCATCGTCAAAGTTAGCGTTGGTGATGGTCACGAAAAGGCTTTCCATGACATAATGGTCGGCTTTTGCCGTGTCTTTTCCTGCTGCTTTAGCGGCTACTCTTAGGGTAGAAACACCTTTGGCTGTGTGTAGTAATAAATCTTGTAGAGCCGATGTTTCAGGGGCTTTACCACATACTCCTTTTATTTCACATCCGGTGCCTTTAGCGGCTTCCTGACATTGATAACAAAACATATTTGAGTCCATAATTTTTCGTTTTTTTTGATTATTATTTTGATGCAAATATCTATTATCAAGAGCTGGGGAAAAGTAATAATTATTACAACTTGACTCTTTCGATGATAAAATAATTTCACATCGTGTTATTCGATTCTATTGTTAGAGGTATGATTTTTCATCAAAATAGAATTCTCAGCCAAATCTTTTGGGACTCTTTATTTTGATATTTTTGTTGTGGTATGAGACGTCATTTAAGGCTTGATTTTTTGGGTTTTTTAAGTGAACAAAATATCATTTATTGTGTTTGTAATTGTTTTAGGTAGCATACTATTTTAATGTGTGTGTTATGCCTTATAGAGTAATTTAAATAAACAATGATAAAGAAAATTTTAACCTTTTTAATGTTAGCTATAACAGTGGGTCTTATAGCTGAAAATGATGGAACGGATGCCAATGTGTTTGGTGATGTCCAAAGTCATGGAGAACACGTTCCTTTTGTGAGTATTATTATCGATGGCACCACCATAGGGACCACTACCGATGTAACGGGTCACTATATGCTGATAGATTTACCAGTTGGTAAGCATACCTTGAAAGCTAAAGCCTTGGGCTATAAGGATGCTATTAAGGAGATTGAAGTGATTGCCGGTGAGAGTCAAGAGATTAATTTTGTGCTTGAAGAAGAAGTGATGCAGCTCGATGGGGTAGTGGTAACCGGTACCAAAACGTTCAAACGAAAGACTGATAGCCCTGTGATTGTAGGAGTGTTAGAAGCGAAGATGTTAGACAATGTACAGGCTTGTAACATCTCTGAAGGTTTGAAGTTTCAGCCTGGTTTGCGTGTGGAGACCGACTGCCAGACCTGTAATTACACTCAGCTGCGTATGAATGGTTTGCAAGGTGGCTATTCCCAGATTTTGATCAATGGACGTCCTATTTTTTCGCCCCTGACTGGTCTTTACGGCATGGAGCAGATTCCCACTAATATGGTGGACCGCATAGAAGTGGTGCGAGGTGGTGGTTCAGCTCTTTATGGTTCCGGTGCTATAGGTGGTACGGTGAATATCATTACGCGTATTCCTAAAGAGAGTGCCTATGATTTTCAGCTTAACCAGCAGTTAATAGCCGGTGAGGCTTCTGATAATATGATTAATGGTAATATCAATATGCTAACGCATAAGCATAATGCCGGAGCTTCTGTTTTTATTTCTCGTCGTGTGCGCGAAATGTATGATCAAAATGGGGATAATTTTTCTGAATTGCCTGAGCTGCGTAACAACTCCTTTGGTGCCAATGCCTTTTACCAGCCCACTGCTAATCAGAAGTTGGAGATGAACTTTAGCTCTATGTACGAGTACCGCTATGGTGGCGAGATGGTGGACAAACCCGCTTATCTGACCCAACAATCTGAAGAACGTACCCACCATGTGTTGATGGGAGGGCTGGACTATCAAATCAATTTCAACGATGAAAACTCATCCTTTATAGCCTATTTTGCCGGACAAAACACCGACCGTGATCATTATACCGGTATTATTCCAGATAAAAAATCGGCCAATAATGATGCCTTGTACAATGCGCATATCAATCATCCGCCTTATGGTTATACTGAGAACCTGACCTTGCAAGGCGGGACACAAATAAACCACCGAGTAGAGGATTTCTTTGGTGGTAGTAATGTCCTTACCTTTGGTATGGAATATGTCTACGACGATGTATTTGATACCATTCCGTCTTATGGTTATGAGATAGATCAAACGACGGAAAACTTTGGTTTGTTTGCACAAAGCGACTGGACTGTGGCCGAGGGGATGACTGTGTTGGCCGGTTTACGCGCCGATAAGCATAATCTGGTGGACCGAATGATTGTGAGCCCGCGTGTATCTTTTCTTTATAAATACAAGACCAGTACACAGTTTAGGTTGACTTGGGGTACGGGCTTTCGTGCTCCGCAAGCTTTTGATAGCGATATGCACATTGCTTTTGCCGGTGGTGGTATTTCGCGCACGCTTTTAGCTGATAATTTGCATGAAGAGCGTTCCAATAGTTTTAGCGGATCGGTGAATTTTGACAAACCTACCGAAAATTGGGTGGCTGGTTTCACCTTAGAAGGTTTTTATACTAAGCTTTTCGATGCTTTTGTTTTGGAAGAATTAGGCGAAGACGCCTTAGGTACTATTTACGAAAAACGTAACAGTTCTGGTTCTACTGTTCAAGGCGGAACTTTGGAGTTGAGAGCCAATTACCGCCGAAAGATTCAGTTGGAATCCGGTTATACCCTACAGACCAGTATGTATGATGAGGCTGTATCTTATTCTGATGATTTAGCCACTAAACGTGAATATTTGCGTACACCTAACCAATATGGTTATTTTACCCTGACAGCGACGTCAAATGAAAAAATTAATGCCACGCTTAATGCCATCTATACGGGAAAGATGGATTTACTTCACGCAGCTGCTGCTAATGATGGCAGTGATGTTTATGTGACGACGCCTAACTTCTGGGAGTTTGGTGTGAAGGCCGGTTATACTTTTGCTCTGCAGACTGTGGATAGTAAACTAGAGGTCTTTGGTGGTGTGAAAAACCTTTTTAATGCTTATCAAGACGATTTTGATATGGGAAAAGAACGCGACAGTGGCTACATTTATGGCCCTGCACAGCCACGTACTGTTTATGTTGGTTTGAGAATTAGAAGTCTGTAAATTATAGTGAAGAGTGATGAAAATAAATTTTAAACGAATAGACCATGTTCAGCTTAGCATTCTTCCCGGGACTGTCGATCAAGCGCGTGTCTTCTATTGTGATATTTTAGGTTTGAAGGAAATAGAGCGGCCTGCAGAGTTAAATCATATTGAAGGGTTTTGGGCTGAAATGGGAAATACCCGTTTGCATATAGCCGTTGAAGAGCAGGTGTGTGATACACGTCGGCACCCCGCTTTTGAGGTCGAGGATATTGAGGACGTCAAATCCTACCTCTCGCAGAAAGGCGTCAAAATCAAAGAAGACCAGAAGTTGCCCGGTTTGTCACGTTTTTCTCTTATGGATCCTTGGGGTAACCGTATAGAACTGATAGAGAGAATACCCTGAAGAGCTTTACAGGCGTGTATAATAAAAAGAGACTCAAGCCACTTTTTACTTCCCTATCAGCTTCTTAATTTCATTCAGCTTATTCAAGGCCTCCATCGGGGTTAGGTTGTTGATGTCGATGCCCGTGATTTCGTCGCGGACGCCTTCCAGAACGGGGTCGTCCAGTTGGAAAAAGCTAAGTTGCATACCTTCGCGGCTGTCGGCTATCTCATCTACTGATTTGCTGATGGCGGCGTTATCGTTGCGGCCGCGCTCCAGGTCTTCGAGCACTTGGTTGGCGCGGTGTACTACGCTAGGTGGCATACCTGCCATGCGGGCTACGTGGATACCGAAACTGTGCTCGCTGCCGCCTTCCTTCAGCTTACGCATAAAGATGACCTTGTTGTCAATCTCCTTGATGGAAACATTGAAGTTCTTCACGCGTGGGAAGGATTTCTCCATCTCGTTAAGTTCGTGATAGTGGGTGGCAAAGAGTGTTTTAGCTTTAGCCTTGCTCTGTTCGTGAATAAACTCTACAATAGACCAGGCAATGGAGATACCGTCGTAAGTACTAGTTCCGCGTCCCAGCTCATCAAAGAGGATAAGGCTACGGTGCGAGATATTGTTCAGAATACTGGCGGCCTCGTTCATTTCCACCATAAAAGTCGATTCGCCTTGCGAGATGTTATCTGAGGCTCCCACACGGGTAAAGATTTTATCGACAATGCCAATTTTAGCTTCTCTTGCCGGTACAAAACTACCGATTTGAGCCATCAGTGTGATTAAGGCCGTTTGGCGCAGCAAGGCCGATTTACCCGACATATTAGGCCCGGTAATGATCATAATTTGTTGCGAAGTGCTGTCAAGGTATACATCGTTGGAGATGTATGGTTCGCCCTCGGGCAGTTGTTTTTCTATCACTGGGTGGCGTCCGTCTTTGATGTCTAGTTCGTCGCCCTCGGTAATTTCCGGTTTGTTGTAGCGGTTGCGTATAGCTACTAATGCTAAGGAGTGCAGGCAGTCCAGTTGTGCGATCAGATTAGCGTTGTTTTGCACCTCTGACATATATTCTGCCAATCCCAGAACTAGTTCCGTATAAAGACGTGTTTCAATGATCAGAATTTTCTCCTCGGCACCTTGGATTTTGGTTTCCAGTTCTTTGAGCTCTTCGGTAATGTAGCGCTCGCCGCTGGTCAGCGTTTGTTTGCGTGTCCACTCCATAGGCACTTTGTCCTTGTGGGTGTTGCGGACTTCCAGATAATAGCCAAAGACGTTGTTGAAACCTACTTTAAGGCTGTCGATACCGGTGGCTTCTTTTTCGCGTTCCAGCATTTTAGCCAGAATGTCTTTTGCATTAAAAGCGACGTCGCGTAGTTCATCCAGTTCGGCATTGAAACCATCAGCTATGACGCCCCCTTTGTTGAGCTGGGCAGCTGGTTCTGCTTTGATGGTTTCGTCTATTTTCTTAACGATTTCTGAACAAGGGTTTAGTCGGTCGGCTATGCTTTTGAGTCCGTCGTTGTCGGTATCGCTACAGTTTTCTTTTATAGGTACAATGGCTTTCAGGGCTACTTTAAGCTGTACCGTTTCGCGTGGTGTGATACGTCCCGTTGCTACTTTAGATACAATACGTTCCATATCGCCAATCAAGGCAATGCGGGCAGCTGTTTCGTCAGAAAAATGATCGTTTTGCGTGAAATATTCCACGATGGAGTGGCGTGTACGTATGGGCTTGGCATCTTTTAGCGGGAAAGATATCCAGCGTTTAAGCAAGCGGGCTCCCATAGGAGAAATGGTGCTGTCAAGCACATCGCACAGTGAGGTGCCACCTTCGAAGTTAGAGCCAAAAAGTTCCAGATTACGAATGGTAAAGCGGTCGAGCCACACATAACGGTCTTCCTCTATGCGCGATAGAGTGGTAATGTTGCCAATGTTCTCGTGCTTGGTGATGTCCATATAGCTGAGCACCGCACCAGCTGCTGTGGTAGCCGTTTCTAGCTTGTCCACGCCAAAGCCTTTCAAATTTTTGGTCGAGAATTGACGCAAAAGACGCTCTTGTGCCGAGCTGCTTTCGTACACCCAGTCTTCCAGCTCAAAGGTGTAATGTTTTCCTCCAAAAGTACTGACAAAATCGTCGCGGCGGCTACGCTCGTAGATGATCTCTTTGGGGGCAAAGTTACCTATGAGTTTATCAATATAGTCAGTGTTGCCTTCGGCCAATAAAAATTCGCCGGTAGAGATATCAAGGAAGGCGATACCAATGTTTTTCTTTGAAAAATGGACGCTGGCCAGGAAGTTGTTTTCTTTGTGATCCAGTACGTTGCCGCTGGTGGTGACCCCGGGTGTTACTAGTTCGGTCACCCCGCGTTTAACGATTTTCTTGGTCGTTTTAGGGTCTTCCAATTGGTCACACACGGCCACACGTTGTCCTGCACGTATCAGCTTGGGCAGGTAAGTGTCCAGAGCGTGGTGCGGAAAACCCGCCAACTCTATGGAAGATGCAGAACCGTTGGCACGACGTGTGAGCGTGATGCCCAGTAGCTCGGAGGTCTTGATAGCATCCTCACAAAAGGTTTCGTAGAAGTCCCCCACACGGAACAACAATATCGCCTCAGGGTATTTTGCTTTGATTTCAAAATACTGCTTCATCAAGGGGGTTTTTACTACTGCTTTGGCCATATCAATGGGTATCCCGAAGTGTTGAAATTTTGAGGTGTCGGGATTTCGCTCCGCTCAAAATGTTAAAATGAGTTAATTTTTCTAATGATTCAATGATTCAATG
>DHQI01000014.1:50015-53690 GCA_002408065.1 Bacteroidales bacterium UBA5342
TCAATGATTCAATGATTCAATGCGTGAATGCATGAATGTAGTTTTTCGTTAATTTGTGAATTCTGAGCTTTTATGAGCTTTAACTGTAACACAGAGGGCCACAGAGTAGCACAGAGTTTCACAAAGGCAACTTTGAATTTTGAATTTCAGCCCGTAGGTTGAGTTTATTTTGAATAAGATTGATCTACGATCAATCTTTAATACGTCCCCACGCAATAGTTCCAATCATCCAATCTGGCAGGCGTTTGGTGCCTTTGATAGGCATGTACCAACCTAGTTTCTCAATAATTGGAACTTTTGAGGTTTCTACAAATTCTATCAGGCCACCGTCTGGATCTTCGATGTAGGTGAAGCGTCCGCCTGCTTTTCCCATCTCAAAAACTGCTTCGTTAGGATCTGGGTTACTGTCCACGGTCATAGCGTGTCCTTTTTCGGCACATTCTTTTTTCAGGTCGTCCATACCTACCACGTCGAAACAAAGGTGGATAAAGCCCGGTTCGCCCCAGATGCGGTCTTTGTACATGCGGCGTCCTTCATAATCCAGAACCTGAATCAATTCGATTTGTGATGGGCCAAACATTTTGCTGAATGGTCCTACGCGTTCTTTGCTGTGGCGCAGTAGTACGCGGCGGCATTTTTTATCACCGTTAGGGAGAACGGCCAAGTCGCTAAAGCTTTCGGTTTTGTCGTACACTACTTCGTCGTATTTCAGAATGTCCTGGTACACCACCAAAGATTTCTCAATATCTGAACAGCCAATGATAGCACCGTACACACCACCATTTACCGATTTTTGTTTTTTGTAAACGACAGCTTCTTCGATGATTTCAAAGATATTGTTGTAAGGGTCTTTGGTGAAATAGTGCTTTACACCAGCCGGTGTTTCAGTGAGTTCACCCATAGTGATGCCTTTTTCTTTATGAAAAGCAAAGGCTTTTTCGGCATTGCTGGTTTTCAATTTAGTAATGTAAATCCCTAAATCTCCCATCTGAATATCAAAGTCAGGATAGCGCGGATCGTGTCCGTTGTGTTGCCATATCTCGAAACCACCACCACCTTCGAAGTTCACAGCCAGTGCGGCATATTTCTCACGTGGTTTGCCATCGGTGTGCGGCAGCATAAATTCAGCAGGGTCGTGCGATTCGAACACGTTGATGTCCATACCAAACATTTTGCGGTACCACGCCCAAGCTTCTTTAGCGTTCTTTACGCCAACGCCCATTTGCTGTATTCCTGTTATTGTTTTCATAAGTGTTTCTCGAATTTTTATTGATTCAATGATCTAATTATCCAATGATTCAATAATTTTGCGCGTCATTAGAGCATTGTATCATTGAAGCATTGGCTCATTACCTTCTTATAAGAGCGCAAATTTAATTAAAACTTACGAAGTATTAAGGGGGAAAAGTGAGGGGTGGATGAGATGTTGATGAAAACAAGTTAATAGCCCATTTTTCTTGGTGTAACTCTGTGCTTCTTTGTGTGCCTTTGTGCTATAGTTTAAGCTAAATTGTAACACAGAGTTTCACTAAGTATCACAAAGTTCCACAAAGTAAAATTTTGGAATGATATTTGATTTTCAGCAGCATACCTAAAACACATTTATTTATGCGAATAATTTACTCCCTTCTTGTTTTTTTATCGAAAATTAGTTTTTCCAAGTTTGGTACTGGTTTAAGGTTCGAGATTTAAAATTGTGGATAATGCTTGATGTTGATTAAGGATAACTTCTTGGTGTAACTTTGTGCTTCTTTGTGTGCCTTTGTGCTATAGTTTAAGCTAAATTGTAACACAGAGTTTCACAAAGAAGCACAAAGGCACACAAAGAAATGTTTTGAATAATTTTTGTATTTCAGTACTTTAGCCAAAAATCAATCGTTGTTCATCCTTTTATCAGACCTTAATAAATTGAAAATAGACACTACAATACTTAGTTTTGCCTTCGTAAAATTTCTAAAACACAATACGATGAAAACTAAACTTCTTTTTGCTTTTTGGGTGATGATGCTAATGCCTGTAATGGTTGTTTCGGCGCAATCTTTTGGAGATACTATTACTCAGAATTATTCTTTTGGAGTTGATTCTATGGAGAAGGAGATTGTGATTGACGTGCCATCGGGTTGCGAGAAGTTGTATGTTAGAGTTGATGGTAGTTTGCAAGTAGGTAAATGTAAAGTTATAATATTAAATTCAAGCGGGGTTTGGAAAAAGGACTTGCAGCTAGGTTATTATGGGTGTCGTAAATCACTTACTATTTCCACATCAAGTCTTGATGCGAAGACCTTAAAAGAGATGACAAGTCGCGAATTAGAGAAACTTAAGGCTTCTTCTGGTAGAGTAAATGGAGTAATTGATTATCAAACTCACCAACCTGATGAGGGAATGTGGAAAGTGTTAATGCTTCCCGAAGAGGCCGAAGTTGAGATAAATGTTTCCTATTCTATTCAATAATAACCGTATCGGATGAAAAATTCTACCAAACCAATATATCCCCTTCTTTTTCTAATCATAAGTACGAGTGCTTTATCTGCAAAAGCTAAAGACTTGCCAGCCGGTAGCATCACCGGCCATCTGGAATGCGATACTTCCTGGAATCGTGTTGTTTACCTTTCTTACATTCCTACGATGGAGGAGCGTAACCGTATGTCGGCCGATATGATTATTGGTAGTGCAGATCTGGATGAGAATGGCGATTTTTCCTTTGATATTTCCTTTTTGCCTAAAGAGAATAATCTATTCCGCTTGCATATGGTGAAGCAGGGTGATTCGCCTTTTTCATTGATTATTGGTGGTAAGGATGAGAATCATATGTTTTTGATAGCCAACGGTAGTTCTGTGATTAATATTGAAAATAAAGCCGGAGGTAGTTTGTTTGAAAATATCTTGTTTAAGCACTCTGACGAAAACCTTTTGCTTAGCGAAATAAATAGCATCAAGCAGAGCTACGATAGTACACAGATGGTGGTTTCGCCAAGCAAGCGGCTGCTGATGGAGGAGGCCCTGGAGAGTGAGTTGCGCCTGATAGCCGATACTTGCCCGGATGCTTTGGTGGGCTTGTATGCTATCTATAACAGTAACTTTGAGGGAAATTATCTGGATAATAAAAGCTATTACAAACATTATCTTAAGAAATGGCGCCGGGAAGATTCACTTTATTTTGATGCTTTCAGAGAAAAGCTTGTTAGTTCTGAATCGAATTTTTTTCTGTTTGTCATCGTTCTCTTATTAGTGGCTGCTTTTGCTGCTTACCTACTTGTATGGCGCAAGGGCAATAAAAAAACTTCCCGCATCAACGACCTCTCGGTGCAGGAGCGCAAAGTATTTGCTTATCTGCAACAAGGTATGAGCAATCAGCAAATTTCGGATGAATGTAACATCGGCCTGAGTACCGTAAAAACCCATGTGAGTAATATCTATTCTAAGCTCGGCATTAAGTCACGTAAAGAGGCTT
The DNA here is from genome assembly GCA_002408065.1 of Bacteroidales bacterium UBA5342. Taxonomy (GTDB): domain Bacteria; phylum Bacteroidota; class Bacteroidia; order Bacteroidales; family UBA5342; genus UBA5342. Next base: position 53,467 of record DHQI01000014.1, read on the forward strand.
TGGATTTTGTGGGCTAAATTTGCTTGGAAGTGATTGTTGGGCATCTCGTCCGCTCACTCCTGACTTTGACTCTGTTGTGCCTCTCAAGGGTCGCCAGAGGCACAGTGTATCCGAAGCCACACTTTTTACCCTGAGCGAAGTCGAAGGGTTCCTTTCACACTTTTAATTTTTCATTCAAAACTAATTAAACCCCATACTCCCGTACGCTAAATTCACATTTTCTG
>DHQI01000037.1:0-37831 GCA_002408065.1 Bacteroidales bacterium UBA5342
ATGAATGGTATATTAGGCTTCTCCGGTTTATTAAAGAATCCTGATCTTAAAGGTCAACAACGTGAGAAATACATAGAAATTATAGAAAAAAGTGGTCATCGAATGCTAAATACGATTAATGACATCATAGACATATCTAAGATTCAGTCGGGCCAGGTAAAAATATACAAAACAGAATTTTCAGTACTCGAATTACTTGATGACCAGTACTCTTTTTTTAAACCCGAAACCCTATCAAAAAACATAGAATTAAACGCCCTCCCATCGCTTTCAAAAGATGAAAGTATGGTTGTAACTGACAAATTTAAGTTGGAAGGGATACTCATAAACCTCATAAAAAACGCCATTAAATTCACGGAAAAAGGAAGTATCGTTTTTGGCTGTAGCATACCCCAAAATAACCAAGATGAAAAATATATGGAGTTTTTTGTTAAAGATACCGGCATTGGCATACCAAAGCATCGGATGCATGCCATTTTTAATCGTTTTGAACAAGCTGACATTGAAGACACCCATGTTTTCGAAGGTTCAGGCTTAGGTCTTGCTATATCCAAATCCTATGTCGAAATGCTGGGTGGTAAAATCTGGGCCTTTTCGGAAATAGGCAAAGGCTCAACATTTAAGTTTACAATTCCACTTGAAACAAAACATTTGAAACAAATCACATCAGCTAAGAAAAAAACAGCTGAAATAAAGCTTAAGCATCTTTCCATCATTGTAGCAGAAGATGATATAGTTAGCGCTCAACTGTTTGATACCATCTTAAAAGATGAATTTAATAAAATTATTTATACCTCAAACGGTAAGGAAACCATTGAAGAATTAAAAAAGAATCCTGAGACAGATATAATCCTGATGGATGTGAAGATGCCAGAAATGAATGGCTACCAAGCAACAAGACAAATACGAAAATTTAATAATGATGTCATTATCATTGCACAAACAGCTTTTAGCTTAGCAGGAGACAGGGAAAAAGCCATAAAAGCTGGTTGTAACGATTATATCACAAAACCTATTAATAAAAAAATACTTTTTGATAAAATCATGGTATGCTTAAACCAAAAAACATCTGACATTTTATAAATGTAAATTGTTTGAATAACGTTTTAACAGATTAACTCAAAACGCTTTTTAGCAATTGCCCACACCCTCAAAAGGAAAAAAACACGATAAAAAATTAACCACTAGAGAAATATGACAACATCAGCTAAATAGAATTAAAAGAATAGATAGATGTTTTTTTCACAGATTAGAGCTTTGCGAAATAAAATATCAAGTACTGGTCTCCTCTGTCTTCCGGAACTAGTGAGAAGAGTTAGAATTCACCATAAAAAGATTTATCACATACCTCTAATTAAGCAATATAAGTCATGACAAAATCAAGTCACACAAAGAAAGAAAAAGTGAGCATATTTTGGTTTCGCCGCGATTTAAGGCTCGAAGATAACCATGCCTTAAGTAAGGCATTGGAAAGTCCATTCCCGGTGCTGCCTCTTTTTATTTTTGACACTGAAATCACCGATGAATTAAAAAGTAATGACCCTCGCATATCCTTCATCTACGATTTGCTGTGCAATATAACGACTCAATTAAAAGAGTATTCCAGCGGAATTCTTTGCAAAAAGGGAAGTGTCGTAGAGGTTTGGAAAGAAATTATTACGCATTATCAGGTACAGTCGGTATTTGCTAATGAGGACTATGAACCATATGCTATTCAGCGGGATGAAAAAATCAAGACCTTTTTATCAGAAAAAACGATTCCGTTCTTTCTTTATAAAGACCAGGTGATATTTTCAAAAAATGAAGTGTTAAAACCAGACAATAAACCTTACACAGTATTCACGCCTTATAAAAACAGATGGCTAAAAAAATTCAATGATCATATCATCCCAATTTATCCCCTAAACAAAGCGGCCAATTTCGTTAAATTCAATTTAGAATTGCCTGACATTAATAAGTTTGGATTCAGCAAGTCTGCAATAAAGGTAAAGCCTTACAATCTTAATGCTGTTGAACATTATGCTGAAACAAGAGATTTTCCGGCCTTAAACCAGACCAGCATGCTCAGTGTACATTTAAGATTTGGGGCCGTTAGTATCCGTCATATTGTTTCTCAAACAAAAGCCAACAGTACCTTTTTGAGTGAACTTATCTGGCGGGAGTTTTTTATGCAGATACTCTATCACTTCCCCAAGGTGATCAACCACAACTTCAAAGCAAAATATGATGCGCTTACTTGGCGAAACAATGAACGTGAGTTCGAACAATGGAAAAAAGGAGAAACAGGTTACCCATTAGTCGATGCCGGAATGCGCGAACTGAATGCTACAGGTTATATGCATAACCGGGTTCGCATGGTCGTTGCAGGGTTTTTATGCAAACACTTATTAATTGATTGGAGGTGGGGTGAAGCTTATTTCGCCGAAAAACTAATGGATTATGAATTATCAGCAAATAATGGGAATTGGCAATGGGCTGCCGGAACAGGGTGTGATGCGGCACCCTATTTCAGGGTTTTCAATCCCACAGAACAAGCCAAAAAGTTTGACAAACATAGTGAATATATAAAAATTTGGATTCCTGATGAAGAGTTACTCAATTACCCGGATCCTATTGTGGATCATAAATTTGCACGAGAGAGGGCTATTGCGACCTATAAGAAGTGTTTGCAATAACACAAGAGCTGGAATCAAGCATACTAATTTCAATAAATCATTTTCACATCTAAGTTTTGAAGCTATCTGATGTCTATTGTCTATAAGTCTATTGTCTAACATCTAATCATAAACACATGAAAATACTACTAACGGGTGCCACAGGATATATAGGCAAAAGATTACTTCCGGTTCTTGTTGATATGGGACATCATGTGGTGTGCTGTGTAAGAGACAAAAACAGGTTTCATCCCCCCAAAAACTTAGAAGCTCATATTAGCATTATTGAACTAGACCTGACACAAAAGGAAAGCTTTAAAAATATTCCTTCGGATCTTGATTGTGCCTATTATTTGGTTCATTCGATGTCAAGCACACAAAACTATGTGCAGCTAGAGCGAGAATCAGCTGTTAATTTCAGGGAATCGCTTAATAAAACACAGGTCAAACAAGTGATTTATTTAAGCGGCATTGTTAATTCCCAAACCCTTTCGAAGCATCTGAATTCCAGAAAAAATGTAGAGATAGAATTGAGCAAGGGGCACTATTCCCTTACAACAATAAAGGCCGGAATAATAATAGGGTCCGGAAGTGCATCATTTGAAATCATCCGCGACTTGGTTGAAAAATTGCCCCTTATGATAGCTCCTAAATGGCTTAAAACCCGATGCCAGCCTATTGGCATCTCTGATGTAATTAAAATATTAACCGGTATTATTGGCCGACAAGAAACCTATAACAAAAGCTATGATATTGGAGGTGATGAGGTGCTTACCTATAAAGAGATGTTATTAAAATTTGCCGGGGTACGAGGGCTTAAACGAAGAATTTGGACCGTTCCGGTAATGACCCCCAAATTATCTTCTTATTGGCTTTATTTTATTACTTCAACATCATACAAGCTAGCTATCTCATTAGTTGACAGCATGAAAGTAGAAGTAATAGCCAAAGATAATACAATAAATCAATTACTTAATCTACATCCGCTCGCCTACAAAGATTGCATCCGTCAGGCTTTTAAAAGAATAGAGCAAAATGAGATTGTTTCAAGCTGGAAAGATTCTTCAATAAGTGGAAGGCTGAACTTTATGGTTTCTGATTATGTTAAGGTACCAGCATTCGGTTGTTATAAGGATTTACGTAAAAAGAAGGTTGCTGACGAAGCTCAGAGTTTGTCTAAAATTTGGAGTTTAGGTGGTGAAAATGGGTGGTATTATGCCAATGGGCTATGGAAATTGAGGGGATTTATGGATAAACTATCCGGGGGTGTGGGCTTGCGACGAGGCCGAACCAACCGGGATGAAATACATACGGGCGACACCTTGGATTTTTGGCGGGTATTGTATGCAGACAAAAGTGAGAAACGTTTATTGCTGTTTGCCGAAATGAAACTCCCCGGAGAAGCCTGGTTGGAGTTTAAAATAAACGATGGCATGCTCACCCAAACAGCGACCTTTCGCCCCAAAGGCTTAGCAGGCAGATTATATTGGTATACTGTTTTACCATTACATGGACTCATTTTTAATGGTTTAGTAAAAGCCTTAAGCAAATAAAATAAGTATAATTGAGAAATAGAAAAAAACAACTATGACAAATTTTTATGATTTAGAAGTAAAGACTCCCAAAGGAAAAGCACTACAAATGAAGAACTTGAAAGGTAAAGTTGTTCTGATGGTAAACACCGCAACAAGGTGTGGCTTTGCTCCTCAGTTTAAAGGCTTGGAAGAATTGCATCAAAACTACAAGGAAAAAGGTTTGGTCGTACTTGGTTTTCCTTGTAATCAGTTTCAAAACCAAGAACCCGAAACCAATGATTCTATGGAACAGGCTTGTGAAATAAATTTTGGTGTTAGCTTTCAATTGACCGAAAAAGTAGACGTGAATGGAAAAAATACGCATCCTGTTTTTAAATATCTCAAAAACAACCTTAATGGGTTTTTAGGCCAACGAATAAAGTGGAATTTCACCAAATTTCTGATACAAAAAGATGGCACTCCTTACAAAAGGTATAGTCCATTCACACCTCCATCAAACATTGAGAACGATATTATAGCACTGTTACAAACGAAATAGAAGACGTTCTTTTTTAAATACATAAAACAAGCTAAATCATCTTAACCATTTGAATTTAAAACTAGAATGAATGTAGACTTTTACACTAAAACCAGTTACAGTATTTCAAAATTAATAACCAAGAAATACAGCACCTCCTTTTCATTGGCAAGCTCCCTATTGGAAAACGAGAAAAAACAGGCCATATATGCCATTTACGGATTTGTGCGTCTGGCTGACGAGATAGTAGATAGTTTTCATGGCTATGACAAAGCTTTTCTTCTTAACAAACTCAATCAAGACCTTGATTATGCACTTGAGAATGGCATTAGTACAAATACCGTTTTAACAGCATTTGCCGATACCGTAAAAAAGTATCACATCAACATTGATCATATACAGGCTTTTATGAAGAGTATGGCGTATGATCTAACAAAATCAGAATATAATAACTCCGAAGATATTGAAGAATACATTTATGGTTCAGCCGACGTTGTTGGGCTGATGTGTTTAAAAGTGTTTTGCCATGAAGAGAATGGCTTATACAAGCAATTAGAATACCCGGCAGGTAAACTTGGCTCAGCATTTCAGAAAGTAAATTTCCTAAGAGATTTAAAAGATGATATAGATAACTTAGGTAGAAGCTATTTCCCCGAAATATCAAACAACAAGTTTAATCAGGAAACAAAAGAAATAATTGAACAATCCATACAAAACGATTTCGATGAAGCCTGGATAGGTCTTAAACAATTGCCCGGGAGGTCGAAACTGGCAGTAGGTCTTGCCTTCTTTTATTACACAAGCCTGTTTAAAAAAATAAAAAAAAATCCTGCAGAACGTGTGCTTAAGAAAAGGATAAGGATTTCAAACCTGAGAAAATACATGATAATCGCTTATGTCGCATTTTTATATAAAACTAAACTTATTTAAATGATGGAAAAAGTAATACTTGTTGATACAAAGGACAGAGCGATTGGTGAGATGGAAAAACTGGAAGCCCATAAAAAGGCCCTTCTACACAGGGCTATTTCGGTGTTTATTTTTAACTCTAAAGGGCAAATGCTGCTTCAAAAAAGAGCTTTAAGTAAATACCATTCTCCCGGGCTATGGACAAATACAGCTTGTACTCATCCCTTCCCCGATGAGAGCATTGAAGCTGCAGCTGAGAGGCGCTTGTATGAAGAAATGGGTATCAGTCAGGTTAAGCTTACCAAAATATTTGACTTTATTTACAAAGAAATGCTTGATGATGAACTAAGCGAATATGAGTTAGACCATGTTTTTATCGGTTTATCTGATGCTTTACCAGTTCCGCAAGCTGCAGAAGTTTCAGATTTTGAATATATTGAACCCAATGTGCTTTTAGTAGAGATGAGTTTATATCCAGACAAATATACGGTATGGTTTAAAAAAATAGCCCAACGGGTTATATCTGAATATCTTGATATTAAACTCTAAGGTCAGCATATGAATACTTATTTTTTCAAAAACGCTTTAATTTTAATTGCTATGGCATTATTATTTACTTCCTGTGCATCAATTCCCCAAGGAGTAGATGCCGTAACTTCATTCGAAAAAGATAACTATTTAGGTAAATGGTATGAGATAGCCCGTTTCGATTTTAAATTCGAGAAAGGCTTGAATAATACAACGGCAGAATATACCTTGCGAAATGACGGAAAAATAAAAGTAACTAATCGAGGCTACGATTATGAAAAAAAAGAATGGCGGGAAGCTATTGGCAAAGCCAAATTCACAGGTTCTGACACGACGGCAATGCTTAAAGTGTCATTTTTTGGCCCTTTTTATTCAGGGTATAATGTAATAGCTCTGGATAACGACTATAAATATGCACTGGTTTGTGGTACTAGTTTCGACTATTTATGGATTTTATCCAGAGAAAAGTCTATCCCGGAGGCCATAAAAAAAGACTATTTAGCAAAAGCCAAAGAATTAGGTTTTAACACCTCTAAGCTTTTATGGATTGAGCATAAACAATAATTTCTCAGAAGATGGCCTTATATCCCAAAAGTAAAATACCTGTTAGTGAAGTAAAGAAATTCATTATTATATTTTATATGGTTGGGTTCCTAGGATTTGTTATTCCTTTTACCAAACCAATATTTATAATTATAACTCCTTTTGCCCTATTACTAAACACTTACCTTTTAGCCATATACCATCATAGATTTTCGGCCAAAGATGTTTTTATATTTCTGCTCATTCTTCTTTCCGCTTATGCTATTGAGGTCGTTGGGGTAAAAACCGGGGCGATATTTGGAAGCTATTCCTATGGCAAAGGACTGGGTATTAAACTATTTGAAACGCCTCTTTTGATTGGTGTTAATTGGCTGTTTCTAACGTATGCTGCTACTACCATCGCTAACAATCTAAAGCTAAAGAATTGGCTTGTCGTTTTTGTAGCTCCATTATTTATGCTTGCCTACGATTTGGTTTTAGAACAAGTGGCACCCAAAATGGATATGTGGCACTGGCAAAATTCAGAAGTACCTCTTAAGAATTATATTGCATGGTATTTTATTGCCCTTGTTTTTGTTTTGTTGTTAAAAATCTTCAAGATAGAAACCAAAAATCCATTGGCTCCCATTCTATGGCTTAGTCAATTTGTATTCTTTGCATTGCTCACCCTGTTACTGTAATATGATAAAGGCAAAACATCATAGCGTTATATACCCATTATTTAAAGGATTAAGCCGTTTATTAATCCATCGGAGTTTTAATTCGGTATCTATCCATGGGCAATTTGTCGACAATGGCAGCCCTGTGTTGATAATTGCAAACCATGTAAGCTGGTGGGATGGTTTTTGGATAATGCTTTTGAACCTTAAAATACTAAAACGTAAATTTCATTTTATGATGTTGGAAAAACAGCTGCAAAAACATTGGTATTTTCAATATACAGGCGGCTATTCCATAAAAAAGAATTCACGGAGTGTCTTGGATAGTCTCAATTACAGTGTAGAATTGTTACGGCAAGCCGAAAATATGGTGGTGATGTTTCCGCAGGGGAAAATTCACTCACTGTACCAAAATAAAATTGTTTTCGAGAAAGGCATAGAGCGGATTGTAGAACATATAGCTCCCGACACGCAAATCTTATTTGTTGCCAATCTTGTTGATTATTTATCAGACAGTAAGCCCAATCTGTATATTTATGTCAAAGCATATCTGGCAAAAGATATTAATCAGACAGACATACAGCTTGAGTATAATCAATTTTATGAGCAGGTGCTCAATGCTCACAAGACTAAAATATCATAATGGAATATCTTGCATACATAGCATTCTTGTTTTTGGGCATGCAACTCCTTAATGTATTATTAAATGGGGTCTTTAGGCAAAAAATTAATTTCCCAAATGCTGAAATAAAGGAAAGCATTTCAGTCTTAATACCGGCCCGTAACGAAGAAAACAACATCGGATTATTGCTTTCTGATTTACAAAAAGACAAAAACAGCAATATTGAAGTACTTGTATATGATGATGAATCAAGCGACAATACGGCCACAATCGTTCAGGAATATGCAAAGCACGATAAAAGAATTTCATTATTAAAATCTAAAGGATTACCCAAGGGCTGGTTGGGGAAAAACCATGCCTGTTATCAATTGGCACAAAAAGCTAAGGGCCATTACTTTTTATTTATTGATGCCGACGTTCGAATAGATGAAGACGTGATAGCCAGAGCTGTTTTATATTTAAAAAAGTACAAATTGAGTTTGCTGTCAGTTTTCCCTACACAAATACAAAAAAGCTTTGGCGAAAGAATATCTGTTCCTATTATGAATTATATTCTGCTTACGCTTCTACCCTTAATATTTGTGCGCGTATCTCCTTTTAAATCGCATGCCGCAGCAAACGGTCAGTTTATGTTATTCGATGCAAAAATGTATAAACAAAATCAACCTCACCAGGTTTTCAAAAACTCAGCTGTTGAAGACATAGCCATAGCCCGTTTTTTTAAACATCAAAAACTTAAAATGGCCTGTTTAACGGGGGAAAAAGGCATCCGTTGCAGGATGTATCAATCATACCACGAGGCTGTAAACGGTTTTTCGAAAAACGTGTTTATGTTCTTTGGAAATAAGCCCCTTCCAGCTTTTCTGTTTTGGGCCTTTTCAGGCTTTGGTTTTATTCCTGTTTGGGTTATTATGCCGCACTTCTTAACATATTATCTTGCCATTCTGGTCATTATTCTAATGCTATACTCATGGATTAGCATTCAAAACATATTTTCCAATATATTTCTATTTCCCCTTCAATTATTCTTTTTTACAAGAATTTTAGGAAATGCTCTAATGGTGAAGAAAAACAAAACACTTAAATGGAAAGAAAGAAATATATACTCATAGTTTTATTTATGCTTTTAGTTTGTTCTTTAACCGGACAGAAAAAAGCCATTTACAAGGCTTATATCAGTGGTGATATGACGGAATGGAAAAGTATTATGGAGGCTAATAGAGCACAAACGAATGAACAAAAACTAGAGTTAATCAATTATCATTACGGCTACATTGCTTATTGTATCGACATGGATAAGAACGATGAAGCCAAAGGGTATATGCAGAAGGCAGAAAAACTAATCGCTGAACTTGAGAAAAAGCAATACAAGCTATCAATGCTTAATGCCTACAAGTCGGCTTTTGTGGGCTATAAAATTGGTTTAGCGCCCTACAAAGCACCATTTATCGGGCAAGAAAGTCTTGCTTTTGCCAACAAATCAGTGGCCTTAGATGCCGACAATTATATGGGTAATGTACAATTGGGAAACATAGCCTTCTACACCCCATCTTTGTTTGGCGGTTCAAAAAAAGAAGCCATCAAGCATTATATAAAAGCCTTAGAAACCGTGGAAAAGTATCCTGATTTCATAAGCAGCAATTGGAATTATTTAAACTTATTAGCCACAATAATAAATGCCTATTATGACATTGAGGATTATGAAAAAGCGGAGGACTATTGCCAAAAAACCTTGGCGATAGAACCTGAGTTTGATTGGGTGAAAAACCAACTTTATCCTAAAATTAAAAAAGCACTGAATGATGAATAAAAATGTACTGATAATCGGCACCGGACTGGGCGGTCTTTCTACCGGATTAAGATTAGCATCAAGGGGCTACAAGGTCACTTTTGTAGAGAAAAACAAACAAGCAGGCGGCCGCTTAAACCAACTTAAAAAAGACGGTTTTACCTTTGATGTAGGACCTAGTTTTTTTAGTATGCCTTATGAGTTTGAAGAACTGGTAAGAGATTGTGGCATTGAGATGCCTTTTGAGTTTGTGGAACTCGACCCGCTATATACGGTTAGTTTTAGGGGGAGCAACAAACAATACTCTCTCTACAAGGATATTGACAAACTAAGCGCCCAATTTGAGGGGGTAGAACCCGACTTTAAAAACAAGTTTACCACCTACCTTAAAAAATGCGAAGAGTTATATAACGACACAGTTGACATCGCTATAAAACAAAACTTTGACAGTATTCCAGCTTATATCAAAGCCTTGATGCAAGTCAACCCAATTCACCTTCCCGTATTGGTAAAAACCTTTTGGAAACAGATAACGTCACATTTTGAATCGAAAGAAGCTCGGCAAATTGTTTCATTAATCGCTTTTTTTCTGGGCAGAACACCTTTTGACACCAATGCCATTTACACCTTACTTTCCCATATAGAATTCACTCATACAGGTTATTATAATGTAAAAGGTGGAATGTATACCATCGTAACAAGCTTGGTAAGCGAATTACAAAAGCTGGGAGCAACATTCCATTATGAAACGGAAATAAAAGATTACCACAGCCATAATGGTAAATTAAAATCACTTACAGACCAAAACGGAAAATCTTGGGAGGCAGATATTTTTGTTATAAATGCTGATGCTGCATTCTTCAGAGGAACGGTATTTAAAAGGAAAAAATTCGCGCCTAAAAAACTCTCAAAAATGAGCTGGACGATGGGTTACCTGACTTTTTATGTAGGAATTAATAAAAAATTACCTCAGGTGGAACATCACAATTACTATTTAGGGAATAACTACCAAGCCTACGCCAAGGATGTGATGAATAATCCTGGTACCCTCGAGAAACCTTACTACTATGTAAATGTAGTATCGAAACACAATCCTGACTGTGCACCAGAAGGTTGTGAAGCCTTGTTTTTTGTCTGTCCTGTGCCGAATTTACTTTATAAAAAGAACTGGAACGATAAAGATGAAATAGTATCCAGTATCATCGAAGATTTTTCTGACAGAATCCATCAGGACTTATCAAAAAAAATTGTTTTGCAAATGGAATATACCCCTGAAGACTGGCATAATCAGTTTAATCTCTACAAAGGTGCCGGTCTCGGACTTTCCCACCATATGCTTCAAATTGGAGCCTTACGACCCAAAAATTATGACGAAGAATTCTCAAATACTTTTTACGTCGGAGCCTCTACCATCCCCGGGGCGGGCTTACCAATGGCGGTCATAAGCTCGAAACTTGTAACAGAAAGAATTCTAAAAAACGGCTGACGAAATTAGATCTAGACAATCACTATTGTTCACATATCTACCTCACTATATATGTTTTAGATATTTTCATTTGACTGTTTTTCATCTGTGTTATCTGTTGTTTTTTAACATATTCTCGTTTTTCACCTACAACAGATGATACAGATGAAACAGATATTATACTTGCTTGCAAATATTGGCTTGATAATCGTACTTATAACATTTTAAGAGAGCGCATTTAATCCCGCCAACGCGTTTCTAAAAGAAAAATAAGCATCACACAGCCATGCTCACAGTATAAAATACACATTTACAACTGTTTTCTTGATACGCCCCCAAGACTCATCATAACAGCTTAAGAATTTATTTTTTTTTAAAACCTTAGCCTTTTCACTAAGCCGTAAAACAGCAAAAGTTTTTCTATCTTTGCAGGACATTTTTCCACATGGAGAAACACAAGTTTTAAACACTGACTACAAGAAGCTTAGAATGATAGATAAAATAAAAAACCTATCTGGTGAAATTGAGGCTTTAAAAGCCACCACAGAGAAAGAAATAGAAGAGTTGCGTATTAAATATTTGAGCAAAAAAGGTGAGATATCTCAACTTTTCGGTGAATTCCGCAACGTTCCAAATGAAATGAAACGCGAAGTAGGTCAACTACTTAACGAACTCAAAAATAGTGCTACCGACAAAATCAATAGTCTTAAAGGTAGCATGCAAGCCGAGGCTTCTTCGGGCAACGATATGGATCTAACCCTTCCTGCATCGCCTATTAAATTAGGAAGCCGTCACCCGCTTTCGGTGGTTAAAAATGAAATTATTGACATCTTTACCCGTTTGGGCTTTACCATTTCCGAAGGCCCTGAGGTAGAAGATGACTGGCACGTTTTCTCAGCCCTTAACTTTCCTGAAGAACACCCGGCACGCGATATGCAGGATACTTTCTTCATCGAAAAAAATCCTGACATCTTGCTACGCACGCACACCTCATCGGTACAAGTACGAGTGATGGAAAACGAACAGCCCCCTATCCGTACTATTTCTCCGGGACGTGTATTTCGCAACGAAGCGATCTCGGCACGCGCACACTGTATCTTCCATCAGGTTGAGGGGCTTTACATCGATGAAAATGTATCGTTTGCCGACCTGAAACAAACCCTGCTATATTTTGCTCAGGAAATGTTTGGCAAAGAGACTCAGATACGTCTGCGTCCGTCCTTCTTTCCCTTTACAGAGCCATCTGCTGAGATGGACGTGACCTGTAACCTATGTGGCGGCAAAGGCTGTAACGTATGTAAGTATACGGGATGGCTGGAGATCTTAGGCTGCGGAATGGTAGACCCTAACGTATTAAAAAGTAACAATATCGATAGTGAAAAATATACCGGCTTTGCATTTGGTATGGGAGTAGAACGTATTGCAATGCTTAAGTTTGGCGTTAATGACCTGCGTCTGTTCTTTGAAAACGATGTGCGTTTTTTAGATCAGTTTAAAGCTGCTTATTAAGTAAGTTAGCTGTGACTGCAGACAGTCATCAGTCATCAAACACATTTTTGAATTAAGAATTTTGAATTAGTAAAAACATTTCGTTTCGAAAACTTGTTATTGAATATAATTTTAAACCAAAAACATACAAACCAATGAAAAACTTGAAAATCAGCACTCTTATATTAGCTTCCGTTGTATTGTTTGCCTCATGCGCTAACAAAAAGAAGAAAGAAGCTGAACTTGAGATAAAGAAAGGTGAGATCGAAAAAGTAGTGACAGATTATGTGTATCCCTTACCTTCTTCCTTCGAACTAATGGATATGCTAAACGAAATAGAAGCTGCATTCATTATAGGTATCAGCAATGCGCCGGAAAACGTTGGACAGTACGAGACACGCCCAAAACAAGCACTTAACCTCGGTGTTTATCTTTTAGATCTGAGCTACGCCTCTATCTATAACCGCAAACAATCTGCTCAAGATTACCTGGTAGCTAGTGAAGCTTTAGTACGTGAGTTACACGTAGACGATGCTTTTGAGGAAGGGTTTGTAGCCCGCGTCTCTGAAAACATAGACAACCGTGACGAACTGGTGGATCTGCTAAGCTCAGCCACTCAAAGTGTTTATGGTGACTTTCACCGTAAAGGAAACAAAGAATTAGCCTACTTGATGGTAGCAGGTGGCTGGATAGAAGCCATGCATCTTACACTGACAATATCTGAAAATACACCACTCAATCAGCAAATCATCAACACAATTATTTTCCAACACCAATCTTTGCTGGAAACGATTGCTTTACTCGAAGAGGTAAAAGAGGCTCCTTCTGTAAGCCCTATACTAACAGCGCTGATGGGCATCAAAAACACTTTTGATCAAGAAGATCCTAGCGCTCTGACGGTAGATCAGGTAAAAACACTGACTAAACAAGTAATTGCATTGCGTGCTCATATCGTTGAGTAAAAAGCACAAATTTAAAACAGGTAAATTCCAAATACCCAAGGAGGACAGCACTCTTGGGTATTTGGAATTTGTGTTTTGAAAATTAAAATTGAAATTTGGATTTCTATTCCTTGTAATTTCCCCCGCTCCCCTTCTACTAAACCACTAAAAACCACACCATGTACGAAGGCATTATCGAATCTCTAATGAAACTGTTTGCATTGATGGTGGTACACAGCCGCTCTCATGCCAGCATCAGTCAAGCTAAAGCCTCAGTAAAAAACTATCTCAAAACACGTTACAACACTCAGATATCAAGAAAATACTACCTTGATTTCGAAGAGTATTGTGAGCATTTTGCTAATAACGACACACAGGAAAAAAAAGACCGCGAAGTAGAACGTCTTTTTTTAGAAGCCTGTGAATCCATTAATAAAGAATACAATTTTGACGTTAAAGTCAACTTAGTGTTTAACCTTCTAAAATTCAGCATTCGCGATGAAGATGCTCTAAATGACGAAATAGCATTTCTTGATCGCTTGGCTAATGTTCTGAGTATTGACGATGACACCTATGTTAATATGAAGAATTTCATTATTTATGGTGTAGAAAAAGTCAAAGACAAATCCTTGGTCAGAATAGTAAAAGGAGACAAAGAACATTTAATCAAAGGAATAAAACACATCATCAACCCCAACCAGATGGTGGTCATCGAGATACTATGGTTACCACAGCCTAACGAGTTGCTTGTTCGCTATAATGGTTCGCGAAACATGTACCTCAACGGGCACAAGATGAATCAAGACGTGGTCTACATTTTTCCTCCCGGAGCTATGATAAAGACCTCACGTATTGCCCCTGTTTACCAAAGCGACATCATGGCCAGCTACATCCAGAAAGAAGGCAAGCCACGTATTGTATACACAGCTGAGGATGTAGAATATAAGTTTAACCGTAACCAAACGGGACTGCACCGTTTTAACTTTCGCGAAACATCTGGTCACTTCGTCGGCATTCTGGGAGGTAGCGGTGTAGGAAAAACCACGCTGCTCAATGTGCTCAACGGTAACCTGAAGCCCTCTACCGGGAGCATCAAGATCAACGGACACGACCTTCACAAAGACAAAGAATTGCTTGAAGGCATTATAGGATACGTGCCACAAGACGATTTGCTAATAGAAGAACTCACTGTGCACCAAAACCTACGTTACAATGCTAAATTGTGCTTTAGCGATATGAGCGACGAGGAGATAGAAGCACGGGTAGAGCAATCCTTACTGGACTTTGACTTGGTGGAAGCGCGCGACCTTATGGTGGGTAACCCGATGAAGAAAGTGCTCTCTGGCGGACAACGAAAACGCCTCAATATCGCATTGGAGCTTATGCGGGAACCTCTGGTATTGCTTGCTGATGAGCCCACCAGCGGGCTTTCGTCTATGGATACCGAAAAAGTAGTAGCTCTGCTGAAGCGCCAAACCCTCAAAGGCAGCTTGGTAATAGCCAATATACACCAACCCGCCAGTGATATCTACAAACAGTTTGACCGTATATTAGTGATGGACAAAGGCGGTCGCGTAATCTACAGCGGCAACCCCTTAGATGCCATTTCTTATTTTAAAAAAGAAGCCAATTACATCAATCCTGAAGAAACAGATTGCCCGACCTGTGGTAATGTAAAAGCGGAACAACCTTTACGCATCATAGAAGCACGTATGGTTTCTGCCACCGGACGTTTTATACGCCAGCGCAAAGTATCGCCGGATAAGTGGTTTAAGCGTTATGCAAAAAAAATAGAACCCGCAATTAAAGAAAACATAAAATCACGTAAACATAAAGCTGAGGATATCCCTGAGAATGCTTTTAAGACACCAAGTACTTTTGAGCAATTCAAAACCTATTTCAGGCGGGATCTTTTGTCAAAATTTGCCAACAAACAATACCTGCTCATTGCGGCTCTGGAAGCCCCTTTACTCGCTCTTATCTTTGCTTTTTTTGCCAAAACAAAGGTTGACGGAGTTTACACCTTTATGCACAACTCCAACCTACCTTCCTACTTGTTTATGAGTGTGGTAGTAGCATTGTTTATTGGGATGACCATCAGTGCCGAAGAGATTTTCAAAGACCGCCTGCTCCTGAAACGGGAAGCCTTCCTTAACCTGAGCAGAGCAGCCTACATCACAGCCAAAATTTCCATTATTTTCGTTATCTCGGCCTTACAGATGTTAGTCTATGTATTGGTAGCTAACAACATACTGGAAATAAAGGGTATGACCTTCTACTTCTGGATTACACTGTTCAGCACGGCTTGTTTTGCCAACATGCTGGCCCTAAACCTCTCAGCAGGATTAAAATCGATTATTGCTATTTATATTCTTATTCCATTAATGCTGATACCCCAGCTATTGTTTAGTGGTGTTATTGTTGATTTTCAGAATATGAATTCTGTAAGTAACCCCAGATACACGCCCATTGTCAGCGATGTAATGGCAGCACGTTGGGCTTACGAAGCTATTGCCGTAGAACAGTTTAAAAACAACCGTTTTCAACGGGAAACCTTTGACAAAAAATTAGAAACAGAGATTTACAATTTTGCTATTTATTACCGTGTCCCTGAAGCTCAAAACATTGTTTATACCATAGAGCAGGGCCTCAAAAACGGTGAACAAATTAAGCCGGGTTATTATGAACTTTTACGTAATGAAATGACAACACTCAGGCGTGAAAGCACAAAGATTTTGAGCGAGATACCGCGCTATTCAAAGGACAATTATCATGCTGAAGATTACTCCTTTATCAATACCGAAATGAGTTTGAATGATCTGAGTAGGATAAAAATGGAACTGGACTCTATACATCATTATGGTAAAGAGATTTATAATCAAAAATACGACGAGCTCCTGCAAGCAAGAAAGAATCGTAATGCCACCTTTGGTGATGCCGAAGCTGTGAACGAAATGCGTCAGGACTATGTCAACGAAAAACTGGAAGAGACGCTCACAGGTCGTTATCTGAAAAAGCGTTTTATTTACCGGGAAAACAACATCATACGCATAGGGAATCCGGTATTTCACATTTCAGAGAGTACGTTGGGACGCTCCCACTTTTATGCACCGTACAAGATGGTGCTTGGCCGGCGTATAGAAGTTCTGACCTATAACTTGGGCATCATCTGGTTAATGATTTTGGGATTAGCTTTTTTGCTGTACACTGATATGGTACGCAAATTCTCTGTCTTTATTGAGAACCTGCGACTGGCACGCAACACACTCAACCAGCAACGACGCGAGGAACGATTAACGAAGCAACGCATGAAGCAGTTGGGAGTTGATAAATATGGCAGAGCCTCTTAATCAACAACACTTAATACCAAGCGCATTCATTACCTGTAACGAAAAAAGGCTTATGATAATTAGAAAAAAATACCGTTTTGAGGCAGCACATATTGTGCGCGATTGTACGTCTAAAATGTGTAAGGAAAACATTCACGGTCATTCGTATGTGGTGGAAGTTTTTATAAAAGGCAGTAAGCTGGACAATGGCTGTATGATCTTAGATTTTTGCAAACTAGCATCAGTGAAAGAGCTCATTGACTCTTTCGATCACAGCTATTGTATGTGGCACAAAGAAAGCGACGAGCTCAAGGAAGCAATGGCAAAAATCAATAAACGTATTGTGACAATGCCCATTTCGCCCAGCGCCGAAGGCTATGCTCTTCTTTTGTACATTTTGATAAGAAATTTACTCCGTAAAATATCTCTAGATAATGGTGAAGGGGAAATAATATTACACTCGGTCAGAGTACACGAAACAGAAAGTGGCTATGCCCAAGCTTTTGAAGAAGATTTACCTTTAGCTGATTTCAGCATTAATGATGTGGTTTTTTCGGAGGATATCATGGCCAACTGGAAACTTTTGAAATAAACACCCAACAAAATTCACCTAAGAAATTCATTGCAAACAACATATATCACTAAAAAAAAGCAGTGCTAATATCAATACTTCGACATATTCGACAGGTGGCCATTGAGCCTGTCTAAATGCTCAATGACCACAAGCTCTGCAAGCTATTAATAATCCCAAACTCCAATACTAAACTGAATCCAAGAGCATAAAACAAATATAAAAAACTCGTCAAACACCTAACAATCAAACAAATAAACAACACTAACGGACTGTAATAATATCAAAAGAATAATTTAAACCACAGAATACTCAATTTAGATAGATTGATGTGCTAATTCTGAGGAAATGCACATACCGCGATGACAAGGTCATATGGAGGCCAAAGCAAAGATAGCATAAAAAAAGCCCTGCGTATAAAGCTCAGTGATCGTGGTCTTATTAGCCCCCAAACGATACCTGTTGCCGGTAAGCTCACAGCTTAGTATTAATCCCTGCTCAAAATCAGCTTCAAGTGTGACTATTTTTTACGCCAAACACAAGTGATTTGCATAAACATTTTACTATTTTTACCCTCAAAATAAGGTAAAGATGGACACTCTGGAAAAACAAAAAGAACGACATTACCTATTGGAAAAACGTCAGAAAATCCGTAAACGCTTTTTCCCGCTTCGCGTAGCATTAGTGGCAATGATCTTTGTAGGCGCTATTTACGGCATTAAAAACCACACTTTTTTTGAGGGGTGGATGCCACAATTAGTAATGGTTATCATTATTGGTTTAGTGATTACTTATCTTATTGAAGCACTAATAGGTGGCTATAAAAAGTAATTTTTCCTATTAACAAAGAGTAATAAAACAAACGCCAATTTTTAAAATATAACACCAAGAACTTCTCAGATTTTGAGTTCACCTTATAATCTTGGTATTTAAATTATTATGGAATCAGTATTAGAATATAACATTGGTAAAGAGACGAAGAGCGGGAGTATTGAAGTGATATGTGGTTCTATGTTTTCAGGTAAAACGGAAGAGCTGATTCGCCGCTTAAAACGTGCCCGCATTGCCAAGCAGAAAGTGGAGATTTTTAAACCTGGCGTGGATGTGCGCTATTCTGAAACGGATGTGGTATCTCACGATGCTACCGCCATTCCCTCCACGCCTATCGAATCATCAAACAGCCTCTTGCTTTTGGTGGAAGATGATGTGGATGTGGTAGGCATAGACGAAGCCCAGTTTGTAGATAATGATTTGGCCCATGTCTGTGTGGAACTAGCCAACAAAGGAATACGCGTTATAGTAGCCGGCCTTGATATGGACTTTAAAGGGGTGCCTTTCGGCCCTATGCCTGCTCTCTGTGCTGTGGCCGATTATGTCACTAAAGTTCACGCCATCTGTATGAAGTGTGGCTCACCAGCCGTATTCTCACACCGCTTGGTAAAAGATGATCGCCGTGTGATGCTGGGCGAAACACAGGAGTATGAACCGCTGTGCAGAAAGTGTTATATGAAGGTTCTATAAGGAAGAGGCGATGCTTTCAAGCATAATAGTACCCTCCGTCAACCTGTATCTCGATATTATAACATCTAAACTTTTATTTTATTCAACTCGTTATCTGAACCTATAAAGAAAATCAAACCTCTTCGCTAAGACACTCAACATTAATCCTAAACTATAAATTTTGAATCTAATCACCACCTCATTGAAAAACTCTGTTCAGGTCATTGTCCGCATAGTGGTCAGTTTTCTGAATGTAAAAATCATTGCAGTGCTGGTGGGTCCCGGCGGTATGGCTCTGGTGAGTCAGCTCAACAACAGTCTGCAGGTAGGACTCAGCATTTCGAGTTTAGGGTTCAAAGATGGTATTGTTAAATACGTTTCGCAACACAAAGGGGACAAAGAGGCGCAAAAGGAATATATCTCAACCAGCATAATAGCAGTGGTGCTAATGTCAGCCTTCATGGGTTTCCTGACCTTACTTTTTTCACGTACTATATCCCAATACCTCTTGCATACAGAGGCCTACTATCTACTATTCCGTTTCACAGGTATATACTTTATCAGCGCTGCTCTTCTCAACCTTACCATTGCTATCCTTAACGGACTCGAAAAACAAGGCCTTTTTATCACTGTGAATATAGTCCTGTCAGTCAGCGGTTTTCTTATTGCACTAGGAGCCGTATTACAATGGGGCATGACCGGACTTCTCTGGGCTCAGATTTTCAACGTTCTAATAGCCTTTGCCTATGCTGTTTTCATCTACCAGCGTCACATTAAAATTCAAATAAAAAACGTTTCTTTTAAGGCCATAAAAAAGCTGAGCAAATACAGCGCAATGACTATTTTCAGTGCTTTTGCAGCGCCACTTGTTTTTGTGACTATCCGTAATATCATTATCAGCCAAACGTCCGTAGAAGTCGCCGGATTGTGGGATGGTATCAATAAAATCAGCAGCAACTACATACTGGTCATCACCTCGGCTTTTAGCTATTACTTTATCCCTACCTTTTCGCAACTCAACACGCGAGAAGGCATCATCTCAGAGGTCAAAAAGACATATCAACTACTAATCCCACTCTTGACAGTGGGTGGCCTGGCCATTTTTATTTCCAAAGATTGGATTATAAAAATATTGTTCACAGAAGAATTCTCAGCCATGCGTCCTTTCTTTAAATGGCAGCTTATCGGCGACTTTTTTAAAGTATTGGCGTGGGTCCCCGCTATCCTGCTCATTTCAAAGGCCCGAATAAAAACCTATATCACAACAGAAATTATCGCTTTAGCTCTACAGCTTATACTGATCAAGATTTTCACACAGATATTAGCGCAAGACGACCTGACGCTCTACTATGGCGTTGAGAATTTTCTTTACTTTTTGATGATGATGGTCATTTATTATTTCTACTATGTCAGGAAAACAAAACAATCTAAATTATAACGTTTGCGACATCACTGTATTTCCTGCTTAACTCATAAAAATATGACACCACTAAAACAAGGATTGTAACTTACGAAAAAGCATTAAAATAAACAAGAAGAAAGCATCAGACTGCAACCATCTTATTCGCTAAAAAAGCCCCTCAAAAAGTAACTTTTTATTAATGATGATAGTCATCTTTTAGTCGGCATTTTTTTAGTACTTTTGCACAAATTTTTTCACCACAAAACAAAGGACGACAGATGAAGAGTTTATTAGAAGAAAAAATCGTTTTAGATGGCGTCACATTTGATGATGTGTTGCTAATTCCGGCCTATTCAGAAATATTACCCCGCGAGGTATCATTGCAAACCAAATTCAGTAAAAACATCACACTGAATATACCAGTAGTGTCGGCTGCTATGGACACAGTAACAGAATCAAAACTGGCTATTGCCATTGCACGAGAAGGAGGCATTGGCGTTATCCATAAGAATATGAGCATAGCAGAACAGGCTCAGCAAGTAACGATCGTAAAACGTGCAGAAAATGGTATGATCTCCAACCCTGTCTCTATCAAAGGAGACGCTACCGTGCGCGACGCTCTTAGTTTGATGTCTGAGTATAAAATCGGTGGTATTCCAGTAGTGGATAATGACCATACTCTGGTAGGCATTGTGACAAACCGTGACTTGCGTTTCGAACGCCGACTGGATCGCTTGATTTCCGAGGTGATGACTCAACAGAGCGATTTAGTAACGACTTCCCAATCAACAGATCTGGAGGCAGCCTCTGACATACTGCAAGAACATAAAATAGAGAAACTCCCCGTAGTAGATGCTAACAACAAGCTCATTGGCCTTATTACCTATAAAGATATTACCAAAGCCAAAGACAAACCTCTAGCATGTAAAGATGCTCAAGGTCGTTTGCGCGTAGCTGCAGGTGTAGGAGTCACAGAAGATGTCTTTAGCCGTATCGAAGCATTGATCAAAGCCGGCGTGGATGCTATCGTGATTGATACTGCTCACGGTCACTCTAAAAAAGTTATTGAAACACTAAAAGAAGCGAAGTCACGTTATACAAGCATCGACTTTGTAGTGGGTAACATAGCTACTGCCGAGGCCGCTAAGCTATTGGTAGAAGCCGGAGCTGACGCTGTAAAAGTAGGGATTGGTCCCGGTTCTATATGTACCACGCGTGTAATTGCCGGTGTAGGTGTTCCTCAGCTATCTGCCATTATCAATGTGGTGGAAGCGGTGAACGATGCCGTGCCGGTAATAGCTGATGGTGGTATCCGTTACTCGGGCGATATAGTAAAGGCACTGGCCGGCGGAGCTCATTCGGTTATGTTAGGTTCTATGTTTGCCGGTGTGGACGAATCGCCGGGTGAAACAATTATCTACAATGGTCGTAAGTTTAAATCGTACCGTGGCATGGGTTCTTTGGAAGCGATGGAAAAAGGCTCTAAAGACCGCTACTTCCAAGATGCTGAAGACGATGTTAAAAAATTAGTACCGGAAGGCATTGCCGCACGTGTGCCATACAAAGGATTGCTTTACGAGGTCATCTATCAAATGATTGGCGGACTAAAAGCCGGCATGGGCTATTGCGGAGCAGCTAATATCACAGCTCTTCACAATGCAAAATTCACCCGCATCTCGAATGCAGGAATGCAAGAAAGTCATCCGCACGATGTGACCATTACGCGCGAAGCCCCTAATTACACACGTTAGTGCTCAGAGTTAAATGATCGGAGTTAAAAAAAATAATATTTAAACATTAATGTTGGGATAGTGCTTCACAGCCTTAATCTCAATCTTAGCCTAATTTATTTATGAAACAACTATTGGTATTTTCTTTATTGCTGTGCTCTACTATAGCCAGTGCAATCAATAAAGACACAACGCTAATGACCATTGGCGACAGAGAAATTTCCCTGGGAGAATTTGAGTATTTGTACAAGAAAAACAACCAGGTGGTAAGCGAGGAAGAGAGTAGCACAGAAGATTATGTAGACCTCTTCGTTAATTTCAAACTGAAAGTCATAGAAGCAGAAGCCTTAGGCTACGATACCGTCCCCGGTTTTGTAAAAGAAATAGCAGGATACCGTGATCAGTTAGCCGAACCCTACCTGAAGGATCAGGACTTGGACGAACAACTGATACGCGAAGCCTACGACCGCCTGAAAGAGGAGGTCGAAGCAAGCCACATACTCATCCGTGTGGATGCCAACACTAACGATACCCTGAAAGCTTACAACAAAGCCATGCAAGCCCGCGAAGAAATCCTTGCCGGAGCTGACTTTGCCACTGTGGCAAAAAAGTATTCTGAAGACCCTTCAGCCGCTCAAAATGGCGGTTATCTGGGATATTTCACCGGTTTTCAGATGGTACTGCCTTTTGAAGAAGCTGCCTTTAATACACCTGTAGGGGAAATCAGTCATCCTGCCCGTTCACGCTTCGGATATCACATTATAAAAATAACTAACCGCCGTGCCTCAAGTGGCGAAGTCAATGTATCACATATCCTTATCCTTTCCAACGATCAGATGAGCGAGCAAGAAAAGGCCGAGAAAAAAGAAAAAGCTTTTGAAGTATATGGTAAAATACAACAAGGTTATGAATTTAGTGAAATGGCACAACTCTATTCCGAAGATCACGGATCAGCCACTAAAGGGGGTAATATAGGCTTTATCCGTACAGGACAGACCATTCCTCCTTTCGAAAAAGCCGCTTTTGCCTTGGAAAATAAAGGGGACATATCAGAGCCGGTACTAACCCGCTTTGGTTGGCACATAATTCGTCTGGAAGGAAAAAAAGGTTTGCCTGGCTATGAGGATAAATACGATGACATCAAACGCCGTCTGGCTCGCGACGAACGTGGCACTAAGCCGGAAAAGGTTTTCATTGCAAATCTAAAAAAAGAGTATAGCTATACGGTAAACGAAGAGAATCTTCAAGCCTTGTATAAGGCTGCAAAAGGTCAAAAGATGGACAGTACACTACGTGCTGCACTTAGCCTGATGCAAGATACAATTATGACGTACGGCGATGCTGTTAGCACCCAACAGGACTTAATCGCGTTCAGTCATAAGAAATCCCCCAATGGCACTAATTTTGAATCACAGTTTGCCGCGTTTGAAAAGCAGACCTTGCTCGATTACGAAAAGTCTCGCTTGGAACTAAAATACGACGATTTCAAATACCTGATGAACGAATATCACGACGGTTTATTATTGTTTGAAATCAGTAATGAAATGGTTTGGGGCAAAGCTTCAAAAGACGAAAAAGGTCTGAATAAGTTTTACAAAAAAAATAAAAAGAACTACACGTTTAATGATACCACCTTTAGTGGTACTTTGTACCTGTATAAGGATTCAGCAACACTAGCGGCTTTCAATCTGCTTCCGGATACCTTGTCATTCCAAGAGAAAATGGATAGTTTGAACAAGGACGGAGTTGTCGTTAAAACGGAAGAAGCCTATTTCAAAAAAGGAGACAATATCTATATTGACCGTTTAGGTTTCAAAAAAGAAATTGATGCTTCGCAACAAGAGTTTGATGAGTACAGCTTTAGAGGCGACAAATTTCTTCCCGGCGACATAAAACCATTGGATGCTACCCGTGGAGCATGCATTTCGGATTATCAAAATTATTTGGAAGCACGCTGGATTAAGTCATTGCGTAAAAAATACAAGGTAAAAGTAAACCAAGACATCTTGTCGGCATTAGAAGAGTAGTTATTTAAACCTCTATGAGAAATCTGTTTTACATATTAGGCCTTTTCCTGATACTTAGTTCCTGTGACCCTGAGCAACAAAACAACAAAGCTTTGTGGGTGGAAGTTAACGGCGAAGTACTCAAGAAAAGTGAAGTCATGTCTGCCCTACCTGCCGACGTTAGCCCTATAGACAGTACACGCTTGGTCAATGACTATACTGAGAAATGGATAAAACAACGTCTGCTTCTCCAAAAAGCAGAACTCAACGTGGGCAACAATCCGGAAATAAGAGAATTGGTTGATCAATACAAAGAGCAGTTGTTAATAGAGAACTATCTGCGCCTCTTGGTAGAACACAAAGCTGAAATTAAACCAACAGAAGAACAAATCAAGGCTTTTTACGAAGAAAACAAAGAACAATATCACTTACCTGAAAATCTGCTCAAAGGAATTTTTGTGGTTCTACCACTGGATGCCTCTAATCAAGACATTCTAGATCAACTACTAAAAGCAGAAGAAACGGACAAAGCCACCATAGAAGCCTATTGTTTGCAAAATGCAGCAAAGGTGGATTTTTTTACTGAAGAATGGATTCCCTTACGACTCATTCTCCAACATCTGCCGGAATTAACTAAAAGCGAAGAACGCTTACTTAGAGATCGCCGCTTTTACGAAGCAGAAGATACCCTTTTTCAATATATCCTGCGAATAGATGATTACAAGCTGGAAGGCCAAACATCTCCGCTTAGTTATGTAAAAAAAGAGTTGGAGGAATTCATTCTCAGCGCAAACAAAATAGATTATCTCCAAAAGATGGAGAAAGACTTATATGACGAGGCCGAACGCAAAGGTCTTATTCAATTTTATAAATGATGATGTTAAAACAAATTATATTTTCTTTTTTCCTGGTGCTATCAACTTCTGTTTTTGCACAAAAAGGTGCAGTAATAGATGAAGTAGTAGCCGTTGTTGGTGAAGATGCCATCTTGCTATCAGAAATCGAAGCCCAGTTTTTACGTATGCAAGCCGAAGGCTATGACTACGAAGGTGACTTAAAGTGTAACATACTGGAGCAGCTCTTACTCCATAAGTTACTTTTAAATCAAGCAAAAATTGACAGTATTACGGTCAACGAAAGTGCCATTATCTCCGAAGTAGATGCTACCATTAATCACTACATACAGCAGATAG
Source organism: Bacteroidales bacterium UBA5342 (assembly GCA_002408065.1). GTDB lineage: Bacteria > Bacteroidota > Bacteroidia > Bacteroidales > UBA5342 > UBA5342. Next base: position 25,382 of record DHQI01000037.1, read on the forward strand.
GTTCTAAGGAAAAAATGGAGGAATACTTCAACAAACCAACCTCTAAAATCAAGGAAGACCTGCGTACGGTGAAACGAGAACAAAACCTCACCCAATCGATGCGTCGGGAAATAAGCAACGAAATAGTGGTGACACCAGCACAGGTGCGTTACCACTACCGCAACATCAAGGAAGAGGACCTTCCCATCCTACCCGGACAAATAGAGGTGGAACTAATAGTGGTAGAGCCTAAGATAGAACAGGAAGAGATTGACCGCATAAAAGAACAACTTCGCAGCTACCAACAGCGTGTAAAAGAAGGCAGTGATTTCTCTATGTTGGCTATTCTATACTCGCAGGACGAAGGAAGTGCACGCCGTGGAGGAGAACTTGGTTTTATGGGAAAAGGACAGCTGGTACCTGAATTTGCTGACGTAGCCTTTAGCCTTCGTGATAAAAACAAAGTATCACGTATTGTGGAATCTGAATACGGCTATCACATCATACAGCTGATAGAGCGACGTGGTAACCGGGTTAATTGTCGTCACATCCTACTAAAACCAAGAGTGTCAGCCAAAGCCAAAGAAGCAGCTGTGGAACGTCTGGATTCTATTTCGGATATGATAGATAAAGGTGATATTGACTTTAATACTGCTGCACGTTATTATTCGTATGACGAAGATACACGTGGCAACGGCGGACTGATGGCTAACCCTATGACAGGGTCTTCTAAGTTTGAGTTGACACAATTGCCACCTGAAATAGCCAAAGTCGTTGAAGTGATGGAAACGGGTCATATATCTAAACCATTCCCTTACATTAACTCTAAAGGAAAAGAAGTGTATGCCATAGTAAAGCTCAAAACTAAAACAGACAGCCACGTGGCTAACATAGATCAAGACTATATTGCCATTAAAGACCTCTACCTGGAACAGCAGCAAGAAGAATATATGGAAGACTGGATCAAGCAACGCCAAAAAGAAACTTACATATCAATAAAAGAAGAGTGGCAAAAATGTGATTTTGAAAGCAAAGGTTGGGTGAAGTAGGAGATTAAGAGTCAATGAGAGAATGAGAGAATGAGTCAATGAGAGAATGAGTCAATGAGAGAATGTGAGAATGTGAGAATGTGAGAATGTGAGAATGTGAGAATGTGAGAATGTGAAAATGTGAGAATGTGAAAATGTGAAAATGGGGGAATGATATCTTTACATCACAGACTTTGTGCTTTGAATTCTTAACTCAGAACAACTGGCAATATAATTGTATCAAGCTTCTTCAAAATCAATAGCAATAACAAACCAAAAACATAGCGTACTTGACGACTTTTCTAAAAAAATACTTTTCTTTTATCCTGCTGCTTTTTATTTCAAGCCATGCCCTTGCTCAAACGCCCATTCGTGTAGTGGGGAAAAAAGCCACATCGGCTAACGATATTTGTAAGGGCTGTTTTCTTGTAACCGGAGATGTTGTCATCACCCAACGAGGTACCAGAATAAAGTGTGACAGAGCGGTATGGGACAGAAGATCAAACAGCGTAGATGCCACTGGTAATGTGCGCATTTACAGGTCTGATAGCAATTACCCTTTGCGGGGCGACAAACTCTATTTTAATGGTAACACATCCATAGCGCGTTTGCGCGAAAATGTGTATTACAAAGACGAACAAGTCTCTTTTACGACCGAAAAATTTGACTATAACACCCGAACAGAAGAGGGCTTTTACTTTGATGGCGGTGTGGTCAAAGACTCAATCAACACCTTGATAAGCGATAAGGGTTACATCTTTGAAAACGATGACATCCTGGTAAAGGACAGTGTAAAGATTACGACACCCGACTACCTGGTATTAGCTGACTCTATCAAATATAACAGTTACAAAGAAACCGTTTACATCATAGCCCCTACCACCCTATACTCCGATAGCAGCACCCTATATGCTGAGGGCGGTTACTACGACACAAAAAATGCCTACGCTTACCTCACCGATAACGCTGAGATGAAACAAGGTAGCTATACAATGACGGGGGATATTATTTCCTTCAAAGAAAATGAAAAAACAGGCGAAGGTTTTGGCCATATTGTGCTTACCGATACCATTCAAAAACTTATACTAAAAGGCCATTACGGTTACTACGACGGGTCTACAGAATATGCCTATATGACCGACTCAGCCCAAGCCCTCCTCTACTCTGGCATCGACACCTTATTTGCCCATGCCGACACGCTATTCAACTATAAAGATACTGCTGATATTCAGTATTTTTCAGGCTATCCTAACGTCCGTTTTTTCCGTTTGGATGTTCAAGGTAAATGCGACTCTATGGTATACAGTATGAGCGATTCTGTTGCGCGCCTATACCACGAGCCTATGATGTGGTCCTTGTGGAATCAGATGTCGGGCGAAGAGCTCCTGATTTACAATAAACGTAACCGTGTAGACCGTATAGAAATGGTAAATGACGCCTTTATCGTGTCACGCGAAGACTCTATCCGTTTCAACCAAATAAGGGGGAAAAACATCACCGGCTTCATCAGAAACAACGATTTGAGAAAAATACAGGTAGATGGAAACGCTGAAAGTATCTATTATTCCCGTGAAGGTTACGAATTAGTAGGTTACAACCAAACCGAAAGCAGTTACCTGACCATCTTTATGGAAAATGCCAAAGTAAACAAACTCAGTATGAAACCACAGGCTAGCGGTATGTTTTATAACTTGGACAGCAAACCATACGAGGAACAGTTTTTACGCGGGTTCCAATGGCGCAGTGATTTGCGACCGGTATCCCCTCAGGACATATTCCGCGATACACCACCCGAGGAAAAGACTAAAAAGCGACGTCAAGCACCACGACGATAAGCGTTTATTTTCACATTAATTACCCCTTGTAATTATTAGCGACATACAGACAGTCCTAACATTCTCATATTCTGATTCTACATACCTCTCTCTTAAAAAAAAGAATGACTATGCGGTAGTTTGCAGGTAAAAACTAATGAGCACTGGAAGTGCGGTTTACCTCAGCCCAAGGTCCTATGCTGAGCTTGCCGAAGTGCATCGCCTTGGGAAAGAGGCAAAGTGCTAGAGATGAGCTATGAAGGATAGGGTATCCAATTTGATGTTCTTTAAAAAGGAACATTTTTTGAAAGCCACGAAGCGATGCACTGAGCATAGTCGAAGTCAGGTTTAATTTTAATAACCACCGGTGAAGCCGGTGGGCATATGACGAAGCAGAAAGAAGCCCTGAAAGGGATTAACTCCTGATTATCTGTGTTTCATAAATTTATTAATTGTATGTTTGAATCGTGTTTTTTAGCAAAACTAATATGTCCAACCCGCTTCGGGGTTGCATTATTCTCGCGATAATTCACCCCGCACTTCGTACGGGGTTATTCAAATTGAGTCCTTTCAGGACTCTTTCTGTATCGTTCTCAAAAATAATTCCATACATAATTTTGGAGTTCAAATACCCATCAAAAAACAGAACATCAAATTGGACACCCTACCTGAAAGTGCGGATTAGGTAAAAAACACAGTTAAGTCGCCCATACAGGGCTTTGTTTTGAAATTATCGTTTCATACCCAAGGCGTTGCACTTCGGCAAGCTCAGCATACCACCTTGGAATGAGACAGATAAGGCTTCCAGCCTTTACCTGTAAACTAACGTATAATCTTAAAAAAAAGTCCTATAAACAGAAAAACTCCACAGCATTAGAAACCATGCTGCAGAGTCTTTTCCCTAATAGGATATACTATACTATCTCTCTATAAAGTCACCAAAAACAACGTATTGTTGGTACAAAGTTTTATAAGCTTCTACATTTTTAGCATCAGGGTAATAGGTCTTTTCAAAGCCCTGCCCCATAGCTTTCTGAGCTTCTTCTACATCATTGTAAACACCAGCAGCTACAGCAGCAAACATGGCTGCACCCAGTGCACAGGTCTGTTCAGAAGCAGCTACTTTGATCGGCATATCCAGCACATCTGCCAGAGTCTGCATCACAAATGCAGACTTTTTAGCTACCCCACCAAGGCCGATAATTTCTTTGATCTCTACCCCTTCACGTGCAAAACGGTCTACAATAGCCTTAGAGCCATATGCCGTAGCTTCTACCAGCGCACGGAAAATACGTGGTGCCGAAGAGCCCAAGGTCAGCCCGATAATACCGCCTTTCACCTCTTGATTTGCATCAGGTGTACGACGACCATTCATCCAGTCCACGGCTAAGATGCTTGATTCCTCAACCGGGATTTGGGCCGCCTCTTCGCTCAACTTCGGAATGATTTGGTTGATTATTTCATTCGCTTCTTCTTCATTCTTGGCTAAAGTCTTAAGTGGCCATGCCAGCACATTTTTGAACCATGCATAGATATCTCCAAAAGCCGACTGACCAGCCTCAAGACCTACATAACCCGGTACAACCGAACCATCGACTTGTCCGCAAATACCAGCAATCAACTTACCATTAACCTCTTCGTAATTAGCCGTCATAATATCACAAGTAGAAGTACCTATAGATCGCGCCAAAACATTAGGCGTAACCTCGCCACCAACAGCTCCCATATGACAGTCAAAAGCACTCACACCTACCACTACGCCATCGCTCAATCCCAATCGCTTAGTCCACTCTTCTGTTAAGGTACCAACAGCTTTATCACTAGTGGCTGTCTCTTCAAACAAACGGTCGCGGTAACCAGCTAAAAGAGGATCTAGTTTAGTCAGAAAATCTTCGGACGGTAAACCATCCCACTCAGGGTGCCACATGGCTTTATGACCCGCTGCGCATCGGCTGCGCACGACTTCTTTTGGTGCTGTTTTACCAGTCAAGAAAGCCGTCATCCAGTCACAGTGTTCTATCCACGAGTAAGCTGCATCACGCACTCTTTCGTCTTCGCGCAATATGTGCAACATCTTGGCCCACACCCATTCGGATGAATAAATGCCCCCTTCGTATTTGGTATAGTCCACCACATAGTCACCGGCCAGTTTATTAATTTCAGCCGCTTCTTTAATGGCCGTATGGTCTTTCCACAATACGAACATAGCGTTAGGATTTTCCTCAAAGCCCTCGGTCAATGCCAAAGGATCACCTGCTTCGTTAACCAAAACAGGCGTACTACCGGTAGTATCAAATGAAATACCTACCACATTAGGCGCTACATCGGCATCGCATTGTGCCAGTGCATCCGTGATGATATGCTCCATCACCTCTACATAGTCGAGCGGGTGCTGACGGTATTGGTTTTTAGGGGCATCACAATATTTACCTTCCATCCATCGCGGATAGTATTTTACCGAAGAGGCCAGCTCTTCGCCTGTCAGTGCGTCAATGACCACTGCGCGGCCTGAATCCGATCCGTAATCCAGCCCTATGACATATTTTTTATTCATTGTTGTAGTAATTTGATCCCGATGTGCATCGGGTGAAATTTGAAATTGGAAATTGGAACTTCCCTTATACTAATTGAAATTGGAAACTTGAAATTGTAAATTGGAATTTCCTCTTATTGTCCGTAATAAGCATTCTCGCCGTGCTTACGGTAAAAATGCTTCAGCGTCAATAAGGGATTCATATCACAGTCCGGATTAATATCCTTCGCTATTTGTGCCATCTTAGCCACCTCTTCGAGCACAACGCTGTTATGCACGGCATCATCAGCATCTTTTCCCCAGGTGAATGGTCCGTGGTTTTTCACTATAACACCCGGAATATAGTTAGCATTAAGATCTTTGAAACGCTCTACCACTACCACTCCGGTATTCTTTTCATAGTCTGTAGCCACCTCTGCTTCCGTCATATCTCGGGTACACGGTATGCTATCTACAAAATAGTCGGCATGTGTGGTCCCCAGAATAGGAATATCCTTGCCGCTCTGTGCCCAGGCCGTAGCGTAGGTAGAGTGCGTATGCACCACACCACCAATATCCGGGAAGGCTTTATAAAATTCGACGTGCGAGGGTGTGTCTGAAGAAGGCTTATAGCTCCCTTCAACCACCTCACCTTCAAGGTTAACCACCACCATGTCTTCTGGCTTCATATTGTCGTACGAAACACCACTGGGTTTTATCACCACCAGACCTGATTCACGGTCGATAGCACTAACGTTGCCCCAGGTAAAGATGACAAGGCCGTGTGCCACCAAATCCAGATTGGCCTGACACACTTTTTCTTTTAATTGTTCTAACATCGTTTTTGTTTTTTATGCTAATAAGCTCTTTCCTTACCAGAAATAGATATAGAATGCAACCGTAAAGCCAAGAATTACAACGGTATGGAACACATCCCATCCAGACCAGCTGGCGCGGGTTGCGGCACGTTGCTCAGGAGTAGAAGTACCAAATACCAATCCTTGAATCTTTTCAGGACTAGGCGCTGGCGTAATCATACTTACACCTACCACTACAAGTATACAAGTCAGGAACATCCATCCGCAGAAGAATAACCAGTTGGTATCGAAAAACACCTCTTTAAACAAGGTATCCGAAGCTGTTTCTACCGTAGTATAGTATACCTTAGCTCCCAAACGGGTTAGCCCGATGATGAAACCGGATAAAAGTCCCCACATACCACCTTTGGCTGTCGTTTTTTTCCAGGCAATACCCATCAGGAAGGCCGCTGCAATACCCGGTGCCAGTACAGACTGAACATCTTGCAGATATTCGTATAACACATCGCCGATGCTACGCATAATTGGAATCCATAAAATACCTAGAATCACAATCACTACGGTAGCCATCTGACCAATCGACACCAGCTTTTTCTCCGGTGTATCCGGTTTAAACTTTTTGTAAAAATCAATGGTAAATAACATGGCCGAGGAGTTGAACAATGAAGCCAAAGAACTCATCAAGGCAGCCAAAATACCACATACTACCAGTCCCTTAACACCAGCAGGCAATAGCTGAGCTACCAAAGATGGGAAAGCGGCATCGGCCGAAGGCAATACATACTCCTGTCCGTTGAGGATAATGCCACCTTTTGCGCTCATGGCGTAAGCAATCATACCCGGGATAAGGAATAAAAATACAGGTAAGAGTTTAAGGTAAGCACCAAAGATAGTACCACGGCGGGCTTGTTTTTCGTCTTTACCTGATAATACACGTTGTACAATAAACTGGTCGGTACACCAATACCAAAAACCAATAATGGCCGAACCAATCAAGGCACCCAACCAAGGAAAGTCAGGATCTTGGTTGCTACGTATCAGGTTAGTCATCGTATCGCCGTGATCATTAATCACATTAGCACCGGCAATCTCCATCAGCTGATCCCAACCACCTAGTTGTCGCAGTCCCAGCACGAGAATAATCAACGAACCACCAAGCAATATAGGGGTCTGCAATACCGAGGTATAAAGTACCGATTTCATACCACCAAAGATGGTATACAAAGCCGTGATAATAACCAGCCCAATAGCCGATATCCAGAAGAAGTCAATCCCCCAGAGCTCTTCGATGCCAAACACCTGCTGAAAAACCAATCCGCCGGCATATACCGTTACGGCTACTTTTGTCAGCACATAGCTCACTAAAGAAATCACCGACAAGATAGTACGCGATTCTTTGTTATAACGGCGTTCCAAAAATTCCGGCATCGTATACACCATACTCCGCGAGTAGAAAGGCACAAAGACCCATCCAAGTATCAATATCATCCAGCCTTGTATCTCCCAATGGGCCATAGCCATACCGCTCGATGCACCGGCACCTGCCAGCCCGATCAAGTGTTCTGATCCAATGTTGGAAGCAAAAATAGAGGCTCCGATAGCTATCCACGTAGCATCACGCCCCCCAAGGAAGTAGTCAGCTGAGTTGTTGTTTTTCTGACTCACCACCCAGATGATTATTCCGACTAACAGGACAAAAAACAGTCCTATTACAATCCAATCCAGTAATTGCATAATTTATTTTTATTAGGTTAAGTTGTTTGTTAATTATTCTATTGGCTCTACGCCTTCTGTTGTCATTATTACACGCTTGTACAGTCCTTCTTGGTCAAACTCCAGTTTATCGATACACAAACTACGGCTATAGCTGCCACCATCAGTCTGAATACCGCCATTGTGATAAATAAAGTACCACTGTCCTTTGTATTCTATTATGGACTGGTGATTAGTATTACTATTACCGGCAATTTCATTAACAATGCCTTTATAAACAAATGGCCCATAAGGCTTATCACTTACAGCATAAGCAATGCGCTCAGGAAAACCGATAGCAAAAGACAAGAAGTAAAGATTATCCTTTTTATGAATCCAAGGCGCTTCGGTAAAAGGGAAAGGCATTTCACCTTCGATTTTCACTTCTTTCACGCCATAAGCTTCATCATAAGAAACCATGTCCTCGTTAAGCTTTACAAACCAACAAGCACCATTACCCCAGTATAACCAAGCCTGACCGTCATCATCGATAAATACAGAAGGGTCAATAGTACGCCAGCTGTGTGTTTTACCAAAGCTATCCTCGTTTGACACCAGAGCTTTGCCCAAAGCATCTTTGTACGGGCCTTGTGGACGGTCAGCTACAGCAACTCCAATACCAGTGGTCTGAGAACTATTGTACCAGTAAAAACGGCCATCGCGTTCTATCACCTGACTGGCCCAGGCAGCCCTTGGTTCGCCCCAGGCAAAATCTGTAGCCCTTAGCGGACATTCATATTCCCAATAGTTTTGCATATCCGTGGTAGCAAAGCAACACCATTTATCGATACGATACCCCTTTTGTCCTCCGGAATAATCTTCTCCGGTAAAAATGAACAAAGTATCGTTATGAACTAATGCTGCAGGATCAGCTGTATACTTATGCGTCACTACAGGGTTGCCCTTGGCTTTCCAGGTATGAATAAGCTTAGGTGACTCTGCTTTAGCAGCAAAGCAGAGTAGACCTAAAGCAAGAATTAAAACTTTTTTAAAGTGTCTCATATTCTATTTGATATAACACAACAGTTGACAAAATCTTATAGTCCTTTAGCCAAGTGGTAATAAAGGTCGTTCCATTTCAACTCTTTTTTGAATGAGTTGATTTCGGTTTTATCATCGATCACTACAGCCTCTACATTGGCCATTTCTGCAAAATCACAAAGGTCTTCTACCGAAAGGTCATAAGAGAAACTAGTGTGGTGTGTACCCCCGGCAAGAATCCACGCTGCTGCACCAATTTCGAAATTAGGCTGCGGAATCCATAAAGCACTGGCCACAGGAAGTTTTGGCAATTTTTTTGATTCAATACAGTCTACTGCATTTATAATCATACGAAAACGGCTTCCCATATCTACAACAGTAGCGGCCACTCCAGATCCTGTTTTGCTGGTAAATACCAAACGGGCAGGGTCATTTTTACCACCTATACCTAGAGGGTGCACTTCCAGTTTTGGCTTATGTTCAGAAATCAAAGGAGATACCTCAAGCATATGCGCTTGTAAAATAGCGCTGTTTTCACCATCAAAGTTAAGCGTATAATCCTCTAAGAAAGAACATCCTTTGTAATCAGGCATACCGTGACTCATCACCCACATCTGACGACAAAGTGCGGCAGTTTTCCAGTCACCTTCGGCACCGAAACCATAGCCATCAGCCATCAAACGCTGACAAGCAAGGCCAGGAAGTTGATCGATTCCTTCCAGATCATCAAAATTGGTAGTAAACGCCTTAGCCCCTTTAGCTTCGAGGAATGCACGTAAAGCAATCTCTACTTTTGCGGCGTTAAGCACCTGTCCACGGTCTTTTCCTCCCTCTTTGCAGTTGTCTGCCAGGTCATATTCTTCCTCGTAAACCTTTACCAATTCAGCCACTTGCTCATTGGTCACTTTATCCTGAAAAGCCACAAGTTCTGCTATGGGGCTATAATCCACATGATAACCAAATACGCGTTCTGCCTCTACTTTGTCGCCATCAGTTACGGCTACATTATTCATCTGATCGCCAAAACGGATAATCAACATCTCTTGAGAATCAGCCCAGGCAGTAGCCACACGCGACCAGCTGGCAATCTGAGCCATCGTTTTGGCATCTTGCCAGTGCCCTACTACTACCTTGCGACTCATACGCATTCGGGCCATAATATGTCCAAACTCACGATCACCATGGGCACTTTGGTTCAGGTTCATAAAATCCATGTCGATATCATCCCATGGAATTTCTTTGTTAAACTGAGTATGCAAATGCAGGATTGGCTTGTTTAGCTCTTGCAAACCGTGAATCCACATTTTAGCTGGTGAAAAAGTGTGCATCCAGGTAATAATACCGATGCAATCCTCAGCCAGATTAGCTTCTTTACACATCTGGTGTATCTCTGGTGAACCTACGCCTGTAGGCTTACATACTACAGTTACAGGAATATTACCCGAAGCATTGAAGGCTTCTACAATAGCTTGCGAATGTTCTGCAACCTGATTTAGTGTCTTTTGTCCGTACAGGTGTTGACTTCCGGTTACGAACCAAATTTCTTTATTTTTCATAGTCATATTATAGATTTTTTAGGAATATTAATACTACTTACTAGTATATTAAATTACGTTATTAGTACTTTTTACTATTTACAATTCTCAAATCATTTAAGGGCGAATACTCTCTAAGAATAAATGGGATTAATTAAGCTTAACAATACGGTCAAGCACGCGGTTTTCAGCTTCGGGTTTAAAGGCAAAATAAAAAGCGCCTTTTCTGGATTCTGTGGTATTCTTAAAATCTTGCTTTTCCAAGATATCTAAGGACAATATCTTTTTACGAAAGTTAGCAAGCTCCAGGTCACGGTCGAAAATAGCCTGATAAACATTGCGCAGTTGCAGCAAGGTAAAATATTGAGGCATTAGCTCTTTTCCTAAAAGACGTTCATTAGCATCACTGCGCAACTGGATAAGTGCACGCTCTACCATCTGCTTATGATCAAGGACCATATCCGGCAAATGTTTAACCGAAAACCATTGTGCACCGTGTGCATCCAGAATACTGGCATCTTGCGTATTAACATCCACCAGTGCATAGTACACCACACTGACTACACGTCCTGCCGTGTCGCGGTTAATGGCCGAGAAACACCCGACCTCTTGCAAGAAGATATCGGACAGCCCTGCACGCAACTCTAAGACACGAGTCGCTGCCTCATCCAGATTCTCATCATCGTTCAAAAAACCTCCCATCAGAGACCACCCCCCTTCATATGGTGCAAATGCACGCGGATAAGCCAGCAATTTAAGGTCACCATCCAGATATCCAAAAATCACACAATCCACAGCTACATAATGTCGGTCTCTTTTGTAAAGTTGTTCCATGTTGAGAATTTTAACGTTGCAAATATAATAATAGTATTTTGTACTATCATTATTCTTCCGTTAAAAAACTCACAAAATACTTTTCATTGTCTCTGCTAAAAAAATAAAATTTTAATCACCTCCGACAAACAAGATCATTTATTATTTAATTTTTAGTGACTTATATTAAATCTAAACATCAACTAATGAAAACCGTCTTTTTAGTAAAAGTATTCTACATAGAACTTAGCTTTTCATCCTGTAGTTGGAATTTTTCCCAAATCGGGAATGTACATTAAGAATCTGTATCCTGATATTGTGCTCCTTAACATCTTGGCACTGTATTATCATATAACGAGGTAGTGCACTATGCCTTATCATTAACGAAATCGCTTTAATACCTACTAATATGAAACTAAACAGACGCTCTAGCCGCTTGGGGAAACAAGCATTTTTATTTATTCTTACGTCTCTTTTTGTCTCTTTTGGAACAAGCGCACAAGTGGCAAATATCAGCATCACAAACCCTGTCGGCGTAAATGTATGCGATACGGCTGCCGTGAGCCGCATTGAAATTATCAACATCACCGACACGCTCCTTAGCAGTGGTGAAATCAACATTAGTTTTCCGGAAGGCATCAGCTACGAAACGAGCAGTCTGAATGAAATCAGCCAGTATAACTTGGTAGAAAATACCACGGATGACCTATCCGATATTACCTTATCGCTGGATGATTTGCCTGCTGGCGATACGCTCGTCTTCGAAATAGGTATGCTGGCTCAAATGGAAGCCATCGCTTTTCAGGATGCCGGTAATGTATTCCGCAATCAACTTCAAATCAACTTTGCCGAAGGAAGCGTTAATAAAACATCAAATGCCTATAACCTCTTCTATCCGGTTATTAGCATTACCGAAGTATCCCCAAGCAGCCAATCTATCAACTCGGGCGAAAGCTTTACACGCCATATCACCATCGTCAATGCGGGAAATGGACGCGTGAGCAGTTTCTTTATCAAAGACAGCCGTAATGGCGATATCAATATCACCGACCTCAACATAGGATTACTAAATGCTAATAACGATACGATTAAGCTCAGTGGAAATGATTTTTCAGGAATTGGAAATCTGGATAACTATTTTGACAGTAACGAAAGCATCACGATAAGCGAAACAATAACTGCCTCTGGTTGTCAAAATAGTAGATCGGAAGAGCACAC
>DHQI01000037.1:38019-38507 GCA_002408065.1 Bacteroidales bacterium UBA5342
AATAACTGCCTCTGGTTGTCAAGAAGGCACCATTACTTCCACCATAACGAATGGTTGGGGATGCAGCTCTACCATCTTAGGCTCTAATAACTATGCTTATGTAAATGTGGCTCGGAAAACACCATACCTTAGCGTGAGTACCTCTTCGGAGCTATCGTCCTGCTTTGGAACAGGTACAGCCTCTCAACATAGTATTACGCTTACCAATACCGGGCAAGGCCTGGCGGACGCTATCCTATTGGACATCTACAAATCATTAGGCAACGGCTATGAAGAAAACATATTCTCACGTCTTGAAACAGAATCGATAGTCTATCAATTAAACGGTAGCGAGCCTATCAACATCACACCTACCGAGACTTTTGCAACAGATAATACGGGCTCATACGCTTGTTTGGGGAGCAATCCGCAAGGACGCGCAATATTGAATTTACCGGATATGAATGCGGGCGACCAAATCATAGTAAGTTTTGAGACCTACCACTGTT
>DHQI01000037.1:38759-46290 GCA_002408065.1 Bacteroidales bacterium UBA5342
TATGTGAGGGCGACATAGTACAAGGCTGGGCCTACACACTGGACTATAGCGATTTTTGTAAATTAAACGAATACAACAAAACAGCCAAGGGACAAAATGCAAACAGCACCTATATGTCATTATTTTCAGAAACCCCTACCGACCTGAGAGATGGTCAGCAGGAAGTATTCACCTTTACGGTATCTACTCACAACAACAGCCTACCCGTTGGCGACGGCGCCAAATACAAGGTCGAATTTGAGCTCGAACCGGGTTTGGAATTTGTAAATCTGGACTTCATTCACAATCTGGAGTGGGAAGCTTCATCTATCAATTACGACACTGACAATTCGAAAGTAACAGCATACTATGAGTTACCATTTCCCGGGGGATTTAACATCACCAAAGCCTACTTTGACCTGACATTGGAGGGCAATTGCAATGCCCCTGGTGCCATAGCGGGAGAGCGCAACATCGATATATTTATCAGCTACATTCCTGATGCTAATTGCAACTACGAAATCCCTTTTATTTGTTCTGAAAATACAAGCGTAGACCTACACTGTCCGGGGGGAGACTGCAACGGTTTAAGCTTTTACAACTTTACCCTGGAACGTACCAGCTTGGGACAGGCAGACAACGACCTGAACGGACTGCCGGATGCAACAGGTGAGTTAGACCTTAACAGGATCAAAACACACCGTGCAATGTATGGAGACACTATTTTGGGAACATTCTACGGAGAAGTAAATAACAGTAGTACGAGCCCCACAGAATGGAGTTACGGCTTCGCCTCACAAAATATTGAACTAGGCAGCTACCTTACTCCTCTCACAGCTACGATAAAGGTATACGATGCCAGTACCGGCAACTACCTCACAGCAGAAAATCTCAGCCTCAGCACGAGTACTTCAGGCAGTGACAAAACCTTTACCTACACGCTTAATGTAGACGAACTGGCAAGTCGCAATCCGGAATTCAGCAACTTTAAATATGCTGAAGGAGATATGTTATGGGTTTATGCTTCTTACAAAGTTACGACCAACCTATCAGGCAGCGTTCAGCAAGTAAAATCGACCAACGAATTCTACCTGAGCGACGCAGCAACAGCCAATACCGGTAGCAAAAACCAATGTGGCTATTACAATGCGCATTATACACTAATAGGTTATTTTTACCAAAACCAAAGTAGAAATTACAACACCGTAAGCAGTTGTTCCAAAACCGTAGCACAAGATTTCTTATTCAGCATAGGCGACTGCTGTAGTAACTACGATGGCGGCAACCTCTTTCCTTACGAATACCGTTACTGGTCGCACCTGAAAAGTGCTAGCATCGAGATTCCGGCTAACTACGACATCGACAACATAAGTCTGCGTATGCGCCGTACACAAAAAACAAATGCCAGCATTACGGAATGGGTATATAACATAGAACCTATAGCTATTAACGGAAACCTTTACACCTTTGATTTAGAACAATTTTATCTAAATGGAGATCTTAATTATTCGGACGATGGCTACCGTGGCACTTTGTACGCCGACCTATCGCCAAGCTGCGACGTTCCGCTAAATACCTATGAGGATATCAGCTGGACATTTAAAGCACAAGAAGCGGACATTTTAGGCGGTGAAACAACAGAGAAAATCGAGGCCTCCTCAACAGACAGAATACGCTTCTCCCCTCCTTCTATTGTATTAAGCAGCGAGAATCCTTATATGGACGGACTCACTAAAGAAGTCAGCTGGGACCTTAAAGTGGCAACCAGCAACAGCAGTACTGATGCTAACAATGCTTGGGTACACTTTAAAGCACCTAAGGGGGCTATTGAAATAATCCAAGTAATCAACGACGCAACAGGTGAAACTATTGAACCAACAGGTGACATCTACCAACTGGGCGATTTAGCGGGGGCTAATCCTATTGACTTGACTATAGTGGGCCTATATGGAGCCTGTACTCCTGATTATATGACCGTTTACTCTGGTTATGAATGTACAGGATACCCGGCTACTTTTGCCGACTTCCGCTGTAACTACTCTACTCTTGGGCTCTACGTTGAACCCAAACCAGCCAAGATGCAGGTCAGCCTTTTCGGGGAAAATGCAGGCGATGCCTGTAGCAAGACCATCTATCTGGAGCTGGACATCAACAGTGCTAAATTTGCCTCAGTAGACAGCGTAGAAGTAAGCATTGAATCTTCGGCAAGCAGCATCACTTATATACCGGGATCAGCTGAATTGAAATATCCTGAGGGCAGTGACTATACAAGTATTTCAGATCCGTTGATTAACGGTGAACAGCACATTTTTAAACTGGCTGAAATCAACAGTACGATTGGCGAAAATGGCATCCCCGGCGTGCTCGACCTTGACAACAACCACGCTTTTATACGTTTTTCCATGGCCTTAGGCGAAGACTTTAGGCCCGGTGACTTTGTTAAAATCAACGTTACAGGACAAGCCGTTTGTGGCGAAGATATCCCAAGCCTCAACCTGGAATTTGACCCTAACATAGGTTTCACAGCAAATACATCTGCAAACATCACCAACACGTTGACAAATAGCTGGTCAAACAGCTGGGGTGACTATAACAACGATGGCTATGACGACCTCTTTGTGACTACTTACGATAGCGAACAAGCCAATATCTTATACCATAACAATGGTGATAAAACATTCACCCGCATCTATGAAGGCGCTATAGTAAATGATGTGGCCAGCTCGGTAGCAGCTACTTGGGGCGATTATAACAACGACGGTTTCATCGACCTCTTTGTAGCTAACAATATAGGTTCTGACAACTTTTTATATAAAAATCTGGGCAATGGGACCTTTGAAAAAATTGAAACAGGAGGCCCTGTAGAAGACGGTAAATATTGCCATAGTGCAGCTTGGGGCGATTTTGACAACGATGGTTTCCTAGACCTCTTTGTGGCGGAATATTTCCCAACCATGACCAACCACTTGTATCGCAACAATGGTGACGGCACCTTTACAGCCATAGAAGGTAGCCCCGTAGTGACTGACGCCGGGCATTCCATAGGAGCTGCCTGGGGCGACTATAATAATGACGGCTTGATGGACCTCTTTGTTCCCAATACCAACAACGAACCTAACTGGCTCTATAAAAACATCGGTAACGGACGTTTCGAAAAAGTAAACGAAGACGTGGTGAGTACTCCAAGCAGTTCAGTAGGATGCAGCTGGGGCGACTATAACAACGATACCTACCCCGACCTCTTTATTGCAAATGCGAGCAACCAAGCCAACCTTTTGTATCGTAACAATGGAGATGGCACATTCACGGCTATTACCGAAGGAGAAATTGTTAGCCAAGAAGGCAACTCCCACGGAAGCATATGGATAGACCTTGACAACGACGGATGGCTCGATCTTTATGTGAGTAACGACGGTGATCAGAATAACTTTTTGTACCGCAACAATGGCGATGGCACATTCAGCACACTGGAAAATGCCATGACCTTAAGTGGAGGAAATTCGTTTGGGACAACAGCCAGCGATTATGACAACGATGGCGACTACGACATCTTTGTATCCAACCACAGTGGCAATTACGATTTCTTTTACGAAAACACTAAAGGACAATGTAGCGAACACTTATGTATGAACTTTCAGGGCATCACCTCTAATGCTTCAGGCATTGGCGTAAAAGTAAAAGCTAAAGCGACCATCTATGGTCAGGAACTATGGCAAATGCGCGAAGTATCGGCACAGAGCGGTGGCGGTGCCGGTAGCCAGAACTCTATGAAAATTATTCTGGGGTTAGGTAATGCCCAAGTGGTAGATAGCCTTATTATTGAATGGCCTTCAGGTTACCGCGTAGTGTATACCGATGTGGCAGCGAATACTGGCGAATGCTTCACTTATGTTGAAGGTCTTGGAACCCGCGTATGTGGTGTCGCTTATCTGGACCAAAACCTTAACTGCCAATATGATGAAGGCGAGGCTTTGCTTAAAAACACACCTATAGAAGTATATCCGGGTGCAAAACGTATGTATACCAACAAAGATGGTGAATATGCTTTCTACCTCAACACAGGAGAATACACACTTAAGACAGGAGATTATCCCTATTACCATCAGGTGTGTCCTCTTAATGATGAAGCCTATAGCGTCAGTGTAACGGAAATAAATGATGAGCAATGTGGTTTTGATTTTGGTTTTTCTACCTCGATTGACAAACCCGATTTAGCAGCTTGCCTCAGCACTACAATGTTGCGCGTGAACTTTACCAACGACTATACCGTAACCTACGAAAACAAAGGCACCCAAACCGCCTACAACAACTTATTGACAATGCATTTTGGCGATGGCATAGATATTATATCGAGCACCTTACCGTGGGATAGCCGCGAGGGGCAAAGCCTCAGCTGGTTTATATCAGAAATAGCGCCCCACGAAGTCGTGACTTTTTATGTGACCGACTCCGTGACATCAGATGTAGTACTTGGCGATTTTTGCTCCAATACGGTCTATATTTCTTCAGAAACACTGGAGGAAGATTACACCAACAACGGCTGCGAGGATATGGAAGAATTTGTAGGCTCGATAGACCCTAACGACAAGCTCGTATGGCCTGAGGAAGGAGCTACTCAAGGCGAATACCTGCTGTACAAGATACGTTTTCAAAACGTTGGTAACTTCCGAGCCGATCACGTGGAAATACGTGACACACTAAGCGACAAACTGGACGTCTCGACCATCAAAAATATACAGGCATCACATGCGCACATCTTTACAATTATTGACAATAACATACTGCAGTGGGAGTTTCCGGAAATTTATCTGCCGGACAGCGTTTCTAACGAGCCGGAAAGTCACGGCTATGTGCAGTTCGAAATTTTGCCCCAAGCACAGCTGAGAGATTATGAGACCATAGAAAATACAGCAATGATAATCTTTGACTATTTCCAGTATACACAAACAAATACAACAGAAACAGTAATAATACCGAAGGAGGCTGAGCAAACAGATATCTACGATATCGACATTCACCCTAACCCCGGAGTTAATAATGTGCATATCAACTTTATTTCTGAAATGGAGAAAGAAACAACAATACGCATATTAAATGCTACAGGTCAGGTAGTAGAAAGCATCAGCTTAAAGGCACATCAGGGCTATAACAGCTACAGTCATAAGGTATCGCATCTAATGTCGGGCATGTATTTCATAGCTGTCGACAACCTTGAACAACAAAACACCAAAGTATTCATTAAAAAGGGGCATTAGTGTGCGAAAAAACAACCGGGCAGCTCTTTTTATAGCACCGCCCGGTTGCTCTACTTTCGAGTTAGTTCACAATAGTCATTATAAAGCACTACCCCATTTTCCAGACCAATAACTAAGAGATTTAAGAATATTACTTGCTGATTGTCCTCCCTGTGTTGTCTAGAACAATACGGGTAAATACCCATATCATCAAGGCAAATCAGGCCACAAAACAATATGATATACTTACCGTTGAACATTTTTGGGACTATCCCACAGTGCCACAGTCTACCACAGCTTGCACACAGACTTACTCAAACGAAAACTTTTTCGGGATTCAATTTCTGGTTCTCCACCGGAATCTAATAGTGTTCTATCTTTTTCCTTCGCTCCTATTCATCAATCACAGGCAGTTCAAAATCTTCCATCACCACTACTTTAAATGTATAAGTATCTAAGGGTGTAGCACTTTGATTTATGCCACTAACAACTTTTTTAAGTTGAATATCTATTCCCCCTATATAGGCATTATAGTCCATATATTCCATGATGTTATGATCTACCCAGGTATAAGGTAATTGAGCAAAACTAGCATCAGCAGTGTTCTCATTCATTATCATATAAACCAGTACCGCTCCATTATAAAAGACATTTTCGGTGATTTCCGGCACTTCCAGATAGGTACTAAAACCGTCGACATTGCCTACCCACGCCGAAGGAGCAACATCATAAAAGAAGAATTCAAGTGGAGTGTTATCATCGGCGTCTTCACAAGCATAACAAAAGCTCATAAGAGCAATAAGAGCAAGCCATACTATAGATTTGATTTTCATTTGTTTATATTTTTATGCGTTTTTCCAGATAGCCTATTCCGAACTTGATTCGGGAGAACTCTCATGAAATTTCAATCATTCCCTTATGCTTACGCTAAAGCTTCAGCGACACGCGGATGTGTAAAATAAATGAAATTTACATGTTCGTTTTATGTGTCTGTGTGTTTTGTAAACTAAGGATTCTTTTATCAGGGCATAAAAGTAATAATATTTAGCCATTATAGAAATGACAAAACAAAGCGGCTAATAAAAGATCTACAGCGTGAAGGTAAAAAAGTATGAAAACCTCAAAACCCCGGACGGCAAACAACCAGACAATCTGTGCTATGAAAAAAAATATAATCGAATGACTCCCCAAAACAAGAGCTAAAGCTTCTGCACCATCAGAGCCTCCTCAAAAGCAGCTGTCCTCACCTTTAAAAGGTAAGTACCGCTATCCAGATTCAAAGAAACAGACGCTTGCTTTTGAACATCTTTCAGGCTGGAGATTCTTTGTCCCATCAGGTTATAAATATCCACACTATCGAGCTGGTCGGAGCCATCAAAATCAAAGCTAACAGTGCCTTTGGTAGGATTAGGAAAGACTCTTACTTGGCGGGTTTCAGTGGTATTCTTTAGGGCAGAAGCACCTTCTTCTACCTCCACAAAGTGCACAGCTTTGGGCGCAAGAGTAACTGTATTACTTACCGGCTTTCCTGTTATCAAATCGCTACTTTTGGTCATGTTTTCCACATCGTTCAGCACTACTTTTATAGTCGATTCTGTTTTGCCTACATTGATGACCGCCAAAGTGTATTTCCCGTTTTTATTCTCTACACACTTCCACAAACAGGTTTTACGCCCTTGCTCATTGCTTTCGTTAACATCAACGGCCGGAATGTCATCTTCAGCTAATTGAAAAGCCTTATCTTTCATTGCTGAAAGCGAGTATAACTTAATGATTTTTCCATTGCTCTCTTTGAGAGGATAATGTGATTCACCATAAGGGTTATATTTAAAACTGTAAACATCCGTGATAAGCGTACCACCATTATCAAGGAACAATTGTAAAGCAGCCAATTCGTCTTTTCTTACATAGGGCGTTTTATAAGCCACCACCACATCATAATCCCCGTATTTTTTCTCATTCAGAATGCCCATTGTTGCAAAACCAATCGGCACACCGTCGAATACCATGGCGTCATACAGTTCAAAGATATCATCCATATGTTCGGTGATGTTAATAGCCGATGTTTCAGAAAAGAAGATACGAATAGGCTTACGCTGACGCTGCATGGCCATAATATCTTCCGAGAAAGTGTTTAAGTCCAAATTTGTGGTATGGATTTCATTCGTCAGATGGGGCTGCTGTATGTTAGAACCACCATAACCTTTTTCTTCATCACTTCTGGGTGAACCGTCCTCCTGGCGAGGCCAAAACCAAATCTGATTAGCTGTGAGCCCCCACATATGCCCCAAGAAAAAGGTACTACGGGCGTGAATAGG
>DHQI01000005.1 GCA_002408065.1 Bacteroidales bacterium UBA5342
TATAAAAAAGCTAATGGAGTAGTAAAAAAGTCTCACTGTCTACTTTGTGCCTGGGAATAGAGTTGAAAGTACTTAAGAGAAAAAAACTTAACTAATTTACTTTTATTATGAAAAAGAAAATTATAGTGCCTTTAATGGCTATCGCTTTAATTTGTGTTTCTGTAATCAACTACAATACGATACAATCGGGAAAAGAGAGTGGTGTAACATTGCGTTCTTTGGTGAAGATATCTAGTGCTGAGAGTGAAGAAATTCTGTACACATGTTTTAAAACAAGTTGTAATAATCAGGTACCAGCAAGCGCAAGGTGTGAATGGTGTCATTGGTGTTATCAATGTTGTGAATGTTATGAATGTCCAGAATGTGAAGGACATGAGAATATTAAATGTATTTATGGAGAAGACCATTGTGATGGATGTTGTGAGTGTATGACACATGACGTATGTACGTGTCACCCTAACCATTGTACTTGTGAGGGAAGTACTCAATGCGTTCATGGATATTCTGATAATTGTCCATTTTGCTAGTTTTTTAGATATAAACAAGTAAAAACTCTCTTTTCATAGTTTATTCTATGAAAAGAGAAATTTTGAGTATCACGAGATTTTAGAATGTAAGTTTCTATTTATGTTGACAACATTTTACAACGCTTAGTATATGAAAAAGATAAGAATTGATGCAAAAACAACATTGCTCAAACTTGTTTTATTGCTTAATTTTTTTAGTGTTTCAGGAGGCTCCGTTTTTCACATCCCCGATAAGGTCTACCTCCACCTAGACCGCAACCTCTACGCCCAAGGCGATACCATCTGGATAAAAGGCTATGCAATGGAGCGGGGCTCTAACAAGCCCAGTAATAATAGCTATGCCATCCACGTGCAGATGCTGAACGAAGAGGGGAAGCAAGTTGGATCCTACAAGTTTTTAACGGTTGAAGGGCAAGCTACCGGACAAATAGAAATTTTAGGCATTCAAGAACCTGGCTTTTATCAACTCGTGGCGCACACGGGCTATATGAAAAATTTCTCGCAGCGTTTTTTCTACAAAACAACTATAGAAGTGCGTGAAAAAGTTCAAAGGCGTGCCATCACGACTCTTTTTGACAAAGCCCAATACTTGGCTGGAGATACGGCAGAAATAACATTCTCGGTTTTAGACCAAAACAAAAGTCCAGTATCAGGAGCCCGTTTTGTTTATGAGTGCTTTGCTGGTGAAGAACGTCTATCGCATGATGGAGTAAAGTGCTATGATGATGGCACTATGAAGGTGAGAATTCCGATTGAAAATCGATTTATGGGTACAAATCCACGAATACAACTTTCCTATTTTGCAGATGATAATGATGTTAACCGTGTAAATCAAGATGTTTATATACCAATTCAGAATAAGCGGATTAATCTTTCTTTTTTTCCAGAAGGGGGCGATCGACTTGCAGGTGTTATGAGTAAAATTGCTTTTAAAGCAAGCGATGATAAAGGAAATGCGGTAAATATAGAGGGAGTACTTTATAAAGATGGTGATTTTTTTAAAAATATTTCAACCCAGCACGAAGGAATGGGGATAACTAGTTTGATGGGAGATAGTTCTGTTTATTCTTGTAAGATAACTTCACCCAAAGGTGTCGATTCTGTCTTTGCATTGCCTGCAACTAAAAAAAATGGATACACTTTGTTTTACAAGGGACAGACGGATGAAATGCTTTATTTATCCGCTGCACATAATTTAGAAGCAACTCAGAACGGTAAGTTATGGATAAGTTATTGCGATAGTTTACTGTCAGTCACTGTTATTCAATTTGACAAGCATACCCGTATTCCAATACCTAAATCTCAATTACCCGCTGGCATTGTCACATTCACATTGTCCAACGCTACAGATGAACCACAAGCAGAACGTTTAATCTATGTAGATAAGCATTCTGCACAGATACAGATTAATACAGATAAGCATAGCTATCAAACAAGAGAGCGTATTAACATGCTTATCGATGCTTCATCTAAAGCAAAGCTGTCATTTGCCATAGTTGATTCTTTACTTGGAAATAGTTCTAAGATTAATGCTACAAGTATAAAAGCTTATACTCAATTGGAAACAGAGCTTCAGGGGCGTATTAACAATACAAACCAGTATTTGGGTACTACTAGGAGCGTGAAGAATAAGCGTGATTTGTTATTAATGACTCATGGGTGGCGCCGTTTTGAGTGGATAGGTAACCGACAAAGCTTATCAACGATGCAAGTGCATGATTTTAACCGTGTATATGGAAAAGTGACACGTTTAGGCAAGCCTTACCCTAAAGCTAAAATGGGCGCTTATATGCTAGGCGAATCCATCGCTTTTTCAGAATTTAGAGCTGATGAACAAGGTCGTTTCTTTTTAGATCCTAACTACCAACTGCGAGCATATCAAGACATGGTGATTACAGCTAGGGATAAAAAAGGACGCTCAGGATTAACATTGAGCATTCAAAACACTGACACACTTCTATTTTCTTCTATTCTGAAAAGCAATAAAGATTATCTTAAGCCTTATTATTTATCAGTTACTAGTTTAAAGGAGGA
The DNA here is from genome assembly GCA_002408065.1 of Bacteroidales bacterium UBA5342. Classification (GTDB taxonomy): domain Bacteria; phylum Bacteroidota; class Bacteroidia; order Bacteroidales; family UBA5342; genus UBA5342. Next base: position 2,562 of record DHQI01000005.1, read on the forward strand.
CGACAAACCACATGTGGTTAGTGAACCCTTTATGTTATATGATACGCATTTGCTACAAGAGTTTGAAATTAGTGCTGATAGACGAGATTGGGATATGGATAGATACCTGAGAGCGACTAGTGAAATTAAAATTGGTACAGACATTGAAGAGTTTATCTCTTTTGATTGGCTATTAAACCAAGTATCAAACCGTATACTAACTGAGGGCGATACATACTCTGGACCTTTACTTCCTATTTATACAAGACCTCTTGGATTTGATGATCCATTTGAGGCAGTAGAAGAAGGAAAGTCATTTATAGGTTTAACAGTTTTTGAAAATAGTATAATTGTTAGAACATCATATTTTGAAAGAATTGATCTAGTTAGAGATTTAAGACACGGGGTTTATTTATCTCTGATCCAGGATGAGTTGGATGTGATTTTTAATGAGGCTAATTATCCTTGTGCTATGATATATGTTAATGATAAAGAATGGGGGTATGATTTTAATGTTTTAAATCAATTAACCCAAAATGACATTTTAGCTGTGGCAATATTAGATGGTAATCAGGGCTATGAACGATTTGGTGTAGAGGCATATTATGGTGCGATTTTGCTATACATCAGGCCCGAAGCCATTTCCCAAAGTCTTATAAAGAAAAACATGGCCATCTTCGGCAACTTCGTCAAAGCCCGTCAATTCGCCAAACCCATCTACGACACCGAAGAACAAATAAAAACTGTAGGAGATGATAAACGCATCACGCTCCATTGGGAACCACTCTTAGAAACAGATGAAAACGGCAAAGCAGAAGTGTCATTCTACACAGGTGATATTCCTGGGAAGAAACAGATTGTTGTGCAGGGCTTTGACGAAGAGGGGAATCTTTATTATCAAACAGGAAGCTTTGTGGTGAAGGATGTGCTGGACAATAGATAATAAGCAAGAATAGAATGAATAATAGATCAAAAGCATTAGCAAGCAAACACAGAGGCTGCACCACCTAGGT
>DHQI01000043.1:0-246 GCA_002408065.1 Bacteroidales bacterium UBA5342
AGTAATTTACGATATTCCTCCCAAGAAATCTTGCTTGATCCGCTATTTCATTGTTGAAAAGAACAAAAACAAAAAGGGAGACTTTCGTAAGAAAATCTCCCTTTTTTAAGAGGTACCAAGCAGATTCGAACTGCTGTACACGGTTTTGCAGACCGTTGCCTAGCCACTCGGCCATGGTACCTTGCGTTTTTCGGACTGCAAAAGTAACACTTTAGAGTGAGAAATAAAATTAAAATTTTAATTTTA
>DHQI01000043.1:405-962 GCA_002408065.1 Bacteroidales bacterium UBA5342
TAAAATTAAAATTTTAATTTTAGTTCTAATTCTTTCAGCCCGGCTTTAAACGTTTTGTCTGTGTCCATTAAATTTGAAACCGTTTTACAGGCATGTAGCACTGTGGCGTGGTCGCGGTCTCCTATTTTACGTCCAATGTTTTGTAACGATTCACGGGTGTGAAACTTAGATAAGTACATGGCTATTTGGCGTGCCTGAACTATTTCACGTTTGCGTGATTTGGATAATAGTGTATCTAATGGTAAGTTAAAGTGATCGCATACAATGTTCTGGATTTTGTCTATTGTAATAGTACGATTGCTGGTGTTGACCATTTTGCTAACGATGTCCTGTGCTATTTCCATCATCGTTTTACCTTCACCGTTAAAAGTGGATTGAGCCATAAGGGAGATGATGATACCTTCCAGTTCACGGATGCTTGAAATCACATTTTCCGCGATAAAGCTAATCACGTCTTCGCTGATGTCCAGTCCGCCATTTTCAACTTTGTGCATTAGTATGCCTTTGCGAGTGTTGTAGTCCGGCGCTTCTATTTCGGCTGTAAGTCCCCATTTGAA
>DHQI01000043.1:1182-24372 GCA_002408065.1 Bacteroidales bacterium UBA5342
CGGCTGTAAGTCCCCATTTGAATCGGGTAATCAGTCGCTTATCGATGCCTTCCAGATTGAAAGGCGGTTTGTCTGATGTTAGGATCAGTTGCTTGCCTGCTTGGTGCAAATAGTTAAAAATATGGAAAAATGTGTTTTGTGTTTTGGCATTATTGGCCAAATCGTGGATGTCGTCAATTATTAATACGTCGATTAATTGGTAGAAATTGATGAAATCATTGACCGTGCCATTGCGAACAGAATCGGTGTATTGTGTTCTGAATTGGTTGGCGCTTACATATAAAACTGTTTTATTGGGGTGAAGGTCTTTGATCTTGAGTCCAATAGCTTGTGTGATGTGGGTTTTTCCAAAGCCGGATCCGCCATAGATAAACAGAGGGTTAAAAGGTGTTTTGCCTGGTTTCTCAGCAATAGCCATACCGGCAGATCGAGCTACTTTGTTACATTTCCCTTCAATATAGTTGTCGAAAGATAAATCAATGTTGAGTTGAGGATTTATTTCTATCGGTTTAATACCTGGTATGATGAAAGGGCTGCGGATCTCATTAGAATAAGCAGACTGAGTCTTGCCCGAGTTTTTGTGTGTCTCTTTTCCTGGCACTGTTACGCTTCCACGGCTTCTTGATTCATGGTCAACAATGACGTTATAGAGGAGTCTGGCGTTGGAGCCAACCTCCTTGCGAAGGGCTTTTTCTATGAGGGAAATGTAGTGTTCTTCTAAATATTCATGGAAAAAACCGGATGGCACTTCTAATGTTAATGTGTTTTCTTCTAATTTTGTAGGACGAATAGGTTTGAACCAAGTAGAATATGCAGTGTCATTTAGATTGTCTCTAAAAAAATTCATACATCTTTCCCAAACCTCTGTGTGATTTTTTTGCATTTTAATTTTTGATATTTAATGGTTTATATAAATAAATTCTTTAGATATTTCGCCCCTTTAATCTAAAGATATTTCTTGTTTACTTAATGGTTGAGCAAAATTCGTAAAAAAAAGTTGATAAAAAAATCAGGGAATAATTTGTTTTTCTGAAATAATATTATTGAATTGTGGTTCAGTTATCTAATAAATCTGCTTTTAATATCTGAAATTGCTGTTAATAATCATAGTCATTTTCTAGTGTCCTGAAAATCAAGGATTGTTAATTTTTTGTTTATTCGGATTATGTCTTGATAAGAGCACTGCTAAGTCCTTAATAAAATGTTGTGATAACAACGAATTTTGAGGGGGCGAAAAATGAAAATTTTTACTTTACATAAAATAATTATACATTTGCTGTTGATTATCAAAGGAGTCCGTCGATGAATCGCGTAAAATTAAATAAAACACATCGTTTATTGTCTCCGGTGAAAGGGCGTTTCTTGCTAGCAGAGCCTTTTGCTGTTGATTTGTATTTTTCCCGTTCGGTAGTGTTGTTGATGGATGCGGGGCCGGGAGGATGCATGGGTTTGGTTTTGAATAAAAGGGTAAATAGAGATATTGCTCCTTTTTTGTCGAAATTTGGTTTGGCTGATATGCCTGTTTTTCGTGGTGGGCCTGTGGAGCAGGAGCGTTTGTTTTATGTTCATGATGTGCCGGATGTTCAAGGGGCTGTGCAGATTGGTGTTGACTTGTATGTTGGTGGTTCTTTGCGTGAAGTGGTTGAGTGTTATAAGGCTTCTTCGCGGGCTTATCATTTGAAGTTCTTTTTGGGGTATGCGGGGTGGACAGGTGGTCAGTTAGAGGATGAGATAGAACGGGAGTCTTGGGTGGTGTGTGAGCAGGGCATGGATATCTGGGGTGATGGGGGAGAGATGTGGCAAGAAGCTTTGTTGGCTCTTGATGATCTGTATTATAATATGTGGTTGAATTGTCCTTTTGATCCGCAGTTTAATTAAATTGATACATTATGGCTAATGTTAATTTGATTCGTAGTTATCATTCTTTTTTGATTTTGGAGAAGGCTTTGTCTGATAATACGGTAGAGGCTTATATGAGTGATATTGAAAAGTTGCTGTCTTTTTCGGAGCAGAGTGCTTTTAAGGTAGAAAAGGCACGTTATAAAGATTTGCAGAATTTTGTTAAAAAACTTGGTGAAGAAGAAGTTTCTAATTCTACCATCGTCAGAGTGGTGTCTAGCGTTAAGTCTTTTTATCGTTATCTTTATTTTGAAGGGGTGATTAAGGAAGATCCCTCGCTGTTGTTGGAGTCACCTAAGGTTGGAAAACATCTGCCTGATGTCTTGTCTGTGGAGGAGATCGATAAGGTGATAGCTGCTGTGGATATGTCTAAAACAGAAGGACAGCGTAACAAAGCCATCATGGAGACACTTTATGGTTGTGGTTTGCGTGTGTCGGAGCTGATAAGTTTACAATTGAGTGATATTTATAGGAAGGAGGGGGTGGTGCGTATAATAGGTAAAGGCAATAAGGAGCGTTTGGTGCCTATTAGTAAAACAGCACTCAGAGAGATTGATATATATTGTGAAGAGGCCCGTTCCCGCTTGTCTATAAAGCCCGGTTATGAGGATTTTGTTTTCTTGAATAGACGTGGGGCTCAGCTGACGCGTGTTATGATTTTTACGATAATAAAAAATGCTGTGGAAGCTTCCGGTCTTAAAAAAAATGTGAGTCCACATACGTTTCGCCATTCCTTTGCTACTCACTTGTTGGAGAATGGGGCTAACTTGCGTGTTATTCAGGAGATGTTGGGGCATGCTTCTATTACAACAACTGAAGTGTATGCGCATTTAAATTCGAAAATGCTTCGCGATACAGTTGAGACCTATCACCCACGTGCTAAAGGCTAGTTGTCAGTTTTTTAAAATTTCCATTTTCGGTCACTGAGCGCAGTCGAAGTGTCAAATTTCAAATTTCATCTTTTAATGTCTGATAAGAAAAAAGTATTGTTTGTTTGTATGGGTAATATTTGTCGCTCGCCTAGTGCTGAGGCGGTGATGAAGAAAGTGGCGCAGGATCGTGGTGTGGATTTAGAAATAGATTCTGCCGGGACTATAGCTTACCATGCCGGAGAGCCGGCTGATGCGCGAATGCAGCGCCATGCTATGCGGCGTGTGTATCACCTGACCAGTATATCGCGCCCGGTGGTAGAGTCTGATTATTATGATTTTGACTTGATTGTAGGGATGGATGCCGCTAATATGGCTGATTTGGATGAGCGTGCGCCTTCTGCTGAGCTTCGCAAAAAACTTTCTTTGATGACTGATTACTGTACTGAATTTAAAGAATATAACTCGGTGCCGGACCCTTATTATGGCGGTAGTGCAGGTTTTGAGCTGGTGCTTGACTTGCTTGAAGATGCTTGTGTTGGTTTGTTGGAAGTGATCGGGTGATGTGTGATTTCTGATTTAAGGTGTTGGCGTTCTTTTTACGTTTCTGTTTTTATTTGTTTTCCGCTTCTCTTTTTAATTATCAATATTTGATAAATATCCCCATCTGATTCCTTTGTATATTAAGGAAATAATACTACTTTTGCAGTCCGATTATCACCAGATTTTAATGTAGCTGTCTGATGGTGAATAGGATAGCTCGGATTTTTAACGAATTTTAACAGCATAAAAGGTGAATACTTTAAGTTTTAAAACAGAATCAGCAAACAAAACCACTATAAATAAAGAGTGGGTTATTGTAGATGCTGAGGATGCTATTTTGGGACGTTTGTCTTCAAAAGTAGCAAAGATGCTTCGTGGTAAGTACAAGCCCAACTTTACTCCTCACGTAGATTGTGGTGATAACGTGATTGTTATCAACGCTGAGAAGATCCAATTGACAGGTAATAAGATGCAGAAACGCGAGCATTTTACTCACTCTGGTTATCCGGGTGGACAAAAGCGCACTACTCCTGCACAAATTATGGCCAAACGTCCTGAGCAATTAATTGAGCACGCCGTAAAAGGTATGTTGCCAAAGAATAAGCTTGGTGCACAGCTTTTCCGTAACCTGTTTGTATATACTGGTTATGAGCATCCTCACGAGGCTCAACAACCTAAAAAAGTAGATTTAAACACTATTAAATAAGTACGATGGAAGTAGTTAATGCAATAGGAAGACGTAAAGCGGCGGTAGCCCGTGTTTATGTGAAAGATGGTAGCGGTAAGATTACTATCAACAATCGTGAATTTGAAGATTACTTTCCATCTTCTATTTTACAGTATGTAGTGAAGCAGCCTTTAACCACTCTTGGGGTGGAAGCTAACTATGATATTACTATCAACCTTGACGGTGGTGGTTTTAAAGGACAAGCTGAGGCGGCACGATTGGGTATTGCCCGTGCTATGGTTATTATTGATCCTGAAAACAAACCTGCGCTTAAAGCTGAAGGTTTTATGACTCGCGACTCCCGTGTTGTTGAGCGTAAGAAACCAGGACAACCAAAAGCACGTAAGAAATTCCAATTCAGTAAACGTTAATATTACGAAATTGATAAAGATTTTGAATTTGAAAAGTTTGTCAACAATGGGTCGGCAAACTTTCAAATTTCAAATTTCAAATTATTATAGAGTTTAGTATCTAAACTATCAGGACTCTTCCGGGTTTTTATGGAGGGCTACCTGATGGTTGCTTTATTTTTAAGTAAAAAGAATGTAAACAGAGGATGTCGCCCGGGCATACTTATTAAAATTTTGATCTAATGGCAAAAGTAGAATTTGAACAGTTATTAGAAGCAGGTTGTCACTTCGGACACCTTACTCGTAAATGGAACCCTGCAATGGCACCATATATCTTTATGGAGCGCAACGGTATCCACATTTTGGATTTGCACAAGACTGTAGCTAAAGTTGATGATGCTGCAGCAGCAATTAAAAACATCGCTAAAACAGGTCGTCGTATCCTTTTCGTAGCGACTAAGAAACAAGCTAAAGACATTGTAGCAGAAAAAGTATCAAGCGTAGGTATGCCTTACGTGACAGAACGCTGGACTGGTGGTATGTTAACTAACTTTCCAACTATCCGTAAAGCGATCAAGAAAATGACATCAATCGATAAGATGATGACTGATGGTACGTTTGATACCCTTTCTAAGCGTGAGCGTCTTCAGATTACACGTCAGCGTGCTAAGCTGGAAAAAGTATTGGGATCTATTTCTGATATGAACCGTTTGCCTGCTGCACTTTTTATTGTAGACGTAGTAAAAGAGCACATCGCAGTAAAAGAAGCTAAACGCCTTAATATTCCTGTATTCGCTATGGTGGATACTAACTCAGATCCTAAGGACATTGACTTCGCTATTCCTGCTAACGATGATGCTTCTAAGTCTATTGAAGTCATCGTAGGTGCAATGACTGACGCTATCAACGAAGGCTTGATGGAGCGTAAAGCAGCCCGTGAAGAAGAGCAAGCAGCCCGCAAAGAAAAAGAAGCAGCATCTAAAGAGAAAGCGGCTGATAAAGCGGCAGAAAAAGTAGAAGAGTAAACAAGATTATTTTTATATAAACCTTATATAATATTTAAGAAAATGGCTATTAAAGCAGCAGACGTAAGCAAATTACGTAAAATGACTGGAGCTGGAATGATGGATTGCAAGAAAGCTCTTACTGAAGCAAACGGCGACTTCGATGCGGCCGTAGATGCTATTCGTAAAAAAGGCCAATTGGTGGCTAGCAAGCGAGCTGATCGTGAAGCAACTGAAGGTTGCGTATTGGCAGCTACTAAAGATGGTGTTGGTATTGTAGTTGCTCTACGATGCGAAACTGATTTCGTTGCTAAGAATGAAAGCTTTGTTGCGTTTGCTAAGTCTATCCTTGATGTCGCATTAGAGAATGGTGCTTCCTCTATCGAAGAAGCTAACGCTTTGCCATTAGACGGTTCTACTGTTGCTGAGCAGATTGTAGACCAAACTGGTGTCATTGGTGAAAAGATCGAGTTGGCTTTCTTGGAAAAAGTAGCTGATGCGACTGTAGTGCCTTATATACACCCAGGTAATGGTTTGGCCGTGGTGGTTGCTCTTAACAAAGAGATTGCTGATGAACAAGTGGGTAAAGATGTGGCTATGCAAGTAGCAGCAATGAACCCGGTATCTATCTCTAAAGATGATGTGCCTGCTGATGTTGTTGCACACGAATTAGAAATTGGTAAAGAGAAAGCACGTGAAGAGGGTAAGCCTGAGGCTATGCTTGATAAAATTGCTCAGGGGCGTTTAGGTAAATTCTTCAAAGAAAATACGCTTCTTGCACAGGCTTTTATTAAAGAAAATAAACAATCTGTAGAGCAATATCTTAAAGCTACAGACAAAGACCTTACAGTGACAGCTTTCAAACGTTACGCGTTGGCTGACTAATCAGATTTTTGATATAAGATATAAAATAGCGATCTATTCAGGTCGCTATTTTTTTTGTTCTTATCTTTGTTGATAAACAATCCGATTTTTGCAACTACTTACCAACATACAGGATATTGACCGCTCTAAATGGGAGCATTTGCTTAAGGTCTCTCAGTATACGTCACCTTTTCAGACCCCTGGGTTTTATGACTTATATAATGAACTCGAAGGTCAAAAAGCTGATGTGTTTGTTGTTGAAGAGGAAGAGCGATTTCTTGCTTTAGTTGTAATTACCATTCAGCACGAAAAGGGGCTTAAGTCCTATTTTTCGCGTCGTGGTATTATTTATGGCGGTTTGCTTTTACACCCGGAGGCCACGCAGCATCATATTAAGCTGTTGGCTGCTCATCTTGAAGAGGCTTACCATCATCAACTTATTTATCTGGAAATCAGAAATAACTTTAATTACTCTGCATTTAAAAATGTATTACAACAGACAGGGTTTGACTACGTCCCTTGGTTAAATATTCAATTTGAAAATATTAGTGCAGAATCGTTTAGAAATGGATGGACTAAAACCCGGCAAAGACAGCTTAATAAAGCCTTGAAAAATGGTGTAAGCTGGCGTCCAGCAACCTCTATGGATGATGTCAGGGCCTTTTATGTGATACTTTCCCGCCTTTACAAGTACAAGGTGAAGAAACCGCTACCTTCCTTAGATTTTTTTGAAAAACTTTATGAAAGCCCTTTTGCCCGCTGCTTAGTTGTAGAAAATGAGTCAGGTATTATTGGAGGCGTTATGTGTCCTTTTTATCCTGAAAAATCCTTGTATGAGTTCTATATTTGTGGCTTAGACCGGGATTGTCCGAGTCATCATCCCAGCATAGTAGCGATGTGGGCTATGGTAGAATATGCTGAGCAAAATAATATCCCAAATTTGGATTTAATGGGAGCCGGACAAGTGGGGAAATCAAGTAGTATTCGCGAATTTAAGTCTAAATTTGGTGGGAAAATGGTAGAAAATGGTCGTTTCGTGATGGTTTTTAATCGCTTCCTGTACCGTTTAGGGGTATTTTATTTGTCGTTATTATCCCGCTTTTAGGCTTTGTATACTATGATTGATTTGCATATGGCTTACTGAGATGGTAACGTGTATAAGGTTTACGACGTCTTTTTTAGTAAGTGGCTGTGGTATAGTTAAGTGGTTTTAATGTAACTTGTTATCACTAAACTGCTCAAAATATAAATCAAACCGTAGTGCATATAAAAAGCACCGGCTATACCTAGAACAAGAAATAGAGCAATAATTATAGACCAAGCATTGAGATATTTTTGCCAGAAAGGTTTAGGCTGTTTTTTTGTCGCTAATACTCCAGCTATAATGAGCCAAAACGGGTTGATCCATATCAGGTTAATATTAGGCCATACCGTAGGGTGAATGGAAAAGAAGGCGATAAAAAATACCATGAGGCTGGCCAGCCCAGTGATGCTAAAGAGAATAATACGATAGATTCGGAGGCCCTTACGGGCTTTAAACCTGAAAAATATGGCTAGGGTTAACACCAAGCCCCAAATTATGTGGAAAAGAACTGTTTCGGTGTTACTGTGGATTTTTTGGCCTTGAATAAGGGTGTGATGATTGCAGACTAGGGGTGATCCGTCTGCTTTTTGTGCTTTGGCGAAACCGTTCATTAGTTTTTCCGGCAGGAAAATTTGCTCGCGGCAAGTGGTTTGCTTGTCTGCTTTGGAACCAAATACTACATCTATTCCCATCTGGGAGAAGGGCATTACGTGGTTGTATTCATGTAATAAGTCCCTGAATGATGCTTCCGGGCAATTATTATTCCATACAATACCACCTTCCAATTCACGCTCAACGATGTCGTATACCCTTGTGGCGCAATTATCATACAGTACGTTGTAAAGGTATTTCCGGTTTTCCGGTCGGGCATTTCTTTCTAATGCTCTAAACAGTGTTTTGACCTCCTCTGGTGTGAGGTTCAGGTTTTGTTCTGTTACTGTTTCGCCACCGGCCTTGTAACGACGGCTGAAGTTACGGTAACTTTCACGTCCCAGCAGGTAATAGTTATAACCACGGATAAAACGCATGATAAAATGCGGTTCGTCGAAACTGAACATGCCATAATTATAGACTAAATCTTTCTTTTGTTCAGCGTCGTGGAAACGAAGAGCTGTGTGTCCGTAGACTTTATAAACTTCCTTACCGGAACTGCAAGTCAGAACGCTGATTTTTGCCTTATCAGAAGGGGTATAGGCAATCGCTAGAGTGCATAGAAGCAATAATGAAGTCAAAAGGATACTACGGTGCATATACTACTTATTATCATTTGTTTTTTGGGGTAAGAAAGAATAGACTATGCCGATGATACCAGCCAGTATGAATGGTATACTTAGCTTTTGTCCTTTGTTAAGCAGCATTCCAACTTCGGAGGCGACCTGGTTTTCTTTAATGATTTCGATAAAGAAACGTGAACCAAATACCATCACACACCACAGACCAAAGATAAGTCCTGTGCGTTTCAATCCGCCCCGGAAATAAACCAACATCAGAATAAAGAAAGTCACTAAATAGCAAGAGGCCTCATAAATATGTGTTGGGTGTTTAGGGATTACTGTTAGTGGGATGGTTGCTATGTAATGCCCTCCTTTACGATTGTAGGTGAAGTCGTTTTCATTTTCAATGTAAAGGTTGGGTGAGCTACCGTCTTGCGATTCACGATATTGGAGCAAGGGTTTGATGCGGTATTCCCCTAAAGTACGTGCATCTTGTTCGTTTTTAATGTATTTGTTGAATTCAATACGTAGTGTAGCTTGTTGCTTGCCGTCTTTGACTTCTTCTTTTGTAAAGTCGTAGTTATCTACATATTTTGCAATGTTTTCGTCATGTATGTAACGACCAAAATAACTGTCGCGTACATGTACAAAGCCAAAGTCGCTGTCCGTCGGACGGCCATATATCTCACTGTTAGCCAGGTTTCCTAAGCGTATCAGAGCACCCGCTAATGCCACGACTAAAAGCAAACGGTCCAATGACCACATCATTGATTTTTGGGTCACTTTTCGTGAATAAATCCATAAGGCTACCAGAATGCCGATAGCGCCGCCATGGCTGGCCAGACCGCCTTGCCAAACCTTGAGTATCTCAATAGGATGACTCAGGTAATATTCGGGCTCATAGAATAAACAATGTCCTAAGCGGGCGCCAATTACGGTGCCGGCAAGTACATACATCAGCATAGAATCGAGCCATTCCAGTTTACTGCCTTCTTTGATGAAAACTTTTTTGAGCAGATAATAACCGATAGCAAAACCGCCGGCAAAAAGTAATCCGTAGTAACGTATTTTCAGAAAACCGATGGAAAAAATTTCAGGATCCCAGTCCCAGATGATGTAGTTCAGCATAGAATTCAATATTTATGAATGCAAATGTAAGTTTTTTTACCTCAGATTTTGCACCTTTAGCTGATTCATTTAGGGCTTTTATAAGTGCTTGTAGTAAGGGCATGTTTCATTCTGTTGTCCCTTTGTTTTATTCTGGCAATAATTGCTAGCTATTCTTTCAATAATTGCTTATTTAGTGTATTTTTGTCAGCCATTAAATTTACATAAAAATAAAATCATGAAAGTAGCAATTGTAGGTGCCAGCGGAGCTGTTGGTCAGGAATTTTTGCGAGTGTTGGAGGAGCGTAATTTTCCTCTTGATGAGTTAGTCTTGTTTGGGAGTGCCCGCAGTGCAGGTCGTGCATATAAATTCAAAGGTGAAACACTCATCGTACAAGAGCTCAAACACAACGATGATTTTGAGGATGTAGATATTGCTTTGACCTCAGCAGGTGGTGCTACTTCTAAAGAATTTGCTGAAACCATCACTAAGCATGGGGCTATTATGATTGATAATTCCAGTGCCTTTCGTATGGATGAGGAAGTGCCATTGGTAGTGCCTGAAGTAAATGCTGCTGAGGCTTTAAATGCACCGCGCAATATTATTGCCAATCCTAACTGTACTACGATTCAGATGGTCGTGGTGTTGAAACCCATCGAAGAACTTTCGCACATCAAAAAAGTGCATGTTTCAACATACCAATCAGCAAGTGGAGCAGGTGCTCAGGGAATGGCTGAACTCGAAGAGCAATTGAAGCAAATCGTTAATGGAGAGAAAATTGATGTGGCAGCTTTCAAATATCAGTTGGCGATGAACTTGATTCCTCAGGTGGATGTATTTACAGATAATGGTTACACGAAAGAGGAGATGAAGATGTTTAATGAGACCAAAAAAATTATGGCTTCGGACATCGACGTAAGTGCTATGTGTGTGCGTGTGCCTGTCATGCGTAATCACTCTGAAGCCATCTGGTTAGAAACAGAAGATGAGCTTGATATCGAACAGGTAAAACAAGCTCTTTCTATTGCGGATGGTGTTACTTTGCAAGATCATAATGATGCGGGTGAATATCCAATGCCGCTTTTCTCACAAGGCGAAGATGACGTTTTTGTAGGCCGTATCCGTAAAGATCTTACTAATACCAAAGGTTTGACGCTGTGGTGTGTTGGAGATCAGATTAAAAAAGGAGCTGCACTAAATGCTGTACAGATAGCCGAGTTTCTGGTGAGCCAAAAATAAGCTTCCAGTCTTAACATACGTTAATTTCAGCCCCCTTTCCAAGTTATTGCTTGGAAAGGGGGCTTTTTTTGTTAGTATCAAGCGTTTTAATTCCTATCTTTGTTATACACAAAAAAGTTTTTACTTGACATTTTTGTTAAGTTGAGTAACTTTGATATTATGTTTCCTGATTAAAAAAGCACCCTTTTCAACCAAGAAAACCACAGGAAATACCTTCTTCCCGATACGATAATACCTTTTGAAAATTTACTTCAAGAGACGCGTTGCCTATGCTGTTGTGATAACAGTAGTATGAACAGATATTATCATTATAAAATAAGAAAATCAATTATTAACTTAACCAAAAAATTAAATCATGAAAAAGCTATTACTTATTTTAGTCTTGTGCGGAGTGGTAAGTGTAGTAGGAGCTGAAACAAATGTGTCTGGTACGATAGCGGTTGATAGTACCTTTACGATCGGTCAAAGCCCTTTTGTCGTTACCTCGTCTTTAACAGTTAACCCAGATGTTACACTGACAGTTGACTCGGGGGTTGTGGTGCAGTTTAACGATGGTACAAGCCTGGAGCTTAAAGGTACACTTGATGCCTATAAAGCCACTTTTACATCGGTCAATAGCTCAGCTGAGCGTGGCGATTGGAATGGTATACGCGTAGGTTACTATGCCGATAGTGCCAAGTTAAACCTCAACTCTTCTTCTGTTCTTTTTGCTACCCGTATTTATATGGATCGGGGGATTGCAAATATTCAAAATTCTTATATTCAGAGTTGCTCTGAGTATGGGCTCTTGGTGGATGCTGGTGTTGATCTTAATCTTTCTTCGACAATTATTTCGGGTAATGCTAAGCCTATGAGGTTAAATGGTTGGCCCAATTTTACTTTGGATGCCAGTGTGGATTTCCAGGGAAATGATGTTGATAAGGTGGAGGTATACCCAAGTTATATAGCTTACGATTATAGTCTTCCGGGAATTAATGTGCCTTACTTTTTTTATTATGATCTGAGTATTAAAAACAATTCTGTAGTTAGTGTTGCAGACGATAATGTATTGTTGTGTAGAGATGTAAATGTAGAGTCTGGGTCAACATTATTGCTTGGATCTGAAGCTGTTTTGAAGTTTTCTGAGAATTACAATGGCCTTAATGTTTACGGAACTTTAACAGCCGTGGCAGACGCTGATGAGTTTATCTATTTTACGAGTGCAAAAGATGATAACTGGGGAGGTGATACCAACAATGATGCAGGTGCTACGGATCCTGCCAGTGAAAACTGGGAAGGTGTAAGGTTTTACAATAGCACATCATCAGCAAGTACTATGACGCGCTGTAAGGTACGCTTTGCTGGTTATAATGATCGTGGTGGTATAACACTAAGTAATTCGGATGCTACTATAGATGCTTGTGATATTGCCACTTGTTACATTGGCATTTATATCGGTGAAGCTTCTGATCCTAGTATAAGCAATACCATCATCGGATCCAGCGATATGACCCCTATAGCAATGGCTTTTGATGCTAATCCAACATTTGCAAATAACCAACTATCATTTAGTGATAATGCTTATGATGCGATAGGCCTTATTGGAGGTACAATGAAGAAAAGTGGTCATATTGTAAAACGTAATTTTACAGGGATAGATAATATCACATATCTAATATTGAGCAAGATAGTGGTTCCGGATACCATGACTTTAACGATTGATCCCGGCGTAGTCATCAAGGCAAGTACTTCATATTATGGTTCAAATAAGAATATAGTAGTAGAAGGAACACTGCTTGCTAATGGTACTTCAAGTGAAAAAATTGTGTTTACTTCCGCAAAAGATGATAATCATGGTAATCCGGGTGATACCAATAAAGATGGAACAACTGAAACCCCTTCAGTAGGTGATTTTGGTGCCATTGTGTTTACACCTACGAGTAGTTCTTCTTCTTCGCTTACACATAGTATAATAAAATATGCGCGTGGTAATCAATCGGAGTATTATTTTAATCAATATGTGCAAGATGCTGCCGTGATTACAGTTAACGCCAGTCCAACTATCAGTGATAATTTGATAAAAGATATCTACCAAGGTATACGTTGTTATGAAGCTTCTAATCCTGCCATTAATAACAATGAAGTTGTCAATGTTTCAAGTACGCCATTTGCCATTTCTCCATCTGCTGCACCTACCTTTTCAGGTAATAGTTTTACTAATGCAGGAATAATGGCTCTTGGTTTATTGGGGGGTGATATGACACAGAGTGGTACACTGTCTAAAACTAATTTGGCAGGTTACAATAATATTTCTTATTCCTTATTATATCATTTAACGGTTAAGAATGGCAGTTATATGACCATAGATCCTGGTGTCGTTATTAAAGCCAATAATTCCAAATTGATTGTAGAAGGAGGGCTTAAAATAAATGGTACCCCGACAGAAAAAGTGATATTTACTTCAATTAAAGATGACAATGTAGGTAACCCCGCTGATGCTAATGGGGATGGTAATGCATCTTCGCCTTCGGCAGGAGATTGGTCAATGTTAAGGTTCGAAGATACCAGTGATGATGACAGTTGTTTCATTAATAATGCTGAGTTTAGATATGCTGGGAAATACCAACCTTCGTATTATGCTTATTATTATTCCACCATTGAGATATCAAATGCTAACCCGACGATAAAAAATACCAGTATTGGACAGGGTTTACGTTTTGGGGTAAGAATTGAAGGTAATGCTGCTCCTGATTTAGACAATGTTTCTATTCAAAATATGGAATATGAACCTATAGGAATGTCTTTAACCTCAAATCCAACATTTTCCAATATGACTTTTGTGGCTAATAGGGCGAAGGGTTTGGCTATTATTGATGCTAATTTGTCAAGTGATGCGACTTTAATAAAAAGAGATGTGGCAGGGGTTCAGAACATTGCTTATGTGGTCAATGATAAGTTAACCATTAACCCGGATGCAGAATTTAGGATTAATCCCGGAGTTAACATTAAGTTTAGAAGGTCTTATGGTTATATCGAGATTCAAGGGGCTATGATTGCCGATGGTACTCCTGATGAGTCTATTGTATTTACTTCTATTAGAGATGATTCGCGTGGAGGGGATACCAATAATGATGGTAATACTGCAGCACCGGAATTAGGAGATTGGCGAGGCCTGTACTTCAAATCAAGTGGACTTGATACCTTGAATGTACTAGATAATGTTAGTGTACGTTATGGAGGACAGGATCAAGAATCTGTTTCATTCAATGCTTGTACCGGTAAGGTGTCAAATTCATCTATAGAACTTTCTAAAGGGTATGGTATTGAGATTATTGGCTCTGCGAATCCGATGCTTGATAATAACAACTTTTACAATATTCAGAAGGCACCTATTAATATGAGTATGTTTGCTGAACCTGTATTTAGTGGTAACTCAATGTCTAATGTCGGACGACAAGCTATACAGATTATTCCTGAAACTTATTCTAAAACAGATACTTTTCCAATGCGTGATTTTGCCGGTATTGATTCTATTACTTATTGTTTGTTAGGTAATTATATTATAAATGATGGAACGACAATAACCATACCAGCTGGCATGGTATTTAAAACAACAGAAGAGTTATATTGGTACTACTATGGTTACCCAAGGGATGGTGGTACTTTCGTTGTTAATGGTAAGTTGCTTGTGGAAGGTGACGCTAGTAATCCAGCCGTATTTACTAGTTTCTATGATGATACAGAAGGGCGTCCGCTTGATACCGGTAGCGATGGCCTTAAAGCACACAGTACAGATAACTATGCTTGGTTTTCGTTTGAAAATGTAAGTGACGATGCTAGTAAGATTGATAATGCATTGATAAAATACGGTTGGCGCTCAATAGAAATAAAGAGTGCTTCACCAACCATCACTAATTCTGTATTTGAAGAAGGTGAGCGTGGCGTTTTGATGACAGGCGTATCTGAGCCAATCATAACTCACAATACTTTTCATAATATGAGGTATTCACCAATGTCAATTTCTTTGGTAGCCTATCCAGCTGATGATAGCGATAATACTATCAGTGGCAGTACGTATAAAGTAATAGAAGTTAACGAGGAAACGTTGACACAGGATGTGAACTTGCCTAAGCGAAGTTTTGGCGGTATCCCTAAAATCCCATACTATTTCAACGGTGATTATACTGTGGGAACAGGTGCTATTCTAACGGTTGATACTGGAGTTGTCTGTAAATTTAATGACAATAGTCAGATGAATGTGCAGAAGGGCTTAATTGCTAAGGGAGCTTCACAAAAGGAAAATAATATTGTGTTTACTAGCATTGTCGATGATTTCTATGGTGGAGATTCCAATGCTGATTCTACGACTACTAGTGTTAATGATAATTATTTTACACAATGGGATGGCTTATTCTTTACTTCTACATCTATTAATGAATCCTGTTTGTTAGACCACTGTGTTTTTAGATGTGTTGAAAATTATGAAAGCTATTCTGCTATTGAAGCCAATAGTGCCAGTCCCACCATTACAAATACTTCCTTTTCAAAAGTTCCTAATGGTGTAGAAGTTATTGGTTCGGGAAATCCGGTAATTAACAATTGTGATTTTTATGATGTAAAATATTATGGGGTGAAAAATGTAGATAAAAGCTTCTTGATAGACGCTACCAATAACTGGTGGGGAAGCAATAGTGGGCCAAGTCATACTAGTAACCATGATGGAAATGGTGTTTCAGTTACTGATGAGGTGAACTTTACTCCTTGGAAAATGTCTGGTGCAGTGAACCCATTATTGGGAGATGTGAGTCAAAATGGAGAAGTGCAAGCTTACGATGCTGCGCTTATACTGAAGAGTACGGTAGGAACGTATAGTTTAACGCCTGAACAAGTGGATGTGGCTGACGTTACCGGAAATCAGGGCGTAAATGCAGTGTCGGCATTAGACGCTTCTATGGTGTTGCGTTATTCTGTAGGCCTAATCAACTATTTTGAGGCTACAACATTACGCTCAGCAACTATTAATAACGCACAACTGAGTATTGCTGATGCAACAGTGTTGCCGCAAGACGAGGTAGAGTTACCAATAACACTTGATAATGTTGCCGGTACTTATGCTGTTCAGCTCAAGGTGAGGTATAATCCACTAATTCTGGAAGATATGGAGGTTGTTTCATCTGAAGTAAACGGGATGAACTTTACTTCTAATGTAGCAGATGGCTATATATATATATCTATGGCAGGAACACAAGCTATGACAGAAGGGGGTCAGATTGCCACACTTAAGTTTAAAACTGCTGATGTGATGGAAGAACAAATATCCGGAATTGATGTAATTCAGTTTTTAAGAAATGAAGATGACCTGACATCAGCTGCCAGATCTGGTATTGTAATAGTGAAAGATCCTACAAAATTAACTGAGGACATTAGTCTTATTACAGCTATCGAAGCATATCCTAACCCATTCGACCGAGAACTGAATATACGTTTTAATGTTCGTAATGCCGGTCAGGTTTCGCTTAAGGTATATGATCAGCTTGGTCAGATGGTAGATGTGTTGGTAAATGCGCAACACAGCCCGGGCCAGTATACTATGACATGGGATGGAACTAACGGTAAAGGTCAGCAAGTGAGTCAAGGAATATATTTCGTTAAGTTTATAACAGAAGAAAGAGAGCAGGTACTTAAAGTGCAGATGTCTAAATAGGTGATACGTCACTTATTCTAACATTAAATTAATCTGTAATTTAAATATCTAAGTTATGAAAAAGATAATTATATATTTGATAATCTTATGCTTCTGGATAGGTGCCGCTTCGGTGGCAGCCCAGGGCATAGGGCTACGTTTCCCTGATACGATTATGGTACAGGGCGATACCCTAATTTTACCCCTTATTGTGGATTCCACTCTTACAGGAGAAGAAGTTTACTCTTTTAATCTTGATGTGCGTTTTGATGACTATTATTTTGAATACCTTGGTGTTTCAAAAGGTGAGCTGACTTCAGGGTTTAGTGATCTGGTGGTTAATGCTGATAACCGGGAATCAGTTCTTATTTCCGGAGCCGGAGGGGCGCCGCTTGCGGGTACCGGAACTTTACTGTATGTTCATTTCAGAGCTATTAGTTATTATACTTGGGGTAGTACTGTGAGCCTGTATTCTTCCTCAATATTAAATGAGGGCATGCCACTTATCGTTCCTCAAAGTGGTCGTGTAAGTATTCAACAAGCTCCAGAGATAGCCATTAGCCCTAATGATGCAGACTTGTTGGTAGGTGAAACGCAGGATTTTTATGTGTATGGTGATACCGTATCCCCATTTGTGTTTGAGGTAGAAGATCCTGCTGTGGGTAGTATCGATGCTGATGGCAGATTTACAGCATTAGCTCCCGGACACACTAAAGTGATGGTGACCGACTCTGCCGGCACTGTGGACTATACCAATAATGACATTAATGTGTTTGCTGCCAAACTGAGTGCTCCATATGATATGGAGGCTTGGCAGGGTAGTGTGGTAGATGTGCCGGTTATTTTGCTCAATGCAAGTGGTAGCGACATCATTTCCGGTAGTTTTAAATTTGATTTTAACGACTACTATCTCTCTTATCTTGACTATACGTTAGCCGGGACATTATTAGAGAGTGCTTATGTCGAAGTTGTAGAAATGCCTTCAGAAGAATTGATTGTGAATTTTGCTACTTCTATGCCTCTTGAAGATGACAGTGTTTTGATGTACTTACATTTTGATGTCTCTCGTGAGCAAAGGGGATATACCTATCTTAGTTTTTCTGATATCCTGTTTAATGAGGATATTGTGGGAATGGCTGAGCGTGGACGCTTTCAGACAATCAACTATCAGACGGTAAACTTATACCATTCTAGTTATGATCTTATTGCAGGAGATATTGTGCCATTGAATTTTTATGGTGGTATTTTACCTTACTCATACGCAAGCAGTGATACTACTGTGGCTGTAATTTCTGATGAAGGAGTGGTAACAGCTCTGAAAGGAGGGAGCGTGACCTTTAGTGCTACTGATTCTGTTGGATCTCAAAAAGTATCTAATGTGTTTACTGTCTATGATACCTACATCGAGGTGCCCGATACAACAGGTCCTGAAGGAGGAGTCTTTCTCTTGCCGGTTTATATAGGCGAAATGCTCTCGGGTGCAGAAGCCAGTGCCTTTCAGATAGGCTTTAGTTACAGGACACCAGAACTGGAATTTCTGGAGCTTGTCACTGAGGGTAGTCTGACACAGGGCTGGGCTTTGGCCACTTCTAATATCGGAAATGAGATAAACATCTCGGGTGCCAATACGACATCACTTGCCGGATCGGGGGTATTGTTCTATCTTAAGTTTGGCTTTACAACTGAGTTTACTATTAATGAACAGGCTTATGTTAACATTGAGCAGGTAATGCTTAATGAAGGATATCCTACGGCTTATCCGAATGATGGTTATATTAAATGTGTAAAACCAGAGGATTTACTGATTAGTAAGCTGATTGCTCCGGTTTCAGATTGCAACCTAACGGCAGAGGAAGATGTCGTTGTTGAAATCAAGAATAATGGTTATACCAATTATCATATTGGGGACACGTTGATGGTTTCATATCGTGTTTATTACAATAGTACGGTTTACGATACAATTATATTGGAACAAGACTTTCCGATGAAAACAGTGATGATCTACACGTTCGAACAGAAAGCTGATCTTTCCCAGGATAACAAGGAGTATCACATTGAAGTTCAGACTGAATTGTCTTCAGAACGTGATGCTGATCCTAATAATGACAGGATATATACACATATTATTAATTTCCGGAATCCTACATTGTATTTAGGAGAGGACATTTCTACCTGTGTACAAGAGCCTGTGATCATTACAGCTCCTGAAGGATTTGTTCATTACGAATGGTCTACAGGTGAGCTTGATACTAACGCAGTAAGTGTAGATACAACTATGATACTATGGCTTACGGTAATGAATGATTACGGATGTACTGTGACAGATACTATCGAAGTGGTAATACATCCAATACCTGAGAAGCCACAAATTACTTATAGTGTCACGGAAGCCTGTGTTGGTGATACCGTATGGCTAGAGGCGCCGGCAGGATATATGGCTTATGAGTGGACTAGCCGGCAGCTTGATAGCATTATTGCTGTAACTCAATCAGGCGAGTATGGTGTGATGGTGTACAATGAGGGGATGTGTGTGAGCGATACTTCTGATTTGATTGATGTTGTATTCTATAACAAACCGCTTGCGAATTTTAGTTATACCAATGAGGGATTAAGGGTTAGCTTTACTAATTTATCACTGGAGGCCAACACCTACTGGTGGGCTTTTGGAGATGGGAAATATTCATCAGATGAAAACCCTGTTCATCAGTATTCTTTATTAGCCGATAATTATGAAAAAAGCGCTTCTGTTGAAAAACTTGATGTGGCAGAAGTAAAAAATGAATTTGTGGTCAGCTTGAGAAGTTATAATGGCGTTTGTGACGATTATTATCGTGACACCATTCCTTATGAGGCTCTTGCCTCCAGTACTCTTTATGAAACTATTTGTGAAGGTGCTGTTTATGAGTTTGATAATCAATACTTGAATGAGAGTGGTACTTATATTCGTGCTTATGTTGATAGTTTGGGGAATGAAATGGTCGAAGCTTTATACCTTACAGTGGCAGAGGTTTATAGGGATACTTTGATGATTGATATATGTGAGTATGAGCCCTTGTATTTCAATGGTAATATGCTGACAGAAGCAGGGTTTTATACCGACACTTTTGTATCATCACTTGGTTGTGATTCTATTGTTACTATTGATTTAACCATTATGACAGGCACCGTTGATTCTATAGAAGCAGTTATTTGTGATGGTTCTTATTATCTGTTTGCGGGTGATACTTTATGGACTCCGGGTGTATATATCACTACTGAACCTGTAGGTGATTATCCCTTTGCGGCACCACCATGTATAAAAACAGTATTGACATTGGATGTTGAGCCTTCTGGCTTTATGAATGATACCATTACGATTTGTAAGGATGATTTACCTTTTGAATATAATGGTCATATCTTTCCGGTTGGCACAACTTCAGGTGAGAAAATTCTGTCTTTTGAGTCAGAACACGGCTGTTGGTCTGAAATTATACTTCAACTGACAGTGATTGGAGGAGATTCTACCTATGTTATTGATTATGGAATGATTTGCCCTAACGAAGAAATAAATGGTATCCCACGGGTGGATGAGAATTTTGATACTTTAAGGTATACCAATAAGTGTGGTTTTGATAGTATTATTATTCATCGTTGGGAGATGATTCCTATTCCGGATATTGATATAAAGGGTGCTGTTAATGTAGTTCTTAATACCCCGGTGGTGTATTCAGTTTCTTTATTGGCTGAGTATATAGAGTGGTTTATTGAAGACACTACAGCAGTACTAACGTACCTCAATGATACTGCAATTGAAGTTGTTTTCAGTGAGGTAAAAGTGTACCAATTGCAAGCTGCAGTGTTTAATCAGTGTGGATATTATGCCGATACTTTCTCCATAAATGTGGATAGTACTGCTGCTGGTCTTGATGATAGACTGTACGATAATGTGGTGGAGGTATATCCCAACCCGGCTCAAGATTTTGTTCAGTTGAAGTCTTTATACCAGATATCGTCTGTAGTTGTTTACAACTCACATGGTGCCACGGTAATATCTAAAGATGTTAAAGGAAAACAAGTCCATCTTGATTTGAGTGCTATTCGTTCGCAAGGTATTTATTTTATTAAGGTAATATGCCTTAACAAAAAAGAGTACTTTGTTAAGATTATGCTTGAATAGGAGATCTTGTTTCCGGGTATATAAAAAAATTCTCATTTTGGTAAATGGGGATTTTTTTTAGGCTATATGTCCGATTCTTATTGAGGAGAAGTGCATCATTCTTTTACATAAGAACGGTTTTGTTTTCAGAAATAACTCCAGGGAAAATGGTAGAATTTGTTGTTGTTAATGAATATTGTTGCGTTAAACCATTTAAAAAGAATTCTATGCAAGTTTTATGTAACGCGATTACTTCATTAGATAATCCACATAAATTACATCATCACTTTCCAGTGTGAAGGTTACCGTATTAGCACCGGATCCTAAGATGCCTTCGTAGGATGGGCTTGATTCCCATCGCCAGCCATTGCCGGGGATAAGACCAACACGGTGTTTTTTACCATTAATATCTAAGGTGGCGTACACTTGTTTTGGGTTAGGGTTGTAAAAATTAACTGTGAAAAGAGCGTTCTCTGGTGAACCATCATTTTCAAGATACCATTCTATGGCATGACCTTTTTGTTTGAGTTCTACGAACCCTTGGCCTTTATAATTTTTGAAATTTTGAGAGATTTTTCCGCCTTTGATTGTAGCCAATTCAGCTTGTTCTCCTTTCATAGCGGGTGTTTTGCTATGGTCATCAAAGATGAAGCCAACATCATCACCAAAGCGTTCTTCCATATGCAAGGCTTCTTTACCGTTGATATAAACCACGGCTTTTACATTGGTGTCTTTTTCTACCGCAAAGGCTTTGGTGTATGGTGTTGAGCGCTTGCTTGGAGTACTGCCGTCTGTGGTATAATAAACAGCTATATCAGCCTTGGGCTGCTGACCACGTAGATTGATTTGCTCTACGTCAATATTAACCAAATTAGACGTCAGTAGTTTTTTTTCTCCAATAATAGAGGCGACGATTAAAGCAACAGCTTCGTCATTTTTATCAGATTCAATATAAGCACGACTTAAACCATAAAATCCAATGCGTGAATTGACGCCATAATGTGCTTCTACATCTACCGGACTGCCATTGTCCAGTGCTTTAATTTTACCACCACCCATAACGTGGAAATAATTTCGGTTCTCGCCATAAGGATAAAAATTACCCTCTTGGTCTTGTGCGCTCACGCGTACTTGTACGATGTCTTTTCCAGCTTTCGCTAATGGTTCACCATCTATCGAAAGTGCGACTTGAGCTGGCGCTGAAGCGGTTTTTACCCTTTCTTCAACAGGTCTTTTATCTTCGATATAGCCTATAGCACGTAGCTCTCCCGGCTTATAAGGCACCATCCATTGGCATTGCATTTCGCTTTCGATAAATCCCGGTTTTTGTGTTCCGAGGGATTTGCCGTTAAGGAAAAGCTCTACTTCGTCGCAGTTGGAATAAACCCATACAGGAATTTCTGTCCCTTCCTTTATGGTAGGGTGCGTCCAATGCGGTAATATATATACCATAGCTTCTTCTGTCCATTGACTTTGGTATAAGTAGTAAAGGTCTTTTTCGAAATTGGCCAGATCAATGGCGCCACCCATAAAAGCACGGTAAGGCCAGCCACCGTGTACAAAACCGGCTTCACCTATGTAGTCATGTCCCGTCCAACGAAAACTGCCGGAATAGTGTGGGATGTCACGTAGTTGCTCAATAGATTTTCGCGCTGTAAGGCGTACGGTTGCATTGTCGTACGAAGAGTTAAAAATTTGCTTATGACTGCTAAAATTTTCTGCTTTTGTCCAGCTGTCGTGAAACACTTCTTCTTGGGTCAAATCCGGAATCCAGTAAGGTTTTTGTTTTTTGTCGGGGTAGCCGTTGCGGTACCAGGTTTTGGTACGGTAGTAACCGCGCACTTGCCATGTATGTGGGTTTTCTGTCCCAATGAATGGACGATCCCAGGTTTTTGTTTCCATAAAACCTTTGCGCTCACTGTGCCCGTTTAGCCCGTAAACATCCATGGCTTCCTTGTTGGAGTCGCCGGAAGTGACAGGGCGGGTGTTATCCAGTTGATGACAAAGCTTCACCAACTCGGAAGCAACTTCTCCTTGGGTCTCATTACCTACGCTGTAAATAACGATAGACGGGTGGTTGCGGTCGCGTTCGATCCATTCTTTTATGTCGCTTTGCCAGTGTTTCTCGAAAAAACGTGCGCCGTAATCATGGGGCGCTTTGCGGTGCCAGCCATCAAATATTTCGTCCATAACCAGCATGCCAAGTTCGTCGCAAGCACGGTAAAAATCAGGTGTTTGTGGGTTGTGTGCTGTGCGGATGGCATTTACCCCCATAGCTTTGAGTTGCTGTATGCGAAAACGGATGATTTTTCCCGGAACAGCTGCTCCTAATGCTCCGGCATCCTGATGGTTGCATACGCCTTGTAGTTTTATATTACGGCCATTGAGCCAAAAGCCGGTTTTTGTTTCCCAGCGTATATCGCGAAAGCCAAAACGTGTTTTTTCCTGATGTAAAGTCTTTCCGTTTTGCGAAATAGAAGTAACAAAATAAT
>DHQI01000031.1:0-27079 GCA_002408065.1 Bacteroidales bacterium UBA5342
TTTCATGTGAAGTACGGAATCCATCGAAGAAAGCCAAAAACGGAACTCTTGATTTTAGAGTAGCAAGGTGAGCTACACCGGCAAGATCCATTTCTTCTTGCACAGAACCTGCAGCTACCATTGCAAAACCGGTTTGGCGTGCAGCGTAAACGTCACTGTGGTCGCCAAAAATTGATAATGCATGACCTGCCAATGCACGTGCACTTACGTGGAAAACTGTAGGTAGTAATTCTCCAGCGATTTTGTACATATTAGGAATCATCAAAAGAAGACCCTGGGACGCAGTAAACGTTGATGTCAACGCACCTGCCTGCAAAGAACCGTGCACTGCCCCTGCAGCACCTGCTTCTGATTGCATCTCTTCTACACGAACGGTTTCGTTGAAGATGTTTTTACGACCTGTTGCGGCCCACTCGTCCACGTATTCTGCCATAGTAGACGATGGCGTAATAGGATAGATACTTGCCACTTCGCTAAACATATAAGCAATGTGGGCAGCAGCTTGGTTTCCGTCACAAGTGAGGAATTTTTTCTGTTTTGCCATTTTGATTAAAAAATTAGTGTTTATTTTGAACGTATATATTGATTTCTTAAAGAGCCGCAAATATAATGAAAAACGCGAAAATTGCAAAGTAGAGTTTGCAATGCAATAAAAACAGTCTTAAAATATTTTATTTATATTTGTGAAATCATTACAAAAAAAGCTTGCCACTCAAACGGCCTGTTATATAACGATTTATTTTGAGCGCAAAAAAACACAACCAACACATTCAATCACAACTTTTTAAACGAATAAAGCAAACAAATAACTGAAGGCTTTAACAATCCATATATAAGAGCTTTTTTCCAAAAACAAAAATCGATTAAATAATCAAATATCTTTTGTTTTCGAACAAATAAAACCTTTTTTCAACAAAAATAAACAAGCACATTTTGTCAGATACAGATTACAATTAACATAATAGCTCCCAATGTAAGGTCACGATCTAAAACCTATCATAAGACAAGGTCTGGACAAGAATAAAAATAGTTCAACTTGGAATGAACACAAAAGCAAACAGTAAACTTTTCATATTATGGATAGACGAAATTTCATCAAAAAAAGTGCAACAGCAGTAGCGCTGAGCGCCATCGGTTTTCCAACCCTACGCGGCAAGGAACTAAAAGCATCCACTTTGCCAGCAACAGACGGCGATTTAGTAGCCGTCATGGGCGGCAATCCGGCCGCTATGACCATGAGAGCCATTGAAGAGCTGGGCGGCATGAGCAAGTTTGTAAAAGAGGGACAAACCATAGTCATAAAACCCAATATAGGATGGGCCAAAACACCCGAAATGGCTGTAAACACCAACCCCGAAGTAGTAGGCGCTTTGGTCAAAATGTGCAAAGAAGCTGGTGCTAAAGAAGTCCTTGTATTTGACCACACTTGTCACGAATGGAACTCCTGTTATGAAAAAAGTGGCACTAAAAAAGCCACAGAAGCCAACGGCGGAAAAATGCTACCCGCCAACAACGAAAGCTACTACAAAAAAGTTGAGTTGCCCCAAGGCAAAAAAATCACCCAAACAAAGATTCACGAGGCCATCATCAATTGCGACGCATGGATCAATGTACCAGTGCTGAAACACCACGGCGGTGCCAAGATGTCACTATCAATGAAGAACTCAATGGGCATCATCTGGGACCGTAGAGCCTTTCATATGAAAGGGCTACAACAGGGCATTGCCGATTTAGCAACTTATGAGAAAAAAGCAATACTCAATGTGGTAGACGGTTACCGTACCCTAACCCAAAACGGCCCGCAAGGTAAAGGAGAAGAAGACACGGTATTAACTAAAACATTGTTTGCCTCTGCTGACCCTGTAGCCGTTGATACTGCCTCAGTAAAATTTTTCAATCAGATAAAAGAGATGCCGCTGGAACGTGTAAGCCACATAGGGCTGGCCGAAGAGCATCAGTTAGGAACAAGCGACCTGAGTCGTAAAAATGTGAAGCGCGTCAAGATGTAAATAATACGCCCATCTACAGATAGGCAAGAATAGCAAATAACGAAAGTTCAACACTTGAATTGAGCTACGCAAGCTCAACAAACCTAAAAATAGTATTCGAATAAATGCGCCTCTTAAGACAAGTAATTGCAGCCCTTGTGCTGCTTTTTTCTACATTATATATTTGCGGCATAGCCGGATGGTTACCTTCGTGGTTTAGGGTAGACTTTTTTATCCATATTCAAATCATCCCGGCTATCTTGTCGGCCTCTGTTGCTACACTCATAGCACTTACCGCCTTAACACTCCTGCTGGGGCGTTTCTACTGTTCTGCCATCTGCCCTTTGGGTATCACACAGGATCTTATCATTCGATTATCTGACCGAATAAAGAGAAAACGTGGAAAAAAACGTAGCAAGACATACTACAAGAAACCACACAACATCCTACGTTACAGCATCCTTGCGCTAAGCATTCTATTATTAATATTAGGCAGTAGTTATCTCATCTTACTCTTGGATCCATATTCAATCTTTGGCCGAATCAGCGCAGTGATACTAACACCATTTATCACTCTTATTAATAATGCAATAGCACATATCACAAATGCTGCCGGCAACTACACATTTGCTCATCGTGATTATCATTGGCCTGGTATTGCCGTCATCCTAACGACGGTAATCACCTTTGGCAGCATTATCTTTCTTAACATCAAGCATGGCCGTCTCTGGTGTAATACATTGTGCCCGGTAGGTACTCTGCTTGGAATTATCAGTAAAGTCTCGGTTTTCAAAATACAAATAGACCATAGCAAATGTACCAACTGTAAAGCCTGTGCTAAAAGCTGCAAAACCAACACTATAGACAACAGCAATGGCTACAAGATAGACCACAGCCGCTGTGTGTCGTGCTACAACTGTATAGATGCCTGTAAGTTTGATGCTATAAAGCTGAGCCCCTCTCTTAAAGCGAAGAAACAATGATGAAAAACGAAAACAGACGCGAATTTTTCAAGACAGCGTTAGGCGCATTGGCTGCTGGTGCTGCCACACAAAGAGTTTTGGCATCCGGCAGATCTAAAGCACCTGACCTTTACCCGCTTCCTCCGGGAGCAGTTTCGTTGGAACGCTTTAAAAGCAAGTGCACCGCCTGTCAGCTCTGCGTTAACCATTGCCCATCAGGCGTACTAAAAGCTTCTCTTTTTGAGAATGGTGTAACCGGCATGATGCAGCCCATTCTTAAATTTGATGTGGAACAATTTTGTGAATACGAGTGTACCAAATGTATTGAAGTATGCCCTAACGACGCTTTGATAAAACTCACCGTAGAAGAGAAAAAAATCACCCAGATAGGTGTGGTAGAACTGGTTTTTGATAAATGTGTAGTCAAAACCAAGCACGAAGACTGCGGTGCCTGTGCCGAACACTGTCCTACGGCAGCCCTCAAGATGATACCTTGGAAACACGGACTTACGCGTCCTAAAGTGGTGAACCCGGAAGTATGCATAGGCTGTGGCGGATGTGAATCCATTTGCCCCGAAGCGCGAAAAGCAATGTACGTCAACCGCAACTACGTCCAACAAAAAGCAGAACCCCCCATCGTGGAAAAACAAAACGACGTAGTGATTGATGGCTTTGGTTTCTGATGCCATAAAAACGAATAAAGCGCCCTATTAGCCACAAACTCCTTAAAAAACAAAGCGTCCTTTTTTTGTGTCGACATGGGCTATGACCTAGCCAAATGCCAACATGCTATCGTGATGGAACGCAGAACTTACAAAACAAAGAAAATGGCAAATCATGATACATTAGAACTCTATCAATCGAATCTCGTCCAAAATATCTGAAAGGAGTGTTACAAATTTTTCTGATTTTTGGATCAGTTCTTCGTTTGCAAAATTCTTGTTATTTTCCAATTCAGGAATTAGTGGTACAACTTCCGCCATATTCATCAACATAATAGAGGGTTTCATTTTATGGACTATAGCCCCTACCTTTACAAAATCAAGTTTTTGTGTGTTTCGAGATATGTCCAGCAAATCTTGTGGCGCAGAATCGGTAAACATGCCTAACATTATCTTCAATTGTTCTTTATCGTTATTAACCAGATCTGCCAGCGCACTCAGATCGTATGAGCATGTTTTAGGGGCGTCCACAGGCTGTTCTACAGCAACACTATCTAACTCTAAGTCTACCTCTTCCACTCCCAAAAGCGTTATCATTTTAGCAAATAGCTCATTGGGCTTAAATGGTTTTGCTACAAAATCATCCATTCCTGCATTCAAACAACTATCAACCGTCTCCTTTAAAGCATTGGCTGACAGAGCAATAATAGGGATTTCTTTATTTACCTGTGCCCTAATAATTTGAGTTGCTTCTATCCCATCCAGTACTGGCATTTGCTTATCCATCAGCACCAAATCATAGGTGTTTTCTCTAAGCATATCAATGGCTTCCTGACCATTTTCTGCTTCTTCTACATAAATATTCCACTCTTTAAAGAATGAAACAATTAAAAACCGGTTCACTTCATGGTCATCCACCAAAAGCACCTTAGTGCCAGCTAAAACCCGGGGATTTACTTCTCTGGTGTTATCTTCTGGTAAGTCAGCAACAGAACCTACCTTAAAAGGAATAGTTACCATGAAGCGGCTTCCAGAGCCTTTTTCGCTGCTTACCGTGACCGTTCCACCCATTAATTCGCTTAGTTGCTTAACGATAGAAAGCCCCAAACCGGTACCTCCATGTTTTCGGCTTACAGAAGTATCTTCTTGCTTAAAGCTTTCAAAAATAGAATCCAGCTGATCTTGATTAATTCCAGAGCCCGAATCCTCCACAGAAAGCTCAATCGTACAGCTTTGCTTTTCATTTACTGTTTTATCCCTACAGGAGATATGAACAAATCCCGTATTTGTAAACTTAATAGCATTGGACACCAGATTCATAAGAATTTGGTTTATCCTTACGGAATCCCCAATGACTATTTCCGGAATATTTTTATCAATATCATGTGTCAGCCTTATGCCTTTTTCTTCCGCCTTAAAATTCATCGTAGCGATGACATTAGCTATGATGTCACGCATCCTAATCCCTACTTTCTCAATGCTTAATTCACCCGCTTCAATCTTAGAGAAATCGAGAATATCATTAATGATAACCAGTAAATTCTGTGATGATTTTGAAATGGCATCGAGGTATTGTTTTTGCTCGCTTTTCATATCAGGCGTTTCCATTAATGTGGCCATTCCCATGATAGCGTTTAATGGTGTTCTTATTTCATGACTCATATTGGCCAGAAAAATTTCTTTGGCCTGCAAGGATTGTTCAGCAATCTCCTTAGCTTCAACAAGGTCTACTTCCAACCTCTTATTTTCTGTAATATCTTCTTGAATAGCAAAATATTTCACAATCTTACCGTCACTATCTTTTAGAGCTTGCCCCTGAATGCGCAGCCAGTATGGGCGGCCGGTCTTGTGGTAATTTAAAATCTCACAACCAAATGGATCTCCGGCATGAATTTGATTTCTCAAATAGGCCACTGTTTCAGGATTAGTATCCTTTCCCTGTAGCATTTTTCCTGGTGACGTTCCTTTTACTTCCTCCAGAGCGTAACCGGTTATTCTTTCAAAACTTTTATTTACCCATTCTACTTTGCCATACTTATCTGAAATAACGACCCCATTAGTGTTTTCTGCCGCTATGGAAGAAAGTATATTTAGCTGTTCTTCATTCCTCTTCTGTGCCGTTATATCACGACCATAAACATTATAATAACCAAACTCCGGAAGAGACTTAATAACAAAAGAATAAGTTTTATAGTCAAAACATGCTTCCACCACTTCCCGCTCGGCATTTTTATCAAGCATACTGGCTATTTTTTTCCAAAAGTCCTGCTTCGAATACCTCGTTTCCTTATACGTAAACTCAGTAAACTTTTCGGCCGCAGGGTTCTCTTTTAAAATATTGCCATTGGAATCGATTCTGATTAAGGGGTCGGGGTTCTGCATGGGAAATAAGGCGATGTCTTGTATTTCCTTTGCCGCTACCTTTAATTCATTTTTTTGCTTGTTAACAGTACTTAACAAATGTTTAAGATCCTCTGTTGTTATTTCTTGGGTCTTTAATAAATGTAACAAATCAATCAGAGGATCGTGAATAGCGAAATCATCTACACTCAGATTTTTTTCAATAATTTGCTCCATAGAACTAAACCAAGGCGAACCGATAAATAAGAATTGCTTGGTTTCAGGTAGCCATTCCATTTGCCCACGCAAGGTGGTTTTGTCATCATTCCGGCATTCTATGATAACCAGTTGCTTAATGAGTGAATGTAATGCCCGCGCATCAATAACAGGCATTATTGGGCGCTTAATAATATAATTATCAAGAAAAGGCTTTTTACTTGTTCCGGGGAAGATTTTCTCCAGCGTTGAACCATTTGACTCAACGACCATATCCTGACTCATTAAAATATTAAACGGGAACAACGCGTCAAACTGATTATCATTAAATTTCACAACCATCACATATTTTTTACCAACTCACCTTGAAAACCTCATGGTCACTGCCATCATCTCTATTCTGTATAAGATCAACCGTCACTGGAGTATCATACATTTTACCCAATCCTATCAATAGTCCTCTGACAAATTCCTGCAAACCACCTCTTTTAGAAAAGTAATGTATCTGAATACTATGATCTTCGGCATGACTGACTTTAAATTCTGGAGGTGTTAATTTAGGATAAATAAGCATGACACGACTATGAAAGATGGGCAGGTTTACAAAGAACTCACGCAACGAGCGTCCTCCGGCTTCCATTAATCCACCATATTTTTCTTTCCCTGTTTTGAGGATCCACCACTCCCCAAACGTCTGTAAAACAGCCGAAACAGGAAGCCCAAGCTCATCGCTAACAGCCGCTACAAGCTTAAAAGTTACGTCATCATTATAAGGTTCGTTACTTATAAAAAAATCAATATCGATGCCACTACGCTCCTTAATGGCTTCCCATTTCTCATCCCCAAATTTTGAAATAACCAAATCTTCAATGGCCTTGTTTACTATACCGTACATATGCTATGTGTATTGAAATTAAATATCATTCTAAACCTATTAAAACGCATAAAACTATTCTTAAAAAAACTTCCTTCTGAAGGATATATTATATTTAGGTCAGATGGCTTGTCTGCTTCAAGATCAAAATCTCATCATTTATATTAGTAAAGAACAAGCATTCAGAAAAAAAGTTTAGCTTTTGAACAATCACTATAGGTACAAATAGAAAAAACACCGAACTTGTCACCAAAAAAATAACTCACCCAAGGTAGCACATCTCGTTTCTCGAACTCCCACCGTCCTTCTTGTTTAATATAGCTTCTTCTTAAGTTTCCTGCAGGCTATTTTCCAGAGTTCGGTTACATATACGTTGACTCAGTAAACTAACACCCTAAAAAAAACAAAACAATGTATTGATTGAGAGCCCGTTTTTTATGATACAAAAAAAATAAGCTTAATCCTCTAATTTGTTTGTAAGTGAAGGAAAAGCGAGTAAAAACCAGCGAAAAGTAAGAATTTACATCTATAATTCACAAGATAAAACCTCTGATATTTGGCATATTAAGTATTTTTATTATATTCGTAATCTGAAATTAAATGAGGACTTACATATTGCCTCACACAAAACCCCAACTAATCAAAAGCTCAGTCACTATGACCGCAAAACAAATTTTCAAGAGAAACACACACAATCCTGTAATGAAAGCACTTGCCGGATTTGGCAGATCGCTAAACAGAACATACGAAAACCGAAATCACGACATTTACAGCAACGGCGAACTCACCATTCTAAAAAAGATTTCTAAACTGAACCCCTCTGTAATTGTTGACGGGGGAGCCAATGTGGGCAAATTTTCATTATTGACCAACCAATTGTGCCCTGAGGCTAAAATCTATGCATTTGAACCAGTAAAAAGCACCTTCGAAGAATTTGTAAAAAACACCAAGCACATCGACAATATTATTCCAACAGAAAGAGGTCTTTACAAAGAAGAAAGCAGCGCAGAAATAAACCTGTTTGCATCAAGCACACACTCCTCTTTAGTTGATATCCAAGGCCTGAAACAAAAGTCAACAAAAAAAACAACCATTAAGCTCATAAAAGGTGATGATTTCCTAAAAGAAAATAAGATAAACGAAGTAGATTTCCTCAAACTAGACTTGGAAGGCGCAGAATACGATGCAATACAGGGCTTTGAAGAATATATCAATGCAGGCAAGATCAAAATGATTCAGTTTGAATATGGCTACATCAACATATCGACCAAAAAACTACTTCTTGATTTTTACAATTACTTCGACAGCAAAGGTTACATCGTAGGTAAAATTTTCCCAAAAACCGTTGAATTTAGAAAATATGAATTTAAATATGAAGATTTCTTAGGACCCAACTTTGTTGCTGTAAAAAAAAGCGAAAAAGAATTAATCCAATTGTTAACGAAAAGGTAAAATATACCCTCCACAAAAGAAGCCCTCACAAATAAAAACACATTGCCTTATTTGTGAGGGCTTCTCTTTATATCGGAAACTACTTTTTTAGTACAAAAAGCCAAACAACCAAAGCGGGATCACATTATCATCCCCCTTTTCAATCATGTCTACAGCATAGTACATATTGCGGCTATTTTTAACCTTTTTAATATCGTTTTTTACATCAAAATTATACTTCCCATTTACTAAAAACGTCCCTTTACCCGTTGTACTATTCAAACGATTATCCTTATGCATCATACTATAAAAGAACGTTTCGCAAATAGCTTGTTGATCCGAAAAGTTACGATCTAAAGCATAAATAAGGTTAGTATTACCAAAATAAACCTTGTTAGGCTTTTTCGGGAAAGACTCCCCTTCTACATACAAAAAGTTAAAAAGACGAGCATCTTTAAGATACTTGATATAATTCATCACCGTAGCCCGTGACATTTCGATCTGCTCACTCAGCTTACTGACATTAAGAGATGAAGGCACTTTGCGGGAAAGTAAATACAAAAGTTTTTTCAGCTTCGGTAAATATTTCAATTCTATCTGACGCAGATTAGTCACGTCAATTTCTAAAATCAAATTTATCATCTTAAGCAAAGCTTCCGAATAATTATTTTTTTCCAGATAGAAAGGATAAAAACCGTGGTGCACATAATCCTGAAAGTAAGCCAAAGGACGAATCTTTGCAATAATAGAAGCAGCTATCTCCTGATGATTCTCCATGATTTCATCAAAGGTAAATGCCTTAAAATTACTCCCGGTTTCGTGATTCAAAAATTCACGAAAAGAAAATCCACGCAAGTTATACGAATCCGCAAGGCCGTATAAATCAGGATTTTCCTCTTTAAGACGAATGATAGATGAGCCCGCAAAAACCACCTTAAGATCAGGAACTTTATCATATATTTCACGCAAGTCCTGGGACCAGTTATGATATTTATTGATTTGATCTACCAATAAAACTTTACCACCCCGTTTGTTAAACTCATCAGCAAACTCCGCTAAAGAAGTCTTGGTAAAATAAAAATTATTCAGATTGACATAGAGGCACGAACGATCAGTATTAGGATGAAAATTACGAGCATAGGCCAATAAAAAACTTGTTTTACCAACCCCACGGCTTCCTTTGATCCCTATTAAACGGTGAGACCAGTCTATTTCTTTCATCAAAAGGCGCTCCACAGGGTAGTTAAGATGCTCTACCAGATAGTTATGCGTCCTAAAAAATGCATCCATTGTCATTTGTTCAGTATTTATGGACTACAAAAATATAATTTTAAGCGCATTTTTGCAAAGTAGAGTTTACAATTATTTGACATTTTTGTCATTCCAGGAATTGGCAATTTCTCAAACATTCACAACCACCTGAAAATTAGAACTCCTCTCTTGTAGCCAGAACCTATAATAAATTTGAATAGTGAATAATTTTTCACCACTAATAGTCGCATAGAAAAAAGATGCATTTGGTTATTGAATCTACGGATAGGTAAAAAACACAGAATAACATGGTTATTATCAAAAAAGATTGTACTTTTGCAGCCCTTTCAGAGAAAAGGAACTTATTCGTCGTCATCTCAGAGCAGATGACAAATTTTTAACCGACCTCGGAGCAGGTCATCAAAAAACAAGAAAAATGGCAACTAAAATCAGATTAGCCAGACACGGACGTAAGCGTTACGCTTATTACCACATCGTAGTAGCAGACAGCCGCGCACCTCGCGACGGACGCATCATTGAACGCCTCGGTAGCTACAACCCCAACATTCACCCGGCATCAATCGATCTTGATTTCGACAAAGCTGTAAAATGGATGATGAACGGAGCTCAACCTACCGACACAGTACGTTCTATCCTTTCTAAAGAAGGTGTAATGTACATGAAGCACTTACTTGGTGGTGTTAAAAAAGGCGCTTTTGATCAAGCTGAAGCAGAAAAACGTTTCAAAGCTTATCAAGAAGCTAAAGATGCTAACGACAAAACTGTTGTGGAAAAATTAGCCAAAGAAGCTGAAGCAGCCAATGCAGCGCGCCTTGAGGCAGAAGCCAAAGTAAACGCAGCACGCGAAGAAGCGATCCAAGCTAAACGCTCTGAGCTTGCAGCTGAAGCTGAAGCAGCCGCTATCGAAGCCGCTAAAGAAGCAGAAGCCGCTATTGCTGAAGTAGAAGGAGAAGAAGCTCCTGAAACTGAAGAAGCAGAAGCTTAAGAAAAAAAAGTAACTTATCGAGCCCTGCTAAGTTACATCAAAAGCTCCGTCATTTTTGTCGGGGCTTTTTTTATAACCCTCCAGATCTTACAAATCAAACAATTGACCAAGAAGAATTTGAAAAGAGAAGTGTCACAAATCATCTCTATCCAAAATTTCTGACGAATTTATGCCTACAACAAACAACGGAATAAGCAGAAAAAAAGAGACTTAAAGCTTACCAGCAAACTTTTTCCACGACCTCTGCTATTGACGTTGTTTCCATTTTTTGTGCCCCGGGAAATCTGCCTGGTCCCGTTTATCCATATTTTTCCACCACCTCTCTCATAAGTGCTTTCACCTCTTCCAGAGTTTCGGCCCTAAGCAAAGCAATGCGCAACTGACGGAAATGTGGCAAGCCCTTAAAAGCCGGAGTGGCAGCAATGTGACGGCGCGAGTGCAATATGCCCCGGCGTTCGTCCAGCCAGTCGCAAGCTTGCTCTATCTGGTGTATGACGATATCTACCTGCTTGCTCAGCGTAAAAGGTGCGGCATTTTCGCCGTTTTCCAAATAGTGGCGCACATCGCGAAATATCCAGGGCTGACCAATAGCGCCGCGCCCTATCATGACGGCATCCACGCCATATTTATCAAAACATTCTTTGGCGCGCTCACCGGTGGTCACATCACCGTTGCCTATAATTGGAATGGTCATGCGCGGGTTGTTTTTTACTTCGCCTATCAGGGTCCAGTCGGCTTCTCCGGTATACATCTGAGCGCGGGTGCGCCCGTGTATGGTCAGCGCCTGTGCGCCCGCATCCTGTATTTGCTCAGCTACAGTCACGATGTTTTTGCTATCGGCATCCCAGCCCAGGCGCGTTTTTACCGTTACCGGTGTACTCACTGCCTTGGCGCAAGCTTCTGTAATGGCCAGTAGTTTGGGGATATCTTGTAGCAGGCCTGCGCCCGCTCCTTTGCCGGCTACCTTTTTTACCGGACAACCAAAGTTAAGGTCAATGATTTCCGGCTTAGCCTCCTCAGCTATTATAGCAGCTTCGGCCATTGCTTCCGGATCTTTACCATATATCTGAATCGCTACCGGGCGTTCTTTCTCAAAAATCTCCAGCTTGCGCAGCGTTTTATTCACCTGACGTACCAGTGCGTCCGACGAGACAAACTCCGTATAAACCAAATCCGCCCCATACTGCTTACACAGCACCCTAAACGAAGGGTCCGTCACATCCTCCATCGGCGCCAGTAACAGCGGCTGATGGCCAATAATCAAATCTCCTATCTGCATACTTTCTTTATAAAGCACAAAGATAGTATTTATCTCTCTTTTTTTCTTGGGCGGTTGATCCGGCTTTCGGCTCTTACTGGTGGCCCCGGTCGGCTATGCTACTACGTCTGACCGCTGCTTTGCTAATACTAGTGTCAAGTCAAGCATAAACTGACGCACCAAGACTTATTCTTTTTTGTTTCTACTTCGAGATAAAAAGACTCACGTAGCTAGGGTTACACTTATTCTCTCTTCATAAAAAGCAAAAAATAATGGCGACTTATACATCATTTTACACTTGACTTAAGACTAGTATTATATTAACACACGTTTTTTCTATAATTGTTTGCCAAAAATAAACACACATGAAAACACATCCCATTAAATTCACCTGATGTAATGAGTCTCGGTAGTTAACTTCACATATATCGGTGCGCTAAGCTCTATCGAAGCGAGTAAGACTTTGGAACGGGCTCCATCCTACCATAAAAAAAACAAATTATTGTGAGATGAAAAATTCATAGCAAAGGATCTTGACACATAAGCGGATGCTTAATAACATTAACTTATTCCTATTTGCGGAAAATTTTTACCATATAAAAAAGTTTGTTGAGCTTAAATTCAAGTAGCACAATAAAACAAGAAGTTAAGCTTAAATTTACATTACTCAGCTTTACGAGGAAGATAAATGTAAAAAGTAGAGCCGTAACCTAGCTGGCTATCAATGGTTAAATCGCCATTAAGATATTCTAGATATTGGAATATTGTATTTAGGCCTAAGCCAAAACTCTCTTGACCATTATTCCCGGCATTCTGTATTGGCTTTTTATCTATTATACTTTGTAATACCTCACGACTCATCCCATTCCCGTCATCTTTTACCCAGAGTCTATAATACTCTTTTGTGAAACCTGCACCTATTGTTATTGGACTGTTGTTATCCGAAAACTTAAGAGCATTACTAATTAGGTTTCGCAATATAAATTTGGTGATAAAAGCATCGGAATACAGGATGTAATCATCATCTATATTGTTTATAAACAAAGATCTATCACGGTTATTATAATACAGCTCACAGGTTTCTGCTGTCATTTTCTTCAGCCTAATTGTCTCATAATTAATGGCTATTTCCTTTGATAACTGCACGCGCCCCCATAAGAGCAAATCCTCGACTAAAGTATAGACCTTATGGGCACTCTTAGCTAATTCTTTGCTAAAATTAGCGCGCTTCGCTGGTGTCATTTTGTCACCACTGTTATTTAAAAAGTTAAGACCTTCTGAAATGCTTCCTGTAGGTGAGCGTAAATCATGCGCTATTAAAGATAGAAATTTGTCTTTTTTTGTTATGATAGATTGTAATTCCTGGGTTTTTTCTTCCACCATTTTTTCTAATCTTATTTTTGTATTTCGACGTTGATAAAAAAATAACAGTGAGAAGAATAGCACTAGAAATAAAAAAAATATGGAGATGTAAAAAGCATTTTGATATGATTTTTTATCTGGCCTATTTATGATTTTGTAGTTATCGGGTACATTGTCTATTTTTAATGAGAATTGAGTTAATTTGTTATAATCGACAATACCAATATTATCAATATATGAAACATGCGGTATGGTATCTGCATTTTCGTTTTCTAATATATTGATAAGAATTTTTGAAGCCTCTTCGCCTTGTTTAACACCAGAAGTAATCATTCCTCCGACAATTCCCCTATTTAAATAAAAATCCCACGATCCAAATATGGGTACATTAGCATTTCGTTTGACTATTTCGATCCCCCTACGGTAGGTTATAAACTCCCCAGTACGATCTTCATTAACAACGAGTAAATAGATGACCGAGTTTTGGGGTAGATTTCTGACTTTATACTCTAATTCTCGTACCGAAAAAGTATTGATAAATTGAAATTGAAAGCGCTCTTGGAATTGAGGAATAATGTCTTCAACCTCTTGTTGTATCATTTCCCCTGTGAGCGTATTATCATTGATAATGAAGATATTATCGACCTCTGGTATTAATGAAGATATTAAAGATAAGGTGCCTTGATGATCTACTTGTTCACCCAGGATATAAAAATTGTCAGGTAAATTATGCACAAGTGATTCAATATTATTTATTCCACAAAACACAATGGGAATAGATAGCTTCATTTGATCGGCATATTCTAAGAGAAAATTATATGCAGCATTATCAGATGCAATGATTGCAGAAAAGGACATATTATCAACTTTCATTTTGAAGAGTTGATGCAATTTTTGTAAATAATCTGATGACGTATTACGCTTGGTGTCCAAGTATTCGTAGAACAACTGATAATTAGGATGATCCAAGAGTACATTTTCAATTCCTCGTGAGATATTATTCGTCCAGTCTTGACCTTGATGATAAGAATGAACTATGAGAATGTTTTTATTTTCGATATTTTCTGCCTGGAGAATACTTATGCTAATAAAAACAAATAGTGTAAGAATGATATGTTTCATGCTTTATTCATTTTTTTGTGTGTCCAGCATGATTACTGTGCACACAACAGGAAGTTTTGAATAAAGCTCAAAGGTGCAAATTATTTATTTAAAATACAATTAGTTGTGTATAATATATTTGCCTTGAGGGAGGGAATCCCATCTATTCCATACGGAATTTAGATAAGTGTAGATGTATACAATCACCCTGTTGATGCCTTGTATGTACTCTTATTGGTAGGCATTCATACCACAAAGGTACGCTAATTATGCTTATAAGGTTTTACCATTCTTGCTAATCAAAAAACGTCGGTTTGAATAATATTCTCATTCTGGAAGTCCCGAATGAGATGTTGCGTGCTGTCAGATAACAGTTCCGGAATAAAATCTTCCAACCTTAATTCTTCGATGGTGCCACTGTCAGATATATGAAAATTAGCAATCGTATTAGCATAGCCACCCCATACACCCAGCGCCGGATCTCCCTCTATATTGGTAAGTATAGACGAAGGATTAGAATAAGGATTACTTCCCGTAAAGCCCGAACGAAAGAAAGAATTCCACCACAAATAAAACTCCTGATCAATAGTAGACAGACGTAGGCTAACATTTTCCCCAATGCGGTAATAATACAGACTATCCCAGCCCTCATCCGTTTCCGGATAATTGGATGCAAAATCATTACCGGCATAACTGCGTGGTATATATGCTACAGTCGAATCACCATTAAACCTAATATCATCAAACACCGGCACACCAAAGATGGGGTGATAATACCACCACTGCTCACCTATCACCATAATACTCAAGGCATAATAATTATTCTCACGGCCATCATCGTGTATACTTAAACTAAGCATACCGATGCTATCATTTTGCATTTCTTCTTCAAACCAGATATTGGAAATAGAAGCCGGCTCAGGTATACTTGTCTGTGCCTGATAGCGCTTACCCTTATATTCTACTATCAATGTATAGGTCTTTCCTACTTCTCCTACGACACTCGTCCCCACATAAGCAACATACGGAAATTTTGTAATATTTGTAAGTTGCAAAGTATCTATGTTCTCGCCATCAGTAACAGTAAGGAGCGCAGAACTATCTGTTATAAACATATCAGCTAATGCGGCTGAATCGATCGGATCAAAATAAGCCATATTATAGCTTAGGTTAACGATGGCTGGCAGTCCCGAATTCATTTCTCCCTCAATCACTAATTTTCCCTCAGGATTGGGCAAATCTACTTCAATAACCTCCTCGCAGGATGTCATTAAGATAAACACCGATAGTATGATATGTATGTAATTTCTCATTGCGCTCTGCTTTTAAAAACTAAAATTCCATGTTAAAGAAGGCAAAATAGGAAATAATGACACCTGTTTAGCCTCGATATTAAACGTGTTATCCTCAGTATTTCCTTCGGTATCAAAATAGATAAAGTAAGGATTTTTTCTGTTATACAAATTATAAATTGAGAAGTTAATGGAGGATTTAAAATGTTTTTTGGGCTCCAGATGATAAGTTACGCTAGCATCCATACGGTGATAAGCATCCAAGCGGTACCAATTACGCGGCCCGTATTCACTCTGAATCTGACCATTAAGCACATACATAGACACCGGTAACGTGGTAGTATTTCCTGAAGAATAAACATACACCAGAGAAGCATCCCACTTCTTATTAAACTGATATGTTGCTGTAAAAGAGAGGTCATGGGTACGATCATACTTAGCATTAAAACGTGTTCCATCATCAATCTTGTCAAAGCGCCGGTCTGATTTCGAGAGTGTATAACCTAACCAACCGGTGAGTTGCCCCACATTTTTGCGCAAGAAAAACTCAGCACCAAAAGAGCGCCCGTCACCAAACACGAAAAAGTTATCGACGTTATCATTAATAGCATCCCCGGGCAATGCGCCGTCAGCATACTCCAGCATGTTCCACATATCTTTATAATAAACCTCCACGGATGACTCAAACATATTATCCATAAAGTTGCGGAAGAAGCCCAACGCAAACTGCTGCCCTATCTGCGGTTTCACTCTGTCCGAACTACTGACCCACAAGTCGGTGGGTAATGTGGATGCCGAAAGTGATGCCAAATGAATAAACTGTTTATTTCTCATAAAAGAAGCCTTCAGTGATGAATTTTTTCCGGTAGAAATCTTCAGAGACATACGTGGTTCTAAGGAAAAATAATTGGCTACCGTTTCCCCTTTCCCATAATAAATAGTGTCTATATTATGTAATAAGTTCTCATCTTTTACATAGCGGGTAAAAGCGCCGTATTGGTTAAAGTTAGATGCACGCAAACCGCCATACAAAGTTATACGCTCATTGATTCTCCAATCGTCACCAATAAAAAGCGCCGCTTCGTGAGCATACTGTTTCTCGCCCTCACCAATATTCCCAAACCCTTCATAATCTGTCCTTAGGGTATTTGGCGTAAAACGGTGAAGTGTATAGGTTGCCCCATATTTAAGCACATGTTTTTCGTTAGGTATCCAGGTATAGTCCAAGGCTGCTCCATAGTCGCGAAT
The DNA here is from genome assembly GCA_002408065.1 of Bacteroidales bacterium UBA5342. Classification (GTDB taxonomy): domain Bacteria; phylum Bacteroidota; class Bacteroidia; order Bacteroidales; family UBA5342; genus UBA5342. The sequence goes on from DHQI01000031.1 coordinate 16,992, forward strand.
GCCCGAAAACTGAGAAAAGTAACTCTTCTCCCCTGTATCACTATTGGAAATAAATTCGCTGTTCATAGAAAATTCGTAATCAGTGAAAAGTAATGATAAATTAGAAAACAGATGATCACCATACTGATGATTCCAGCGCAAACTAGCCATGCCATTGCCCCAAGGCATCTCCATGTTCATACCATCATCTTTTTGCACAAAAGAAAACTTATCCTTCCCATAATATGCACTCAAAAATATTTTATTCTTATCGTCTACTCTGTAAGTCACTTTCCCGTTAAGGTCATAGAAAAAGTAACCCGAACCTTTAAAAGGTGAATCATCTTTCACAAAAGGCATTAGCAGAGCATCGATGTAGGTGCGCCGCCCGGAAAGGACAAAAGACATTTTATCTTTTATGATGGGACCTTCCAAAGCTAATCGCGTTGAAATAGTACCAATACCACCATTACCTTTAAACTCTTGCATATCTCCTTCTTTCATCTCAATGTCAAGCACAGAACTGATACGTCCGCCATATTCTGCCGGCATACCTCCTTTGTAAAGCTCCACATTGTCGATGGCATCGGCATTAAAAACCGAAAAGAAACCAAAGAGGTGAGACGCGTTATAAATAGTAGCCCCATCGAGCTGGATAAGGTTTTGGTCCGGCCCACCACCCCGCACATAAAAACCCGTACTACCTTCGCCACCACTTTGCACACCGGGCATCAGCTGTATGGTCTTCAGTATGTCCACTTCGCCCATAAAAGCCGGAATGCTTCTCAAAGCTTTAGGCGAGATCTTAACCACACTCATACGACTTTGTTGCACATTTTTATCCGTACGGACGCCACCAATCACCACCTCTTCAGTGGTATAAACCATAGCATCCAGAAATACATTTTTTGTAAGGTTTTTGCTAACAGTGATGTTTAAGGTTTTTTCGGCATATCCCATATAGGTTATACTTATAGTGAAAACCCCTTGGGGTAGTTTTATCTCATATTGCCCCTCTTGATTAGTAGAGACACCTTTTCCTGTCTCTTTGACAACGACAGTGGCATAAGGTAAAACCTCGTTGGTTTGAGCATCACGCACAGTACCATGTACATGATAATTCTGGGCAAGAAGCAGGCCTGAAAAGCATAAAAAGAAAGTGACAAAAATGTGCTTTATTGTTTTCAAAAGGACTTATTTAAGTTCGAAATTGCAAATGTAACGCATTAAGGACGTCTGGCAAATGCAAAAGTTACCTTACAGCTTTAAATTTATGTGACATTTTATACTTTTATAAGCAATTGAGAATAAGTTCCATGATAAATATGCCTGTCAATAGTTCTAAAAAGTATCAAAGTGTTAACCGTTTGTATTAAAAAATATTCTATATTTGCGCGACTAATAACGTGTAGTATAGACAATTGTCAAATTAGGATTTAAAACTATATTTATGAAAAAGATGAGAAGTTTTTTAGCGTTGCTTATTGCGACCTTACTATTAGGTTCTTGCGGTAAGCCACCAAGTGATTTTGCGGGTGTTGATTGGAACATTAACCCGTCTCCATTAGAAGTACACAATGGTAAAGTTGAAGGTACAATCGACATTACATTCCCGGATGGATATATCGATCCTTCGGCGTTGGTTACTTTAACTCTTCAGTTAGCTAACGAAGCTGGCGAAACAGAATTAACCACAATTACTGTTCAAGGGTCTGAATTCGAAGGCAACAACACAGTTATCCGCGAAACTGGCGGTAAAGCAAGTGGCGAATTTTCTATCGACTATGCTGAGTCAATGAAAGTTTCAGAAGTTCAAGTTAAAGCGAGTGCCTCTGTAGGTAAAAAATCAGTAGAACTTCCTGCTGTTAAAGTAGGCGACGGTGTAATTGCAACTTCTACTTTAGTTGATGCTAATGGTGTATTCCCTGCTTTGGGAGCAGACAAATACCAACAAATTGTTCCTGAAACACAAGAAGCTGCGATCAATTACACTATTCAATCTTCTACCATCCGTAGCTCTGAGACACGCAAAGACGAAGTAAAAGAGTTGAAAGCTTATTTGAAAGAAGCTAAGGGTAACGAACGCAAAGAAATTACGGGTGTTGAAGTTTCTTCTTATGCCTCTCCTGACGGTGCTCAAGACTTAAATACTAAAGTTTCTGACCGTCGTGGTTCGGCTTCAGAAAAATATATGAACCGTGAACTTAGTCGTGCTAAAGTAGAAGGCGTTGATGTCGTTTCTGAAACAACACCGGAAGACTGGGACGGATTCAAAAAAGCTGTTGAAGCATCAGACATCCAAGACAAAGAATTGATTTTACGTGTTCTTTCTATGTACGATGACCCTGAAAAACGTGAAGAAGAAATCAAAAATATCGCAGCCACTTACAAAGAATTGGCTAGCGACATTCTTCCACAGTTGCGTCGTTCTAACATTTATGTAAATGTTAATTATATGGATCTCAACGACGATGAAATCAAAGCTCAATACGCTGCTGATCCTGCTGTGTTGAGTGTAGATCAAATCCTTTACTATGCTACTATGGTAGAGTCTAACGATGAAAAATTAGCGGCCTACCAAAAAGCTGCTGAGCTTTATCCAGAAGACTGGAGAGGTCAAAATGATATGGCTTATATCTACATTAAAGAAGGTAAATTTGCTGAAGCTACTGCCGCTATGAACAAAGCTGCTAGTGCAAAAGCAACTCCTGAAGTTAAAAACAACCAAGGTGCTCTTGCTCTTGCAAGTGGCGATGTAGCAAAAGCAAAACAGTCTTTCGGACAGGCTGCGGGTGCTGGTACTCCTCTTGATTACAACATGGGAGTGGTTGCTATTATCGAGGCTGACTACAGTACAGCTGCCGGTAACTTAAAAGGCTCAGGAACCAACAATGCTGCTTTGGCTTGTATCCTTAACAAAGATTATGCTGGTGCAACAAAAGAACTTAATGCTGTTGCTGCTGATGATTTGACTTTTTACCTAAAAGCAGTTGTAGCTGCCCGTCAGTCTAAAGAACAAGATGTTATTGCTAATCTGCAAAAGGCAGGAGCATTGAAAGAAGCCGCTAAATCAGATTTAGAATTTGCTGCATACTTCGAAAATGCCGACTTTAAAGCCCTATAATCAGGATCTTTAAGAAAGATGATATTTTTTCAAAAGCCTTTGGAACAGTTCTTGTTTCAAAGGCTTTTTTGTTGCAAACATTTGCTATCCTCAGCACAGATAGGGAGCTTGTTCTTCATATTAATTGTTTACTTTTGCAGCAATAAAATCTAATACGCTTAGATTCTCCCCTTTTCGGGGAGTGAGAGCTAACTTAGTAGCAGACCGGCTTGTCGTTCTCTCTTGAGAGGAAGGAAAGTCCGGACAACATAGAGCAGCGTGCTTCCTAACAGGAAGATGTCCGCAAGGGCATAGCATCGTAGAAGAAAATAACCGTCCCGTTATGCGGGATAAGGGTGAGAAGGTGAGGTAAGAGCTCACCAGAGCTGCAGGCGACTGAAGCTGCTGTACGACTCACGTGTTGCAAAACCATGTATACTCTGATTATAGAGCGGCTCGTTCTAAACATCGGAGGGGGTAGGTTGCTAAAGCCGTCTGGTGACAGCCGGCGCAGATCAATGACAAGCGCTTTCTTCGGAAAGTACAGAATCCGGCTTATAGGTCTGCTACTTTTTATAAAAAATCATCTCACGGCTTATATTCACACCAAACACTATTGAATAAAGTAATCTTACATATCATACTCCTTATCTTGCCTTTCATTGCTTTGGCACAAAACAACCTTGTGACCAACTTTAATAGCTTGACAGATTACACCACTACCGATGCCGAAAAGGCCGGATTATCTCAACGACTCACTTCTACCCTAATAAAGGAATTAAAAGCCAACCCGTCTTTTGCAAGCAACTCTAACATTCGCCAACTAAAAATAGTAAGCTCAGAAGACAAAAAACTTTCACTTTACACCTGGCATTATTCTCTAAGCGATGGCTATTCTCAATACGGAGGCATCCTCCGCTACGAAGACCATTTTCAAGCATTGACTCACAACGACAAAGCAATTAAAGATGACGAAAAATACACACCAAACAATTGGTGTGGGGGCATCTACTACGACATTATTGACTTTTCAGGAAGAGGAAGCACTAACTACCTTCTTTTAGCTTGGGATGGCAACAATGGCGTCACTTCAAAGAAAATTATCGACGTCCTTTCTTTTGATAAAAAAGGAAGAGCTATCTTTGGACTGCCTGTTTTTGCCCATGGCCGGCAAAGCTCGTATCGTGTCGTGATGAAATATTCATCCCAAAACAGCCTTTTACTGAAATACGATAAAGATGAGCAGGCTATTATCACCAATGCTTTGGTGCCTAACGACGACAGGTTTAACGGCATCGAAAGCTATTACAGTGCCGGCGATAACTTTAATGTTTATCGCTACGAAAAAGATCAATGGGTACTTTACCGCAATGTAGATTTGCGTATGAATAAAGCAGACAGTAAAAAGTTACAACAAAGAAACTCAACACCGGTAAGCGGTCTTTGAGCTTAAGCTTGATTTATTTAACATTTTAATTTTACACTTTTCATTAAATCATGATTTCCTGGGGAGAAATAATCATCGTTTTCTTGATCGCTCTATTACTTTTTGGCGCAGACAAGATACCCGAATTTGCACGCACTGCCGGTAAAATGATGGGCGAGTACCGCAAAGTCCGCGACTCTCTGCGCGAAGAGCTCGACAACGTAAAAGACGAATTAGATGATGTAAAAGATGACCTCGACGATATGAAAAATGAAGTCGATATGCTAGAGCACGACATCGAAGACCAAATGGAAGAAATAGCTGATGAAGCATATAAAAACATAGATCAGTAATGAAACTCAAGCTCCACTGGCAAATACTCATCGCTTTAATCCTGTCCATCCCGATGGGAATGTTTTTACCGAAACTTAGCATCCAAACAGCAGGCATTGGCGACGTTTTCCTTTCAGCGCTTAAGATGCTCATCATTCCGCTGGTACTAACATCCATCATTAGCGGTATTTCCAACATCAACTCCAAAGAGCTGGGACGCGTAGGCCTAAAAACGATACTTTACTATGTAAGCACAACCACCTTTGCCATTTTGGTCGGCTTGATCTTAGTAAATATCTTCAAGCCCGGTGTTGGCGTAAAACTGGCTAATGCCGGAGACACAAGCAAACTGGCAGAAGCGGCTGGCAGTTTTGGCGATACGCTGAAAAACATCGTTCCTCCCAATATATTTGAGGCTTTTGTAAATGCCGATATGCTCAGCATTATTTTCTTTGCAATACTTTTCGGTGTCTTTCTTTCGCAAATTGAAGAAAAACACAAAACAGCCGTACTCAAGGTCAATAATGGCATCTTTGAGGTCATGATTAAAATGGTGAATTTCGTGCTGAAATTTTCGCCAATAGGCATCCTCTCCTTAGTAGCAACAGAGATAGCAGAACAAAAAGATATTACCTCATTAGCAGCCGGCCTAGGAACTTATTTCCTCGTGGTTTTGGGCGGCTTATTGATCCATTCATTTGTTATCATTCCATTGATTTTGAAACTTGTGGGCAAGAGCAACTTCCAGAAACATTTTCAAGCGATGGTTACACCTCTGCTGACGGCATTTTCTACCAGCAGTTCCGGGGCAACTTTGCCTTTGACAATGGAGGCAGTGGAACATAAAGCCGGTGTTTCTAACCGCATTACCAGCTTTACCCTACCGCTTGGAGCAACGGTGAATATGGACGGCACCGCCCTGTACGAATGTGTCGCGGCCATGTTTATTGCTCAGGTTTACGGCATCGAATTGAGCGTGATACAACAGGTAGTTGTTGTCATTACAGCACTTTTAGCTTCCATTGGTGCGGCTGCAATTCCGATGGCTGGCCTGGTGATGATCACTGTCGTGCTTTCAGCTATAGGTTTGCCGCTCGAAGCTGTGGGACTTATCATTGCGGTTGACCGCCCCTTGGATATGGTACGCACCGCAGTAAATGTTTGGAGCGATTCTACCGGTGCTATTGTGATAGCTAAATCTGAAGGAGAAGAATTGAATTATTAAATTCCGAATTCCGAACCTCCAGCTTCCGTATTCAGTTTTTAGCGAACAAGGTCGCTGAGCGGAAACGAAACGCCGTCTTCAAACATCCGAACCCTAAAATAATAGCCCATAAAAAAGGCTTTTTCCCAAATAAAAATTATATTTGCACGCTTCGAAAATTTTGGAGAATAATTAATTAACGTATTATAGAAATGCAGAACAAAGGATTTATTAGAGTATTTGCTGTTTTATTGGCACTTGTAAGCCTGTACCAGCTTTCTTTCACTTTTAGAGTGAACAAGATAGAGAAAGCCGCAGATGAGTACGCCCTCGTTGGAGAAACGCCGAACGAACAGCTTAAGTTGAGAAACGCCTACCTGGACTCTTTGGCTAATGTGACTGTTTACGATATCGGTATCAAAGAATTTACTTACCGTGAGTGTCAGGCATTGCAGTTAAACTTGGGGCTTGACCTGAAAGGTGGTATGAACGTTATGTTGGAAGTATCTGTACCGGATATTGTTAAGGCATTGTCAAACGATAGCAAAGATGCTACCTACGTTAAGGCCATAGAACTGGCAACAGAGCGCATGCAAGACAGTCAGGATGATTTTATTACCCTATTCGGACAAGCTTTTGAAGAAGTGGATAACGGCGCAAGCCTCGCAGCCATCTTCTCTACTTTCGAATTGAAAGATAAGATTTCCTATAACTCAACAAACAAAGAAGTGTTGGATGTATTACATGCTGAATCAGCGGATGCTATCTCTAACTCATTCAACGTGCTGCGTACACGTATCGACCGCTTTGGTGTAGCACAGCCTAACATACAGCGTGTAGGTTCTGAAACATCCGGCCGTATCCTTATCGAACTACCCGGGGTAAAAGACCGCGAGCGTGTTCGTAAACTGCTACAGGGAACGGCTAACCTTGAGTTCTGGGAAACTTATGAAAATAACGAAGTATATGCTTCTTTGATTGAAGCCAACGCGGTATTAGCGGACTTGCTTTATGTCGACGAAGAAACGGCTGAAGAAGCGACAGAAGAAGTTGCGACAAAAGAAAAAGAAGAAAGCTCAGAAGTCGATGACTTGCTTTCTGAAATAGAAAATGATTCTACGGCTAGTGCTGCTAATGCTGAATTCGAAAAGAACTATCCACTGTTTTCTGTACTGTCTCCTAATGCACAAGGCTCTAATGTAGGCCCTGGCCCTGTAGTAGGATATGCACGAGCTATTGACTTGGAGCAAGTAGAAGAATATTTGGCTATGCCACAAGTACAGGAAGTATTGCCACGCGACGTTAAATTCCGTTGGACCGTTAATCCTGTAACCTTCGGTTCTCAGGAAGATGGCACTGCTACTGAATTTTACCAGTTGATAGCCCTGAAAATTACGAACCGCGATGGCAAAGCACCATTAGCAGGTGATGTAATAGTGGATGCCCGTCAGGATTTCTCTCAGACCGGACAAGGTGCTGAAGTAAATATGACAATGAATCCGGAAGGAGCACGTATCTGGGCACGTTTGACCAAAGAAAATGTAGGACGAAGCGTAGCGGTTGTTCTTGACGACTATGTATATTCTTTCCCAACTGTCAACCAAGAAATCACAGGTGGTCGTTCTAACATCACCGGTAATTTTACGGTAGAAGAGGCGAAAGACCTTGCAAACGTATTGAAGTCAGGTAAAATGCCTGCTCCTGCTTATATTGTACAAGAAGACATTGTTGGTCCTTCACTGGGTCAGGAAGCTATCGATAGCGGTATGAAATCTTTCATCATTGCTTTCATCGTGGTTCTTTTGTATATGATGTTCTACTATGGTGTGGTTGCCGGTTTGGTAGCCGACCTTGCCTTGGTAGCCAACTTATTCTTCGTATTTGGTGTACTTGCATCTTTCGGAGCTGTACTTACACTACCAGGTATCGCCGGTATCGTATTGACCATTGGTACTGCGGTAGATGCCAACGTACTGATTTACGAACGTATCCGCGAAGAGCTTTCTGGCGGCAAAGGATTGGCTAAAGCTATCTCTGATGGTTATAAAGCTGCCTTCTCTGCTATTATTGATGCCAACGTAACCACCTTCCTGACTGGTTTCATCCTGTTTACTTTCGGTACAGGACCTATCAAAGGTTTCGCAACAACCTTGATGATTGGTATCGCTACTTCTTTCTTCTCAGCTATTTTCTTGTCTCGCTTAGTATTCGAGCAGTTGTTGAAGAAAAAAGATCGCGAGATTCCTTTCACCACAGCTATTACGCGCAACTGGTTTAAGAATACCTCTATCCGTTTCATCGAAAAACGTAAAACATTCTATGTTATTTCATCAGTTATTATTCTGGCTGGTATCGTTTCGATGTTTACCCGTGGATTTGACCAAGGTATTGACTTCACCGGAGGTCGCACTTACACTGTTCGTTTCGAAGAATCCGTAAAAACAGAGGATTTAGCGAACTCTCTGAAAGTATCATTCGACGGCGTAACACCTAACGTCAAAACATTTGGTGCTGACAACCAAGTGAAGATTACCACTAACTTTATGATCGAGGATCACTCGGCCACTATCGATGATGAAATCGAAAACCGCTTATACGATGGTCTGAAAGGTTATACTAACGGAGTGGATTTGGCGACGTTCAAAACAGATTATATCGTAAGCTCTGCAAAAGTAGGGCCAACCATTGCGGATGATATTAAAAAGGCGGCAGTTTGGGCTATCTTGTTCTCACTCGTGGTTATCTTCCTTTATATTTTGATGCGATTCCGTAACTGGCAGTTCTCTCTTGGAGCTGTAGTAGCATTGACACACGATGTGCTGATTACTTTGGGAGTATTCTCTATCTTGTACAGCGTAATGCCATTCTCGATGCAGATTGACCAAGCTTTCATTGCGGCTATCCTGACGGTAATTGGTTATTCTATCAATGATACCGTGGTTGTGTTTGACCGCATCCGTGAGCGCTTAGGCTTGTATCCTAAACGTGACCGTGTGATTGTTATCAACAACGCATTGAACTCTACATTGAGTCGTACCGTAAGTACATCATTGAGTACATTCTTTGTACTATTAGCCATCTTCCTTTTTGGCGGTGAAGTAATCCGTGGATTTATCTTCGCTCTGCTTGTTGGTGTGGTTGTAGGTACTTACTCATCATTATTTGTAGCAACGCCGGTAGCTTTCGACACACAAAAAGAAGCAGCAAAAAAGGACACTAAAAAGAAAAAATAAAACAACAAGTTTTATATGATAATATAAAAGCGGCGCAAAGAGAATTGTATCTTTGTACCGCTTTTTTATTGTAACATAATATTATGAAAAAAATTGGTATTTGTTCGGATCACGCGGGTTTCGAACTAAAAGAAAATCTGAAACCTTACTTAGAGAACAAGGGTTTTGAAGTCATCGATTTTGGCACACACTCTACGGAAAGTTGCGACTATCCTGATTATGCTCACCCCTTAGGCTATGCCATCGACAAAGGGGAGCTCCAACGAGGAATTTCCATCTGCGGTAGTGGTAATGGCATCAGCATGACACTGAACAAGCATCAAAAAGTACGTGCTGCCCTCTGCTGGCAACCTGAAATAGCTGCATTGGCCACACTACACAACGATGCCAATGTATGCTCGTTACCAGCCCGCTTCGTAAGCGAAGATGAAGCAAAAGCCATACTGGAAGCCTATTTCGAAGCTACTTTTGAAGGAGGCCGCCATCAAGGCCGCATTGATAAAATGCCTTTATAATTTCTACAAAAACGCTGTTCACTATTATGGATAGCGTTTTTTGTTCACCTCACTCCTCCCCATACAATCATAAGGAGCTTCCTTGCCTCTTTTATACCCAATAGCCTATAAGATGAGCATTATAATTTAATTCTTTTGCGTTTACTCTTCGTTAAAAAAGGCTCAAGGTAACTAGCGCCTCCGCAGAGTAGCTTCGGCGCTCGCGGACGGCTATCTCTCTCCAGATAAACATCGGGGTTGCCTCGATTAACACATCCCAAAGTACATCGGGACTCAAATCATTTAATACTCATCT
>DHQI01000031.1:27260-27949 GCA_002408065.1 Bacteroidales bacterium UBA5342
TCAAATCATTTAATACTCATCTTAGTCTAATTGGTATTATTTCTCACACTCATCCGTTTACACGCGTGTTTTCCCAAAGAAGAAAACCAACATTACGTATTTATTAAAGCATTAATCGAAAAGATTTGTTTGGGTCGCCCCAAAAACAAAAGCACAGCTTTATTGTTTTAGAAAGATAATTGTTACCTTGCAACATCTTTTAACATTAACTTATCAAAAGCTATCCTAAGAATGGATAAAATAAAAATTATTGTCAGTGGTGGCGGCACAGGAGGTCACATTTTTCCGGCAGTATCTATCGCCAATGAGCTGAAACGTCAGCTTAAAGACAAGGTAGAGATTCTCTTTGTAGGCGCTTTGGGGCGCATGGAAATGGAACGTGTTCCCAAAGAAGGCTATGAGATCATAGGCTTGCCGGTGCAGGGTTTCATCCGCAAAGTAACACTTAAGAACTTTGTGGTACTTTGGAACCTCTACAAAAGTCTCAAAATGGCCCATAAAGTAATAAAAGACTTTCAGCCGCAGGCCGTAGTAGGCGTAGGCGGTTATGCCAGTGGGCCTTTGGCTCGTGTTGCAGCAAAACAAGGCATCCCGATTGTGTTACAAGAGCAAAATTCCTATGCCGGAGTTACCAATAAACTGTTGTCAAAACTGGCTACAAAAATATGTGTGGCCTACGACGGCATGGA
>DHQI01000031.1:28086-29470 GCA_002408065.1 Bacteroidales bacterium UBA5342
AGCCTGGGCGCACGCACCATAAATCAAAGCATAGAAGCAGCTTTGCCAAAAATTGCCAACTCAAAAGTACAGCTGATTTGGCAAACGGGGAAACACTATAAAACACAAGCAGAGAAGGCTGTAAAAGCGGCTGGTGCTACGAATGTATATGTCACCGATTTTATTTCGCGTATGGATATGGCCTATTCGGCAGCCAACTTGCTTATTTCAAGAGCTGGAGCTAGCACCATATCAGAGCTTTGTTTGATTGGGAAAGCAACGATATTGGTACCATCGCCCAATGTAGCAGAAGACCATCAAACTAAAAATGCTCAGGCATTGGAAAAAAATGGTGCGGCCGTTATGGTGTGCGACACTGATGCCAAGGATCAATTGATAGACAAAGCATTAATGCTAATTGAAGATACTGAAGCTCTGAAAGAATTAGAAAAAAATGCCAAAACAATGGCATTACCGCATTCTGCAAAATTAATAGCAGATGAAGTGATAAAAACAGCCACTCAGAAACAGTCTATTTGACACACTAAATAGAATACTTATGAAGAATCTAGTAAAATTATTTGAGCACTCGCTCAAGGACAATTGGGATATTCCGGCTCTGGCCGATTATCAGGGAGATGTGTACACCTACCAGGAAGTAGCTAATAAAATATGCCGTATTCATGCTGTTTTTAAGGCCTGCGATGTCAAGAAAGGAGATAAAATAGCCTTAGTGGGAAAAAACTCAGCACATTGGGGTATCGCTTATCTTGCGGTGGTTAATTACGGCGCCGTAATAGTCCCCCTTTTACCTGACTTCCCTATTGAAAGCATGCAGAATTTGGTCAATCACTCCGATGCTGTAATGCTTTTTGCAGCCGATTCTATTTTTGCTAAAATGAATGTGAAGGAAATGAAAGCCTTGCGTGCAGTGGTTTCGGTAGAGACCTTCTCGGTACTTCACGAGGGCGAATACGGTATAGATAGTACGATAGCTAAGGAGCTGGCTGCTTTTGACAAAAAGTACCCTAAGGGTATTATAAAAGAAGATGTAAGATTCGGCGAAGTAGATGGCGAAGAGCCGGCTGTTATAAGCTATACCTCAGGGACCACTGGTGTATCAAAAGGCGTAGTGATTCCTCACAGAAGTCTTTTGGGCAACATGCTTTTTGCGCAAACGAATATGCCACTAAATGCGGGCGACAAAATTGTGTCATTTCTGCCATTAGCCCATACGTACGGCTGTGCTTTTGAATTTTTGTTTCCCTTTACCATTGGCTGTAGTATCACTTTCTTGACCAAGACTCCTTCTCCTGCCATTATTCTTAAAGCTTTTGGAGAGGTAAAACCAGCCTTGATTCTTTCGGTGCCTTTGGTTATTGAAAAAATTTACAAAAAGAAAATT
>DHQI01000031.1:29621-30552 GCA_002408065.1 Bacteroidales bacterium UBA5342
AAAAATTTACAAAAAGAAAATTAAACCAACGCTCAAAAAACCAGCCATTCAATTTCTGACTTCTATCCCCATTGTAAAAGGTTTCATTTATAATAAGATTAAAAAATCTGTTTACGAATCATTTGGCGGCAACTTCCGGGAGCTGGTCATAGGAGGTGCAGCCCTTAATGGTGAAACAGAACGTTTCTTCAAAAAAATAAAACTTCCTTTCACTATTGGTTATGGGATGACAGAATGTGGTCCGCTGATATCGTACGCCTCGTGGGACACTACCGAGGTGGCTGCTTCGGGACGGGCAGTAGATGAACTGGAAGTAAAGATTGATTCTTCTGATCAGCAAAATGAAATTGGCGAAATCATTATGCGTGGCAGCCATGTGATGCTCGGTTATTATAAGAATGAAGAGGAAACCAAGAAGGTCATTGATGAAGATGGCTGGTTCCACTCCGGCGACCTTGGTACAATCGACGAAAAAGGAAACATCTTTATCAAAGGACGTAAAAAGTCGATGCTTCTGAGCGCTTCTGGCAAAAACATCTATCCGGATGAAATAGAATCCATCATTAATAGTATGTGGGTGGTACTTGAATCTTTAGTCGTAATGCGTAACAACATTTTGGTGGCTATCGTAGTCCCTGATCAAGAAGCACTAAAAGCCGAAGGAAAAACCAATGATGACCTGCCTGTGATTTTCAAAGGTTACCTGGCAGAATTAAACAAAAGACTTCCAAAATACATGCAGGTATCAGATTTTGAAGTCCATTTAGAAGAATTCGAAAAAACACCAAAGCGTAGTATTAAGCGTTTTATGTATAAATAATAGCTTACCCCCGAATGGATACGCCCCCCCTTTCGGGGGATAGGATAAAAAAAACATTTCATTTTTATGCCCCAATAGTTTGTTTGAATAAAAATAAACTGTACTTTTGCG
>DHQI01000031.1:30810-44424 GCA_002408065.1 Bacteroidales bacterium UBA5342
GCCGCGGGCGTGGCGAAATTGGTAGACGCGCTAGACTTAGGATCTAGTGTCTTTGACGTGGGGGTTCGAGTCCCTTCGCCCGCACAAAACAGGAATACCGTTTTGCATTACTTAAAAAGTAATTCGGACGGTATTTTTTTGTTAATTTAGCAGACTAAAGAAGATGAATATCTCAAAGCAAAACATCGATGATTTGACGGCAACACTGACTCTAAGTATAGAGAAAGATGATTATGCCGGAAAAGTTGAGACTGTACTAAAAGATTACCGTAAAAATGCTCAAATTCCAGGGTTCCGCAAAGGCAAAGCCCCTATGGGAATGATCAAAAAACAATACGGTATGTCTGTACAAATGGACGAAATCAACAAATTGGTTTCTCAGGAATTGCAAAAATACCTGAACGAGGCTGATTTCCGCATTTTGGGCGAACCATTGCCAAGCGAAAAACAAGAAACAATTGATTTCGATACTCAGGAAAAATTCGACTTCCTTTTCGACGTAGGTATTCAACCAGAAATTGAAATTGAGCTTTCGGAGAAAGATACTGTAACGCTATACGATATTAAAGTAGAGGCAACAGCTGTTGAAGATCAAATCAAACAATTCCGTTCTCAGTTTGCCGAAGCGCAAAACCCTGAAACAGCTGAAGAGCGTGACATGGTAAAAGGCGATTTGGCAGAGGTCGATGCTGATGGAAATATCGTGGAAGACGGCATAAGCAAAGATGCGGCAGTATTGATGCCGGAGCGCATTGAAGATGCCGATACTAAAGCTCTTTTTGTTGGAGCCAAGGTAGGGACAACCCTAACTTTCAATCCTAAAAAAGCCCTTAACGAAACAGAATTACCTGCTTTTCTGGGCATAGAAAAAGAAGCTGTGACAGAGGCAGACTACAAATTCACCGTGACGGAGATTACACGTTATGTAGATGCTGAAATGGGTGAAGACTTATTCAAAAAGGTATTCCCTAACGAAGAAATAAGCACTGAAGAAGATTTCCGCCAACGCATAGAAGAAGATGTTAAAAAGAGCTTGGCATCAGAAAGCGACATGCGTTTCGAATGGGACGCCCGTGAGTATGTGGTAGCCAAGCTGAAAGATGTCGCATTCCCAGAAGAATTTCTTAAGCGCTGGATCACCGTATCCAATCAAGATCGTGAGGATTTCAACACCGAAGCATTAGAAGCAGATTTCCCTAAGGTATTGGATGATTTGCGCTGGCAGTTAGCAACAAGCCAAATAGCTCAAAAAGCAGAACTCAAAGTAGAGGCCAACGACCCTATGGATACGGCTAAAAAGATGGCTGCTCAACAGTTTGCAATGTACGGAATGGGCAACCTTCCGGAAGAGTACTACGAGGATTATGCAAAAAAAATGCTCGAAGACCAAAACCAAATGGAGCAGATAATAAACAAAGTGATGACCGATAAGGTGATTGCATATATCCGCGAAACGGTAAAGACAAAATCGAAAAAAATCTCAATGGAAGATTTCAAGAAACTTTACGAGCAATCGTAAGTAATAGTGATTAGATAGGTTAGTAGTAGTAAAAACCGTCGTAGATTCATCTACGGCGGTTTTTCATTTTATACCGCTTACTATTGAGAAAAAAACAATAGATCAAGCAGAATCTTTGTGGGGAAGCAATCCTTAAGCATCTTGAATGAAAAACATGTAGAACAAAAATATTGACCCCTTATCAGGGATCTCCTGCAATATTTCAACCTACCACGGGTTACACCCGTAGCTATTCAAATTAAACGCCCTTCATGATTTTTTATTATTATATATTTCTTATCCTCCCACAGAATTTAATCTTGATCCAAGGCATTTATTCCGGAAATATTGAGAGGGCTCAGGCTGAGTTTTTTTATAGATTATCAACAATGATAGATAAGCTTTGGAAAAATTGAACATGGATTCCTTTAATGTAAGCGAATCCGCTATCAGAAATAAATAATCATAGTTGACAAATAAAAAATCCCAAACTCCATCTGAACGATTGGAATTTGGGATTCTTTATAGTTAAAATTTGCTTATTCCCCTGGGGGAGCTGTTACATTACCATTTTTCCGATAGGAAGTATCAGGATGCCTTCAGCACCGTTGGCTTTCAAATCACCTACGATGTTCCAGAACACTTTTTCTTCAATTACCGTATGTACGGAAGTCCAGCCTTCTTCTGCCAAAGGAAGTACTGTAGGACTCTTTATACCCGGCAGTATTTCAGTAATTTTATCAACATTCTCAGTAGGAGCATTAAGCATCAGATACTTTTTACCTTCGCAAAGCAATGCTGCTTCTATACGAAAAATCAGCTCATTTAAAATCTCTTGTTTTTCCTCTGAGAGCACGGGTGTTTTAATCAGCAAAGCTTCTGATTCCAGAGCAACGGCTACTTCTTTAAGGCCATTGCTTACAAGCGTGCCTCCAGAGCTTACAATATCAAAGATACCATCCGACAATCCAATGCCAGGAGCCACCTCTACAGAGCCTGAAATCTCATGAATATCAGCTTTCACATTATTCTCAGTCAGGTATTTATCCAAAATTACGGGATAGGAAGTAGCAATTTTTTTGCCGTTGAACCACTTAATATCGACATAATCTTCCCCCTTAGGGATAGCCAGCGACATACGGCATTTACTATAACCTAAGCGTTTTTCAACAGCAGCATCTTTCTGTTTTTCTAAATATTCATTCTCTCCTACGATACCAAGGTCAGCGACACCGTCTGCTACAGCTTCCGGAATATCATCGTCACGTAAAAAAAGTACCTCGCAAGGAAAATTCTTGGCCTGAGTTAAAAGTTTACGTTTTCCACTGGTAAGTTTAATGCCTACTTTCGATAGCAGCTCCATCGATTCTTCGTGTAGGCGTCCTTTGGTTTGTATTGCTATTCTTAACATTTTCTTTGTTTTTCAAAATGGAGCACAAATATACAATTTTGCTATGGATTAGCCTTGTTTTAGATGATTGTAACAAAAAATTAACGCTACAAAAGCGGTTCACCATTCATATTCAGGAAATCATTTCTACATTTGAGAGAAAAGATGTTGCTGGCAGGGTTTTTGAATCAAAAAAAGCCCGTATTTTTGAAGTCAGAAGTTGAACAATAAAGTGAGCACTTTCGTTTTGATGTGAAACGATTAGACTTCAAACTCCGAGCATACAACTTATCACTTTTACTAAGAACACTAAAACAACTATAATGGAGCAACAAATTTCAATCCTGTGGGTAGATGACGAGATCGATTTACTAAAACCGTACGTGATATTTTTAGAAGATAAAGGGTTTGACGTCGCTATAACGACGAATGGCGAAGATGCGATTGATTTATGTCGTGAAGAACCTTTCGATATCGTTTTTCTGGATGAAAACATGCCGGGACTCACCGGTCTGGAAACCTT
This sequence comes from Bacteroidales bacterium UBA5342, assembly GCA_002408065.1. Taxonomy (GTDB): domain Bacteria; phylum Bacteroidota; class Bacteroidia; order Bacteroidales; family UBA5342; genus UBA5342. Next base: position 34,222 of record DHQI01000031.1, read on the forward strand.
ACAACAGATAAAAACTGTTTTGCCGGGTGTACCCGTAGTAATGATTACCAAAAGTGAGGAAGAGGACATTATGGAAGAGGCTATTGGCAGTAAAATAGCCGACTACCTTATCAAGCCCGTTAATCCACAACAAATCTTAATGAGCATTAAGAAAAACGTACAAGCACAAGAGATTCGTTCTAAAAAAGTCACTTCCGACTATCAGTCAGAATTTGCCAAGCTGGGTATGAAGATTAACGATGCACAAGACTGGGACGACTGGGTAGAAATTTACAACTCGCTTATTCATTGGGATCTTGAAATGGATGACATGGGCAGTGAAATGGAAGAAATACTAAAAATGCAACGTACCGAAGCCAGTTCACAATACTGTAAATTTGTAGCACGCAACTATCTTGATTGGATGATGGGCGAACGTGAAGAACGTCCGCGCATGGTGCAAGACATTATGAAAGAGAAAATCATCCCAATGCTTGACAATGGCGACAAAGTATTCTTTATGGTGATTGATAATTTGCGTGTAGATCAATGGCGTATGATACGCGAAACCTTAAGCGATGACTATGCTACAGAGGAGGATGAGATTTATTCCAGCATACTACCTACAGCCACTCAATACGCACGTAACACACTCTTCTCCGGACTACTACCGAGCGACATAAAAAAAATCTATCCGCAATATTGGGTAGACGAAGACAGCGAAGAAGGCAAAAATCAGTACGAAAGTGAACTGGTTGGCACTTGCCTGGAACGTTTTCGCAAAAAATACACCCACTCCTACCACAAAGTAAATGAATCAAGTTTTGGATCCAAAGTATTGAACAACATTGATCAATTACTAAAAAACGATCTTAATGTAGTGGTGTTTAACTTCATAGACATGCTTTCACACTCACGCACAGAATCGCGTGCTATTAAGGAGCTTGCTGCTGATGAGTCTGCTTACCGTGCCTTAGCCCTGTCATGGTTCAATCACTCTTCTACCAGTGACTTTTTTAAACGTTTGGCCGATGAAGATTACAAAATTGTTATAACAACAGACCATGGAGCCATCCGCGTACAACATCCTGAAAAAGTGGTAGGCGATAGAAACACCAACACCAATCTACGCTACAAGGTGGGCAAAAACCTATCCTACAATCAGCGCAACGTATATGAGATGCACAACCCGGAACGTTGCGGCTTGCCCTCTCTGAATGTAAGCTCGAAATATATTTTCTGCTACAACGAGGATTTCTTTGCTTACCCCAATAATTTTAATCATTACGTGACCTATTACCGCGACACTTTCCAGCATGGGGGGATTTCTATGGAAGAGTTGTTGATTCCTTTTGCAGTGCTAACGCCTAAAAAAATGGTGATGTAGCTTAAGAGAACAAACGTTGGAGGTTTAGACTAACATCATAAAAATAGACTTCCAACGTTTTTTTTATTTTACCAGCAACTCTGTTCTTCGGTTCTCATCATCCTTGTTCGAAACAGGACGTGTACTACCATAACCTTTATAACTCAAGCGATCTGCTTCAATGCCCTGAGAAACAAAATACTCATAAACAACTTTGGCTCTTTCTTCTGAAAGTTTAAGATTATAATCATCAGAACCACTGGAGTCGGTATGGCCGGATATCTCAAATTGCAGTTCGTCATTGTTTTGTATAAGAGCCACAGCACGATCTAACTCCACAGTAAAAGAAGTATCAAGTTGAGCAGAATTATGCTCAAACAAAACATTTTTCAAGACAAGCACTTCTCCTTTTCTTATTGGCGAAAGCAAAATCTCTTTCTCAAAAGACTTATCCATCTTCACTTGCAGAGGGAAATAATCGGAATAAAACAAATATTCAGGATGCGACACATTGATAGCATAATCCTGCCCCACGGGTAAGGGAATAATAAATTCGCCGGCTATGTTTTGCGCAAAGACAAGTTCGCCGTCTAAGGTATTACTCAACTCAACCATCACCTTAAGGGGCTTCAAGGTCTCTTTGTCTCTCACTTTTGCTTTGAAATAAGTCACCTCCTGAGGCCGATACGCCGAAGGCAGGTCAAACACATAAATATCCTTTTTGCGACTATCCTCCCGCTCGGTAGCAAAATAAGCTTTACTTCCTCCGGGGTTAACGACCAAACCAATTTCATCGTGATGAGTATTTACAGGAAAACCAAGGTTACTTATTTCTGAAAATTGCCCGGTACTATCCATCTGACTTTTAAAAATATCCTGCCTACCAAATCCTATGTGACCATCCGAAGAAAAATAAAGTGTTTTTCCATCAGCATGAATAAAAGGTGAGATTTCATGTTTTTCGGTATTAATCATTTCCCCCAGATTGCGAATGCGCTTAATAGTAACATCAGCACCTAAATCAATTTCAGCCTGATAGATATCACGTCCGCCAAAGCCACCTGTACGGTCGCTGGAGAAAAAAAGATAGTGACCATCAGCGCTAAGACTGGGATGGCCCTCCCAAAAATCGGTATTCACAGGATAAGGAAAAGGCAAGGGAGCAGACCAGCCCTCATCCATTTTACGGGTGATGTAAATATCACAAGCACCAAAACCATCAGAACGGTTACAAGCCGTAAAAAGCATCGTATTACCATCGGCGGACAGGCTTTGTGCTCCTTCATTTTCTGGAGAATTAATTATTGGGCTCAATGCTTTGGATACCTGCCACCCATTACTATTTTTTTCACTGATAAATAAATCTTCCTGAGAGGGGGCATCAAGGTCGTTTTCATCATCCACAAACACTGTAGTGACTATTTGTTGCTCATCGATACTGAGCGAGGGCCAATAATCATGATAAACAGTATTTACATTCATCCCTAAATTGCGCGCTTCAAAATCTAGAGGATTTGCCTGGCCGTCAATCGAAAAATTAATACAGGCTAACAAATGTAAAAGTTGAGAATCCTTTATTTCAGGGAGCTGATCCAGAGCATTATATGCCAGTTTATACTGACCGTTGAGATAAGCGGCCTTAGCGAGCTGAGCCAACAGAAACTCTTTATTATGAAGGACTTTTTCACTACCACGTTGCAGCGTTTTCACTTGAAGTGTGTAATCTTGCTTTACCTCGTAGATACGAGCCAATGCAATATAAGCCTGAGTATAGCTACTATCTTTAGCTAATGCTTTCTGGTAAAACACCAAGGCTTTATTCTGGTCTATCTGCAGCTCTGCTTCAGCGAATAATTTTTGCGCACTTCGCTTTTGGGCTTTTACACTAAAGACCAGAAGGAAGAATAATATGCATACTTGCCATTTCAAGATTTATAATGTTTTCAGACATTCGTCTAGAGCATCCTCCCAATGTGGAATAATTATACCATAACTCTCCTTAATACGAGCCTTATCCATCACCGAATACTTAGGACGTGTAGCCTTCGTAGGAAAGCCCGAACTATCTACCGGCGAGAGCTGACAATCAATACCCTGCTTAGACATAATACTATGTGCAAAATCGTACCACGAACAAACCCCCTCATTACTAAAATGAAAAACACCACCAACTTTGCAGTCTTGAGCAATAATCTCAAGAATGGCTTTGGCCAAATCGGCAGCATAGGTAGGCGTGCCCACCTGATCGAAGACCACATTCAAACTATCACGCTCATTACCCAGACGTATCATGGTCTTGACGAAATTATTACCAAAAGTAGAATATAACCACGAAGTACGAATGATTACCGTACCCGGCAAAATACTATGAGCAGCCTGCTCTCCTTTAAGTTTTGTTTCACCATAGACCGAAGCAGGCGCTGTAGGGTGTTCTGTGGTATATGGCACACAAGCATTGCCATCAAAAACATAATCCGTTGAAACATGAATAAGTTTAGCATTGTTAGCCTTGGCTGCTTTGGCCAGATGCTCTACAGCGTCGGCATTAATCAACAATGCTATTTCGGGTTCATCCTCAGCTTTATCTACAGCAGTATAAGCCGCACAGTTAACGATAACATCAATCTCATTTGTCTTGCAAAATGTATCAATGGCATCGGGTTTTGTGATGTCAAGTTCGGTGACATCGGTAAAGAAAAAGACATGTTTACCAGCTTCAGATAGCTGACGTATTTCACTGCCCAATTGACCATTACTGCCGGTTACAAGGATGTTCATTTTTATCATTTTAGTTAAGAAAATACAAATGTAAGGATTTAATACGTGATAATAATCACCTCAATTAGATAATAAAACATTTGCTTCCGACTTGTTTACTTTTACAGAAATAATGATATTTTTGAAGTTTACATGACTTTCTATTCTAAAAAAGGCAGAAACTAAAAGTTGACATGAGCAGAACCTTAAACTATTTCCATACACATATATCATCACCCGTAATGTCGGGCATCAAAATAACCTTACTCTATATTATATATGTGTCAAGCTTCGTTTCTTGCAGTCAGGCACAATCGACGAGCAGCATCATAGTAGGTGCCGAGCAAATGGAAAGCTACCTGCCAATGCTAAAAAGCAAAAACATCGCTCTGGTTGTCAACCCCACCTCTACCGTAAAAGAAACTCACCTGGTTGACACCTTGCTCTCGCATAACATCACGATAAAAACTATTTTTGCACCAGAACACGGTTTCAGAGGAAACGCCGATGCCGGCGAAACAGTAAAAGACGGAAAAGACAGCAAAACGAGTCTGCCCATCATATCTCTTTATGGCAAAAACAAAAAACCTCATCCCGGTCAATTAAAAGGTATAGATCTTGTCATTTTCGATATTCAAGACGTAGGCGTGCGTTTCTATACTTATATAAGTACAATGCATTATGTCATGGAAGCCTGCGCCGAAAACAACATCCCCCTATTGATACTGGATCGGCCCAACCCCAACGGACACTACACAGACGGCCCCGTTCTAAAGGAAACATACCGCTCTTTTGTAGGCATGCACCCTATCCCTGTAGTGCACGGATTAACCGTAGGCGAACTGGCGCTTATGATCAACGGCGAAGCTTGGCTCAAAAACGAAGTCCGGTGCGAATTGACCGTGATTCCTGTGAAAAACTGGAATCACCAAACCCCTTATCCTCTTCCGGTAAAGCCCTCCCCAAACTTACCCAATGCTGTTGCGATCAATCTATACCCATCACTTTGCTTTTTCGAACCCACACAGATGAGCATAGGACGCGGCACTTATTTTCCTTTTCAGGTGATAGGCAGCCCTAAATCTGAAGGCAACTTTACCTTTACCCCGAAAAGCATCGACGGAATGTCTAAATACCCTAAGCACGAAAACGAAAAGTGCTACGGCAGCGACCTACGCAAAGCTGAGAGGACAAATTGCCTCAACATAGACTATCTCCTATCCTATTATAACAACTACCCGGACAAAGAGAACTTTTTCACAAATGCCAAGTTCTTTAATCTATTAGCCGGCAATGCCACCTTTCAGCAACAAATAAAAGATGGACTCAGCGCTGAGCAAATCAAACAAAGCTGGCAAAAAGACCTACTTAGCTACAGAAAAACGCGAAGCCATTACCTGCTTTACCCCTGAGCAGCTTTCATTTTGACACTCATTCTTCCTAAATCCTGTCACTTTATCAAGTTTTCGCCGTCCTCAAAATGCTTTTTGCCATGTAAAATCCAAAAGAAAAAGAACATTTTGACTACGAACCACCATCTAAAACTACATTTTTAATCTTTTAAACAGGTTTTTTATATCTTTTTAACCTTTTTGTGATTTTTATCTCATTTTTTCACAAAACCCACCCTTAAACATAAAACAACCACGTCACAGTTTAAAGAGCGAACTTAGTAAAACCCTCTTAAACACTCTACATATGACTGTTACAGCGATTAGTCAAAAACAATTACCATAAAGCCAAAACAAAATAACAATCATACCAGACTCTCCAAAGAGCTACATTTTGTCTTTTTTACGAGCTTTTTGCTGTCTTTTTGTAATTTTTTTGCCGTTTTTATTTGCTCGTTAACTTTTTCACCCTATCTTTGCAGCGTAAAACTAATTCAAAAGAGAGAGCACGGGTGTATTTAACCATTTTAATACTTTACAAATCTTTATGATAGCATTATTATTTTTTAACGGGCTATTTTGTCGTATTTTTTAACTAAACCCCAAGCAACCAAAACAAGAAATTTTAATTTATAATAAATAACAACCAAATTCTATTAACTTAATCTAATCACTAATTAAAAACGTAAAAGATTATGAAAACTTTAAAAGCAACAATTTTAGCAATCGTAGCAGTTTTATCTCTTAGCACCGCTACAGCACAAGACGAGTCAAGTTTTTCAGCAGGAGCTGATCTTGTATCTAGCTACGTATGGCGCGGTACTCAATTCGGATCAGGACCAGCTATCCAACCTTACGTAAGCTTCGCAACAGGTGGCCTTGAAATCGGCGCTTGGGGATCTAACGCTTTTAGCATGAACGAAGGCTTCGAAGCCGACCTTTATGCAGGATACGCATTTGACTTTGGTCTTAGCTTAGGCTTCACAGACTACTATTTCGGCGGTGACTGGATGGATGGAGACATGCACTTTTTCGAACCATCCGTAAGCTTTGGCGCTGGTGATTTCAGCATTTTAGCAGCTTATATGTTTGGTGACGGTGTCGAAGACACTTACATAGAAGCTGGCTATGCTTTTGGTGACGTAAGCGTATTTGTAGGTGCCGGCGACGGACAGTACACTGACGATGGCGATTTCATGTTAGCTAACGTAGGCATGTCTTACTCTACTGAAGTTGCTCTTGGAACTTTCGCTCTTCCATTAACAGGTAGCGTTATTCTTAACCCATCAACTGGTGGTTTCTACACTGTAGTAGGTGTTTCTTTCTAAGAAAAGAGAAAATTTAAAGGATGGCTATAACTAGCCATCCTACCTTTAAACGATTTTAACAACATTAAAACACATACAGCTATGATGAAAAAAGTTGAAGCAATCATCCGTAAAACAAAATTTGATGATGTAAAAGAAGCACTTAATGAAGCTGGCATCGAGTTCATCACCTTTTGGGATGTAAGAGGTGTAGGTAAAGCCACCCAATCACGCGTTTACCGTGGTGTAAAGTATGACACCAGTGCTATCGAGCGCACTATGATCGTATTCTATTGTCGAGAAAAATACCTTAAACCTGCCATCGCAGCTCTTCAAGCTTCCGCAAAAACAGGTGCAATTGGTGACGGTAAAATATTCATTTCTGAAATTTCTGATGGCATCCGCATCCGCACAGGCGAGAGTGGCGACAAAGCCGTTTACCTGGAAGGTCAAGAATAACAATCAGCGAATGCGAGAATGCATGAATTAATGAATATTCGACACATTCAAGCTTTCATAAAAACACAAAACAAATCTAATTAGTTAAAAACACAAATGAATAAGAGAACTAGCATTCTCACATTCACGCATAAAAAATTAATATTATGGAAGATACATTATATGGCTTAACGGCCGGTATAGACAACATGTGGTTACTCATTGCCGCCTTCTTGGTAATGTTTATGCAACCTGGGTTTGCAATGGTAGAGGCCGGATTTACCCGATCTAAGAACACCGCAAACATTTTGATGAAAAACTTAATGGACTTCTCAATCGGTTCTATCCTATACTGGTTGGTAGGTTTCACAATTATGTACGGAGATTCTATTGGCGGATTCATTGGTATCCCTACCCTATTCTCCGGAGATCTTGGAGGCATCGTAGGCGACGGTATCAACTACTCTAACTACGCTGACTTATTTTTCCAAACTGTATTCTGTGCTACAGCAGCTACTATCGTATCAGGAGCTATGGCAGAGCGTACTGAATTTAAAGCTTACCTGATTTTCACCATCGTGATATCTGTAGTTATTTATCCTATTTCTGGTCACTGGACTTGGGGTGGCGGATGGTTAAGCGAATTAGGCTTCCATGACTTCGCCGGTTCTTCTATCGTACACTCTGTAGGTGCGTGGGTAGGTCTTGCTGGTGCTTCTATCATTGGTCCTCGTATCGGTAAATACAACAAAGAAGGAAAACCTAAAGCCATCCCTGGACACAACTTAGTACTAGGTGCCCTTGGTGTATTCATCCTTTGGTTTGGATGGTTCGGATTCAACCCTGGTTCTCAGTTAGCTGCTGCTGGTGTCGACAATGCTGAAGCTATCGGTCACATTGCCGTAACAACCAACCTTGCTGCCGCTGCAGGTGCTGTATCTGCTATGATCGTAGCTTGGGTGCGCTACAAACGTCCTACCTTATCACTATCATTGAACGGTGCTTTGGCTGGTCTTGTTGCTATCACCGCCGGCACAGACGCTGTTAGTCCTGGTGGCGCTTTAATCATCGGTATTTTAGCAGGTATCATCTTAGTATTTGCTGTAGAATTCTTCGATAAAGTTCTTAAAGTAGATGACCCAGTAGGTGCTATCTCGGTACACGGTGTATGTGGTGCATTTGGTACGCTTGCCGTTGGTTTATTCTCTACTTCTGAAGGTCTTTTCTACGGACACGGCGCAGGCCTTCTTGGTGTACAAGCTATCGGTGTATTAGCATTCTTTGCTTGGGCATTCGGAACAGGATTCATCCTCTTCACTATTCTTAAGAAAGCTGGTGTACTTCGTGTCACTAAAACGATTGAAGAAGAAGGTTTGGATATCTACGAACACGGAGAGTCTATCTACAACTAGAGTAAATAAAGAAGGATTACTAATCTTTTCATATACATTCTCATTAGAATGGAAAAGGGCTTCGCTACGGCGGAGCCCTTTTTTTAATGTTTTAATGCGAGAATTCTTGAATAGATGGAACAGACAACACAGAACGACATTCACTCATTCTCGCATTGAATCATTAAATCATTGTATCATTGAACCATTGATTCATTGAAAAATGTCAGTTCAAATCACCAATTCGCCATTGTTTTGCAAAGTCCAATTATCAAATCAAACAGCATAAAAATAAAGCGTTTCTGAGGCTACCTGTTTCTGCAATTTATTTGTATATTCGCCCTTATTTTTTAGAAAACAGACACTTTTTTTATAAAACAAACAGAATAAAATATTATTAAACTATGAAAGTAACGGTAGTAGGAGCAGGTGCTGTAGGTGCGAGTTGTGCCGAGTACGTGGCCATTAAAGATTTTGCTGATGAAGTAGTATTAGTAGACATTAAAGAAGGTTTTGCAGAAGGTAAAGCAATGGATTTGATGCAAACGGCATCTTTGAACGGTTTTGACACAAAAATCACCGGTGTAACAGGCGATTATTCTGCCACAGCAGGTAGTGATGTAGCTGTTATCACCAGCGGTATTGCACGCAAGCCGGGAATGACCCGCGAAGAACTTATCGGCACTAACGCCGGCATCGTAAAAGCAGTAGCTCAAAGTCTGATAGCCGAATCACCAAACGTGATCATCATTGTGGTATCTAACCCTATGGACACCATGGCTTATCTGGCTCACAAATCTATTGATCTGCCTAAAAACCGTATTATCGGTATGGGTGGTGCTCTGGATAGCGCCCGCTTCAAATACCGCATTGCCGAAGCATTAGATTGCCCGCAATCTGATATCTCGGCTATGGTTATCGGTGGACACTCTGACACTGGCATGGTGCCGTTGATCGACAAAGCTGTTCGCAACAGTGCTCCTGTATCACAGTTTCTTTCAGCAGAAAAAATGGCCGAAGTAGTAGAAGCCACTAAAGTAGGTGGTGCTACATTGACCAAGCTTCTAGGCACTTCTGCCTGGTATGCTCCGGGGGCTGCAGTATCTGAATTGGTACGCGCCATAGCTCTTGACTCTAAGAAAATGTTCCCTTGTTCGGCTTTGCTCGAAGGCGAATATGGTCTTAACGACATTTCTCTTGGTGTACCTTGTGTTATCGGCAAAAACGGTATCGAAAGCATCGTAGAAATGGAACTTAACGACGACGAAAAAGCTAAACTGGCGGCTTCTGCCGAAGGCGTAGCGGCGGTAAACGCTTTGATCTAAGATTAAGAATAAGGCTAAAGCTAAGGTTGAGGCTGAGGCTGAGGTCTAGAAGTGATAAGCACAAAAAGCTGTTCCGGTCTTCCGGGATGGCTTTTTTTATGCATCGATGGGCGAAAAGAATTAGAGCACTACAAAGGTGCCTCCCTCCTACTTCGATACAATCCGGATGTACATCGGGTTCACTCAGTCATCGGAAACCCTGAAACCCTGTTACCCTGCCCCCTATCCCAGGGCAAAGGCATTTAGAAT
>DHQI01000048.1:0-24215 GCA_002408065.1 Bacteroidales bacterium UBA5342
GTAAAAAACATATTCTAAATGCCTTTGCCCTGGCCTCTGCCCCACTTCCTTTTATTTTTTAAGCTTGCTTTTCTGCCACAAAGGCTTCAACGCAATCCCTTATCCTTTTCCGCTCCTCTTCGGTCATATTTTTACCCGAAGGCAGGCAAATACCACAATTAAAGAGAAACTCGGAGACACCATTCAGATAAGCTTCGGCACTGGCAAAGAAAGGTTGCAGGTGCATCGGTTTCCACAAAGGACGCGATTCTATATTGGCCTTATCCAAAGCCTCCATCAAATCATAATTATTGAATCCGGCAGCTTTTTCATCGATTAAGATGGTGGTGAGCCAAAAGTTAGAACGGTATATCTCATCCGGTTCATCCAAGAAACTAATCCCGGCCACATCCTTAAACAAATCCTTATAAAATTGGTAGTTGCTTCGGCAAACACTTACATGATCGTCTAATATTTCCATTTGCCCACGCCCAATACCTGCCAGTACATTACTCATTCGGTAATTGAAACCAATAGCCGTATGCTGATAATAAGGCGCAGCATCACGGGCCTGGGTCGAAAGGAAACGGGCACGGTCGGCCCACTTCTTATTGTCACATACCAAAGCGCCTCCGCCTGAAGTGGTGATTATCTTGTTACCATTAAATGAAAAGACCCCAAAGTCACCAAATGTGCCCAGATCCTGCCCCAGATAAGTACTGCCTAATGCTTCGGCAGCATCTTCTATGACGGGTATCTGATAGCGCTCGGCGATGGTCATTATCTTATCCATCTGCGCCGGCATACCATAGAGGTGTACCAAGATGATGGCTTTAGGCGTACGGCCTGTCTTGGCGATGCGGTCTTCGATGGCACGCTCCAGCTGATCGGGGCACATATTCCAAGTGTCCTTTTCACTGTCTACAAAGATGGGCTTAGCTCCCTGATATACAATAGGATTGGCCGATGCACAAAAGGTAAAGGAGGAGCATAAAACCTCATTGCCTGCTTTTACCCCTAATATAATCAATGCTAAATGGAGAGCTGCTGTGCCCGACGATAAAGCGACGCACTCCTGCGCGCCTGTATATTGGCATATACTCTTTTCAAACTCTTCTACATTTTTGCCTAAAGGTGCAATGTAATTACTGTCAAAAGCTTCCTGAATATACTTTTGTTCATTCCCTCCCATATGGGGCGGAGAAAGGAAAATACGATGATTCATACGTGGTGTGGATTTATGGGTAAACGTTTTCTTATAGGGTTTTGATTTTAATATCTTTAGCAAAGGTAAGAAAAAAAAAAATAATACAACGGTAGCAACACAATAATATTTAATTCATTATGTCAGAATTTCTCTACCAACAGACCCCTCGTTGCAAACGGGCCATAATGCCAATAAATCTGTTAAAGCTAGTATCAAAAAGTCGTTTCATGAGTCATTGCGGCGTTTAATAATCCAACGTTTAAAAAATGGATCTTCTATTTCATATAATGGTCCTAGATGGGTGACATATGAACGCATAGATAAACGTTTCATAGCACTCAATATGGTACTGGTGGATGCAATCTCGGTAAGCGCTAAAAAATCAGAGGAATAAGGTTGTTGATAATCTAATGATAAAGCAAGCAAAATCTTTTTATCTGTCGTATTAAAAGTCTCCCACAAACGTTCAAAATCTAAATCATGTATTTTTAAGATCTCCTCTAAAGCGCATGCTACTGCATCATCAGTCTTAGGGTATGATTTCAGCACATGCCATACCTGATAGGCTAACTGCTGGGTATAATGTGGATGACATTGACTGATATCCAAAATGCGATTAGCTATCGATTCACTATCCACGCCTTCAAAGACAATGCGCCTAGTGATGTAATGAGTGAAATCTTCTCTACTAATCTTTTGCAGATACATCAACTGAGAAAAGTGATAAAAGGGAGCTTTTTTATTTTCAAAAATCTCACGCATCATAGACTCCATACTTCCCAAGAAAATATAATTGATACCCGTATGCTTTTGCATTATGGAGCGTAACTTACGATCAAAAGATTTATCGATACGGTAAATATCTTGAAACTCATCTAAAACGACCACTGGTCGATCACTCTTATCTGCCACCTTATCCAAGAGATTAAGAACATCTTCTAGTAAGTCCTGCTCCTTGGAGGATGAGGACTTAAAAGATATGTTTATTTCATCATTAAGAGGATTCAAAGAAATTTCAGGAAGCACTCTAAAATGACGCAAGAACCCCTTTATACGCTCAATAGGGTAAAGCTTGTAGATTCTTTTCAAATATTGAGATGCAAAATCATTAATACTATTGATTAATTGAAAATCAATATAAATAGATTTCCGTTGACTCTCCTCTAAAACTTTGAAGATCAAACTGGTCTTGCCATAACGTCGAGGCGCTATCAAGGTTAAATGATTAGGACTCGATAACAAAGTTTTAATGCTAGTATTTTCTTTCTGCCAATTTGTAAAATAAGTATCAGAAACTACTGTTCCAAACTTAAATGGATTTTCGGATAGATAAGCACTTGATTTTAACATTGCGATAATTTTCGTTGCGATAATTTTCGCAAAAAAAAGACATTCTAAATTAATATTGTATTATTTCCATATTGAAATAAAGAGGTCATCTAGTGTCAAGTCAAGCATCAACTGACACCTTCTTGCCTTAACAAGAAATTTATATATTTATTACGTCTTAGAACACTTACCTTTTAGAACTGTATAACTCACAAAAAACAGCTTTAGAATAGCACGATAGATATCCGCACCAACGAGGAAAACGATTAACATATTATTCGTCCAACCAATTCCTCTCACCATTAGCGAGAGTTTTTCGTTTTTATGTTCTTTTAAGGGTGTCACTCTATCTTTTTCTTTAGATAAAGCATAAGATTCATTATCTGATTTGTAGAGAGGAACTTCCACGCCTGTTGGACCACTTATTCCTAATAATATTTGATTATAAAAAAAACCGACGACTACCCTCTAAAGTCGATGCGTGATCATTGTTTTATCCAAGACGCCTTTGATGTCGTACACGACCCCATTATTCACTTTAAGGGCTTCGATATCCAACGAGGCAAACTCCTGATGCGCCACAGCTAATACCACGGCGGTATAGCTTCCCTCTTCTAGCTGTGTGGCTAAGGCAATACCATATTCTTCTTCAACCTCCTCTGCTCTTGCCCAAGGATCATACACATCTACCTGACAGCCATATTCTTTTAACTCATCTATTAGCTGTACTACTTTTGTATTACGGATATCCGGACAGTTTTCTTTAAAAGTAATGCCGAGCACCAAGACTTTAGCATCTTTTACCGCCAAATGTTTTTTTATCATCCTCTTCACCACTTCACCGGCAATCCATTCGCCCATACCATCATTCATACGGCGGCCGGCCAATATGATTTCAGGATGATACCCCACCTCCTGGGCTTTTTGGGCTAAATAATAAGGGTCTACACCTATACAGTGACCACCTACCAAGCCCGGACGGAAGGGTAAGAAGTTCCATTTGGTACCGGCAGCTTCCAATACATCTAAAGTGTCAATACCCAAGTGATTAAAAATCTTAGCCAATTCATTGACAAAAGCAATATTAATATCACGCTGCGAGTTCTCAATCACCTTAGCGGCTTCGGCCACCTTGATGCTCGCGGCTTTATGGGTGCCATTTTCCAGTATCGAATTATACAAGGCATCCACACGCTCTGCAACTTCCGGTGTGGAACCGGATGTAATCTTAACAATATTAGTCAAGGTATGTACTTTATCGCCCGGATTAATGCGCTCGGGCGAATAGCCACAATAAAAACCCTGATTAAACGTCATCCCGGACACACGCTCCAATACAGGCACGCATTCATCTTCTGTAACACCAGGATAAACCGTCGATTCATAGATGACGATATCTCCCTCTGACAATACTGAGCCTACCGTTTCGCTCGCTTTATACAGTGGCGTCAGATCGGGCTTATGATGCTTATCGGTTGGCGTAGGTACAGCTACTATATAGATATTACAAGCCTTGATGTCTTCCAGTTGAGACGTAAAATGAATGCTTGAAGCTTTCAGTTCTGCTTCATCTGCTTCTAAGGTGCTATCCTTGCCACTACGTAACTCCTCTACCCGGCTTTCGTAAATATCAAAACCCCAGGTCTCATACTTCTTTGCAAACTCTATGGCTAGTGGTAAACCTACATACCCTAAACCGATTACGGCTACTTTTTCCATTTTAATACTTGTGTGTTATTGTCTTTATAATAATGTTTATATCTTCTTTTAAGGACTGATTGTTAAAATAATCCAAGTTAATTTTTACTTTATCCGGGAAAATAACGGTGTCGTTATATTCTTGTGGATTATCTACTTGGGCTAGTAGTTCTTCTTCATTGGCATACTTCAAGGAAGCGGGGCCGGTAATGCCCGGGCGCAGTTCCAAAACCTTACGGTCTTCGCCTTCGAGCTTATCGGCATAACCTGGCACATCGGGGCGCGGCCCTACCAAGCTCATATCGCCTTTGATAATATTCCATAACTCGGGGAGTTCATCAATCTTATAACGGCGCAACTTAGCCCCCAAAGGTGTAATACGGGCCTCCCCTGCCACCGATACAGAGCTCCCTCCGTGATGCGCGCTCATGGTACGGAACTTGTACATCGTAAATAACTTGCCATAGCGCCCTACCCGCTTTTGCTGAAAGATGGGGCTGCCATCGGGCATTTTTATACGGATTAAGATATAGACCACTATCAGTACTGGGGATAGTAATAGTAAGGCTACTAAAGATAAGGTGAGGTCAAATATGCGTTTCATTTATTATTTTATTTTTTAAGTTTCCAATAGCCCCTTGTATTACCCACCCTAATAATTACATTTTTTGTTTTTAAGGCATTAATATGTTTTTGAATAGCAGACTCGTGTATCTCAAACTGTTGAGCTAAGGCTTTCCTCGTTATTCGTGGATTTTCTATGATCGCCATTAATACGGCCTTTTGCATGGCACTTAAGTCGGGGCTTGCTAGTACCATGGATTGCTGCGCTTGTAATTGGTCTTTTTTTGTTGCATTACGAGATGCTGGTATTTTTACCTTTTCAGAAAGCAGTTCATTATCTTCATGGTCAGTACAATAATCTTGTTTTTCTGAATTTATTTGACCACCTATTTGACCACCTATTTGACCACCTATTTGACCACCTATTTGACCACCTATTTGACCACCTATTCGACCACCCTCCCCAAAACTTGAATGAATAGGGATTTCAGTAATAAAACAACTGCGTGTTGGTTCATTAGTATCAAAGATAGGTGTAGATGATCCATTATCTTGCAATACACGACGTATGGTTGGAATACCAGTACCTCTACCTTCAGTTAACTTAAGTTCCTTAAGAAACTCACCAATGCGTCTGTTGCGGTATCTACGATGACGTATGGCTCCAGTGTCAAAATCCTTTTGCTTTAATGATGGATCTGCCCCATTATAACTTATTATTTCTATGCCTTGTGGCAAAATACGCACCTCTATAGGTGTTTCTATTTCATAATTTCTATGATATACAGCATTAGACAGCGCTTCTTCTATAGCTTCAAAGGGGTAATTATATATTTCATCCGCTGTAGCTTTATCTTTATATTTAATAATTCGTTTTTGTATAACACGCTTTTGTATTTCCTCTAAGACATTGGTTAGCTGCAACTGAATAGGACCATAATAACTTTTTTCAGAAAATTCCTTGGCTCCTAAGCCTTGAGGAAATTCAACTAAGTCGATCTGGACACCCTTAAAAAATCGTTCAGGATGTGGGGTAAACATCAACAGGCCTACATTTTTAGGAAAAAGATGCTCTTTGGCACCTGAACATAGGTTCATCTTATCGGCTAACTCTTCTATACCCATTGTAGCGCTTTCGTCAAAAAGCTTGCTATTAGTCTTGAATAGATGCTCACGCATTAATGCAAAGTCAAGATCCGTAAGTGAAGCATTAGTGTTAACTTGATCATCAAAGGGCGTTTTTGCAGTTAGCTGTATAAGCTCGATTTCTTGTTCTGTATTAGGCACTACACTACTTGAATATTGACGTATTCTGAAATTGTAAACCTTTTTCTTAGCCAGAACATCGTCTGGTACTTTATAAGGACGATTGCTACCAGCAGGTACCCATATCACAAGGACCTTTTTATCATCAATATCTTCTAAAGATAAACGAGGCACATAGCTTGGACTAATCAGCTGACAATAAGCCAACAATTCTTTCTGAACGGCTTCGTAGGCATCTTCAGGAAAGCCTTTAACTGGTCGCACAGCTTTACCCTTCTGCTCTGCTACACCTATTACAATATAGCCACTCCCTTCATTTTCAGAATCATTGGCAAATGCACATACCGTACGCATGACAGCTTTAGGATTCCAACCTTCTTTGAATTCCATTCGGCTACCTTCTACGTATTGACCCGATAAGAGTTTTTCGATATGTATTAATAGGCTCATTAATGTGTCTTTATATTCCTCTTGCTAATGCAAAACTAAGGGTTCTAACTGATATTTATTAGGAATTATGTAAAAACTCAACAACTTGCCATAGCGCCCTACCCGCTTTTGCTGAAAGATGGGACTGCCATCGGGCATCTTGAGGCGGATAAGGAGATAGACCACTAATAATAATGGTGATAATATAAGAAGAGCAACAAGTGCTAAGGTGAGATCGAAGGGGCGTTTCATTTTATTGTTTGTCGAATTTTATCAGTAAGTAATTATCTTTTAACTCTTTTACAACAGTATATTTACGAACAGATTGATGAGATTTTAATGAACCAATATTTTTTTTACTTATAGTAGAATAAATAGGGAAATCAATCTCATCGGCAACTGCATAAAGGAGTTTAGACATTTGTTTAGCTATACCTTTTCCTTGATAATTTTCATCAACTAAACGACCAATAAACGCTCGTCTGGTAAAAAATAACCTTAGAAAGAAATAACCAACAAGCTTATCACCATCGAAGCATCCAAAAGTTAAGTAGTTATAATTCTTAACAATTTTTTTTAGTGTTTTTAAATCTGTCTTATGTGGTGAAAAATAATTTAGATAATCTTTGTTTTGATTATTAAGCAAATAATGTAAAGATTCAATATCTCCTAGCTCTAGAATTCTATAATTATATTTCGTGCCCACTGATAAGACACCACAAATTATAGGAATCTTACGGAATTTGTGAGACCACAATATCCGTACAAGAATTGAATTAATGAGTTCCACTATACGCCAGATAAAGGTGAGGTGGTGTTTTATGTAGACTAAGAGTTTAATCATAATACACATTGTAGTTATTAAAAACTAATATTGGGAGAAATATTATATAAAATCACATTATATAAAAGAGAATTATACATTTTCTATAATATTTACAACTTGACTTGTCAATAATTCTTTATCATATTTATCCTCCGCTAACTTTCTCGAATTAAGCCCCATATCATTTATCTTCTGTGGTGACTCACTCCAATCAGCTAACAAGTCTGCTAATTCTTGCGGCTTTTTAACATTGACATATGCTCCACATCTTGCACACTCTACCTCATCCTTAATCCAACCTTTAAAATTAACTATAACTGGCTTTTGAGCTGCTAATGTATCAAAATACTTATTTGCAGAATTTGTCTCAAAAATTTTAAGATCAGCAACAGAAACAACAGAACAAGCAGATAAATTTACCAGTCTCGATACTTTTTGCATACTATATGGTCCTAAAAATTTCACATTTGAAAGATCATACTCAACACAAAGGTTTTGAAGTCGTTCTCTTTCTGAACCATCACCAACTAATAAAAAAACAATGTCTTTATTATCTTTCAACAGTTTGGCAGAATCAATTATATAGTCAAGCCCATTAACACGCCCCATAGCTCCAAAATGGATAGCGTAGAATTTATCCTTTTCTAAATCAAATTCTTCATAAGTAACTGGTTCAATATCTCTAGAATAAAAAGCTTTATTTTTAGACATATTAGGAATAACCCTTATTTTTTTTGAGTCTATACCTTTAGATATAATATGTTCTCTCATTCCAATAGAGAGAGCAACAATCTGAGCAGCTCCGTCATAAATAGTTTTCTCTAAATAATAAACCATCTTTTGCAAAAACTTATTATTAATAGCTCCCATACTAATAGGTACATCAGGCCATAAATCTCTTACCTCAAAGACAAAATCTTTTCCATTAAACCATTTAAGAAATAATGCAGTTATACCAACCGATAATGGTGTTGATGTGGCATAAACAAGATCAACACCTACTTCTTTTCTTGCAACTACATAAGACTTAATCATAAACTGAAAAAAAGATTTCATTCTCTGTGCAATACTTAGCCTGTTGTTATAAATATTATTTACATAGTAAACATTAATCCCATCAACGACTTCTTCTTCAGTAGCATTAGTCTTGTTATCACGAGCAGTAACCATCACCACCTGATGACCAGCGTCAATTAATGCCCTACAAATCCAATAAGATCTTGTGCCCCCTGCTTGTTTAGGGGTTTTAAAGTATTGATGTATATATAGTATCTTCATATTAGTGCTGTTTAAGCTTTATTTTGCATTGGTATCCCTAAACAAAATCATTTCAGAACTTCTATCTAAAATAAATAAAGAGAAATTATTAAAAATCACATGCTAAATTGTATAAGCTAACTGTTTTTTCTTGAATAGTATCCCAAGTGTATTCTTTCTTCACCTTTTCCCACTCAATTTTATTATTCTCGATCTTAGTAAGCACTGATTTTTCATTCTTTATGATTTCTAATATCAGGTCAAACTCTTCAAGTCTATGAATGTCAAACACCCAACCTATATTTCCAAATGTAAATGGATCTCGTAATCCTCCTACATTGGATACAATAAGCGGTTTTTCCATTTCTATAGCAGATAAAAGCACGCCACTTTGAGAGACTTTACGATAAGGCAAAACAATAACACTTGATATTTTGAGAAATGCATTAAACTCTTCATTTGACAAATACTTACTAAATGTCAAGATATTAGAAGAAGTACATAATTCCTCATACTCATTATTAATACCCGCAATTATCAACGTACTATCTTCATCATTTCCACATACCTTATTCCAACTATTAATAAGTATGTCCACCCCTTTACTCTTATGCTGTCGTCCGATAGCTAAAAAAACCGTTTTATCTTTTAAATCATGTTCGAGGACTAAATCAGTTATTATCTGATCAACTTCAACTTCATCAGTATCATAAGCTATTAAACCGTGAGGTATAACATTCAACTTTTCATCTGCAGTAGGACATAACGCTACCAATTCATCTTTAGATCTTTCAGTATGCGTAATCAAGTAATCTACTTCACTATACAATTTTGTATAAATATATACATCTCCCTTTTTTAAACTATGTGGCAAAACATTATGTGCAGTATAAATTATTTTTGTTTTAGGTGAAAATATTCTCAATAATTTCATAAAAATGAAATCAACATAAGGTACTTTACACCATTGTATATGAATGGCTCCTGGCTTTTCTTGTAAAATCAGTAATAAGGTTCGAATAAGAGAATAAACATAAGAGAAAATCTTACATAATCCTTTTTTTTCATGGTACTTAAACAAAGGATAGACTTTGATCTGTGATAAAGGCTTATAATTATAATTTGTACTACACAAGTATGAAGCGTCAACACTATCATCTATCCCATTAAGTAGACCATAATCATAAAGAGCTAAATTCCCATACGACATGGGATCTATATAAAAAATTTTATTTATCATTATAAATTGATTAGTGTGTGTATGTATATAATATTCGTCCTCCTTTCATAACCTATCACCTATAGGGAATCTTACCACATACCTCAGCACGCCATTTAAAGAAGTCTAAAGAACAACTTTAGAATAAAGCTATTTGTTATAAATCTCAAGCGTTTGTTTGGTCATATTCTTTATTGTAAACCTATGGGTCATTAACTTAGTATTAAGTGATAGTCTACTCAGTTGTTCTTTATCTGTAGACAAACGATAAATAGATTCTACAAAACCAAATACATCACCATAATTAATAAGTATACCATTTGTATTATTTTCAATTATTTCTGGCAAACCTCCTACCTTAGAGGCGATAGATACCACACCATATTGTGCTGCTTCTAACACCACTAAACCAAATGTTTCCACAACAGAAGGAACAATTAAAATATCAGCATCAAGAAGCATATCAGAAGCCTGGGCTTTAAACCCATGATATATTACTTTTAAGGGATACTTTGCTTGTAAAGCATTCACATCATCTTCAAACTTACCTGTACCATAGATATTAAACCTGACATTAAGTAATGGATACTTATCTATAAATGCAGAAACAATATCACAAAAGAAATCAATCCCCTTCTCACGTTCTAATCGCCCTACAAAAGAAACCTGAATTAACTCTTTGGACTTTATACTTGGAGCAATTTCATCGTACCTAATAGCATTATAAACCGTATGTATCTTCTTAGGGCAAATAAGGGCTTGCTTACTATACGAATTTTTTGTAAAATTCGAGACTGCAATAATTTGAGACCCCATAAATGCACTTAAATCGTTAAATCTATAAAACGATTTAGCTTTATTATTTTTCAAAAAACCTTTAGGTAAAATACCATGAATCGTCATAATATGCTTACGCCATTTAAAAGATAAAAGTTGACATAACTTAACAATCGTATTTAGTCGGTAACCATTGGTATGTAAAATACTTATCCCTTCTTCCCTTATATAGGTATTAATAGCCTTTACAACTTTAAGATCAAATGCCTTATCAAAAACAAAGGTTTTGTGTTTTATATTTAACTCAACGCATTGCTCTATTACCCAACGATTAGGTACTCTATCCTCGATAGGGCATATTATCACAACATCGTAGCCTTGCAACTGAAGGCCATATGCCAAATTAACACAGTAAGTACTTATACCTCCGTATTTAGAACTCTCAGCAAAAATGGCAATTTTATTTTTCATTAAGACTTCTTAATAACTTTAATGATTTTCCTTCTATAATACTTTATATAGCAATAAATTCTCTTCTATTTTTGAAAACGATATTACTCTCGTATTTTTTTAAACACATTAGAAATTTTCGCAAAAAATAAAAAAAATCTTATACTTAAAGCTCCTAACAAAATGATAAACTTAGAAGTCCCAATATAATTGGAATAATAATATTTTTCACTTTTAAATAAAAGAAACAATTTAGCTTTATTTTGAAAATATTTATTTACCGATGCCCCATCAAAATGTACAATCTGCACATCTGGAAGATAATACATCCTTTGATCAATATCTTTTAACCTTTCAGCTAATATTTGTTCCTCTGAATACAAAAAAGTGTTTTCGTCAAACATATTTATAGCAACAAAACTACTGCTTCTTAACATTAGAAAGCATCCTGATAAAGTATAATAACAGCCCTCTCTAGCATCTGAAACTACAGGAAGATTTATCGACGTTTTATTGAAAACTTTAAGAAAAGGATAAAAGAAGAAATAAAGTACATATTTCTTAACGAATGATATGTAATTATATGGATTCTGACTCTTCCCTTTTAAACTTATAACTTTAGGCCCTATGGCTGCAATATCTCTATTTTCTTCTAAATTTGCTATTAAAACCTCTACTACATTTTCATCTATTATCCTTATGTCGGTATTGGAAAACAAAAGGTACTCCACCTGATGTTTTTCCAACAAGAAACGAGCCCCTAAATTGTTCGCCTTTGCATATCCTAAATTAGCGTTTGCATTTATGGTATATACCTTATCCAGTGTCGAAAGCCCTTCGGATAGCTCTACATACTCTTGCTTATCACAGCTATTATCTACCACCACAACAGTATAAGGCGTAGAAATCTTAACCAATTCATTCTTAATATAGGATAAGACTTCTTGGTGATTTTTATAATTTATGAGTACAATACCTAACATAGATTATTTTTTTATCATACCACGCAATTCTCTAAACGAAACAACTTTAAAAAACTGCAATAATAGTGT
This sequence comes from Bacteroidales bacterium UBA5342, assembly GCA_002408065.1. Lineage (GTDB taxonomy): Bacteria > Bacteroidota > Bacteroidia > Bacteroidales > UBA5342 > UBA5342. The sequence goes on from DHQI01000048.1 coordinate 12,054, forward strand.
GTAAATCAGGAAGAAAATGCCTGTTTCGAGCATCATAACTAGTATAGAATTAAGCTTAACATTATCAACAATAAGCATGTTTTCTAGGTGTGTAAAGTACAACAGTGTCACAGGGATAATGGATAATAGCGTTGGCACAATAAAAGACTTAAACACCTTAAATGAATTTAGGTCAAGGATTTTACTATTAAAGTAGAAATAATAAAAAGAGATCTGAATGACAATATAAATAAGGTAGGCAATAACAGCAGAGCCAACGGCGAAATACTTACACAAAATTATATTTGCCAATAATGATATCACACAAGAAATGGCACTACTCACCACTAACATTCGTGTTTTTCCGGTAGCCAAAACGATACTTGATACAGGACTGTTGTGTAGCAGTAGTACAATGGTTACCATCCAAATTATAAGCCATTGATACAAATGTGTGTATTCGAGACCTACATATATGGCTAATAATGATTTAGCATTAATTACAATTGGCATGGTCAATGCGATGGCTAATATACTTGTGTACTTAGTCCCATTATAAGCCACGCTACGCAGTTGTTGAATATCATTAGCTTCTACAATTTTTGCCATTTTAGGCAACAAAATGGAAATAAGAGCCCCACCTATAGATATTGCAAACATGGGGAAGACCTCGAGTATGCGGTAGTCGCTTAAAACCGATATACCATCTAAAGAAAACATACCTAAAACAAGTGGCCGCGACTGAGAGGCCGTAAATTGAAAAATGGACATGGCCAGAATGGCCACACTGTATTTAAACACCACATTGAAGTCTCGCCAATAAAATGCTGGAATGATAGAGGTAATCAGCCCTTTTCTTAAACAGGTAGTAAGATAAGGAATAAGCACAAAAACATTAACGATCGTGAATAATAGAAAATACGTTTGAATGGTCCATGATAAATTGACTGTAAATAATACGAGCCCCAAGTTTAACAGGCTTCTTATCGACAGCATCTTTTGAGTAAAGCCAATTTGTTCATTAGCAATAAGCAATTGATTAAAAACCAAAGTCACCCAACTGGCAACAGAGAAAGCCGCCATGATATAGAGAAGAGATCGAAGGGTTAAGAACTGACTATCAGTTATATTAAACACACCCCGCCCCCAAAAAGCCAACGAAAGCAGAATAACGGCATTGATAATTCCAATACCCGTGTACACCGTAAGATTAGTGCGTACCACGCGATTAAGTAAACTAAACTTTTTGCTTTCTATCCATTGAGAAAAGAACTTAACTGCACCAACGTTTATCCCCATATTTAACAACTGCATATAGGCATTGGTCGAAATAGCCAGAGTGATAATACCATATTCAACTCTACCAAAATAAACCAACAACAAAGGAATAGTAAAGAACTTTAGACCTGCATCAAGCACTTTGGACACTACATTCCAGACAAAAGAGCCGAAATAATATTTTACTGATGTGTTACTCATGTATTCTAGTAATAAAAATGCTTATTTGAACCAGTTCAATCAAAATGCTTATTATTTAGTAAAAACCCTTTTGGATGTACCAATAAAATTACTAATTCCTGACTTAAGGTTGGCCTTGAATATATTCCTGAGAATAGAAAGTCCCTTAAAGTGTAGCAAGAAAGCAGATGACAACTGTACAGGTAAAATTCTATAAGCCACAACTTTTCTTCTTTCGTGCTGATAACGCTGCACTTGTTCAATATCTTTAAGAGAGTACTGTTTATTAACAATAAACTTATCCTGTAAAGCTTTATTGAACAAATCAAGCCCTTCGGTCGTTCTGCACAACACAAAGCTACGTCCATCCTCCTCAGTGAAATCGGGATAACCATCTTTAGTGCTCCAAGAATCTCCCACAGCCACATCGGCTAATAAGCCGATGCCATCTGGACATATCTTACACCTCATACCAAGGTGTTTGCAAAGTACATTTCCCCAACTGTCGTTATACGAAAGCTTAAAATCAGAACCATCATTAAATGCAACTTTAAATTGTCCAGGCCAACCATTCCCTCTATAGTTGATATTTGTAGCTTTTGCATTGGTATTAGCCATATCAATAATAGCTTCAGTTCCTTTATAGCTAGGCATACCAGCGCAAAATAAGGCGATTCTATAATAAATGCGATGCTTGTATTCGGGATAACGCTGAATAAAGTTATTAATCCCCGCAATATCACAAGGTTTTCCAATAAAGGCATAGGTGTCTTTATTACTATCCAATATGATCTTAATACGGTTAAATACAGCTGCAGGTGCATATCTTGAGGCACAATTATTAAGCACTTCTTGACGCGTCTTTGATACACTCAATTCATTATAAAGATGAGACTCTTGCATTTTGCCAACATGCAGGATTCCATCTACCATCTTTTTTTCTAAAAGATAAATTGCCAGAGTTGAGATAATCCCCCCAGATGAAGCTCTGTGTCTGATAACTTTGTCAGCAGACCAAGCTTCTGACACATTAAGCACAGATCCCCATACGCTTTTTACTTTCCCTGATACATTAATGCCTGGACAAACCTGTTCTATCGTTTTCTGATCTTCTTTCGATAAGATTGTTTTGAACACCGGTTCGTAAAATCCTTTGGTATTAATTTTCATTTCACATTTTTCTTTCGAAAGAACGCTTTCACACAAACCACAACCTAAACACATGTTGTGTTTCAATATTTTATCAATCTTGTTAGCCATAGATAATCTATTCTTTTACAATATTGAGCAAAACAGCTTTTAGTTCAACCCTACGTTGTTGTATCAAAACATCCATCGTCTTAGCTATTTCAGATTTCAACACCTCTCTATTTTCAAAAGCAGCTACCAGATTCTGCATAATGGTGCTGGCTTCTTCTGCCACCATATCCCCCATATTAGCATACTTAAGGGTTTGTTTGTATAGTCCGTTAAACTTTCGGCTATAAGCTAGTGGAAACACGGGTACTTTTGACGAAAATGCAGCAATTGTTGCGTGCATACGAGCTCCCGTAAAAAAATCTAAGCCTGAAATATATCCCTTGGCAGCTATTGGATCTAAAAAGAAAGGTGACAGTACCAGTTGATCATTTGCATACTCCTCTACCAGAGTATTAGATATTTCATAATCATTCTCTATATGAGAATACTCGTGCACTACGTGTGGTACAAGGTGTAGCTTTACATTAGGTTGTGCTAAAAAGAAACCTATAATCTCACGTGAAAGTTCTTTATAGTCTAACTTTAAGTTAAACTGATTATCTTGAGTATAACCACCATACCAAAGTAATGATGAAATATTTAATCCTACATTAATGAAGTCATCAGAGAAATTCACAGTTTTGAATGGCATAAAGAAGGCCATATCTACGCTTTCAGAACATGCTTTCTGTTTAGTGTTTTCCTTAATAAAACTGTAGCTGGTTTCATCCCTTGCAAAAACATACTCGGCCTTATTGATACTTTTTACTGCTTGCTTATGTATCTTAGAGTTTTTAAAAGGGCCAATTGTTTGAGGTAAAATTACGTATCTCTTACCAAGTAGCCTTGCAATAGTATTCTGAATATTAATAGATTTAAACCTATCTACCCCATAAATATCAGCAAAACTATCACCACCACCTACATTAAATATTAAATCAAATTTAGGATATTTTAACACACTGGAAACTTGTTGTCTGTCCAACAAGAATTTGACAAAACTCTTAACATCATAAATGTTTATAGGATCAATATTGATGATATCAACATTATACTCACCAATTTTAACACTATCGGTTCTTTTACCCTTATAGTCAATACTCAACATATAGTATATAGGCTTTAATTGTGTGTCTTGAAAGACTTCATCCAAAATTGCAAGTGTTGAATAAGCCAATGCACCCACACCTCTATTTCCATTATACAAATTAGCACCAAATATGGCAATATTAATATTATTCATAATTCTTGTTTTCCTTCTTAAACTCAACGATTGCAATGAATGCAATAAAAATTATATAAAATGAATAGTTGAAAAATACTGATGCTGCTGATTGTTGTAATAAAAAATAAACTATCGGAAATAATATCAACTCTCGATAAGGAGTAAACAGGATAATATCTCTGATAATCATAAAATACATAACCAACCAAGCAATAAGTGGAATTATACCACCTGTCATAAGAACTTCAATTTGATAAAAATGGGGTACTAGAATACCAAAACCATGCTTTATATAATACATATCTGCATTCTTTATTCCGAAACCCATCCCCCAAGAGTCTTTCACACTCTTAAGTCCATACACAAATAGATCAATTCTTTCACTAGAACCATCTTCAAATGAATTAAATTTTTGAAGTAATACTAATAAATTTGCGAAGTATTCATGAAAAATAAATATCATTATTAATAAAAGCACACTTAGTGATAATATTACTTTTGGATTAAATATGTATTTGCGATACATTACAACTCCTATTAGGAAAAGGACAACCTGTACAATTCGAGCTGTTGTAGCAAATGATAGCCAAATACATATTATAAAAATAGCTAGTTCATACCAAAGAGTCTTCTTTGGTGTAAAAAATCTCAAATATGTTATTAGAAAGAAACCCATCAAGGCAATAGCTGATGCAAAATCATTTTGATTTGCATAAAACCCCGTTGGCGCATGTCTCCACCATTCAACCTTAGGTAGACCTACTAAGGTCGATGATCGCAAATGATTGAGTGTTACAACCTCATAAAAAGCAACCAGCACATATACAATGAAACAAGCAGTTGTTGTAAAGAATACAATTTTTAAAAATCTAAGCTTATTTTCCTGGGCAAAAAGTAATAAAAAAACAGGCAAAAAAGTGGCGACACAAAAATTCAGGTAATCATTTATAGATGTTACTCTCAAATAAATAAATGAAGTGAATGAAGTACATATAAAAAAAACGACATAATACAGTATAATTGAAAAACCTAAGTTAGTTGTTTTGAAGTTTAGATTTTTCAACCCCCATAATGTCAAAATTGGGAACATTACACGAACAAGGTGAATTGGTTTCAATCCTATATATACATACTGCCCAAAAAAACCTCCTATCAATAATAAAGAAAGCAAAATGTGAAAAGTAGTTTTATTATATGAGAACACTAATTTCATTTTATGATAACCTCCTCATTAATTATTAGTTTAGGATTAGCAAAGTACACTTTACAAGCATTTATATTCCCCCTATTTGCTGTTAATATTAAATAAAAACGGGTATTCTTTAACTTAGCATTCTGCACAATTTCGAGCTTTTGCCAACTCCCTTTATCTTTAAACACATAGTCATCTGAAAAAGAAACGCTACCATCTGAAATAGCAATTCCAACATGATTAAATTTTTCTGAATTTGAAAGATAACACCATATAGAAAAATGGACATCAACTGCTATTTCTTTTTTTAAATCCACAACATAAATATTGGGTATAACATAAACTATATCATCAGTATGAGTCTTCAATTCAGAATTGCTAAGATCATATTCAACACCATTACCACAAAGTGGTAATGCTCTATAATTAGGTAGATTCTCATAGTTAAGAACATCGTACTCTCCCGACAAAAATGTTCTTGGGTTATTGGATTTAATAGTGAAAAGATAAGAAATTAAAATAACTAAACTAAAAACCAAAATTAACAAGCTCAAAAATATATTATAATTTAATGCCATTCCTTTACCTTTGGATTTAAAATTGATTACAGATAAAATAAATATCCAAAACACAAAAGGAAAAATACCAATATTACGCACAAGAGCAGCCTCGACAAATAAAGCCATGCCAAACACAAAAACAACAGCCCACTTAATACCAGAAGCATCTGATTGCTTTATAAGCAGCACAACAAACAAAAAAAACAGTGCAAGAGCAACTCCCCCACCATACAAAGTCATCTGTAAATACTGATTATGAGCATTCAGTTCTTTGGCGGCAGCCAATCCATATCCTTTTTCTTTATATTTCCCCACTAAAGCATCATCCACATCTCCCATGCCATAGCCAAAGAGTGGTTTTTCTTTGATCAATTCCAGAGCAGCCCCCCACACATAAGTACGGGATTCTACATCTTCTACATCAGCCCCTTGTTTTAGCTGCGTAATTTTTGATTGCACACGTTGGTTATTCATAATGCCCAGCGTACCCAGCGCAACAAACACCACAAAGAATGCCACTTGCAGCCACCATTTGAGCATTCTGCCCCATACGTAATAAAAGGCATACAGCGTTACGAGTACTGAAAGAATCATCAATATCCGCGCACTGGACATAATGCAGAGCATATCAATAAACAGCACAAAAAGTACGGTAGAAATCTGTTGCCACCTCCCCTGCTGTTTAATGTTCATCATCAGTAGCGGGATAGCCATTAAGAGCGTTACTCCAATATAAGTGCGATGGTTAATATAAGTCAAAAGGTCGAGGCTCATAATGCCTGCCGTCTTAATGCGCCCTATGGTATCTCCCACAAACATATCCACCCCCATACGTACCACCATATAGCCAATAGCAATCAGAACGCCCCAGAGGAAAGCGTTAAGCACTTTATTGAAGTTAATATGCTTTTCGATGCCCTCCATAAAGCCAATAAAGGCCAGGAGGTAAAGTGGAATGAGTTTTTCGAAGCGATGAAAATACTCGTTGATATTTTCCGACCACAAGATGGTGGCGGTCATCCAGAGGAGGTAGGCCAGTAGGAAGTAGAAGGGGATCTTAGGCCCCCTAAATCCCCCTAAGGGGGACTTAGCTTTCTGTGAATCTTGTGGTTTATTCTTAAAAGAAAAACCAATATGCCCCTTGAATACCCCCCAGAGCAAAAGGGCGAATACACCATAAAAGGTGCCTTGCAGAGCCGGGAAACAAATCGTTGCTGCCCACAGGTAGCTCACCCATTGGAGAAGTTCGGTGTAACTTTTAGGAAATGATATGTTTTTTAATAAATTCAAGATTTGATTAAATATCCTTGTATTATAATGTTTTCTATTTTACTTAAAAGTTACTCATGACCAAAAATAGATGTCTACATAAGTAGTAGTAATGCCACTCTCCGCCATACAGGTCCCCGACACTAAGCCTACATATCCTGTTCCTACTATTGCTATTTTCATTCTTTTTTGTGTTATTTTTACTCAGACTAAAGACTTAAAAATTTTAGACTAAAAGTTGTCAGATTATATTTTTTTATATCTTAAGTTACTTTTATTGTTTCAATTTCATTTGAACTGTTGCATTTTTTGCAACAGTTGCATCTCTCAACAATTCTTTTTCTTTATAAACATTATTTATATGCCTTGAAATAACAGATTTATCCCTACCAAAAAGCTCTGACAACTGCATAAGACTAAGCCATACAGTGTCATCACTAATCTTTACTTCTAGTTGTAGATTAGTATTGTCTGGTTGATATATAATTACTTCATTCTTCGTTTACGGAAAGGCTATGAAAATGACACACTTTAGCATCTTTTGCTGTTATTACATTTCTTGCAAGAACTGAATTACGTAGTAGTAATCCCACTCTCTGCCATACAGGTTCCTGACACTAAGCCCACATATCCTGTTCCTACTATTGCTATTTTCATTTTATCGTTGTTTTATTCTTAAGATAATAAACATCAGATATTTCATTCTGGATGCTTTATCTACTTCTTTTCGTTTTATGCTTATTCATTCTATACCATTAGAATGATTGCCCAAAGATAAGCGTAAAATCATTTTATTAGCACATTATTTAACAAGCACTTTCCAGTAGCCACCTTTATCGGGACCTAGACGCATTAACTTTCCTTCTTCTTTTAATTTATTTATATTCTTTTGCACCGCTCGCGTTGAAATATTACAAATCTTAGACAACTCAAATATTGTAATATCTCTATTCATAGCAATTGCATCAATTATTTTCTGTGAACTTTTCTGTGAACTTTTCTGTGAACTTTTCTGTGAACTTTTCTGGGCGGTTTCTATTTGATTATCATTAGCACCTGACTCTCCCTTAGAAATTATTTGCCAATAGCCACCTCTAGCGCCTCCTGCTCGTAATATCTCATTGTTTGACTGAAGATTAGCCAAATTCTTCTCTATAGCTCGGGTCGAAATCTTCAACCGTTTTGACAATTCCCAGATAGTAATTGTTGGCCGACTTAGTATAAGTTCCAAGATCTTCTCCGAACTTTTCTCCGAACCTTTCTCCGAACCTTTCTCCGATGTTGTTTCTGCGTCAGTTTTTTCAGTATCAATTTCATCTTTTGACTTGTCCCTCACAAAGATTTGAGCCGTAAAATGATCACTTGTTTTAAACTCTAACGTGTTATTATTATCGGCGCATTGTTGTTTGATACGCCCAATACCCGTCCCTGCCTTTTCCATCAGATAGGTTCTGGAAAGCATATCGGCAATCAATCTATTGCGAGCCTCACTCTTACGCCCCAGCTCTTTAGGATCAAACAAAAGCTCACCTTTATTATCCACCACTAAAGTGGAATCAAATAGCTCTACCACAATATTATCGCCCAAGAAATAGTCGTTATGAACCATTGCATTCACAATAAGTTCACGGTAGGCTTCTTCTGGAAAATCCGGTAGCTCGGTGCGTTTTAAGCCTTTGATAATAAATTCTGTGGCTACCCTTTTGTTAAGGTATTCGAAGGCATATTCGATATTTGCAATAATGCCGTCGTCTATGACCTTTTTATCCAGAATATTCACTCTGGAATCATCTTTAAAATGTACACAGCGCAATTTGGAACTGATAATGTATTTACCGGGATTTTTAGCGAAAAGCAATACGCCAGCATTTGTCATGCCAGCACTTGTAAGCAATCCTAAATTACTTAAAGTCACTTTGTCATTAAGAGAATTTGAAATGCCGGCAATCGTTAGGTAATAGTTAAACCTCCTTTCATCAAAATCCTCCCAATCAAAATCGGTGCAAATTTGTTCGTCAAAACGTACTTTGCCAGACTTAATTGATAGTTTAAGAATCTCATCACGATGCATCTTTTGCGAATTGGCTCCCATACGCATATAAAAGCCATCGCTACACTGATAAGGTTTATTGTCCCCCTCTTCTACTTGTACAATAATAATATTTTCAACAGCCTCTATTTGCACAATAACAGAAGGTTGAATATTGTGTGCTAAATCTTGTATTTTAGATTTAAGATCGTTGGTAAGCTGTATGCCTTTGATTTGTCCAAAATCATCCACCCCTAAGAAAACCCGACCACCCGAAGCATTAGCCAAAGCGCATACTTCTTTAGCAAAAGACTTATCGAGGCGTTCTTTGAACTCGATGTATTGTCCTTCGCCTTGTGCGATGAGCATATTTAGGGTTGATTTATTCAAACTATGGGCTTTTGTGTAATAGAATCTTTGAATGATTCTTAAAACTTATAATATAAATACTTTACGCTGTTATCTTTTGCTTTTTTTCTTCGTGAAACAAAAGCACAAAAATAAGTGCATTTTTTTACATATTCAAGCTTATAACTTGCTTTATATGAATAATTTTTAGCTATAATAATTTTTTAGAATAATGACCATTATAATTTATGGTGATTGGGTATCAGGCTGTGCCTCGCGCTGCCGCCAAGGTATGTTTTCATATTAATGACAGCGGAAAGGAGCTTTGCGAACTTGACGCTAATGTCATTCAAGATTTTTTATTCAAAATTCAAACAGTTGTCCGACGCTCTCTTGTTATGCTAAAGATTGGACAGTGAGGCAGTAAGAGGTGGTCTGATGCGGTGCACTGAGCATTTGCCGAAGTGTCTGATATCTAAAAATCTAAGGGTCTATTGTTCTTAGTCTTTCAATTATTACAGTAGCATCCATATTGGCTAAGGCCGCTAAAGGACTAGCCCATGCTTCCGGGCTCTTCGCCTTTGCGGTAGTAATAGATCAGACCATATTCCCGGCAGGCATCCAGTCGCTTTTCCATATTGACAATACCTTCGAATTTTTCCTCCACCTCATTCCATATATTAAGGATGATTTCATCCCCTATATCACGCAGTTCTGAGATATTATCCAGCAAGCGATTGGTGTTGTTCTTCAGGAATTTTTGATTACCGTGGGCCTCTTTAAAACGCTCGAAATGCACCCTTACATTGGCCATTGAGGGACAATAGATAGCCGCCCCCCCCGCTGCTATGCGCGCCATATCCCCTTGGAGCACTTTCTCGCCCCAGTCCAGTACCGACTGCTCGGTGTTGAGCGCAGGCACCGCTTTGGTGCCGGGTGTCAGCCCTAAAAATTTCTGATCGGGGGGCTTTATCTCCCCCCGCATGACCGACATATTCAAGGCCTGAATATAATGCGAGACGTAAAGACGAGCTTTCTTCAACTTTTCCTGATAGCCACGGTTAGAGCTCACCTGACGCGCAAGACCCTGCTGATACTCATACAAGGCCCGCTCAAATTTGGGCAAAAAAGTCTGTAACTCGTTCAACAGCTTTTGAGAATAGGCCAAATCAAACATATCCAGGATCTCCCCTTTGGCTTGGGCGGTGTTCATTGCTCTGAGACGGGCTTTGTCGGTATTGGGTAGTCTTCTGTAAGGCATAGGTTGATATTAAGCAATTTGGACTTGCGAATATAGATAAATTAAATCAACAAGCCCAACTTCTCATATAAAAAGTGCGATTTTGTCATCAAAATGCATTGTGAATAAAATACTCATCAAGCTATTTTATAAAATGCTTGCATATTTCAAGAAAAAAATTACTTTTGCGGAAAAATAGGAAAATACTAATCTATTAAAAATATAACAAAACTACGCTAATATGTATTGGACTTTGGAATTAGCATCAAAACTGGAAGATGCACCGTGGCCTGCCACCAAGGAAGAATTGATTGACTTTGCCATGCGTTCAGGCGCTCCTATGGAAGTGGTGGAAAATTTACAGGAAATAGAAGAGGACGGAGAAGTCTACGAAAGCATCGAAGACATCTGGCCGGACTACCCCAGCAAGGAGGATTTCTTCTTCAACGAAGATGAGTATTAAGACTAGCCGGGTATCATTTGTAACACAAGCTGCTTCAGACCTCTGAGGTAGCTTGTTTTTTTTTATAAGCTAGTGTTAGCTGTAGCGCAGAGCTACGCAACATTTTTCTTTCACCAAGACAGCAAGAAACGAAACATAACTAAGTAAGCAACTAAACGCGTTGGCGAAATTAAATAAACTTTCTTAAAAACATCTATAAATCAGATTATTATACTAACACTTGCAGGAAAGTATTTTATCTGTGGTATCTATATTATCTGTTGTTGGTAAAAACAAGAATATGTTAAAAAACAACAGATGAAACAGATAACACAGATGTGTTTTTTGAAAGCGAAAAATAGTCTAATGTAAATGTATGAAATGTTTAAAATGAGGATAATATATAAACAATAGAGATTGTCTAGATCCAATTCCGCCAACAGGTTAACTAACTAACTTGAAAAGAAACAAAAACAGGTTTTCGCTCAATAAACGTAATCGTTATTATACGACGGTTCGCTAAGGAATAGACAAAACTTTTTAGTTGTTCTGCCTCCCTAGAATACTTCGACCGGCTTAGCGTGATGATTTGTGATTATTTGTCATCAGGCAGAATCTTTGTGGGGATCTTATACCAATATTACATAAAAATGAGCCTTATAATTTAGCTTCACTGATTTTCAATTCATTCTTTTGTCTTTTATCTGCATTAAAAAATATCAACGTAGCTATGGCTATGCCTCTATTTTTTGCCTTGATAAAAGACAAAACCTTTAAAATTAGTAACTATTCAGTATTTTTATTTCTTCGCTTAGGGGCTTTAACAACCCCCTATAACCCCAGTTGTTCATTTTTCCATGATATTATTTCAATTGATAATTGAAATACCTACGAACCAATCCCGATGTACATCGGGACCCGCCTTTTTCTTCCCGAGGCCTCGGGCCATCGCTCTAGTTACTTGTTTAGGACTGCGTCCTACAACCTGCTGTTATTATGATTATACAAATCAACGATTCACACTGAATAATTACAAATTATTTAAGGCTCATCTTAAAATAAAATTGGTATTAGCGTTCCGCTACACATGGATCAAGCATGATTCCTGAGGAGAAGTTTAGCAAATCACTTCTATTCACTTTTTTTGTCGAAAGTTATCAAAAAAACAAACAACGGAATAA
>DHQI01000048.1:24450-29554 GCA_002408065.1 Bacteroidales bacterium UBA5342
GAAATTAAAGTTTGCACGCAAACTTTTTCCGCTACTTCCGTCCCGATAAATCATCAGGATCCGTTGTTTACACTTTTTTAATTGATCCCCCAAAAATTCTGCTTGATCCCTACACATCGGCATGGCCTTACAGAAAAAATCAGCAGCATAAAAAAAAGCGACCCCCAAGGCATCGCTTAATTATTCTTTTTTAGAACCCTTTGCAAAACCTCCCTTTTACCCCAAATCGTCGTTGTCGAAAATTTTAAAATCCTCATTTACAAAAGTAAACTGCGGCTTTAAAATTTCCTCCGTCTAGATTAGTGGCAAAAACATAGGTTTTTCAAAGGGTTCTTTTAATTGTTAACTTTTAATGGCTAAATCTCCTTCCGTAAACGTGCCACGGGGAATTTCAATTCTTCGCGGTATTTGGCCACTGTACGCCGGGCTATATGATAGCCTTTTTCGTTGAGCAAATCGGTCAGCTGCTGATCGGTCAATGGTTTTCGCTTCGATTCTTTATCGATGGCCCCTTTCAGGACGGCTTTTATCTCTTTGGTCGAGACATCTTCGCCATCACTGTTTTGCAGACTGTCCGAAAAGAAAAATTTCAAAGAATAAATACCAAAATGTGTTTCGATATGTTTACTGTTGCTTACCCGTGAGATGGTAGAAATATCAAAACCGGTTTTTTCAGCGACGTGCTTCAGCAGCATAGGCTTCAGCTTCGTTTCATCCCCATCTTTAAAGAATTCCGTCTGCATTTCCAGTATGGCATTCATCGTCACCATCAGGGTATTGTGACGCTGCTTAATGGCCTCAATAAACCATTTGGCAGAATCCAGTTTTTGTTTGACAAACATCAACGCTTCTTTCTGACTGCGGGAATTCTCTTTATTGCCCTGCATATCCTGAAGCATATTGACATAGGTACGACTCACCTTAAGCTCCGGCACATTACGGTTGTTGAGCGAGAGCTGAAACTCACCATTGTGATATTCGAGCAAGAAATCAGGCACCACCTGTTGCACCATTTTATTCATGGGGTTACTAAAAGCATTGCCGGGCTTCGGGTTAAGCTTAATAATCTGCTCCAGTATCTCTTTCAGTTCCTCTTCTTCAATATTCATACGATTTTGTATCGCTGTATAACGTTTTTTTACAAAATCATCGAAACTTTTTTCTAAGAGAAGAATGGGTTTTTCGTACCCCCCATACTCTTCTTGTTTTTGGTACAACTGCAACAAGAGACATTCTTTCAGGTTGGTAGCTCCCACGCCGGGCGGATCAAACTGTTTTATGTCATCAAGCATCGTTTGCAACTCATCATCGGTAATGTAGATGTTTTGCATAAAAGCCAGATCATCCACCATAGAAGGCACATCGCGATTCAGGTAACCGTCTTCGTCGATATTACCAATGATGTATTCAGCTACTTTTTCTTGCGTTTCGTCCAGTGAGAGCTCGTTGAGTTGTGATATGAGGTATTCGTGAAAGGTGCGTCCTGCAGAGAAGGGTATTTCCACATGCTTATCGTCCTTAGAGCGGTTATTAGCATAGAGCTTATAGGAGGGGATATCATCCTCATACTGGTATTCGTCCAGCGAGAAATCGTCCTCCATATTCTCTTGCTTCTCCTCTTCCGGCGCATTTTCATCTTTCTCACGCCCCTCTTCCAATGCCGGGTTTTCTTCCAGCTCACGCTCAATGCGTTGTTCCATCTCCATAGTAGGCACTTCCAGCATCTTGATGAGCTGCACCTGCAAGGGCGACAAACGTTGTTGTAATTTTTGTTGTAATCCTAATTTCTGCATAAATATAATAACTTGGCATAAGATTGACCGCAAGCTTGAAGTCAAGGCATTTCACCTGTTCTCAACCTTGGTCACTGAGCCCCTCCCGAAGTACTTCGGGAACGGGGAAGTACCACCTTAATTATTACCCAAAATCAATGGCAAACCATCTTTTCCTGATCCTACCACCACCACCTTAGAGTTAGGAGATTGGGCCAAATCCAGCGTAGCCTCAATGCCGCGCATACGGAGCAACTGATCAGTCAAACTACTATTTACGATACGGTTAGCATCGGCCTCACCTTGTGCGGCAATACGTTTTTGATCGGCTATCTGGGTTTCTTTTTCAAGCACAAACTTCATCTGAAGCGATTGCTGCTCGGCTTTGAGCTTTTGCTCTATGGCATTTTTTATCTCCGTAGGCAACTGAATAGAACGAATCAGCAAGGCTGTCATATTAATATTATTCTTTTTTAAGACTTCTGCCGTTTCGGTTATGATGCTTTCTTCTACTTCCTGACGGCGGGTAGAATAAATCTCCTCAGCGGTATAACGTCCGGCAACCTGACGCACCGACGAACGTACCTCTGGCACCACCAAAACCGACTGATAACCCGTTCCGATATCTTGGTGCAAATAACCTATTTTGCTTTCCAAAGGACGGTAACGCACCGAGATATCCACCGACACACTCAAACCGTTTTTGTCAAGCACATCCATATTCTCTTCACTTTTTTGCTCGCGTACATCATAGATTATCATATCGTTCCAAGGCAGCACCACATGGTATCCTTCAGTCAATACATTATCTTTTTGCAGTCCGCTGCCAAAGGGTTTGAATACAACACCGGCATAACCGGGATCGATACGTACCAGCATACTGGTGACTAGAATAAGCAACACTACTACAGCAACGCCAAGTCCGATAAGGGTTCTTTGGTTTTTCATTTTTTAGGTTTTAAATTATTTAAATCTGTTTTCACTTATCACAAACTATGCCAAAACGCTTTCGGCACTAAAATTGAATTCATCAATAAAAAGTGATATCTACCACGTTTTTATACCTGTATTCTCTATCAGGCGGTCTTAAAAAAAAGCCTGTCTTTATACAATATAGCTTAACAAAAACGTTATAACATTACAAATATAGGCCAATTATTTAAGAAGCTCTGTTCATTTTTACTTAATAAGCCGTAAAAAAGGGCATTCTTTATAATTATGAACAGTGTTTTAGCCTATCAGCTTGCAGAATTTTTATTTCGGTACTTTATCCGTAATTTTGCAGCGGATATCTAATGTAGATAAATAAAATAGATGGATAAAATTAATATGACAGGGGATTTTGAGCAATTTTTAGAAAGTTTTGACGAACAAAACTATTTTATGATTGAGGAAGAGATAGATATCGAAATCCAAAATAAATATTTTAAACACTCGCAAAAGAACAATCCTCAGCTGGCCAAAGAAGAGGTCATGAGCAATGTGCCTTTATTGAGCGATAAAAAGGTTTCCAAAGAGGAAAAGAAACGCATTCTTTCACAGCTCGCTTCCCTCAAAGATGTAGAAGCTTACCGTGTATTGGAAAAAGAATGCCGTTCCTTTGACGACGAAGAGCTCAACACTTGGAGTATATTGGCCTACAACGAATGTAAGATGATACTTCACGGCTCTCTGAAGAACGAGCAACAGATTTTTATCTCCACTGGTCTGGGAGGCAAAAACGGTAAGTTTCGCTATTTCGTAGCACTGCTCCCCCACCAAGACATTGAAAGCTTCTCCGAATTTCACCAGAATTTCATACATAAAGAATTGGAGTTCACGCTATCTCAAAATAATTCTGAGCTGGAAAAAGAGGTCGAAATAGGTGACAGTTATATGAGCTATAAGGTTCTGGTACCGGTCAAAGCCAACATCCCTAAAATCTTTCGCCAGGTGATAGAGAACTGTAACCAATTGGCTCCCTTTGTAAGCAAGCAATTTATAATTACGAATGTAGGAGAAATGGATGCTCAAGAGATTCAAGAATTTATTGATGAAACTAACGAAGATGACGACAATGAGATAATGGAAGATATTGTCTCTCTTAACTAAACGCCTAAGCCCCCTGTTTTGAAACAACTTTTTTATTTCCTTATGGCCGTAGTGCTCAGCTCGTGCTCCAGCTACAAAGCATTGGATATAGAAGTGCTGTCGCCATCTGAATATCAGATACCCAAGGGAGTCAAGCGTATTACACTACTCAACAACAGCAAGGAACAAGCCACAGACCAAGGACATTACACCTACAAACATAACATCACAACGGCCTACAAAACCCGTAAGAAACTCATTAGTAAAGACCGCATAACAGTAGACAGTACCTGTACCAACGCCCTTTACAGCATGAGCAATCAGCTTAAGGCTTCGATGCTGTTTGACGAAATAAAACTGGGCCGCAAAGAAGCCTTACCCGAAATAACAGCTCATAACATCGATGAAATACTGAATGCGCAGGGGACTGAAGCACTGTTGGTTTTAGAATCTCTCAACTACGAAGACAAGCTGAGCCATTTGCATTATTCGTATTACGACGTCACAGAAAAAGAACTGGAAGTCAGTACGCGTTCCGTTTGGTTGCTTTATTATCAGAATAAAATAAATCCGCCCTACCGTTTCATCGTGACTGATACCGTCTACTGGAATCAGGAAGAGATAGACCGCCCGGCCTGTATCACTGAAGCGGTATGGCAAAACTCAGAAAAGGCCGCCAAAAAAATTACGCCTTATTGGATCACCGTCAACCGTCTATATCATAGCGACATCAGCTTATTGTACCATACCGTAGACGAAAACATCAAAAAGGGGGACTGGGATGCTGCTGCCGCATTGTGGATGCAAGTATATAATGGTGAAAAGAAAGAAAGCATGAAAAAAGCCCGCATGGCTTATAACATGGCGCTCTTTTTTGAAATCAAGAATGATTTGAACACCGCCTTGGAATGGCTCGAAAACAGCATTGTAATCTTCAAAAAACATGAGGCTCAAAGTGAACTAAAAGTATGTGCCCTTTATTCCGATATCCTTAAGCGACGCATTAGCCTTAACGAAAAACTCAACCAACAATTTTTAGGGAACTAAGCAAGCGCCTCCTCCCCAAAGGTAAACCCCTGTATATCTAACCAATACGTCATTACTGAAATAGTTAGCGGCCCGGGCCTGCCATATTTCCACAATCCCCCTATTTTCCTTATCTTTGCAGCCCCAAAAGAATCACCACAAGGCCGTATCGGAAGAGTCCGTTACGACCTTTTGTTTTTTATGAGCGTTGGAAATTGGAAAATTGAAATTGGAAA
>DHQI01000048.1:29847-29992 GCA_002408065.1 Bacteroidales bacterium UBA5342
AATTGAAATTGGAAAATTGAAAGTGGAAAATGGAAATTGGAAAATGGAAATTGGAAAGTTGAAATTGGAAAGTTGAAATTGGAAAGTTGAAATTGGAAAGTGGAAAATTGAAATTGGAAAATTGAAATTGGAAAGTGGAAATTGG
>DHQI01000118.1 GCA_002408065.1 Bacteroidales bacterium UBA5342
CAGCGTATATCGCGAAAGCCAAAACGTGTTTTTTCCTGATGTAAAGTCTTTCCGTTTTGCGAAATAGTAGTAACAAAATAATAGAGATGAGGGGTTTCCAGATCCCAAAAGTCTGGATTTTTAACATTTAATTGTGGCTTGGTTGACGAGCTTTCATCAAGTGTAAGACCTTGACTTAATTCGGTAACAACGTCCTGATTTTCAGAGATGATTTCGTATTTGAGATCAATATTTTGTGTTTTGCCACTCAGGTTAGCTATTTGAATATCAGCTTCTACTTGTCCTCCTTTTGTTTTTATGAAAACGCCGTTGCGTGGTATGTTAATGTTTTCTTTGATGTTGAATCGGGTAGGAGCGTAGATTCCACTACCTGTATACCAGCGCGCTGAGGGTTGTAGATGGTTATCCACGTGTACAGCAAAGGTGATTTTTTGTTCTTTTGCTACCAAATCTGATATGTTGTAGGCAAATGAGGTCCAACCATAAGGATGAGTACCGAGGGCTTTCCCGTTAGCATATACTGTGCTGTTCATAAAAACGCCATCAAATTCTATTTCAACCTGCTTGCCTTGCCATTCATCTGGTACTTCAATGGTTTTGCGGTACCAAGCAATACCAGCCGGCAGATAACCGCAGCGGTCGCCCATGGGGTGTGAGGCACTGTAGTTTCCTTCTATGCTCCAGTCATGCGGTACATCCAGTATGCGCCAATGGCTATCGTCAAAATTGATCGTTTTAGCTTCCGCATAGTCGCCAATCTGGAAAGACCAGTTTTCATTGTTGTCTACTTGGTAGTTGGGGGGAGTTTCTGTTGTGTGGTCACAAGCTACTAAGACGATAAGGCTTGCTATTAAGATGATCTTTCTCATAATCTTATTTTGAGGGGACAATATTTTGATATTTATGATGTTATGTTGTTTTGTGAGTATTTGCATTTACCTGTTCCGTATGGCAATCTTAGCAAAATTTCATTCAGTATTGAGCCTGTTTTAGAGCCCACTTGTTGTGATTATCTATTATTAAAGATAGTATAAGCTTGGGCCTGATAATCTGCTTGATATTGACTCCTCACCGTCATTTTTTACTATCTACTTTTTTATTGCTTCCCGGTACATATCCCCATACTTTTTAAAGCCGATTTCTTGTCCGGCTTCCATCTCTTTGATGGCCTCGGGGTGGTTCTCTTTAGTCCATTGTAGTATGTCAACAGATTTGGGGTGAATTGGTTTGTAGATATTACTCATTGGTGCCATTTTTTTATCATATTGATCCATTTTCTGACGCATTTGCTGTAGTATTTCTGCATAATCCGGATTCTCGGCTAAGTTGTTAAGTTCAAAAGGATCGTTTTGAAGGTCGTACAATTCTTCTTTGGGTTTGCTGTTGGCAAAAAAGGTGAGTTGGTCTTTGTTGAGTTTGCCTTCCTTTTTTAGCTGTCGCATTACGTGAACGGCAGGTCGGTAAAATTCCAGATATGCTTGATGGGCATCGTAAGGAATTTCTGGTTTATGGTTTCGTATGTAACGGTATTTATCGGTGGAGATAGCACGGACTTTTTCCTCTATCTCATCCCACAAATCGCGGGCGCCATAGCATTCTTGGCGGTCAGATTTTCCGTCGAGAAAGGATTGTCCGGTCATATAATCAGGCACTTCTAGACCCGCCAGTTCCAGAATGGTAGCAGTGATATCTGTGGCGGCAGTGATGTCTTTGTTTATTTGTCCTCCTTTGATGTTTTTGGGATAGTGCATTATGAGCGGAATGCGCAGGCCGGCATCATGCAGGTAGCCTTTTCCATAAATGTTGCAGCGGCCATTATCTCCGATGAAAAAGATGATGGTGTTATCAGCCATTCCTTTTTGTTCCAACTCTTCTAATATCATTTTGACTTCGTTGTCAATATACTCTATTTGATCCAGATATTTGGCCCAGTCCAGCCGAATAGCCGGATGGTCGGCATAATGAGGGGGCAGAACCACATCATCCGGATTGACGGGATGGGCTGATTTTTCGCGCACTTCGGTCCACCAATCGCCTCGGTGCGTCGCAAGTAGTTGTATTTGGTTGAAGAAGGGCTGATCCTGAGGAAGAAACTCATCATATTTATCAAACAGGCCAAAGTTTTCTATACCATCCCATTTGCCTAAAGGTTCAGTTTTAAAGTTACAGTCTATTTTGCGTCCTTTTTTCATAACACCATGGTGACCTAATATGGTGGTATAACCAGCTTGGCGCAGTAGATGGGTAAAGGGTTTTATCTCCTTAGGAAGTGCTACATCGCGGTTGCTGCGATGGTTGTGAGCGTTTATTTTAACTTGATGTGTGCCGGTCATCATTGCCGATCGGCTGGGAGAGCAAATAGGGTTCGTTACAAAACAATTGGTAAACATCATACCCTCTTCAGCGAGCTTATTAAACGTAGGTGTCTTGACGGTAGGCATACCATAGCATTCCAGATCAAGACTGATGTCTTCGGCCATAAGCCAGATGATATTGGGACGTTCATCGCTTTGTGCCTGACAACTGAGTAAGGTGATAAGGCTAAAAAGTAAAATGATAAGGTTGTTATTTTTCATCGTTTTGTAGGTGTATTAATTTTCTGAGGCAAAAGTAGTATGCCTTGGAGCTTTAAAAGTTTTTCTGCGTTTACGGAAATTGTTTGTGGGTATATGAAGCTATATGGCATAGCTGTTTTTTTGAAATTTAGCTGTAAACTATCGGATACGCGTAATTATTCATTACCTTTGATAACCCAAAAAATGAAAGGTGCTGAGCTTAGGTAAAGCTACATTTACTCATTGAAACATTTTTAATTTACTCATTTAACAAAATGAACGACAAGAAACTATTTCTCTTAGATGCTTATGCATTGATATATCGTGCTTACTACGCATTTATCCGTATGCCGCGTTACAATACCAAAGGCGAAAATACTTCGGCTATATTTGGTTTTGTAAATACCCTTTTAGATGTGTTGCAAAAAGAAACACCAAGCCATATCGGGGTGGTTTTTGACCCTAAAGGAGGCACTTTTCGCAACGAAATGTATCCTGAATATAAGGCTAACAGGGAAAAAACACCGGAAGATATTTCTTTCGCCGTTCCGTTTATTAAAGATATTGTAAAAGGATTTAATATTCCTGTGATTGAAGTTGCCAACTATGAAGCAGACGATGTCATTGGCACTTTAGCCAAAAAAGGTGCGCGCGAAGGATTTGATGTTTTTATGATGACTCCGGATAAAGATTACGGTCAATTGGTGGAAGAAAACATTAAGATGTATAAGCCGGCCCGTGGTGGTAACGAAGCCGAAATAATGGGTGTGGCAGAGATATGCGCCAAGCACGGCATTGAGCGTCCTGAGCAGGTGATCGATATACTGGCTTTGTGGGGCGATGCCTCTGATAATGTGCCTGGTTGTCCGGGCATCGGAGAAAAAACAGCGACAAAATTGGTCGCCCTTTACGGCTCGGTAGCAGGTCTTTATGAGCATGCTGATGATCTCAAAGGAAAGCAGAAAGAAAACGTAATAAACAATAAGGAACAAGTCGCACTTTCCAAAGAGTTGGTGACCATTAAGATTGATGTCCCGGTGGATTTTGATGCAGAAGCTTTGAAAATAAAAGAGCGTAATGCTGATGTGCTTCGTCCGCTGTTTGAGCGTCTGGAATTCAAAAATTTGATAGGTCGCGTGTTGGGCGAAAGTGTAACACCGGCTAAGCAGGAGGCCGGCATTCAAGGTTCTCTCTTTGGGGACGAAACAGATACTGATGATCCGGGAGAATTGGTGATGACACCAACAAAAAAGAAAGATATCGAAAGTGTAAAACACACTTATCATCTGTTAGATACCGATCAGAAGATTAAAGAGTTTGTTCTTAATGCTCTAAATTTGAAAGAGATTTGTTTTGATACCGAAACCACGAGTGTGCATCCACACGAAGCTGAGTTGGTGGGCGCCTCTTTTTCTTACAAAGCGCATGAAGCTTATTATGTGCCATTTTCAGCCGATTTTAACGAGGCTAAAGCACGTTTGGAATTGTTGCTTCCGTTGCTGGAAAGTGAATCCATTTTGAAAATTGGTCAGAATCTGAAATATGACATTAGTGTTTTGCTTAAATATGGTGTGAGTGTAAAAGGAAAGCTGTTCGATACCATGCTGGCGCATTATCTTATTCGCCCCAACTTGAAGCATAATATGGATTATCTGGCAGAGACATATCTCAACTATAAAACAGTTCCAACGGAAGCATTGATTGGGAAAAAAGGCAAAAACCAAGGCTCAATGCGTGATGTCCCATTAGAAAAAATTTGCGATTATGCCTGCGAAGATGCTGATATAACCTTTCAGTTGAAAGAAGAGCTGGAATTGGAGTTGAAGCCTTCTGGTGTTGATAAGTTGTTTTTTGATATGGAGTTGCCGCTCTTACGTGTGCTGAGCATTATGGAGCATAATGGAGTGACTCTAGATGTTGCTGCTATTAAAGCCTATGAATCAGAGTTGGCGGCAACCATTACGACTATGGAGCAGGAAATCATTACTATGGCTGGCAAGGAGTTTAATGTGGCCTCTCCTTCTCAAGTAGGAGAGATCCTTTTCGACCATATGGGTATCGAAGCCAAAGGCAGTAAAACCAAAACCGGAAAATATTCTACATCCGAAGAGGTTTTGCAAAAAATCAAGTCGAAGCATCCGATTATAGAAATGATTTTGAAGCATCGTAAATTGAAAAAATTATTGTCAACTTATGTGCTGGCTTTGCCCGAATTGATCAATAAAAGAACCGGAAGAATTCATACCTCTTTTAACCAAGCGGTAACGGCTACCGGACGTTTGTCGTCCACCGATCCTAACTTGCAAAATATTCCTATTCGCGAAGAGGAAGGTAAAAAGATACGTGCGATGTTTATTCCTTCGGCTGATGATAGAGTACTTTTTGCTGCCGATTATTCACAAGTCGAACTTCGCTTGATGGCACATATGAGTCAAGATGCAAACATGTTAGAAGCTTTTAACCGTGGGGTGGATATTCATACGGCTACAGCCGCTAAGGTGTTTAAGGTGAGTGAAGACGAGGTGGATAGTGATATGCGCCGTAAAGCCAAAACGGCTAACTTCGGCATTATCTACGGTATTTCTGCTTTTGGCCTGGCTGAGCGTCTGACTATTCCGCGCAAAGAAGCCAAAGCTTTGATTGATGGTTATTTTGAATCATATCCTCAGATAAAGGAATTTATGGATAAGGCCGTGCAAAATGCTCGTGACAAGGGTTATGTGGAAACCCTGATGGGGCGCAAACGCTACTTGCCGGACATTAACTCACGCAATAACATTGTAAAAGGCAATGCTGAGCGCAATGCTATCAATGCACCTATCCAAGGTTCAGCAGCAGATATTATTAAGTTGGCCATGGTGCGCATTCAGAACAGAATAGAAAAAGAAGGCTTCCACTCGCAAATGATTTTGCAGGTACACGATGAACTGGTGTTTGATGCCTTGTCTTCAGAACTAGATCAACTCAAAGCTATTGTGAAAGAAGAAATGGAGTCGGTAGTCGACCTCAGTTTGCCACTTTCGGTGGATATGGGTACCGGTAAGAATTGGTTGGAGGCGCATTAAAGTCTAAAAATATAAGGCTTTAATAACGCTTCCTTGAAAGTTACTTATTCAATTGTTATCTTGTAATTCTGAGTTTGATATACATTAAGTTCAAGTCCTAAATCCTGTGATAAGGTAAGTTTGATTTCTTCCCAATTGCTTAGGTCTAATTGGTAATCAATTCTCTGTTCTTTATCATCACAGATGGTATAGGTGAATTCATGCTCTTTGTTTATTATTTTCATTAATGCATCTAAGCTGTGATTTTCTACTGTTAAGTAGTTGTTTACTTTTTTGCTGGAACTTCTAGTCTTACCGTTAATCTTTTCGGTTTTACTTGCATAAGCGTTGAACTTGTCTTGGTCAAATATCGAGATGTTAAGGTCGTCCATAGGGGTATGGACGATGCTATATTTTTCACAAATCATTGGTAGCAGGTGAGATGCAATAACCGAATCTTGGTTTGGTAAATCTTTTGAACAGTTGATCTCAAAGTTAAACCGTTTGTCTGCCAGTGTTTTATTCTTGATTTCAATGTTCTCGCTTGCCAGAACTAGTTTTAGAATAGTCTCAAGTTTAGCGTTTTCAGCCTTGACATTTATCAAGGGGGCGGTTACGGAGGTTCTACTTGAGTTAACTTTTTTCTTCGTTACCACTTCTGTAATATCTATTCTTATGTTTTCGTCAAAATAGGAGCCTTCTATCTTAGTGGTAGATTTGTTTTGATTGCTACAAGCTGATAGTAATATGCTTATTAAAACTATGGAGATGCTAGTAAATTTCATGTCTTTAGTTATTTCTGTAATTCTTTTCTTCGTAGCGGGAGCTGCCATCTTTTTTTATCACAATATTAAGCGCCTTGTTGATACTGATTTTAGCATTGTATTCAAGTTCAGCATTAAGGTTTTGAACCAGAGCGTGATCGAAAATAATTCTGGTATTATCTAGTTTGGCATTAAGTTCATTGATTTCTACCCTATTCATTGTTCTAATACTTCCCCCTGTGCCTCTGATATTGATTTGTTCAAAAGAATCTCCTTTAATGTTAATAGGTCCTGTTTCGCTGATAATATTCAGGGTGTCTTGCGATTTATTGATGGTAAGTCGGACTTTACATGTTATGGACTTTAGTGATCCGCATTTAATTTTTACCGATTGCTTGTTACGGGTGTCCTGATAGGGGAGAATGAGTGTGTCGCCTACCAGTTGATAATTGATTTCGTCTATTAGGCTGTCTTCGGGAAAAGAATAAATAAGGGTGTTTCGTTCAGAATCTCCTATTTCCAAACAGCTATTATTAGATACAATCAGGTGATTAAAAGTCGGAAGAGCAATGTGTTCTTTTTTGAAAGAGCTCTGTAATACGGCTGTTTCGCTTATGCTTTTTTTAACCTGAATCGGTAGGGCGATAAGGAATATCCCGATAAGGCCAAAAAAGCTGATAAATAATATTTTACTTGTTTTCATAGGATGATGGTTTGGGTTTAGTTGATAGCGTCTAATAGTTCTTTAAGCTCTTCTTTGTTAAGCTTAAGCAATTTAATTTGCTTGATGATCTCAGGCAATACTGTGTCGAAAAATTCTTGTTTACGTGAGGCCATAATGCTCTCTTTGGCATCGGGAGCTACAAAGTAGCCTATGCCTCTTTTGTTTTCTATAATGCCTTCGCGTTGCAGTTCGCTATAGGTTCTCATAATAGTATTTTGGTTTACACCCAAGGAGGCTGCTTGCTCCCGTACCGATGGTATTTTGGCAGCGCTTTCCAGTTGCCCGGACAGTATCATTTCGCAAAGGTTGTCGCCTATTTGCTGATAAATGCCTTTTTTGTCTTTAAATTCCATACTATATTTCCTTCTCTTTTAGTTTGAAGAATGCATACGTCAAGCTCCATAATATAAAGATAGTCAGCCCTGCCAGAGAGATGTAGGCCCATTGGTCTTCGTTTAAGTTTGAACTCTTTATAAAGCCGGTAGTGCCACCTAGCCATTGTGGCATTAGTTTTTGTGTAATGTAGAATACGTAAGCACTAATGACTCCGGTTATAGAACCAAAAAATAATAATGTTTTTATCAGTGGATTTTTACGAAACACTGTAGTGCCGGCAAATAGGATGCTGATGATTGCTAAACTAAATATTATGAGTGCTATAGTACCCTTTTCAGAATTGGGTAGAATGTCAAAACTTAGTGGCGTGTAGTACCTAGGTTCCAATAAATGGTGCCTGCTGGCTTCAATTATAGCATGTAATTTTATGGTGATGTTGCCCACTAATATCATCATAAGTGGAACAAAGACAAATAAAGCTGTTAATCTGGAGAATAGTTCGTAAATGTATTTTTCAAAATTGGAGGCTGGTATACACAAAAAATGCATAGTACTTTCTTTTTTGCGAAAAGCAGGAAATGCTGAGCTTATGATGATAAGGCTGGCTACAATAAATGTTATTCCGGTGTTTGCTTCCCAATTGTTGTAATTCCGGTTAATTTTCAGACTGAAAACGATAACAAATACATAGGCAATGATAAGTCCTGCAGTCAGAAATAGCTTTTTTCTCCAATTGACTAAAAGACTGTATTTGCTGTAGTTCGCAAAGCGTTTGGTGTTAAATATTTGATGAAGCATAGCTTGGTGTGTTTGTCAGTTTATAGGTGTGAATTTTATGAAAGCGTGACGCCGTTTATTACGGCATTAAACAGGATTTCCAGATCGATATCGCCACTACCGTGTTCTGTTTTACTCAGTATTTTGTGTCCGCCTGGAGCCACTTCTTTGTACAAATAGTCGTGTTCTTCAGCTTGGCTGCTTAGTTTTACTTCGTAAGAGTTGCCTAACGAAAAAGTGTCTTTGTTTAGAATGATTTTACCTCCGTCTACAATGAGCACCTTGTCTATCAGGTTTTCCACATCTTTCACTTGATGGGTGGATATAAGAACAATTTGATCATCGTTAATTTCGCCCGCCACTACTTTTTTGAATAGCAGTTTTGATGGTATATCCAGCCCGTTGCTGGGTTCGTCAAGCAATAATATTTTAGCTTGTGTAGCTAAAGCAAAAGCGATAATAAATTTTTTCTTCTGACCGTAGGACATTTTCTCTAACTGCTTGTTGGTGTCCAGTTCAAACTCTTTGATAATGCGGTCTGCTTTTGCATGGTCGAATTTAGGGTAGAGGGGGGCTAGCAGTTTTATATAGTTTTTGATGCTGGCACTTGCTGGGAAAAAGAGTTCTTCTGGTACTAAGAAGATGTCTTCGAGAAATACCGGAAGGCGATGATGAGGTGTGTACGATGAAATTTCAATTACTCCACCTTTAGGGGCAAGTAATCCACTCATAAGTTTTAAAAGTGTTGATTTTCCAGCGCCATTTTTACCTAAAAGACCTGTGATGCTCCCGTTATTGATTCTTAAATCCAGTTGTTTAAAGAGAATATCCTGTTTGGGATAGCCAAAGTTTAATTGATTAATCTGTATCATTGTTTTAGTGTTATAGGAAACTAGTACAGTGCAAATGTAAAGAAAAAAATTTAAGTTCCAAATTTAATTTAAACAAAATATGTTGGAGAGTGCTTTGGTAAGAGTGCTTTAGCTTTGCTGATGTCTTATTAATAAAGGGATGGACAAGACTAAGTCTAATCGGTTATTTTATTAAAATAGTTTTATCGCCACTAAAGATAATTTGTTAGGAAATGACTACATAATTATCATCTGAGCTTACACCTGATAAGTTTAGAGGTCTATTCTCTTCTCTTTCTTTTCATCTGTACCATCATCAATACCGAAAGGCCCGATGTCGCCGATAGTGCAATAGCAAATATGTTCATCGTAGCATCAAAACTATTCGTGTGATCGTGGATCCAGCTGGTAAGCGGGATAGCTGTAACAGCAGCAATAGCCAGGGTTGTTAGGATGTAGCCGTGGATGGTTGCCAGCTCTTTGGTGCCAAAGCGGTCGCTAAGGTATGCCGGTACAGAAGCCAAACTACCACCATAGCAAGTCATAATGATGAAAATGGCGATTTGGAACAGGATAGGAGTTTGCAATTTTGGCAATAAGAAAAACAGCGGTATCTGAATAGCAAAGAAAAGCACCCAGGTCAAGGGTCTTCCTACAATGTCAGAAAATGAAGACCAAGCAATGCGACCCAGACCGTTAAAGATGCCCATAATAGCCACAGTACTGGTGGCAGCAATGGCACTCATACGTAAGTCCGCCATATCTTTGGCTACAGAAATAACCCCAAGACCCGCAGTGATGATGATGAACAACATCACCCATAAGAAGTAGAAATGTGATGTTTTCAGGGCTTCTTTTGCTTTTAATTCAGCAACGGGTTTCTTTTTGTGGTGATCTTCGTGGTTGGGGTCAAATCCGGCAGGGCAATAGTTTTCAGGAGGAGGGGCCAGATAGTTGGCGCTTAGTAATATAATAATGCTGTAACCTATTCCTAAAACATAAAACAAGCGTTCGAGTCCAATGCTTTCGATCTCTAAAAGTAAGCCGATGACATAGCTGGCGATAAAAGAGGCAAAGCCAAAACCCATAATAGCCAGTCCGGTGGCAAAGCCGCGTTTGTCAGGGAACCATTTTACCAAAGTAGCTACAGGTGCTATGTAGCCAATGCTAACGCCCGTGCCGCCTATGGCGCCGTAGAAGATGTACATTCCCCAAAGCCATTTTATCTGAATAGATAAGCCGGTGCCTATGAGTCCTATACCAAAGAGTAGGGCGGCTAAAATACCACTTTTCTTTGGTCCCATTTTTTGTACATATTTGCCCAAAAAGGCTGAGGAAAAACCATAAAAAAACACACTGAGAGTAAATGTCCAGGTAATTTTAGTCAGGTGATGGCTGCCCAGACCGAAATGTTCTAAAAGAGGAGCATTGAGCATACTCCATGCATAGATAGAACCGATTGATATTTGAATGCCAACTGCCGCTAAAGCGATGAGCCACCTGTTTTTCATAAGCAAAGTGTTTGGTGTGCTAAGATAACTAATTTAGCTAAGACTGCGATGGAAGAGGGTTTTAGAATCTCTTAAATTTGATTAAATCATAAGAAGTTGGTATGTCATTATGAAATTAAAAACAGCGGAAAGTGCTTTAAAAGCAATAGATACCGCTAAAAATAAAAACAGCGGAAAAGACGATTACTGCGGTAGAAATCGCTAAAAATGATGGAATAATTGTCGGAAAAGTTATATGTACTAAGCAAGCAGGAAGCTCAGAATTTGCGAAATAAAGGATGGGCTTTTAGTCGCATAAGCAAAACGAAAAAGCCCATCTTTAATGTCTTAATAACCACTTTTGGTGTAAAGCAAAACATGTATAGTATATCCGGGATAAATAATGTAGTAACCCTGGATGATTTGTTTTAGCTTATCAATTCTTCGGCAAAGCTTTTGAAATCAATGCCTGAAAAGTTGCCGGAGCTCATCAGTAGCAGGTTTTTATTTTTAAGTTCCAGAGCTCTGAGGTAGCTTTGTAAAGCTTCGCTATCGGTATATACTTTAACATTTCCACCAAAGGCTTCGGCTACTTGGTCGACTGTGATGTCCTCCAGTCGTTTGTGTTTTATTACTTCCGGATTGAAGAAAACGATGGCCTCGTCGGCAGCAGCCATGGCGCCATTGTATTGAGGTAAAAAGTCAGCTTTCAGACTACTAAAGGTGTGCAGTTCCATACAAGCTACTAGATAACGATTGTCAAATTGTGTTTTAACAGCCTGAGTTGTGGCTTTTAGTTTAGATGGCGAATGGGCAAAATCCAGATAAATAGTGCTGTTCTCGTTTTGTGCCAGAGTTTGCAGGCGTTTAGCCGCTCCGCCAAAGCTTTTGATAGCCTCATAAAATTCTTCGTCGGAAATAGCAATACGATTACACACCTCCTTAGCCACGCTGAGGTTTTGCATATTGTGTTCGCCAAAGATCGCCAGTTCTACATCACCTTTGGCTGTTTTAAGAAAGGTGGTGCCATTGTTTACATAATGAGGCAAGGCATTGTAAGCACAGGTTTTCACATCTTTGCGAACCTTTTTAGCTATGTTTTGCAGGTTTTCATCGCCTTCAAAATAGATAAAATCACCCTCCGGTTCTATCATATCAGCAAAAATCTGAAACTGTTCCACGTAGTTGTCAAACGTTGGGAATACATTGATGTGATCCCAGGCTATACCGGAAATGACAGCAACGTGTGGATGGTAAAGGTGGAATTTGGGACGCCGATCGATGGGAGAGGATAGGTACTCGTCCCCTTCGAAAATAGCCACGGGCGCATCGCTCAGACTTACCATGGTGTCAAATCCTTCAATATTGGCGCCTACCATATAGTCAAAATCCATTTTCAGCGTTTTCAATACGTGAAGTATCATTGAAGTAATGGTCGTTTTGCCATGGCTGCCACCTATTACGATACGTTTTTTGTCTTTCGTTTGCTCATAGAGGTATTCCGGGTAGGAGAATACCGGGACACCAATTGCTTTTGCTTTGATGAGTTCAGGGTTGTCTTCGCGGGCGTGCATACCCAAGATGACAGCGTCCAGGTCTTTTGTGATTTTTTCAGGATACCAACCATAGTTTTCGGGTAGTAATCCCATGTTATCCAGTCGGCTGCGTGAGGGTTCAAATATTTCGTCGTCGCTACCGCTAACGTTAAAACCTTTGTGGTGGAGAGCTAAGGCCAGGTTGTGCATAGCCGCACCGCCTATGGCTATAAAATGAATATTCATTGTTACTTTAGACTAAGAAATTAAGACAGAAAGATGTATAATTTTACTTTGTTACAAAGATAAGCTCCAACTGAGACATCGTATACAACAGATTACAGATTGTTAATAATAAAAAAGCAGTTCCGTTATGGAACTGCTTTTTGAAATATAGTATTGGGAAAAGTCTTATTTTGTCTGAGCTGCTAATTCTGCTTCGTAAGCTTTGAATGCTTCTCGTTGGGTGTTTATGTTAGCAATAGCATTGGTCGCAGTGGTATTAGTGGCATCAAATTCTAATGTTTTATTGAAGGCTGCCTCGGCTTCGTCAAACAATGGAAGAACTGTTTTCTTCATAGACTCAACATATTTGTAAGCATCGCCATAACCGGTAGCCACCTGAGCTTCTGCGTTAGCTTTGTTGAAGATTTCTGAAGCAGCTTTGTTGTGGTAGTTAGTTACATTTGGTAAGAAATATTTTTTGTAATACTTGCTTTTTGGGTAGTCTGTAACACATTTTTCCATGTAAGAAATATACTTGTCAGGATCTTCTGTTTTGTAGGTAGAACCCAATTTGAAAGTACACATATCTGCTTTGTAGTCCAAGTCTACGCATTTTTGGTAATATTTGCGTGCTACGTCGATTTTGTCTCCTTTACGTGCTGCTTCGGCACATTTGTATGTGAAAGATTCTGTGTTTTCTGGGGTTGCGTCAGGGTGAGCCAAGTAAGCTTCCCATTTTGCTAGTGCTGTAGCGTAATCTTTAGCTGAGTATGCAGCGTTACCTGCATTAGCAAGTTCTGGTGCACTTTCTTGAGCAAAGATGGCCAAGGAGAATAGACTTAAAAAAAATGTTGTGATAATTGACTTTTTCATAACTTAAATCTGCTTTTTGTTGTTTGTTTGATATTTTAAAACGTCCGCAAATATAATTTTTTTAACAAAAGAATACAATTTGATAACGTTTTAATTTTGTTAAAATTGTCTTTCGTTGAAATTTTTCTTGATAAAAGTGAAACAAAATCGATTTTCGTGCGTATAACGTGATTCTGTGCTTATGCAAACAATTTCGATTGATAGAATTGCTAATTTGATGCCAAAATGTAAGGTGCAGATATTGAGGGTGAAAAACTCATGTTTAACCCCCAAATGAAAAATGTAATTCAATCATTGTAAATAATAATCTGGACAACTTTGTTTTTACTTTCGAGTAGTTTATGTGCTTTGTTAAATGTCAGTACTTTCTTTTTTTATAAAACCAGTATTGCTGTGACATTTTAAATGTGGAGTACATTTCTCTATCATCGTATGGATTAAATGTAATAATGAAGAAGTCCTCTAAAATCAAAAAAAACGAATGAAATTATCAAATTTTAATTTCAAGTTACCAACCGACCTTATTGCAATGGAGCCGGCTTTGTATCGTGATGAATCCCGCCTTTTGGTTGTTGATTCTAAAACAGGAAAAATGGAACACCGTGTTTTTAAAGACATCATTGAGTATTTCAATGACAAGGATGTATTGATTTTTAATGATACTAAAGTTTTTCCAGCTCGCTTATACGGAAACAAAGAAAAAACAGGTGCTAAGATTGAGGTTTTCTTGTTACGCGAACTAAACCGTGAGAACCTTTTGTGGGATGTTTTGGTAGATCCGGCACGTAAGATTCGTATAGGGAATAAATTATATTTTGGTGAAAATGATGAGTTAGTAGCTGAGGTGATTGATAATACGACTTCGCGTGGCCGTACGCTTCGATTTTTGTACGATGGCGAACACAGCGAATTTAAAAAGACGCTTTTTAGCTTAGGCGAAACTCCACTTCCGGATTCTATTAACCGTCAGCCTACTGAGGAAGACGAGGAGCGTTACCAAACAATCTTATCGGCAAAAGAAGGGGCTGTGACAGCTCCTGCTGCAGGTTTTCACTTTAGCCGTGAATTGCTTAAGCGCCTGGAGATTGTAGGGACAGAATTTGCTCATGTGACCTTGCATGCGGGCTTGGGTAACTTTCGTGAAATAGAGGTGGAAGATTTGAGTAAACACAAAGTGGATTCTGAGGAGATGTACATCGGACAAAAAGCTGTCGATATTGTGAATGCCGGTAAAGATGTTGGTGCTAATATAGTGGCGGTTGGTTCTACAGCTATTCGCGCAGTAGAAACGTCTGTCACCACAGAAGGTCGTTTGAAACCTTTCGAAGGCTGGACAAATAAATTTATCTTTCCGCCTTACGATTTTCGTATTGCTAACCGTTTCATTAGTAATTTCCATATGCCAAAATCATCATTCTTGATGATCAACTGTGCTTTTGGTGGTTACGATCTAATAATGGAGGCTTACAATACAGCTGTAAAAGAGAAATATCGTTTTGGTGCTTATGGCGATGCGATGTTTATTATTTAGATGACGGATGCCTGATGACGGATGACAGATGTTATAAATCTTAAAAAATAATATACTTTTGGGGGTGGTAATTTTACTGCCCCTTTTTTTTATGCAAAAAATTTTTGAAAAATATCTGGAGAAACATCAGGTGGATGGCGATGTGTTAGGAACGGATTATAATCCTGATCTGATTGTTGTGATTCCTTGTTATGACGAACCGGATATTGACAAAACGATTGTTTCATTGCAGAAGTCAGGTAGAGAGGGGGTTGCTGTAGAACTTATTGTGGTGGTGAACAGTAGTGAGCACACACCGGAGGCTGTTGTACGGCAAAATGAAGAAACGTATCTGCAACTGAAAGGGGCAGCTGTAGTGTCCGGTTTCAGGATTAGTCCGCTGATGCTAAAAAATGTGAGACGCAAACACGCCGGTGTTGGCTATGCCCGGAAGGTAGGGATGGATCTGGCTGTTTGGCGCTTTTGTGAAAACAAAAATTACCACGGAGCTATTGTTTCTCTGGATGCTGACACATTAGTGCAGTCAAATTATTTCCAAACTCTTGGTGCTTATTTTGCGAATGATGTAAACGCCTACGGCGCTGTTGTTCGGTTTGAACATCCGCTGATAGGAAAGAATTGTCCATCAGAGGTTTATCATGCGATAACCGCTTATGAACTGCATTTGCGTTATGTGAATCAAGCCTTGAAATTTGCTGGTTTTCCCTATGCTCATCATACTGTTGGCTCTGCTTTTGCAGTGAGGGCTTCGGCTTATGTGAAGCACGGCGGCATGAATCGTCGGCAGGGAGGTGAGGATTTTTATTTTTTACATAAATTATTTCCTCACGGTAAATTTGCTGAGTTGAATTCTACTTGTGTTTATCCTTCACCACGCACTTCGCAGCGAGTTCCTTTTGGTACGGGGCCTCAGGTTAAAGTTATTTTGCAGAATCAAAAGATGCTCACTTACTGTTTGGCTGCTTTTACTGATCTAAAAACATTTTTCGATAAACGAGAAGACTTAATGGAATTCCGTCCGAAATTTCCGGATAGTATTGAGGCTTTTTTACAACAGATTGATTTTGATCAAAATTTGGAAGAAATCAGAGCTAATGCAGCGACACTACCCACGTTTACCAAGCGTCTGTTAGCTTTTTTTGATGCTTTTAAAATTGTGAAATTTCTGAATTTTGCCCACGATACATTTTATCAGAAACGAGAAGTGGCTTTGGCTGCTGCCGATTTATTGAGGGTTTTGGGCGTTAAGTCTTCTATGCAGCATCGTCAGCTTCTTGCTACTTACCGAAAAATAGAAGGTAAATAGAAATCTTTAGTAAGGCCTTTAAACTCTTTGGTGTATTTTCCATTTTCTTGATAGATACTCATTTCTTGAGCTATTGTTTTGCAATATTGTTTTTGAAAAAGGAATAAAAGTCTATTGGGGGATTTTGTTTCTTTTCCTTTTATTGTTAGTAGTTTATGGCAGTGTAGTCCGGATGCTACAGCTGTGTTGATGACTTTTTCTTTTTTATGATAAGGTAAAATCAAGGCCAGCTTTCCTTGCTTAGAAAGTCTGGAATAAGCATTGTCAATAAGTTCAGAGAGGTCAAGGTGACTACTGTGTCTGGCAGTATCTCTTTGGCTGTTGCCGGAGCGGATATTTTCATCAAAATAGGGTGGATTGCTAATGATGAGATCGTAGTGTTTATGGTGAGGAAACGACAGAATACTGGAATGGTAGCACTTGATTTGGCCTGCAAAAGGAGAGACTTCAAAATTTTCGGATGCTTGTAGAAAAGCGTTTTCGTCAATTTCCACGGCATCGATGTAAGCATGACTTTTTTGAGCCATCATTAAAGCTAATATTCCGGTGCCAGTGCCAATATCTAAGATGTTTAGAGCATTTCCTGGCGGAGTCCATGCGCCCAAAAGCACACTGTCAATGCCCACTTTCATAGCACAATGATTTTGTTTTATACTGAATTGTTGAAATTTGAAAGAAGAAGCGCCTGACATCGTGAATTTTTATTTTATAAAGTGGTCTAATTTTTTTATTTTTGTCCTGCAAAATTCGGAAAAACAGAAAACAAATATACTATGTTAACATTTAAAGATTTTAAAAGTGATCAGCAAGTACGCTGGTGTGCCGGTTGTGGTGACCATGCTATACTGAATACTTTGCAAAAGGCGATGGCCGAATCAGGTAAGAAAAAGGAAGATACAGTTGTGATCTCCGGTATTGGTTGTTCCAGTCGTTTGCCTTACTATGTGGACACTTACGGTTTTCACACTATTCACGGTCGTGCAGCGGCTATTGCTTCCGGTGTTAAAACAGCAAATCCTGAATTGACTGTTTGGGAAATCACTGGTGACGGTGATGCTCTGGCTATTGGAGGTAATCACTTCATTCATGCTATACGCCGTAATATTGATATTAATATTCTACTTTTCAATAATCAGATTTATGGTTTGACAAAAGGGCAATATTCACCAACTACGGCTAAAGGTTTTAAAACAAAATCTTCTCCTTTCGGTACTGTAGAAGAGCCATTCCGTCCGGGAGAATTGGTGTTGGGAGCACGTGGACAGTTTTTTGCACGTACCATCGATGTGGATTTGAAAAACAGTCTTGAAGTGTTTAAAGCTGCTGATGCGCACAAAGGAACCTCTGTGGTTGAGTCTTTGCAAAATTGTGTCATCTTTAATGATAATGTACATGCCGCTATTGTAAACAAAGAATTCCGTGCTGATCGCACTATTATGCTAAAGCATGGTGAACCAATGATCTTTGGTAAAAACAACGATAAAGGTTTGATGGCTGACGGCATGAAACTTAAAGTGGTAGAAATAGGAAAAGACGGTGTGACAGCGGAGGACTTGTTGGTGCACAATGCACACGAGGAAGATCCTACTGTTCACTTACAGTTAGCTAATATGCAATATCCTGAATTCCCTGTAGCATTAGGTATTATTCGTCAGGTAGAAGCCGAAAATTATGACGAAGCAGTGGAGGCTCAGATTGATGATGTAAAAAAAGACACTAAGATAAAATGTTTGAATGATCTCTTGAATAGCGGTCATACTTGGGAAGTCAATTAGCATTCGGCTTCGTTGAGGCTTTTTAGGGAGCTTTTAAAAGGAGCTGTATTTCTTCGAAAAATTATTATAACCCTGGCTTTTGCCGGGGTTTTTTATTTAAGTTTGCATTATGCATATTTTCTATACTCCGAATATAACAAGTGATGAATATTTGCTCAATGAGCAAGAGTCGAAACATGCTTCTAAGGTTTTGCGTTTGAAAACCGGCGACGAGGTGCTCTTGATCGACGGTAAGGGAACGAAATATGTGGCTGTAATATCCGGTAATGCCGGTAAACGCACGATGGTAAGGGTTCAGAGCAAAGAATCGTATGAAAATCGCTCAAATCATTACCTTCACATAGCTATTGCGCCTACCAAGAATATGGATCGTCTGGAGTGGTTTCTGGAAAAAGCTACTGAGATAGGGGTGGATGAAATAACCCCTTTGTTATGTCATAATTCTGAACGGAAAGTCATCAAAGAAGATAGGCTGGAACGTGTGGTGTTAGCTGCTATGAAGCAGTCGGTAAAAGCTTATAAACCCAAGTTGAATTCTTTGACTAAATTTTCTGATTTTGTAAAAAGTGCCGGGCTTGACGGCAAGTTTATTGCTCACTGTTACGATCAGGAAAAGACTCCTCTGAAAACAGCTTGTTTGAATTCTGCTGCTAGCTTGGTAATGATAGGCCCTGAAGGAGATTTTTCTTTGGAAGAGGTGGCTTTGGCGGAGGCAAATGGTTTTCAGGCTGTAGAATTGGGAAAAGAACGCTTGCGTACTGAAACAGCCGGTGTGGTGGCTTGCCATACGGTGAATTTGATGACGGATTGATTTCACTTGTCCATCGTATCTTCATTGGAGAATACCAAATTTTGAATCAATATGTTTCATTGCATCCTGATGAGAGATAAACTCTTTTCTGTTGGCTTGTTCCAAACTGATTTGGAGTCTTTGTTTAATGTGTTTGGGTAATAAATCCAGCCAATCTTCGTATGCGTCGTTTTCAGCTTCCACTCTATGGTATGTAGCTTGCGTTTCATTGACGGTGTTAATGTCAGTGTTCAGTGCAGAAAGAAACTCATTGATAACCTGTAGTGCCGCTTCATTGTTTGTTTCTTGGATTAAAGAAATAATATTTGATTTTAAATTATTCATAGGGTATTTATTTTTAGCAAAGATAGGGGAAATGAATTTTAGTAATTGACGCTAATATCCAGACCTCTACGTGCCATAAGGGTTTCTGATTTTCCCTCAGAAATGATTTGTAAAAAACCCTCCGGACTTAAACCTGATATTTCAACTTCTTTCTTTTTGCCATCCTGTGATATGCTGATTTTCTTGCCTATCATACGGCTTATATGGCACCATTCTTTTATGATATCTCCCTTGCCATAGAATAATGTTTCGTATTCGTTTAGAAAGTCAGCTAAAAACTCTTCGATAGAAAAATCAAGACCAGATTCTAGTTTTGCAGAAGTCGCAATATCAGAAAGATGGTTCGGGAATGTCGTTTGATTTACATTGATACCAATGCCCATAATCATGTACTTACCGCTAACACCTTCGCATAGGATGCCGGCTATTTTCTTTTGCCCAACTAAAACATCGTTAGGCCATTTGACATGGGCTTCTATTTGGTAGTTGTTCAGTGTTTTGGCTAAGGCTACTGCTGGGTAAAGCGGAAAAAGAGTATTGATTTTATTGCTGTGTTCGAAAAGTATAGAAGCATAAATATTGCCTTTTTCAGAAGCCCATACATTGCCATCAGTGCCTTTGCCCTGGCTTTGTTTTTCGGCTATCAGCATAAAACCGTTAGGGCGTGCTTGTCTTTCGTGTAGTGTTTTGAGCCTTGCATTGGTGGAGTCTGTTTCGAGTAGACAGGAGAACTCTTTGCCTAAGATTTGACTTTTGAGTTTTTCTTGTATGCTTTGTGTTGTCATTGTTGTCTTTGCTAATCGTTGATTATTTCAAGTAATTCTTCGTCACTAAGACGGTTGAAGGCATTATTGTCTGTAAATTCACCAGCCAATTGTTTCTTACGTTCTTGCAGTAGCTGTACTTTTTCTTCGATGGTGCCTTTACTTATAAAGTGGTAAACCATCACGTTCTTATTCTGTCCTATGCGGTGAGCGCGGCCTATGGCTTGTTGTTCTGCAGCTGGGTTCCACCAGGGATCCAGAATCAAAACGTAACTGGCAGCTGTAAGGTTTAATCCCACACCACCAGCTTTGAGTGATATCAGGAAAAAAGACTGATCGTCATTCTTTTGGAATTCATGGACTACTTTTTCTCGTTCTCGTGTTTGTCCCGTAAGCATAGCATAGTTGATGCTTTCGGCTTCCAAGCGTTCTTGTATTATGTTAAGATGTTTTACAAAGGAGCTAAAAACAAGTGCTTTGTGCCCTTCTTTTCGCAGATTGAGTAAGATGTTTATGACTTCTTCCATTTTACCCGAATCTGAAGCTGAGTGAGCGTTAACCATTCGGGGGTGCGATGCTATCTGGCGAAGTTTCATCAACGAAGTGAGTAGCTGCATGCGTTTTTGCGCTCTGTTATTATTATCTGTGTCATCAAGAAGGGCATGGCGGGCACGCGATTTCTCTTTAGTGTAGATCTTTTCTTGCTGATCCGTCATGTCACACCAGATGGTTTGTTCGCTAACGGGGGGTAATTCTTTTACAACCTCTTGTTTGGTGCGACGTAATAGGAAAGGGGCTGTGAGGCGTTTTAGCGTTTGACTTACTTTTTCATTCCCTTGTTTTTCTATAGGGTGTTTAAAGTTTTTCTCAAAAAAAGCTTCATTGCCTAATATGCCCGGATTCACGAAGTTGAGTTGAGCCCATAGGTCGTTTAGGGTGTTTTCTACCGGAGTACCGGTCAAAGCTATACGATGTTCGCTGTTTAGTTTAGTAATGGCACGGTAGGCTTTTGAGCGGCTGTTTTTTATATTATGACTTTCGTCCAATACCGTGCATAAAAAAGGTATTTGTTTAAAATCTTCAATTTCATTGCGAACCACACCATATGACGAAATCACTACCTGAACATCGTCTGATATTTGTGTTATTTTGCCACGTTTATAACCTGTATGCTGCATAATGCGCAAACGGGGGTTGAATTTTTTTATTTCATTAATCCAGTTGTAAACCAGCGAGGTAGGGGCTATTATTAACGAGGGTGTCTGAGCTGCAAAGGTGTCGTTATCTTCCACAGAGCTTGTATCGAAAAGACTGAGTTGAAATCCTGTGTCATGCTGTTTTGAGTTGGTTTTGTTAGGATAAAAATGAGATAATAAAGTGATGGTTTGTAGTGTTTTTCCCAAGCCCATATCATCGGCTAATATTCCTCCCATATTTTGTTCTGTGAGTTGGGTCATCCAGTTGAAGCCCTCTTTTTGATAATCGCGCAACGTCGCTTTAATAGCCTTTGGGATGGCTGTTTTTTTCTTTATATCAATTTTAAACGCACGCTTAACAGGGTTTTCGATCACATGGTCGCTCAGGTGATGATGAAACTTGGATAGTTGTAATTTATCACCGTTGCTTTTTGACATAAGCATCAGGTTATTGTATTCTTCGAACCAGCTCTCAGGTATCACAAAAAGACTTTTATCAGGAAGTATGAATTCCGGTATTTTATCCAGGATGTGCTGCTTGAAATGAGAAAACGGAATCTTAAAATTACCTGCTATCACATAAGCTTCCAGGTCAAACCAATCCACTTTGTTGTTTTCCGGCTTTTCGGTTTTTATGCTTACTTCGGCTTTACCAATGTAATAGTTAGTGTCGAGCTCTTCTTGAGAAATCTTAATTCTCTCTCTCTTGAATAGCTTTTCATGCATGCTTAACCAATGAACGATGCTGATTTGCTCGTTTTTATTGCTTTTGGGCTGAAAATAGATGGTGTCTTTTTGTTCTAAA
Organism: Bacteroidales bacterium UBA5342; assembly: GCA_002408065.1. Classification (GTDB taxonomy): domain Bacteria; phylum Bacteroidota; class Bacteroidia; order Bacteroidales; family UBA5342; genus UBA5342. Next base: position 21,687 of record DHQI01000118.1, read on the forward strand.
TCCATTTGCATTAGCAAGGCAATGATACGATCTTCTTCATAAGGGCAAGGAGGTGTTTTTGTGATTGTATATGTGTCATTTTTTTTTGAGACTTTTACCGAATTACCATTTTTTTGTTTGTAATAATAAGGCTCTCCATTGTAATTAAACCTTGGGGATAGGGTCAGGTTATGATTTAGATCGTAAGTGAGAAACAAGGTACACGAAGGTTTTGTGCTTGTGGTTTTAAGCTCTATTCCTTCAGTTATTACCCGAAAATTTTTAACACACTTTTTTACAAAACCATTGATGTATTGTTCCTCCATGTCTTTTTTGATGTGGAGGTATTTTTGTTTAAAAAAAGGTTTAAACTTTGCGCCGTCGCTATCAGTTACTTGGCATATTTGATTTCCTGCTTTCAGGTAGCAGGGCTGTTGGCATACAATGGCGTTGTGTGGCTGATTAAGCTTTAGTGGCGTGTCGTTATTTTCTATGCTGAGTTGATAATGAATGCCTTCGTCGTTGCGTGAAAACTTAAACACGGAAGAGTATTGTTTTGGCGAAACGCTCAGGCGGTGTTCGTCGTAGCAATTCGTTTCCCTTTCTTTTTTGAGGTAAACAAGCTGAGGATCTTTTTGTAAGAGTTTAAAACATTTGTCCAGTAAAACCTCAATAAAGGGACGTAAAAATTGCTCGTAAGTTTCAGCAGGCGTTTCTTCCAGAAAACGACGAAGCGGCACTTTTTTCTTGTTTTTACAATAAATCTGGTACAAATGCTGAGTGTCGTAGCGTTGAATTATTTCAACAAGCTCTTTTTGTACTGCATTTAGTTCTTTGTGTTGTGGCGTTGCTTTCTCTAATACAGCATAGCACTCTTGTTTTTCTTTGCGCTGAGTCATGTAGGGAATCAGTATGTATCCCAGGTGTTTATGGTTGACTAAGGCAAGTAGAAAAGACATGGAAAAAGATATGTTATCTGTTAAAACCAACAAAAATAGTGAAAAGCTTTAGTCGGGGAAAAGAGTCGGTGATTTTTTGGCAATTTTTATGTATTTTTGCAGCCTCAAAAAATGAGCAATTTGAAGATGCCTCTGAAGCGGTGGAAATAGTAACCGTCGGGCGTCTTTTTTTTATTTAAAATGAAATTAGAAAGTTGAAATTAGAAAATGGATGTATCCATCAAATTTCCATTTTCCAATTTCCAATTTCACATAGAAAATGGACATAAGAAATATAGCTATTATAGCACACGTTGACCACGGTAAGACAACTTTGGTTGACAAGATTTTACACCACTGTAATCTTTTTCGTGATAATCAGGCAACCGGGGAGTTGATTTTGGATAATAATGATTTGGAGCGTGAACGCGGTATTACCATTACTTCAAAGAACGTTTCTGTCGTTTATAAGGATATTAAAATCAATATTATTGATACCCCTGGTCACGCCGATTTTGGTGGTGAGGTAGAGCGTGTGTTGAATATGGCTGATGGCGTATTATTGTTGGTTGATGCTTTTGAGGGACCTATGCCTCAAACCCGTTTTGTATTGCAGAAAGCCTTGGAGTTGAAGTTGAAACCTATTGTTGTAATCAACAAGGTGGATAAGCCTAACTGTACGCCTGATGAGGTGCACGAGAAGGTTTTCGATTTGATGTTTAACCTTGGTGCTGATGACGAGCAGCTTGAATTTCCGGTTATCTATGGTTCGGCTAAGAACGGCTGGATGTCTGAAGACTTTGCAAAACCAACTGACACTATTGAGCCATTATTAGATATGGTGGTTAGCAATGTACCAGAGCCAACGATCTTGGAGGGAACACCGCAAATGTTGGTGACTTCTATCGACTTTAGCTCGTACACTGGTCGTATCGCTATTGGTCGTATGCGTCGTGGTATGTTTAAGGTAAATACTGATGTTAACCTGATAAAAAGAGACGGTACGAAACAAAAGTCCCGTATCAAAGAGTTGTTCTTATTCGAAGGAATGGGACGTCGTAAGGTTGAAGAGGTTCGTGCTGGTGATATCTGTGCTATTTCAGGGGTCGAAGGTTTTGAAATTGGAGATACTATTGCTGACTTTGAAAATCCGGAAGCTTTACCAAGTATTGCCATTGATGAGCCAACGATGAGTATGCTTTTTACCATTAACAACTCTCCGTTTTTTGGCAGAGAAGGTAAATATGTGACTTCGCGTCATATCAAAGACCGCTTGGATAAAGAGTTAGAGAAAAACCTGGCATTGAGTGTGACACCGGGCGAGACAGCCGATAAATTTATCGTGTTTGGTCGCGGTATTCTTCATTTATCGGTCTTGATTGAGACGATGCGTCGTGAAGGCTATGAGTTGCAGATAGGACAGCCTCAGGTTATCATCAAGGAGATTGATGGTAAGAAGCATGAACCGATTGAGGAACTCACAGTCGATTTGCCGGAGGATGTATCAGGTAAGGCTATTGAGTTTGTATCAATGCGTAAGGGGCAAATGCTAAGTATGGAACCTAAGGGTGATCGTATGATTTGTAAATTTGAAATTCCTTCACGTGGTATCATTGGTTTGCGTAACCAATTGTTAACAGCTACAGCAGGTGAAGCTATTATCACTCACCGTTTCTTAGAATTTCAGCCCTACAAAGGAGATATTCCTGCCCGTCAGAATGGTTCTCTTATTTCGCTTGAACAAGGAAAGGCTATTGCTTATTCTCTTGATAAACTGCAAGATCGTGGTCGTTTCTTTGTTTCTCCTATGGATGAGATCTATGAGGGACAGGTGATAGGAGAGAATACCCGTGCTGACGACCTGACCTTGAATGTGACTAAGATGAAGAAAATGTCGAATATGCGTTCTTCCGGTGCCGATGATAAAACAAAATTAGCACCTGCGATTAAATTCTCATTGGAGGAGGCTTTAGAATACATTCAGAAAGATGAGTATGTAGAAGTGACTCCAGAGTCTATCCGATTGCGCAAAATCTTATTGAAAGAACACGACCGTAAACGGGCGACTAAATAGGCTTCGATACCATTCCGATTTTCATCGGGATCATACTTCGACCGGGCTCAGTGCAACGCTCAACTTTATGGCTAAAGAGCTTAATTTAAGACATAAAACAAACAACTATAATAACTAAACTATGAGTAACGTAAAATTAGGAAATCCGGCAGTCGTCGGTCTTGGAGGTTTCGGTTTGACGACTTTCTTGTTGCAATTGCATAATATTGGTTTGATGGGCATTGGTCCTGTATTGGCCATGGGATTAATCTTTGGTGGTTTGGCTCAGTTTATTGCCGGTTTTATGGAGCAAAAGATGGGTAATAACTTCGGTTTTGCTGCTTTTGTTGCTTACGGTTCATTTTGGATAGGTTTGGGTATTATATGGATTTTAAATCACTTAGGCGTTTATGCTTCCAGTCATGAAGAGGTGGGTTTCTTCTTATTAGCCTGGGCTTTGTTTACAGCCATTTTATTGATTGCTTCCTTGCGAATTCATACCGCTATGTTTTTCACGTTTTTGACTTTAGAAATTGGATTCATCCTTTTGATTTTGGGTCACTTTGGAAATCCGGTTTTCAACAAAGTAGCAGGTTTTGAATTGATTATTTGTGCTTTTGCTGCTTGGTATATGATGGCTGCTGCTATTATCAATGACTTAGCAAGTAAGTCTGTGTTGCCTTTAGGTAAGCCGCTAATTAAGTAATTGTATAGATTACATATATTTATAATGAAAGAGTCCTTCGGGGCTCTTTTGTTGTTTAAAAACAGTGTTGAACAAATGCCCTAAAAGGCGTGGTTTTTTGTGTTAATTTGAAAAGAGGGGGAGAGATGAAATTTTTTAAAGCATTATTCAGGAAGAAAAGAACTAACGAGTCGTATTTCAGATATATTTTCGGTTTACTTCATTTATGGACAGGCTTATTGATTGGCTTGGTTGTGATATTAATAAGCTTGACCGGCGCCTTGTATGTGTTTGCTAATGAGTACGACGATATCGAAAATCGGCAGTACGTAAAAGCAGAACAGGCAAGTGATGTTATGCCCTCGCTGGATGAGGCAGTAGAACGTTTTAGGGCTGATTTTGAGCAGGATCCCGGAGGATTGTATATTCCTTTAGATAAAAGGAAGAACATCACCTTGGCTAACCGCGGACATCAGGACGACCGTGTAAAAGTATACGTTGACCGCGCAACTGGTGACTTTGTAGGACAGGCCGGCAATAAATCAAAGGTCTTTAATCATGCTGTTATTAGTCTGCACCGTTGGTTTATGTTCGAGGATATGCCCAAAGGCCGCCGATGGGTTGGCATTTCTACTTTTGTCTTTATGTTTTTACTGATTTCCGGTTTGGTGATATGGTTTCCCCGTAACATTAAAACGGCCAAAAATAGTTTTAAAGTTAGCATAAAAGGAAGTTATAAAAAGGTAAACCGTCAGTTACATGTCAATTTGGGCTTTTATCTCACCCTACTGCTTGTGCTTGTAGCGCTGTCTGGTACCATGATTACTTTTCCTAAAGTACGACAGTACGTTATCAAGGTCTTTGTGCCCGAAAACCCCGAAAAGAAAGCGCCTACAATGACTAAAGTGCAACATGTTGAAATACGAGAGCGTTACTTTACAGCGGATTTTTCATTTGATAAAATGCTGGATATTGCTGATGAGGTTTTGGGGTATGAGAGCGATCGTAATATTTATTTTCCTACGCATCATTTTAAAGAGTTTTCGGTCTTGGCAGCTAATCCCGATAATTTCTTAGGAGGTACTTGGGCCGATGTGGTGACCTTTGATCTGGAGGGTAATTATAAGACGACCTATTTTTTCTCTGATTTACCTTTTTATATGCAATTAAATCAGTTGGTAAAGCCTTTGCATACAGGAGAGATCTTCGGGACAAAAACCAAAATTTTGTATTTGATTTTAGCTTTGTTTAGCGCTTTTTTACCGATATCCGGTTTTATTATTTGGTGGAAAAAGGTGGTAAAAAAAGTAGGATAATACCAATTAGACTATGAGATGAGTGTTAAATAATTTGAGAGCTTTTGTGTTTAGTCGAGGCAAAAAAGTGAGAGATAGCCTTAGTTACCTAGAACCTTTTTTAACGAAGAGTAAACGCAAAAGAATTAAATTATAATGCTCATCTTATAGGCTATTTGGTATAATACGCCGTCTAAAATATTTATAAATGAAGAGCTTCTTTGGAGGCTCTTTTTTGTATGTCGGGTATGGTAATAAGCTAGCAGAGTGTAAGTCTCTGTATGTGCCTAGTTGACAGGAAATATTAGTGATTGGCAAG
>DHQI01000097.1:0-36130 GCA_002408065.1 Bacteroidales bacterium UBA5342
AGCGTAATCTGAGAGCCTCCCGTCCCCCCTTAGATATGAGCTGCTATTCGTTGGTTGGATTTGGGCTCATTGACCACGTGTCGCTGAAACTTCAGCATAAGCGTCACAAAGCTTTCACTTAGAAGCGGACGCTTCTCCTGTTTTAAGTCCAAGCGGACGCTTGAACTAAAGCGACACGTCATATCCTCGCGCCAAATGGGGTGCGAATCGATTTATATTTAAGGCAACCTAAAAAAAAAGCCGGTAACAACACAAAGGTCACTACCGGCTTCTATGATTAAACGAGAGGATTTTTTATTCCAAAAATCCTTTTCTGAGTTCTTCTACCTGCTCATCGTTGATAGGTACCAGCGGCCCAAGCGGCGCTGCCATGACCAAAGATTTGGCACTAAACTCAGCCACTTCCAAGCGGTCAAAAGTTTGCAGCAATTTGTCCCCTGTCACGATGAAAGAATCGTTGGCAATAAGCACAGAAGGCACATTATCGCTCAATAACTGAGGGATAGTATTATCGCCACGAAAATGAGATCCATAAGGCAAAATTGGCACATCTTGCAAGAAAATCCAGCTCTCAGGAATGGTACGCACATCAAATTTAACACCTGTAGTACCATAAGCCATCAGGTGAGGTGGCTGGGTCAAGATGATGGAGTTAATATTCGGGTTCTCTTGGTAAATACGATGGTGCAAGAAAGTAGAACGGCTCGGTGTTTTACCGGCTTCAGCTTTTCCACCTTTCACCTGTACAATATCTTCTGGAGTGATGTCCCAGCGTGGCACATCCGGTGGCGTAATCAGGAAGCTGTCATCTTTCCAACGAACTGACACGGTACCATACGTACTGATCATCAAGCCCTGATCACAAGCACGACGTACTATATTGCAAATATCCTGACGGATAGCACGTTCCTCCGGCGGATAAGATAACACTTCATGGTGGGCAATATCATGAGGAATCTGTTTATCGAATTCACCAATTTGTTCATCAGTCAAGAAAGTAGGCTCTCCTACCGCTTTAGCGTTGATGATGGTACGGGCACAGAACTCAAGGGTCTCGAAACGCTCATAAGCCGTCATCAAGTTAGTCCCACCCAATACGGTACCGTGGTTTTCCATGATGACCGCCTTAATGGTTTTATCTTCGAACTGTTTGGCAATTTTTTCGCCCAGCTCCATACTACCCGGCATTCCGTAAGGCGCATAACCGATAGGGCCACATTTTCTCTTAGCCTGAGGAATGATGTTAGTGTTTGGAATCTCGCGCACAATACTGAAAGACACCAATGCCGGCGGGTGAGCGTGAATCACCGACTTGATATCCGGACGGATATCGTAAATAGCCTTGTGAAATGGAAACTCAGAAGAAGGCTTGTGCAAGCCCTCTACCGTACCATCGCTTTTCACACAGATGATGTCTTTTTCGGTCAACGACCCTTTGTCAACCGCTGAAGGCGTCACCCAGATGTCGCCATTCTCATCCATAATGGAAATATTACCACCCGATGTAGTAGTCATCCCGTTACGGTAAATACGTGTAATAATTTTAACGATCTGCTCGCGCGGATGCATTAAATTCACATCAATTTGTTTCATTATAATTGTTTTATATTTTGCTTATTAAATAGACTGTCAGACTTGTAGATAAAAGACATCAGACTTAAAGACATTAGACTTCAGACATTAGACTTATAGACATTAGACAAATAATTTACAACACTTTATATGCTAATTACGATAAAAAAGTAACGTATAAGCTCAAAACATTAATCTCTTATAAAAGTCCTACAGACAACGACACTTATTATCAACTCTTAAAAAGCAGCTTCGTAAATAGCAACAGCATCGGCATGTGATACTTCGCGCGGATTACCACCGGCACAAATATCAGCCAAAGCGTTCGTGGCCATCAAATCAAAATCTTCTTTTTTTGCACCCAAAGCTTCAATTCCTGAAGGGATGCCCACTTCTTTGGAAAGGGCTTCGATAGCGGCAATAGCTGCATTAGCTCCTTCTTCGTCGCTCATACCAGCTACGTCAACGCCCATGGCTTCAGCCACATTTTTCAACTTAGCCGCACATTCCGGTATATTGTAACGCTCAACGTGAGGCAACAACACCGCATTAGCCACCCCGTGAGGTGTGTTGTACATACCGCCCAACTGGTGAGCCATAGAGTGTACAAAACCTAAGCCAGCGTTAGAAAAAGACTGACCAGCTACAAATTGTCCCCAAGCCATCATACTACGCGCTTCCAGATCTGAACCATCTTTTACGGCTTTAGGCAAACCTTCTGCTATCAGCTTGATAGATTCTAAGGCTAAAACATCGGTCCAGCGGTAAGCACCTGCCGTCACATAAGCCTCAATGGCGTGCGTCAGCGCATCCATACCGGTAGCAGCAGTCAGTGCCGCAGGTTTACCAAGCATCAATTCAGGGTCATTTACCGCAATAGATACCAAACAGTTTTTGTCTACCATTACCATTTTTACCTGACGTTCTTCGTCGGTAATTACATAGTTAATGGTCACTTCGCTGGCTGTACCTGCCGTGGTATTAATGGCAATAATAGGCAAAGCTTTTTTCTTAGACAAGTGTACACCTTCATAATTTTTGATATCACCACCGTTAGTTGCCAAAATACCTACCGCCTTGCCACAATCTTGTGGTGAACCACCACCCAGAGTGATAATCACATCACAGTTGTTTTCTTTCAGTACCACTAAACCATCATTGACATTCTTAGTGGTCGGGTTAGGTTTTACTTCGTCAAAAACGACACACTGCAATCCTGCAGCATCTATCATGTCTTTGACTTTTTTGGCAACGCCTAGCTCTACCAACACTTTGTCGGTTACCAGCAATGCCTTTTCATAACTTGAACCTTCCAGTTCGGCTTTCAAATCGTTTAGCGCTCCGGGGCCTATCATACTTACCGGAGGCAAAAAAATAGTTCTGTTTTGTAACATTTTTCTATTATAGCCCACCTGAGGCGAGCCTGTTTTAGTTTTATACTATAATATTAAATTTCAACAACATTCAATTCATACCAACAAAACAATCCCTTCTCTATCTCATCAATAGAAAAGGGTGAAATTTTTGAAATGAATTTACAAAGAGAAATATACAGAATTAGATTTCGGCACTTTGCATTTCGGCTACAAAGGTATTTTGAGAGGAGCTGCAAATCAATACACTTTTTGGCTTTATGTTGCACTATTTGACACTACTTCCGTACTCAAAACATTACACCACATATAACAGGGCAAGCGCATATAAGAATAATCGGTTTTTCGGCAAAACGCTGTTTTATTCACAAACACACCATCCCCGAAAACATACAAAACACGACTAAAGTTCCACCCTGACAAAACCCGTAGTCACACCTTTGGTTTTTACACTGGCAACGGCATTGTTGCCTTGCATTTTCACTTTTATCATAGCGCGGCCGTTGTATAGCTGTATCTTACGGGAACCATCCTAGGTATCTAGGTTATCAAGAAATTTGGCATCACCAGTCACACCACATCCCACCTCTTGTTTTTCATTCGGACAAAAAACACCATTAAGATCATACAGCCTAGCCTCTAAAGTTTCGACCTCACCTTGTCGTCCATTTCTTTCAGCTCCAGATAGGCTGGTTTACCCCATTTCTGTGCCTGGTAAGCAAATTCAAACTCATCCACCACTTCTTTTTTACCACTTTTAGCAATCACTTTAAGTGTATTTTACCCGTTTTTAAAGCCCTCCTCCATCAAAGCACCGGAATACATAGCCCTAAAAAACAGGCTAAAGCGAATTGTAGTTGACCTTACGCCGGTTTTTGGTTATTTTACGTTGTTTTAGCCGGCCCTTACTAAAAATAAAGATTCCTCTCTCCGCAATACAGATTAATCATCTACAAACTAAGCCTTATAAAAATACAAAAGGGACTAAGATAAAATTCTTAGTCCCTTTTATATTTACTAGCCCTCATCGTTTTTTTTATATTTTGACAGATCAGGGATCCGATATTTGCGTTTATCTTACCATTTTCAAGAACAACCATCTACCTCACAAGCAATCCACTACAACTTCTGCCATTTATCCCTATAACATTTAAGTGATATAAGCCTGGGATTAAATCTATAGAAATAGTCAAACTCTTATCTTTTATATTTTCTTTATGAAATACTAAGATACCGCTGTTGTTATATAGCATAACTTGGTCATTAGGATTTAAGCCTTCAATGTTTATGCACTCACCATTAGAAGGGTTAGGAAAAATCTTTATTGGCATCTCTTGAACTATAGCTTCATCGATTGCAGTAGATTTGCTCAGTTTTGTCACCGTAGTACACACCGAACGTCCCGGCAAACTAATGGTTTCACCGGCAGCTGTTGCTCCACGATATTGTAAGTCTTGAGTTTTAGTGGTGGTATACAGTTTAGTTTCTCCTTCGGCATAGCCGTCGGGCAAGGTCAGTCTCTGATCCAGAGTTTGTGGGAATATGGTGGTATTAACATATACACTCACTATCTCAGAGCTATCGGGCGACATATACGATGAGCCCATAAAATCAGAATCATCAGTCCCTAAAGTGTTTAAACGCACATAGCCCGGACGAATAAAGCGGCTATAATTCCCCAAGACCCATAAGTTCTTGTCGGCGGTATGGCTCCCGCTTGTGCTTTGCGTAAAATCCTCATAGATGCCATTATTAGGCACCACATTTATCAGGTAAAAACGGTTTGAATGATCCCAGCGCTCGCGGTCCATTGCCGTCCAGTAGCTCCAGCTTACACAATTGGTAATAGCCATATCATAATGTATCAGTTTGGCTAAAAACAAGGCACGGTCAAACTTAGAGTTGATAGGAAAATGCGATTCATCCGGCTCACTTAGCATACTATATTCCGTCTGATATACTTTCAAATTTCTGGCTTCAGCTTTATCCGCCACACTTTGTCGCACACCTTTCATCGATGCTTCGTTATCGTTTACCCAATAAGAATGACTGGATATACCTTGTGCCAAATGTGGCAAGTCGCCAATATAATTAGAGCTTGCTTTCGCAAAAAAATCATCCATCTGGTCACTATGATTACCGCTTCCCTCCCATTTATAAGTATATTTGAACGAACCTGCTTCGGCTACAAACATTTCGGTATTCAGGCTTTTATTAGTCAGCGCCGAGTCGATAGAATGTAGTACCCTGGCAATTTCATCATTGCGCCAAGGCGTACCTTCCTGCTTCTCATTCCATTTGTACTGAGGTTCGTTCACCGGACTCAACATATCGAAGGTCACCCCTTCTTCTTGTTTAAAGTGATCGAGTACATTTGCTAAAAAAGTAGCGTAGTCAGTGTATTTATCCTCTTTCAGGTTAGACGAACCATAGTTGCTTGTATTGTCTGTGTTAGCACGACCATTTTTAGTATAATAAATCGGAGGACTATTCACCCAGGCAATCAATTTTTGGACCCCATACGCTTTGGCTTGTTGCAAAAACCAACGTTCACCATCTTGCAAAGTCCAGTCGTAGCTACCGTCTGCTTGCAGAAAACAATCAGAGCGACGCGATGGGTCTTCGATATTACTGGCGTCGCCCTGTGTAGCACTTCCAGCACCAATATTAAAACGCCAACGTGAAAGCCCAATTCCAAGAGGGTTTCCATCTTCATCTACTTCTTTTGAGAAAAGCAATTTAGCTATCGGCTCCTTGCTAGCATCGTTCCAGTCTCCCACACACTGTGCATTCCATCCATCCGAAGCCCCAAACCCCTCTATGGTTTGGTGCTTTATAGAAGTACTAACCAACACTGTTTTGGTGCCAGCCAGTAGTACAGATCCCCCTATTAAGCTCAATAAAAATGCTATAATTATAATTCTCTTCATTTATTCAATTTATTACCTCTATTAAAAACTCTTCTTTCAATTGCTCACCCAAACAGCTAAGCACATAAAGGCCGCTATCCAAATTCTTTATATTCAAAACACCAGAGTTAGCTGCCAAAAAATGCTTTAGCACCAAACGCCCCGACATATCATACATTCCCAAATAATCTATAATTTTTTCGCCTTGTATATTCAAGATATCTTTCGCTGGATTGGGATAACAAAGCACATCACTTATTCTCTCCTCAGACAAAGCTGAAGCTTGCTCCTCTGACAATTTCATATCTTCCAGAATCTCGGAGGATATCAAAGCATAATCATAAATCTTAAGCTCATCCATATAACCGGAAAAATAGCCCCCGTCTTTGTGAGGCAAAGCCCCCAGTTGTAAGTCCGATAATGCAGCAACATCTACTTGGTGAGTCACATCTGCAGTCAGTTGTCCGCCGATGTATGTTTTCCAGTTGCCAACAGCATAAGTCACCGCTATGTGCTGCCAATCATCGGTCGGAAAAGCCCCGTTACCCGCTTCATAAAATTGACGCTCCAATCCGTTATCTGCTACCAGATACATACCATCTGTCCAGCTGGTGTAAGGGCACAAATACATAAACGTCGACTCATCGCCAAGCGACAAAGGAGACGTCCAGCGGGTAGTCGTTGATGAATTGAGCAAAAAACTCAGAGAAAAAGCGTCGTTTAGGTTTAACTTATCTTCCTTGATTACCGTCGTTGAACTTCCGTTTAGTTTCAGTGCCATAGTGCGTTCTCCTTTTTGCTCAAAAGATGTAGCAGTTGCCTCACTTAGGTCCAAATTACCTTCGGCATCCTCTAGGTTACCATCCATCTTGTACCAATGCACCGGCTCATCCCGTAAAGTATTTTGAGGCAGAATTAATTCTTCCGTATATTTACCATAAGCCCGTGAATCGGTCATAGGAAAATGATAAATTTTAAGATCATCATAATAAAGCTCCGGACTGGCAAGTAAAGCCCCATCAAGGATATCAGCCACACCACTATCATCAAGCGAAGCTACTTTTATACCATCCAGGTAAAGAACGTACTCCTCATTCCAATGGCTCAGTTGTAGCTGTTGCCACAGATCTTTTTTCAAACTGTTATCAGCATAAGCCTTAGTATCATTAACGTACAACAACAATTCTGACAGCTCATTAGCAACAACTTTAACCGAAAGGTTTTCGCCATCAAAAGCCATCAAAGCTTTCTCCGACGACAATTCTTCAGCTTTCAACCATACACTCACGGTATAGTTTTTAGGCAAGAAAAAGTTATCCTGAAAATGCAAGGCACTATCTTTCTGAAGCAAAACAGGTGACAATACTTTCCCTCGTAAATCATCATTTTTTACAAACAAAGACGAACCATCAAGGTCATTGTTTCCTTTAGCATCTTTGGTATTGCTATCAAAAGGATATTCACTGTAGGCCATCCAGTAATAGTCGTTACCATTGCCCCAGTACAACTCTCTTTTGTTGTAATAATGCAAAAAGGTCTGTGCTTGGTTCTGCTCTGTGTAATGACCATTGGCAGCGACTGTTTCCAAAGCCGCTTTAAAGGCCATCCCACCTTCATACAGGTTACTAATATTTTGAACGGCAGCTGTGGCAATAAAAGTATTTGAATTAGTAGCAAAATCTGCCAATTGCGTTTTAGCTGCTTCGTCAGCAAATACACGATAACAAATATAAGCCGCTTCTATTTGTGCCGGAATATAACTATCTGCCAAAGCACTTTTAAGTTCACTTTCATAAGTTTTCAATAGCTCATCGGTCTGAGCTCTAAGCCCCACCAAAGCCCAATAGCGCACTAAATCGATAGACGATTCTAAGGCTTTGATTTGCTCTGCTGCCACATCAGGACCAGAACCACTTAACCACGCTACATTCAACACAGTATCTATGGGTAAAATAGTATCATCCAAGCGGGCATCGTATGGATTTGTCACCAAATCTAAGTGGTACTCAGGCAAAAGATGAACATCCTTCACTTCACGCATTTCTTTTTTTAGCTGAGTACTCAATTCTTCCTTTAAAGCGGCATAACTTTCGTCATAAGCCAAGTTATTAATCTCATAAGGATCGGCACTGATATTAAAGAGAAACTCCTGATCTCTCTGCGGTTTCATCAGCAATGATTGAACTTCATTTAACTTACCATCCCAGTAATCGTGACGAATAGCCTTAGACACTTCAGAAATATCATAATACTTCATAAAGTTATACTCCGGACGATCGGTCATAAAGTTACGCACATATATAAAGGAGTCCTTCATTACTGACCTGGCAAAATCCTGCGAACTCTCAATGCGATCGCGTCCTCCATATACATAAGGATCCTCAGTTCTAGCAGCCCCCAAAAAGGCTCTGCCCCGGTAATGCTCCGGAATAGTCACACCAGCCAAACTCAACATCGTTGGAGCCAGATCTTCAAAAGAAACCACTTCTGTAACCTCAGAACCTTGTCCCCAAGGATTCAGGTGAGCATATTTTTCAGGAAAATAAATTACCATGGGTACTTGATAGCCTTGAGCGATACCATTTCCCTTGGCTCGTGGCATTCCCTCACCGTGGTCTGAGTAAAAGAAAATAATGGTTTCATCCATCAATCCATCCGCTTCGAGCTGAGCCAGTCGTTCGCCTATTTGCTTATCAGTAATATTAATGGAGTTTTGCATACGTGCCATATGCTTGCGCATCTCACGGCTGTCGCGATAGAAAGGCGGTACAAAAACATCTTCGTAACTTACCTTATATTCCTCGGGCAATTTGTTATACACCGTTTGCAAATACCACTCGTAAGGTTCTGTCATAGTACGAGACTGGTGCGAGTCCGCAAAATTAAATATTGAAAAAAAAGGCTGACCATCAGCACGCTTGCGCCAATGTGCCTGTCCTGAGCTTTCGTTCCAGGACTCATCAATCAAGCGTTGAGCATTAGAAGTATTGTAATCTGTCTTGTAATTATTAGAAGTATAATAGCCAGCAGCCTTTAAGTAGGATGGAAAGCCTTTAACTTTTGTCGAAAGCGGGAAAGCACTACGGTGATGCCCATTACCCGTAGCCGCCGGGCGCATACCTGTTATAATGCAAGAACGCGATGGCGAACAAGCCGTACCTGTAGAGTAAGCATTAGTAAAGCGTACCCCATTGGCTGCCAAACTATCGATAGCCGGCGTTATAGCAGAACTGTTACCATAGCAACCAATATATATAGGAGAAGTATCTTCTATGGTCAACCATAAAACATTGGGTTTATCAACAGCCGATACCGAGAATGTGAGTATACACAAAAATGCTAATAGGATTTTTTTCATTTCTATAGATTCAATTATTCATACATATTTATCAGCCACAAAAGAATATTACAAAAGAAAAACATTTGAATTGATATCCGTCAGATAATACAACAAATCCACCAACAGCTTTACCAGCCCTGTTATTGTGCTTGTTTTATCTTACTGAATGACGGTTCTGTTTTATAGCCTTGCACAGCTCTCTCTTACTTTTGTTTTATCAATCAAAATGCAACAAATATTATGAATAAACGCTTTAGTCTCCTAATTATTTTATCATTTTTGGCCACCTTACTAGTAGGGCAAAAAAACGTCATTTTTATTCTGACCGATGACCAGGGCTTTAATCAACTCGGCTGTTTTGGCAGTGACTATTACGAAACACCTAATCTGGATATCCTTGCTGCCAATGGCATGAAATTCAACCAAGGCTATGCGGCCAGTCCCGTATGTTCACCCACTCGCTCCAGCATTATGTCAGGAAAATATCCGACCCGCCTCCGTGTTACCGATTGGCTAAACGGCTATGCACCTAATGCCAGCCAACTACTAGAGATTCCTGCGTGGAAAATGTACCTCGATGGACGTGAAATCACCATTGCTGAAAAGCTAAAAGAAAATGGCTACACCACCGGATTTTGGGGCAAATGGCACATTGGTGGCGGCGATGCATTGGCCGAAAATCAAGGTTTTGACGAAGCTATTGAATACCACAACCCTAAGATCTCCGATATTCCTGCCGATTGCCTGATAGGTGATATCGTAAAAGATGAGTGCTGGGACGACCCACACAGTACTATACGCATAGCTAATAGCGCGATGGCCTTTCTCGAAAAGAACAAGGAAAAACCTATGTATCTTTATGTCAGCTACAATGGTGTACACACCCCTATTATTGAACGCGACAGCTTAGTGACAAAATATAAGAATAAAGCGGGAGCCGATTTACCCCAAAACAACCCAACACTGGCTGCTATGACACAAACAGTGGATGAGTCTGTGGGAATGATATATCATAAAGTTGAAGAATTAGGACTTCTGGACAGTACCATTTTTATCTATTTTGCCGATAATGGCTGCCGTGTGGCCGATGCGCCTGTGCCTCCTTTGCGTGGAGGTAAGACACAACTGTTCGAAGGTGGCGTACGCGAACCAATGATTGTCTCTTGGCAAAACACCATCGCCTCAGGCACCGAAAGCAATGATTACATCATCAGTACTGATTTCTACACCACTATTTTAGACCTTACAAATATCGATTATAAGGCAGAAGACTATCCTGACTCAAAGAGTTTTATCAAAAGCCTGAAACAAGAAGAAGTAGAGGCTAGCCGCCCTATTTTCTGGCATCATCCGCATTATCACCCTGAAAATATGGAAGGCCCGCAAGGTGCTGTTCGTCTGGGAGACTACAAGCTAATAGTCTACTATGAACCTTACTTTACCAATGGCAATGATCCTTATGATTTGTTTAACCTAAAAACAGACCCGAGTGAAAGCACCGATTTATCGGCATCAATGCCTGAAAAAGTAGCCGAACTGGAGGAAATTTTTAATCAATGGAAAGAAGATATCGATGCGCAGGACCCAACGGTAAAAGGCACACTGGGAGTTCCTGACGGCACCTATTACTTGCAAGCCGTGCATAGTGGCAAGGTACTATCGGTAGAGTCTGATCAGCAATCGGCTAATGTGGTACAAAGCACAATGAGTAATGATAAATCTCAACAATGGATTATTCGTCAACAAAGCAATTACTTTTTCACCTTTGCCAACAAGCAAAGTAAATACCTGATGAGTGTGGATGCCTGGAAACAAGCCCCTGAAGCCAATGTAAGTGTTTGGGGCACATCGGATAAGTCAGGGCAATCTTGCCGCCAATGGAAATTGGTAAAAGCCACTGACAGCACCTTTCACATCATAGGGCGCCACGCAGGAATGTATCTGGAAATAAATGAAGCCTCGCAAGCAGAAGGAGCTAACCTACAGATCAATGATTTACAAAAAGGCAAGAAACACATTGAGTTTAAACTCATACCAGTAGAAGAGGAAGAGAAACTTGCCGACGGACAATACACCATAGAAGCCGTTCATAGCGGCCTGCATCTGGCTATAGAAGATGGCTCAGCCGTTCAGAATGTGAATGTAGTGCAGGAAACCCCCAATGCTTCACTGTCGCAACAGTGGCTTTTTCGCCAGCAGGACAATGGAGCTTATACCATTGACAATGCCCTGAGCAATTACCTGCTTTGTGTAGCAGCCTGGGGCACTACGCCGGGCTCTAATGTAGTAGTATGGGGCACCGAAGCCGAACACGCTCATCAAAGCTGCCGCCAATGGGAAGTAGAAAGCGCAGACGATGGCAATTACTATCTACAAGGCGTGCAGTCGGGCTTATACCTACAAGTGGCTTGTGGCGCTCTGAGCCATAATGCCAATGTCAACATTGGGACTTTTGATGAAACGGCTGTATCTATGAAATTCAAAATTACCACTGCGGATAATACAGCGATAAAAGAGGCAACAAATGAAGCCCTTTCACTGAGCCTGTCGCCGAATCCGGCCAGCACATATACCACCATTTATTGCGATGAAATTAGCCGGGGCTACTATACCCTTTATAGCCTAAATGGAAGTGTAGTCCGTCAGGCATTTTTCAACAGTACTGCACCTAAACAGCTGAAACTATCTGGCCTACAATCCGGCATTTACTTACTGGCTATCAGCGGAGAAAACAAGTATTCATACGCAAAACTAACAATTACAGCCTAAAATCCCATTGACGGTTTTATCGTATAATGTGCTGATAATATCCTAATACAATTCCTGCCGTACCATTTTATTTGCAATAGAAATCTTAATTCAAAAGTATTAACCAATAAAAATTCTAATTATGAAAAAGATCACTTTACTATTATCTGCACTGCTTTTTGCAAGCTTTAATATGTGGGCTGATGAAACTGTTTTGTGTGATGTGGAAACTGTAAAGAGCAACTACACAGTCGGAGCTGGTGGAACCTTTGATGTTATTGAAAACCCTTTAAAAAACAGTATTAACAATACCGATTCAGTCATACAATTCGGTAGAAGTAGCAATACCTACTGGTATGCAAATATAGTTATACCAGTTACGCCATTTGAAACAGTAACTGGAGAAAATTATATTGATATAGCAGTAAAATACTCTGCTCAACCTGATTTTGTAATCCGTTTAAATGGCAGTAACTCATATCAATTCAGACCAACTGAATTCTACACAAACCTTGATGGATGGCAAATACTTAGGTTTGATATATCATCAGTGGGAAATGGACTTAGCGTAAACAGTCTTACTATTTATGGAGATGCTGGTTTTCAAAACAATCCGGCTGGTTATGTCCTAAACAATACAGATGCTTTTGGTTACATCGATCAAATAAAATACATTAATTCAGAGGTTGCAATTCCCGAATCAATCGATAAAGAGCTATGTAATTTTGAATCTGTCGAGACGGCTTCTACTTCACATGGTGCTACTGCTACTCGTATTCTTAATCCACAAAGTGATAGCAATAACAATTCTGATTCTTGTTTACGAGTAGGTCGTACAAGTACTAACTGGTATGAGTTAATTGATGTTGCTATCGATAATTTCCTTGTACCATCTTCAGAGAAATGCTATGTGCACATTATGGTAAAATCATCAGTGGCTTTAGATATTAGCTTACGACCAAATACAGAAGCTTATGATATTAGAGCATTAAATCCGTACAGTGGTAACGATGAATGGCAAGACTTGGTATTTGACTTAGGAGCTCATAAAGATCCGGGCTATGTGATGTCAAACATACGTCTATTAACTGATGTACAAAAAGTATTAAATAACACTAACACTTTAGCTTATTTCGATGAAATAATAGTGAATGAAGATCCCAACTCCCGCTTTTCTCCCACCACGCTCTCAACGACAGTATCGACATTTGAAGAAACAGGCTATGACTGGACCGCTTCTAGTGGTGCTACCATTACTAAAGTAGAAAATACTGATAATTCAGGTGCTTCTATTAACGCAACAGATTCATGTATAAAACTTGGGGATCTTAGAAGCACTTACTACCCTTTAATTGATCTAGGTGTTGACCTTACAGTCCCATTATCTGATTGTTATTTACATGTTTTTGCTAAATCTAATGTAACCTCAAATTTTACTTTAAGAACGATGCCAGATAATGCTACTGACATTATACCTGAGGACAGTCTTGTAGGCAATATGGAATGGCAAGATTTAGTCTTTAATATTGGAGCAATAAGAAATGGTGGCTATAAGATTAATAAATTAAGATTTATGCTTGATTATGGTGAAGAAAATAACAATCTAAACAACACCGATTCTGTACTGTACATCGATGAAATCATTATTGACTCAAGTGCAACACCAAGAACTTCGACAGCAACTAAGCTAGATGAAGCAACAAGTTCAGATATCGTATTATTCCCTAATCCGGTAGAAAATACGCTATACATCTCTGACAAAGCCGTAAAACAAGTAAGCCTGTACAATGTTTCGGGACAAAAAGTAATGGATAGCCGTGTTGTAGCTGCAAGCATAGAGCTGAGCAATTTGGAGCAAGGCATCTATTTTGTTCAGTGTAAAGATGAAAAAGGATTGACTATTTCTCAGCAATCTATCGTAAAAAAATAAACTCATAAACTAAAAAAGCAGCGTAGCCTCCCAAGGGGGTGTACGCTGCTTTCTACATTAATAAAATCAAACTTAATGAAAGCATTAAAATCTACCATCTTACTTCTCCTCACCAGTATCGTGATGTTTGGACAAGCCGATCAAAAGACCTACCTCAACAACATAAAAGAGGAATTCAACAAGAAATGGCCGGGCAACCGCACCGTTAACATAGTATACCACGGGCACAGTGTACCTACGGGTTATTATACAGGTGGAGTGGTTCACACCTTTGATGCTTACCCACGCTTAGCTACTAAACGCATCAAGGAAGATTATCCTTATGCCGTTATCAACACCATTACCACCTCTATTGGCGGCGAAAAAGCCACACAAGGCGTACTCCGTTTTGTGGATGATGTATTGCCAATGAAACCTGAGGTTTTGTTTATCGACTATGCACTAAACGACCGCTGGACACCACTGAATGAGGTACGTGCTGCCTGGGAAGAAATGGTGGACACTGCTCTGGCACACAACATCAAGGTCATTTTGCTAACCCCTACCCCAGATACTTCTGAAGACATCCTGTCGGATGATGCCCCTTTGGCTGCTCATGCGGCACAGATAAGAGACATTGCTAAAGACAAAAATGTAGGACTTATCGACAGCTATCAGATGTTTAAAGATATGGTGGCAGGCGGCACTGCTTTAGCCCCATATATGGCACAAGCTAACCACATTAACAAATCAGGACACGAATTAGTAGCTGACCTGATATACCAATGGTTTACTAATCAGGAAAAAGAAGTCTATGCCCACTTTAAGTTTGATTCTACAAGCGTAGAAAACGAAAACACTTTTACCAGTGATGAATCTGGCATTCTTGACATCACCCTTAACGAGGCTTCTTTGATCAACGATGAGAAGAGAGGTCAGGTATTGCAGTTAAATGCTGATCAGGGAAAAGGCACATTCTCGGCCAATCCTATTGGCGATGCTTCCTTTAGTATTAGTTTTTGGTACCATACGTCCGAAAGCAGATACTGGAAATATTTCATGACTTTCAAAGAAGCGCAAGGTCGTGATCTACTGGGCATGAACATCCAAAACTGGGCAGCTCCGCAATCGCTTTGTTTTTACCGAAACAGCATCTCGGGTTTTGCTTCCACCAAGAGCCTGCTAGCCACTGATCAGTGGTACCACATTGCTTTTGTAGTAAGTAATGGGAGCGCACAAATCTACCTTAACGGTCAGCAAAAACATGCTTTAGATTTTGCACTGGAAGGCTACGACTTTACTGATTTCTACCTGGGATCGGATGCTGGTAAAACAGCAGCGACTAAAATCGATGACCTGATGTTTTACAGAGCTGCTTTAAGTTCAACAGATGTGCAAAACATTTATAATGAACAAAAAGACGGTTCTCCAACAGCCCTAAACTCTACAAAAAATGCAGCCTTAAGCTACAAAACAACGATTTCAAAAAAAAATATTGAGATTCAGCCGCAGCCTGATTTTAACTGGTCAGACACGACCTGTACCCTCTACTCTACTGATGGTAAATTTGTAAAATCCCACAACTTAAAACAGTCCACCAATATTGACTGCTCACACCTGCCTGAAGGTTTATACGTGCTAAAAATTGGTCAAAGCTCTAATAAAGTACTGCTTAAATAACACTCATACCTGAAAACCATTTTATCCAAGTTCTCTCTTATGAAACACCTTATCTATACACTCTTATTTATATTTATGGCATCATCAGCTTATGCCTACGACCGCGTAGACTCCGCAACTCCTGCTGATGCCTTACCCGATAACAATAATGTAGGAGACGAATGGATCTTGGACTTTAGTGATGAGTTCAACGATACCTCTGTAGATATTACCAAATGGAACATCGATGATGGCGATAAATCCAGAGCTGCACGTCCGGGCTTAGGTATCGACTATTGGATGTGGAAAAAATCTAACGTCTGGGAAGAGGACGGCAACTTGGTATTGCAAGTCGTAAAACACAACGCGAACACGATGCACTGTGGTAGCATCCACTCCCATACAAAATACCACACCCAATATGGTTATTTCGAAGCCCGTATCAAGATAGCGAAAGCCGATAAAGGCACCCACACAGCCTTCTGGCTGCAAGGCCCCAACATGAGCAATGTGGACGGTACAGCAAACGATGGTGCCGAAATAGACATTTTTGAATCAGCCTGGCTGGGTGACTATACCAAATCGGTAGTCCATATAGATGGCTATGGCAATGACCACCAAGCCAACACAAAAAAATATGACACCCCCGGCATTCACGAGGGTTATCACACCTTTGGCCTGCACTGGACTAAGGATTTTATGAAAATCTATTACGACGGGGAATTAAAAGTCACTTACTCGGATGACAAATGGGTGGTTAGATCAGATGAATTTCTGTGGTTATCAGATGGTGCCAGCTTTGGTTACAGCGGCGATCATTTTACAAAATTAGCGACCGGTGTACTTACCGCGGCCTATGTAGATTACATCCGGGTGTGGAAAGCAGAAGGCCCTGCATCATCCATCGTTTCAAACGGTGATTTTGAAGAAAATCCGGAAGATAACAAATGGTTCAAAAGCCGTAGTGATATCTCCTTATACGAGTCGCTTAAACCATTTTATCAAGCCAGCTATTGCAAAATGCCTGACGCTGATAATGAAAGAGGCATTACCCAATCGGTAGCTGTAGAGCCTGGCCAGCCTTACGAATTTCAGATGACGGGGCGTATTCAGAATTCCGACGAAAAGCTATCGGATGAAAACAATCACCCCACCAAAGGCCCCGCCACCTTAAAAGCTGAATTAAAAGTCAGTGGTGAAACCATACTTGAAATCAGCACACAATCCAATAAAGATGTGACGGTATCTAAACAAATTATGATTCCTGAAGACGTCGATAAAGTCTTGGTAAAAGTGAGCAAGAATTGGAATTTTGCCTATATCGATAATGTGTTTTTAAATCGTATAAGTGCTTTGCCTATTAATGAAACAAATGCTAACACCACACAGCTACACTGTTTTCCCAACCCCTGTTTAAGTAATCAGAAATTAACGATAACAAGCAATAAGCCAATGGCTAATTGTCAAGTGATAGCGCTTAATGGAAGCATCTACTATAAGCGGACAAATATAAACGCGGAACAACATCAAATACCGTCAGGTATTTTAAACCAAGGTATTAACCTCATAAAAATCAGCACGATTTCAGGAAACACGATGACTCAAAAAGTGCTCATTAACGACTAATATTATGAAGAAATCACTCCTTCTCATATCACTTATTTTGCTGACATTGGGCTGCAAATCGCCTCTAAGGATAGATTTAGCAGGCGAATGGACTTACCGGCTGGATCGCGAAGATGCAGGCCAGCAAGAACAGTGGCACCAACAACAATTCACCGAGACATTGCAACTACCGGGTAGCCTGGCCACCAATGGCATAGGCGACAAACCTGACACATCTACCGTCTGGACTGGTAATAATTGGGGAGATATAAAAACCTTACCATTCTTCAACGATGAGGCTTTCGCCAAATACCGTGACTCTGAAAATTTCAAGTTTCCCTATTGGCTACAGCCTAAATATAAATACTACGGGGCAGCCTGGTATCAGAAAGAATTTGAAATACCAGAAGACTGGGACGAAAAAAGAATTGTACTCCACCTTGAACGTTGCCACTGGGAAACCAAAGTATGGGTAAACGACACCTATATAGGTATGCTAAATAGCCTGTCTACAAGATTGAATTACAACATAAGTGGTGCAATAAAAAAAGGGAAAAACAAGGTCACTATAAAGGTTGACAATCGTATAAAAGACATCAATCCGGGAGCCAATGCACATAGCATCTCCGACCATACCCAAAGTAACTGGAACGGTATAGTAGGCGATATTTCTATCACAGCCCAAGCCAAAGTCTATATCAATCGAGTCATTCTAACACCAAACATTCATAATAAAACGGTCAAAACAACGGTTCGGATTTCGGATGACGGACAAGCGGAATACCAAAAGGTAACACTAAGACTAAAAGCACGGCACAAAGAAACAGGGAAAAGCCTTGCACCCATAACCCGCGAAGTAGAGTTTCAACGCCAAGCTACAGTGAACGTTGATTACCCTATGGGGCAAGATGTTCTCCTCTGGGATGAATTTACGCCCAACCTTTACACAATGGAGGTCAGTATAGAAGGAGCAACAGACGGTGACATAAGAGTTGAAAATTTTGGCATGATAGAAAGTAAGGTCATTGACAATAAAATCGTTATCAACAACAGAGAAAGCTATTTCAGAGGCACACTTGAATGTGCTATTTTTCCTAAAACAGGATTTCCACCTACCAATACAGAAGAATGGTTAAGGATATTTAACACTGTAAAATCTTTTGGACTCAACCACGTACGCTTTCACTCCTGGTGCCCGCCCGAAGCCGCTTTTGATGCTGCCGACCAAGTAGGTATTTACTTGCAAGTAGAAGCTAGCACATGGGGCACTATCGGGAAAAACAAAGCTATAGATCAATGGATATATGCTGAGACAGAAGAGATTATAAAAACCTACGGCAATCACCCCTCTTTCGTTATTATGTGCTACGGCAATGAGCCCGGCGGTGATCACGAGAGCTACCTTACAGACTACATCAACTACTGGCGATCTAAGGATGCACGATTTATCTATGCCCCAGGAGCCGGTTGGCCTTATCTGGACCATGCCGATGTGTCCTTGCCATCCAAGCCACGTCTGCAACGCTGGGCCGAAGGCAACAAGAGTATCATAAACGCTCAGGCACCTCAAACGGAATTTGACTATCAGGATATTGTAAAAAAATACCCGGGAGCAGTTATTAGTCACGAGATAGGTCAGTGGTGCGTTTATCCTGACTTCAGCGAAATAGAAAAATACACCGGCGTATTGCAAGCCAAAAACTTTGAAATCTTCCAGGAAACCCTGAATGAAAGAGGTCTTGGACATTTGGCCGAAAGTTACCTGCAAGCTTCAGGCAAGCTGCAAACTCTTTGTTACAAGGCAGATATAGAAGCCCTGCTACGAACCAGAGGCAGTTCTGGTTTTCAGCTCCTAGACCTGCACGATTTTCCGGGACAAGGCACAGCTCTGGTTGGTGTTCTCAATGCTTTCTGGGAAGAAAAAGGCTATGTAACAGCTGAGGAATACCGTCAGTTTTGTAATACTGTAGTGCCCCTGGCCCGCTTCAAAAAACGTAGCTTCTACGACAACGAAAAGATTAAAGTGGACATTGAAGTAGCTAACTTTAGCGCCGGCGAGCTTAAGCAAACCAAAACACAATGGAGCATTACAAATGCTAAAGGTAAAGTACTTAAAAAAGGGCAACTAAAAACGAAAGATATCACGATAGGCAATGGCATCTATCTGGGCCGCATCAACGAGGAAATGCCTTCTGGCACTTTAGGGAAATTCACACTTAAGGTGAAAATCAACAACTATTCTAACGCTTGGGATTTTTGGGTTTACCCCAAAGAAAATGCGACGATAAAAGACGAAAAGATTGTACTAAGCCGATCATTGGATGATAAAACTCTGGCACAACTAGAAGCCGGCGCCAGTGTCCTACTCTCTTTGCCCAAAGGCAGCATAAAAGACGACTGCGGCGGAAGCATAGCAGTAGGTTTTTCCAGCATTTTTTGGAATACGGCTTGGACCAAAGGGCAAGCGCCGCACACCTTGGGCATATTGTGTGATCCGCAACACCCGTCTTTAGCGCATTTCCCTACAGAATTCCATTCCGACTGGCAATGGTGGGATGCGATGAGCCACACCAATGCGATTGATTTATCGACGGTGAGCCAACAAAAAATAGAACCGCTGGTTAGAATTATTGATGATTGGGTGACTAACCGTGATTTAGCCCTTATCTTTGAGGTCAAAATAGGTAAAGGAAAACTGATTGTAAGCGGGGGCGATTTGTTAGAAAACACAGCGAACAGACCAGAGGCTAAACAATTGCTTTACAGCCTAAAATCTTATATGCTTAGCGAGAACTTTATGCCTGAAATAAGTTTAGAGGCTGAAGAGTTGTTGGAAATAATAAAATAATTTTTGTTTAGATTTCAGTGAATTATAATTTATGCATAATGAAGTTGTCGTTAAAACTTGTAGATCACCAAACAATCAAATATTCGTAAATAATCTTTGACCATTCATAAGCATACCTAATGAAAAAACATATTTCTCTTATCATCACTACAGTACTAATGTCTATTTTAAGCGTTGGCTGTAGCCAAAAGCAACCAAATGTTTTAATCATTTATACCGATGATATTGGTTATGGCGATATAGGTGCTTATGGCGCAGAGATGATTGCCACCCCCCATATCGACCAACTGGCCAAAGAAGGTTTGCGTTTTACCGATGCACACTGCGCAGCTTCTACCTGTAGTCCTTCGCGCTATGCGCTGTTGACCGGCGAAATGGGTTTTCGCAAAAATGTGGGCATCCAACCCGTGAATGCAGCAGCCACCATAGCCAAAGAGCAGTACACACTGGGCGATCTCTTTCAAGAGGCCGGCTACCAAACAGGCATCATTGGTAAGTGGCATCTGGGGCTGGGCGATGGTCAGGCTGATTGGAACAGAATCATAAGCCCAAGTCCGGCAGATATGGGCTTTAACTATAGCTTTGTCATTCCATCGTCCAACGACCGCTCGCCCTTTGTGTATCTGGAAAACGGGGCGGTGTACAACTATGATCCGGCCGATCCCATTACTGTATCGATGCACCCCATCTCGAATTCAGTACCCGGGACAAAATACCCTGATGCCATCAATAATCCGGAAGCAGTAACGGTTTACACCGGCGATAAAGATCACCAAAACACCGTTATCAACGGCGTAGCCCGCATTGGCTATATGAAAGGCGGAAAAGCGGCCGTATGGGACGATAACAATATTGCTTTCGACCTGCTGGAAAAAGCCAATGCTTTTCTGGACAAACATCATAAGAAACCTTTCTTTCTGATGCTCACCACCAACGACATACACGCTCCGCGCCTGCCTCATCCGCGCTTCAGAGGTAGCACCAAGCTGGGCTATCGTGGCGATAATGTGGTACAGCTCGATTGGTTTGTAGGTGAAGTAACTCAGAAACTAAAAGACTTAGGACTTGAGAAAAACACGATGGTTATTTTTTCAAGCGACAACGGTCCCGTGTATATGGATGGTGGCTATCAGGATGCTTCGGATAAAAACCTAGCGCAAGGGCACCAAGCTGCCGGCATTTACCGCGGTGGTAAATACTGCATTTATGAAGGTGGTAACCGGGTGCCTTTTATCGTCAAATGGCCGGGCAAAGTAAAACCGGGAGTAAGTAATGCACTCTTTACACAAACGGATATGATGGCCTCATTTGCTTCGTTTCTAAATATTGACATGCCGGAAACGGCCTCTCCCGATGGTCGTAATTATTGGGACACGATGACAGGAAAAGACCTCAAAGGAGCAGAAATGATATTCCAGCAAGTAAACACCGATGCTGCACTATCTATTCGCCGGGGAAACCTTAAATACATCCATTATAAACGCTGGGATGATCAGATGTATGACCTGGGCAAAGATCCTTCGGAAAAACACAATATCATAGCAGAACATCCGGAATTGGCTAAGGAAATGAAGGAAGAGTTGATGAGCTTAAGAGAGGGAACGGTTAATGGTGTGAAGTAGGACGACGGGGAGAAAGGCAGCACTTATAACATTCTTGGATCAAAGCCCCTACTTCCTGTAAAAACTCTGTCAAATCTAAAGATCTAGACAGGTTTAAGATCATCAACATTCGTAAACCCCAGGCTAGATTCTGGGAAGAATAAGTCATAACCTACCTGCGATATGTATTTCAAATCTAGGATTAAGCAAACCATAATGTCGCTTTTCTACTTCAAATCCCCACTAAGACTTTAGATACTTACTAGGTGTCACGCCAAATTGCTTTTTGAAGCAGGCGCTAAAGTAGCTCGGATCGGTAAATCCGGCACGATAACATACTTCAAGTGGTTTACCACCTTTTCTAATCATTTGCGCTGCTATATTGAGTCTTACTTCACGAATATACTGATTTGGCGATTTTCCGGTCAGTGCTTTTACTTTTCGGAACACGACACTCTCACTACTATTCATAGAGGCATAGAGGTCACTGGTCAGGAAGTCGGCATTGGCAATATTATCTTTTATTACGCGGTTAATTTTTTCTAAAAACGTTTTATCGATATCACTGATGCCTGATTTTTCGATAATGGCTTCATCTACTTTAGAAGCTGCTGATTTCAGCACATTACGCTGTTTCATAATATTACCAATACGTACCAGTAGCATTTCCATACTTACAGGTTTAGCCAGATAAGAGTCTGCTAAGGCGTCGTAACCTTCGATCATATCCTGAGACGTACGTTTAGCTGTCATCAGTATCACAGGTATATGGCTCGTTTTAACTTGTGTCTTAATGTGACGACACAAGGCGATTCCATCCATTTCAGGCATCATCACATCACTTACCACCACATCTACATCTTGTTTATCAATTATTTCCAAAGCTTTTACCCCGTTCTCTGCCTCAAATACAGTAAAATAATGGGCTAAATAAGCTTTAATAATGGAACGCATATCATGATTATCTTCTACCACCAAAACCTTACCTTTATGCTCTTCTGACAAATACTTTTGCACCCCAAGAGTTTGTGTACTCTGTTCAATATCTTCGGTAAAGGCTGTACTCTGTATTTCACGGCTATCGGCAGAAAGTTCATTTTCGGCAAAGGCTTCTTGATACACCGGCAGTTCCACATAGAAGGTAGCCCCTGCTTCCTCATTATTACTAGCCCAAATTTTACCTTTATGCAGTTCTACCAACGAACGCGTGTACGCTAAACCAATACCTGCACCGGCTATTTTTTGATTATCCACCGAACGGTAAAAACGCGTAAATATCTTTTCAATATCTTCCTCTTTTATACCTGTGCCGCTATCTTGAATAGCTACATACAATGATTTTTCGTCATTCAAACGGTAAGTAAACTTTATCTGTCCACCTTCAGGTGTGTATTTAAAGGCATTCGACAGAATATTATGAAGTATTTTATCTAAAAAGTCAGGATCAATCCATACCGGATGCCCTACGTAGCCATTCATTGAGAAGCTTATGCCTTTCTTTTCGCACAAAGAAGCAAAACTCTCATGCAGGTCATTAATCAAAACCTCAATATCGCTCTTGCATACTTTCGGACTCTTAACCCCTGTTTCTGTTTTCCTAAAATCAAGCAACTGATTGATTAAGTGCAACAAACGTTTAGTATTACGCGTTATAATGCTGAAATTTTCGGGAATATACTTCTTGGTTAAATCAATTTGCTCGGTAGCATTAGATATGATGGACAAAGGCGTCAGTAATTCGTGTGAAATATTGGTAAAGAAACGCAATTTGAACTGGTTTAGCTGATCCGCTTTCAGACGCTCTTTTTGCTCCTCTTCAATTGCCCGCTTCAATTTGGCATCTTTATTCCAAAAATAAAATACAGTATAGGCTAATGAACTAAACAGAATAAAATAAATAATATAGGCCCAGATAGTCAAGTAGGGAGAACGCTTAACAAGCACATCAAGCTTTATAGGTATATTATTCCACACCCCGTTATTGTTCGAACCTTTTAGCTTAAAAGTATATCTGCCGGGGCTCAATTTGCCATATACCACACGATTTATATTATTATAAGCATTTATCCATAACTCATCAAAACCTTCCAACTGATAAGCATAATGATTGTCCTCACTACTTTTGTAGGACAAAGCAGCATATTCAATCGCAAATGATTTGTGAGCATGATTTAAAACTAAGGCTTCTCCCTCCTGATAATTAACTGTTACCGGCTTATCATCAACGATTAGAGAAGTAAAGGCTAATGGAGGAATATAATCGTTAAAAGTAATCAGATGAGGGTCTACGACATTAAAACCATGCGACCCACCAAAAAACAAACGTCCTTGGCTATCTTTAAAACTGGAATTTTTAAGAAAAACATTACCTTGTACACCATCATTCATCGTGTACCGAATGACCTGACCGGAATTAGGCACAATGTAAAACAAGCCCCGATCAGTGCTACACCACATATTACCAAAGCTGTCTTCCTGTATTGCAAAAACAGTCATATCCTCATTTGTAGTACCAGAATTATAACTATAAATAGTATTTTTTGCATTGGAATAAAACCACAAACCACTGCCTACGGTTCCAAACCACATGTTGTGCTTTGAATCTTCAAAAGCCACCTGCACCTTAGTCTTATTAAATTTTTCTGCCCCTTTAACATCTAAAAGGTTAAAATTATAATCATAACTATGATTCTCCTTCACCGCCTTCATAACCCCACCGTCTAAGGACGAAATCCAGAGGACTCCCCGCGAATCTTTGTACAATCCAGAAATATTGGAGCGTGGCATATCCTTACTCTGAAATTGTTTTAGCAAATAAGGTGAGCGTTGGTCGTCATTAGTGTTTTCTAGAAGCAAGACTAAATCATCTCTATCAGAAAGCCATACATTATTGCCATCCAAAGCAAACGACATCTCATCACGATTCATTCCAGCTATGGGTACCTGGTATAAATCGTTATCATTAGCATCATAACGAATCAGCCCCATATAGCGTGTAAGGTACCACCAATAATCATTATCTGCTTCTTCAGCCTTTACGATAGCATTAAGCTGACTGGGCAAATGATAAAACGCCTTAAAGTCATTCTGTTTCTTATAGGATGTAAACTGTCCTGAATTGATATCATAGGCACCGAACCCCAAAGTCTGAACACCAACAAACAATTGCTCATCCATCTCCCAGAATGCCGTAAAAGTATTAGTACTAGGGCCACGTTTACCTGTGTTTATCACGTGTGTTTTAAAAGCCAAACCTTCTGGCTTAGCCAAACACATACCATACTCTACCGTACCTATCCACAGGGACTCTTCCGCATCTACAAATACTTCTGTAATATCCTTAAGCAAATAATCTTGCTCACCATACTCTAAAGGAATCCATTCGATACTTACCTCATCAAGATCCGGGGATTCTACCATCCCTAAACCAACATCCGTACCCAACCACAGACGGTTCTGTTTATCCACCGTTATGTCATAAACAATATTAAAGACGATTTCTTTATCAAAATAAGCATTGACAATAGGTACCTGATCCAATAGTTCTATTTTATCACAGCCATCTACTTTCAGTTTATACAAACCATTTCCCCAAGTGCCGACCCAAATATCTCCCGCCACATCCTCACAAATGGCCCATACTTTGGGTATAGCACTACCATCCTCCAGCATCAACTGATTAAATGAATGACTAAGTTCGTCGTAACAGAACAAAGAATGCCACCAAGTGCCAATAAAAATACGCCCTTTACTGTCCTCATAAATTTCAAATAAATCGCCATTAAGATTAACATATTCCCCGTTAAGATCGTAAAAAAACATACTATCCAAACGATTATCGTACATATTTAATCCACCAGAAGTTGAGAACCATATGCGCCCTTTCGAATCACAAATAATGTCATTGATTTTATCGCCACTGATAGAATACTCACCACTTTGGGTGGTAAATTTCTTCTCTTTCTGTTCAAGCCGGTTAAACACCGTAATACCATTATCTAAGGTACCCAGCCATACATCACCATTGTCCGCTACAGTTAAAGCGCTAATATTTTCCCGATTTTTACCGAAAGTATCATACACCTGAAAACGGTTTCCGCTATAAGAATTTAAACCATTAGAAGTAGCAATCCAAACCATACCCTCCTTATCCTGACAAAAACCAGAAATAATATCTGATGATAAGCCATGGCGCGAATCAAACTGTTTAAAACTAAAATCAGCACTATAGAGCTGCATTGAGCATAAACAAAGAAGACTATAAAAAAGAAATATACGCATAAATTTTGATGCTCTAAAACACACAACTTCGTTAATAAAAGGTTTAGTATTGATATCAAGCGTGCTCAACATTAAACATAAAAGCTATAGAAAAAATTCTTATTTTGCTACTCCAGGGTTGATAGAATAGCAAAGATATCGAATAAGAGTCTTTCTTTGCACACAACTAACAAATATAATCATGACGACGAATTATTACAAACAAATAAGAGTACACATTTAAAATAAAACGGATTTATTGCACAATAGTACGGTTTCATTATAGTCCACCACTAAGCCTATGATACACGCAACAAATCGGTCATTGTTACAATTAATACCAGATACTGATAGATTTAATAAGGAAAACGACATAGTATGCGATAGTATGAGTACTGCAAGAAAACCACAAACACACATCAAAACACTTCATTTTCTGAATATTAATAAAACGACTAAATACCCTTCGGGGTCCAATGACGATTTTACTGTAAGAATTGACGAATTTATCCCAAGTTAGACTTAGAAATCACATTTCATTTGTCATTATAAAATTCGGAGAAGCGAATTATAAACAGAAACTAATTATTAACAACAAATTTTACCACGATGAAAAAAACATTATTACTTAGTCTTTTTGCTTTTTTTGCAATGAACATTTTCGCGGATGAGATCACCACAACAACCATCCTCGACTTTGAAAATGGTGTAGACAGTACTTATGCCCAATATGTAGGTATGGTGCCTTGGCTTAATGCTGCCATTGAAGTAAGCGTAGATACTGTAGTAGCTAACCCTGAAAAGGGAGGCATCAACGAAACTAACCAATGCTGGATGGTGACCGAAGCCAACGGTGGCTGGTGGACTAACTTCTGGAATGTGCGTATTGCTGATATAGCCATTAGTAATGAAAATGCCTACCACGAAGGTGGTATGACTCACCCTATCGGCGAGCCGGGTTCTATTACCATCACCGAAGAAAACCGTTACCTGCATGTAATGCACTACCGTAGCGCACTTACCCAAGGCTTTTCGATGAACATCAACACCTCAAAAAACCATGGTAATGATGCAGCAGGCACTTTCCGCTGGGATAGCAATAACTCAGAAGCTGGTGTATGGCAAGATCACGTGTTTGACCTGAAAGCGCTTATTGACAACGAAGTGGCTTTTTGTGGTTTTAACATAATCGTGAACCGTAGTTGGGGTGGTGTCGACAACCCTGCCGAACCTACGTCTTATGCTTTTGATGAAATCGTACTAAGCAGCAGCGCTATACCTCGTGGAGCAACCATCCTAAGCGGAGCGGATAATATACTAAACGCCAGCGATACGGCTAAAATTAACAGCTTTACTTTCCAAGAATCACCTACTTATGATGAAACTACAGTCGATTTTATGGCTAACCCATTTGGAGAAGACTTTTTGAACCCGGGTGGCGATGTGGTAAAAATCACAAAAGCCGACTCTGTAACTTGGTGGAAAGCCTTTAACATGGACTTTAACGGCATGTATTTGATTGAACCGGGTGTAACACAATACCTGCACATTCTTTTCAAAGCTGACACTACTATGGATTTCCAAATCAGTGTGCGCGACATTGCCAACAAAGAATACACTTCTATCGAAACTTACGACAAAGAAGCATTGACAGAATATGGTTTCGGTTTCTTCGACTATGTAATGGACCTCAGTGAAATGCAAGGCATCACAAGCCTGGCTATACGTCCTAACCTGCAAAAGAATGAAGACGACACATACAACAACGACCTGCCTGGCAGCACTGTATACATCGACGAAATTTTGATTGATGGTAACCCTGATATCCGCATGGACCCTATCACTACGGTAAATGCCATCAAAACAGCAGAAGAAATTAATGTGCAGATATTGGCCGGCAACCGTCAATTAAACATCCTTGGCGAGAACTTACTATCAGCCGATGTATATACCATTTCCGGTATTAAAGTAAAATCTCAAAACCTACAACAAAACGCAACAATAGCTGTAGCACAGCAAGGTATTTACCTTGTTAAAGTCAACAGCGTCGAAGGCAGTATTGTACGCAAAGTAGCAGTACGATAAACATCACCTTTTTATTAAATCATTACCCGGAAAGCAAAAAAACCGGGTAATGATTTACCTACAACCATAAAACCGGTTACAATGAATAAGCACTTATTGAAAATCTTTTCAGGTCTCTTTTTAATCATAGCTATGTCAGCCTGTGAAGAAGAAAGTGACCCTTCGGCAGACTTTCTGGGCACTTGGAAAATTGAACAGATCACTATTAATGATTTGGAACAAACACTATCGGCCTGTGAACTAAATGCCACACTAACATTCGAAGAGTATAACCTCTGTAAACATTACAACGAATGTACCGACACCGAAATAAATGACTCCTGGAGCCTGACCGGCAACACCATAAACATCAACTCTTTGCTTCCTGTCTCCTTCGAAGTAGAGCATATTTCCGCTACCGGACTTGAACTTATGACTTATGATTTTGACAGTATTGGAGACGTCAGAGTTTCACAATATAAATATGTAAAAATTAGCGAGTAGCTACTCTTTTTATCATCAACTCTATTCTTATGAATCTAAATAGAATCAAAGCTATCGTGGCTATTCTTACAGCCATCATTGCCTTTTCTGCTTGCGATAAGGAAGTAGACCTCTCAGGCGATATTACAGGGATTTGGCAACTCAATGCCACCCTCGAAGACGGGGTAGACATCCCCTTGGCAGATAGCACCAAAAACACCAAAATAATCTTCAAAGAAAACGGCCTATACCAACTCTATAGTGCTAACGAAGGCATCACACGCCATGGCACTTGGCTCTTCTCCCCGGACGATCGCTTAGATATGTCGATGGATCGGAAAAACAACGAAGATCGTCATAAATTCTCAGCCTATGAGCCCTGCCCTGTGGTCTTCCTCATCAATGAAGTCAACAGCCAAACTTTAGAAATAAAACACCGCAATACCTCGGATGAACGCAAACGTTTTGTGATGTTTACCACTATGGAAGACGAACAAAGCTATACCGACCTGCAAGCAGCTATAGCGGCCGAAACAGACATCGACCAAAAGAGAATACTCGAAAGACAATTGATGGATATGGATCAGAAAATGACCACCTATACTTTCACATTCTCCCGCATTAACCCATAAGAATTAGACTTTTAAGCATACAGTTATGAAACATAACCAATTTAAACGCTTTACTATAACCCTACTGACTTTGTTCACTGCATGGCTTGTCAATGCCCAAAGTGTCACCGTTAGTGGTAAGGTCACAGACGATAACAATGGCGAAGAGCTGATAGGCGTGGCCGTATCTGTAGTGGTCGACGGACAAACCACTGGTACCATTACCGATCTGGAAGGTAACTACACCCTCAGCTGTAACATCGGCGACATTCTTACCTTTTCTTCGCTAGGTTACGAAGAACAAAAAATGAGAGTAGGAAAAAACCCCGTCATCAATGTGGCGATGGTTAGCAATGCCGAAAATCTGGATGAGCTAATCGTGGTTGGCTATGGTCAACAAAAGAAAGAATCGGTAGTAGGAGCTATCTCGTCTATCGACAATAAACCATTAGTAGAGACAGCAGCTACCAACATCACCCAATCGATGGCTGGTCGTTTGACGGGGGTACAGGTAGTACAATCATCCGGTGAAGTTGGGAATGATGAAGCTTCAATTTACGTCCGTGGTACACCAACTTTTGGCAATAGCAGCCCGCTGATTATTGTCGATGGTATTATGCGTGAGAGTTTTTCTCAGATAGACCCTAACGAAATCCAATCATTAAACGTACTAAAAGATGCATCTGCTACGGCAGTATATGGTATCAAAGGAGCCAACGGTGTTATCATTGTCACCACCAAACGAGGTCGTGTGAGCAAACCTAAAGTAAATTTCTCTTTCAAAACAGGTATAGCACAACCCACCCGTATCCCGGAACCTATAGATGCCTACAGAGCTACGATGATACAAAACATGCGTGAAATCACCGGCGGCACCTACAGCTCACCTACTAACACGTCTCAGGATTTGATGCTTTACCGGACAGGTGCTTCTCCTTACACACATTCTGACTATGCCTGGACCGATGTGGTAATGAAAGACCACTCCAACACCATCAATGCAAACATAAACGTATCCGGTGGTACCGAAAGCATTAAGTACTTTATCTCTGCAGGTGGATTTAATCAGAACAGTATCTACAACTACGACCCTCATACCAAATTTACCCGCTACAACTTCAGGTCCAACTTTGATATTGACATCACTAAAGATTTCAAAATAGCGCTGAACGTAGGTACACGGGTAGAAAACCGCACACGACCAGCTGCCGTATGGAATAACAGCTGGCAAATATACCGTGGCGCCTTTGCTTATAGTGGTCGCGAAGCCCCTTACCTTAACCCTGATGGCTCATTGGGAGGAACAGCTTCGGTAAGAACAAACCTAATAGGTGTAATACGCGATGGCGGACATTATGAAAATATAAGATCGGTTCTGGAAACCGGTATTATAGCCACCCACAATCTTGATTTTATTACCAAAGGCCTGAAGGTTAAAGGACAAATTGCCTTTGATGACCAAGCCACCAATGAAACACGCTATGCTGCCAACTACCAAGTTTTTGAATACGATGTGGCATCTAACGACTATACAGGATATAACGAACCTGTCCCACTGTATTATACCTGGGGAAATGTATATGACACACGTAAACTATATGGTGAACTGTCTTTGATGTACAACCGTACTTTCGATAAACACAATGTACACGGTATGGTTTTAGGAAACCGTGACATCAAACGCATTGGAACAAACCAATCTACCCAGGAAATGCCTTATGCTTCGCAAGGTATAGCCGCACGTAGTACATACAATTATGACTCGCGTTATTTTGTAGAAGCGAGTTTAGGCTATAACGGTTCTGAAAACTTCCCGGCTGAAAACCGATACGGTTTCTTCCCGGCTGGTGCCATTGGCTGGATGCTTACAAACGAAAACTTTTTTAAAGAAACGAGTCTAAGCAACTATTTAACGTCGTTCAAAGTAAGAGCCTCATACGGTTTGGTCGGAAATGACAAAATTGGCGGAGAACGCTTTATGTATCTGGAACAATATGAGAATAGTGGCGGAGCCTTATTCGGTACTGGAAACAACTGGTATGGCGGCATTCGCAAACCACGTATTGAAAATGCAAATGTGCAGTGGGAAGTAGGTCGCAAAACCAATATTGGTTTTGAATCCAATTTCTTTAACGGTCTTTTGATTTTCAACTTTGACTATTTCTATGAATACCGTGATAAAATCTTATTATCTCAGCAAAACACTAAACCCTACTACGTTGGTGCCGAGTTCAGCGCTGCTAACGTCGGTATAGTTGACAACAAAGGTTTTGAATTTGATCTGAAGCATAGCAACAGACTTTCTGACGATTTTAACTATTACATCAATGCTAACTTTAGTTATGCACACAATACGGTTATTCAAAGAGATGATCCCGCACTAGCTCTGGCCTATCAAAAACAAGCCGGATACCCCATCAATATGATGAAAGGATACGAGGTCATTGGTGTTTTCGAAGATTACGAAGACATAGAAAACAGCCCGGCGCAAATTGCTGCTCTTGGCGGACTCGAAGGTAACAACCACGTTTACCCTGGCGACCTTAAATATAAAGATATCAATGGCGATAATGTGATTAATGAAGATGACGCCACTTGGATAGGCTATCCTTCTGTACCCGAAATAGGCTATGGTGTCAATTTTGGAGCTAATTACAAAGGCTTTGACTTTACCATGCTTGTTCAGGGAGCTGCCCGCGCCAGCTTCCCTAAAAACTGGGAAATCCAAAACCCCTTTAGTAACACCCAGAATGCCCTGGAGCACCACTGGAATTACTGGACACCATTAACAGCCGGAGATGCCGAATACATCAACCGCTTCTTTATGGACTGGAAAAATAATGAACCTAGTGGTGGCCGTAGTACTTTCTCGGTGGGTTCAGGTAGCTATGTCAGACTTAAGTCGGCACAATTGGGTTACACCCTACCAGATCCTGTAGCACAACGCCTAAGGGTAAGTTCGGTTCGCTTTTTCGTTTCAGGCCTTAACCTCTTTATCTGGTCCGAAGAACCTTATCTGGATCCGGATAACCGACAACTACGTGGCGGCAACATGCCTCCGACCCGAAACTTCGACTGTGGTGTAAACATTAAATTCTAAGACAATGATATTAAAAAACATAAAATACATCCTATTTATTGCCCTGCTTACAAGTGCCTGCGACGACTTTCTGGAACAGGCTCCTGATGTGGCTCTGGACGGAGAAACGGTATTTGGCATCTTCGATAATGCCCAAAAGTACCATAATGATATTTACAGTCATTTAGTGAATGGTTATTTAGAAATCAGCAATGGTTACCACAGTATGCCATTAGCCTGTGTCTCGGACGAAGGCGACTCTTTTCAGGGATACAACACTGGTGTAACGGCATTTAACACTGGCAGCTACAACAACCAAGACAACAAACTAAACAACAGCTACAATGGCATCCGAAAAATCAATGAGTTCCTTTCCAGAACAGACATTATTCCTTTCCCCGATGATGCGACAAAAAACAGCATGATGGGTGAGGCCTATTTTTTACGTGCTTTCTATTTCAACGATATCGTAAAACGCTATGGTGGTTTGCAAATCTTGACAGAAGAAAACATTCTGGTCCCTGGCGATGATTTAATGTTTGCCCGCAATAGCTATCAGGAATCGGTTGATCAAATGCTAGCTGATTTAGAAATGGCTGTTAGTCTGCTACCTGCTACCCGTATTGATGCCGAACTAGGCAGAGCAACCAAAGGAGCGGCTATGGCACTAAAAGCAAGAGTACTACTCTATGCCGCCAGCCCGCTCTGGCAATCGCAATACGCCGACCCGGATGGCCGCAGTGTATGGCAATTGGCTGCTGATGCGGCAAAAGCCGTAATTGACCTGCAAGATGGAGGGACTAAGGTTTACGAACTGTTTAGAACTACCGAAGACGGTAAAACAGGTGTAGATGCCTGGGAACGTATGTTCTTTACCCGCCGTGTGAATAATGAAGGCAATAAAGAAGTGATTTTCCACAAACACATCTCCCCTATTGGTTTTGACAATGCAGCCATTAAAAACTGGGCTCCGATTGGCGAAGGCATCGAAGGCTGGGGTGAAGTTAATCCGCTGGAAAATTTTGTAGAACTCTTCGAGATGAGCGATGGACGTCCTGGTACCGAAGCTGATCCAAACGATCCCTATGCTAACCGTGACCCTCGTTTTTACAAAACCATTATCTACAATGGCTCAACGTGGCAAGATGTAGAAATAGAAACCTTTGTAGGTGGTAATCATAATAAAGAATCCGGTAAATATCCGCAAACAGGGTATTACGTCAGAAAGATGCTACCTGAAGAATTAAAAGCCAATACTCCCGGCTTGGCTAACCACGACTGGACTTATATACGACTGGCCGAGATGTACCTCAACTATGCCGAGGCTTTGAACGAAGTTAACGGCCCTACCCAGGAGGTGTACGATGCCGTAAACACAATTCGTCTACGTGTGGGGCATGTGGCTTTAGCTGCAGGTCTTTCGAAAGATGATATGCGCAAGGCCATCCAAAACGAACGTGCTATAGAATTGGCTTTCGAAGGACACCGTTGGTTCGATGCCCGCCGTTGGCTCAAAGCCAATGAGTGGTTTGGTGGTACTATGTATAAGATGAGAATTACCAAAGAGAATGGCTCTCTTACTTATAGTAAAGAATTTCATGAAACACGCATCTATCGCGATGTAATGAACCTCTACCCAATACCTTTAGGTGAGATGAAGAAGAACCCGTATATGGTACAAAACCCTGGTTGGTAAACATTGAGAACAACAGACTCAATATAAAAACGATAATTTATGCAAAAGTTAAGAATATTATTTAGAACTGTATTTAGCATCTTATGCCTGTCTTTATTGACAATGGCGCCCCTTGCTGCCCAAAACACAGATGAAGGGCGGATAGTATCAGGAAAAGTCATTGGTCAGGATGGTAATGCTATCAGTAATGCCAACATCTCTGTTTTAAATGAATTGGCACAGGTAAGAAGCGACCGCGAAGGCGCATTCTCGATAAAGGTTTTAAGTGCCACTACACTCATTGTCCACAAAAAAGATTATGCGGCTATAGAGTATGAAATTGTTAATGGCGAAAACATCATCACCCTACAGCAAGCAGGAAAAGAGCTGATGGTAGATGTGGCTTATGGGCAGCGAAGCCAAAACGAGTTGACCCACGCCATTTCTTCTATGGATGCCGATGATTTAGCATTAAGCGCTTCGCCTAATGTATTGCGTGCCATCCCCGGTTTTATGTCAGGACTAACCATCCTGCGCAACAATGGTGACATTCCGGGATACGCCAGCTCAACCATGTACGTCAGAGGACGCGGCACTTTTGGCGGTGCATACACCCCTTTAGTGATCGTTGACAATGTAGAACGTGACTTTTCGGAACTTGACCCTGAAGAAATTGAGTCCATCACCGTTTTGAAAGACGCAGCTGCTACAGTACTCTACGGTATGGAAGGCGCTAACGGTGTGATTAATGTGACCACCAAAAGAGGAAATATTGGAAAACCTCAAATCAAGATGATTGCGCAAGGTGGTATTAGCACCCCCGTCAATCTTCCCGAATATTTAGGAGCTCAGGAATACCTTACCGCTTACCAAAAAGCTTATAACAACGATTACGGAACGTCGCGTCCGGGCGAAAGATACAACCCGGCAAATTACGATGGCTCACAAGATCCTTATATCTACCCTGATGTAGACTGGTACGATGAGTTTGTAAAACAATATGCAGTACAGCAACAATACAAACTTTCTATCAGAGGTGGTACTGATATGACCCGCTATTACATCCTTGGAGGTTTTATGAAACAAAATGGTATTCTGGATCATACCGAGGAAAATGACCAATACAGTACTAACATTGACTATAAACGTTTTAACATACGCACCAACCTGGACGTAGATGTGATGGACGACCTGACGGTATCATTAGATTTTGGAACAAGAATAGAGAACCGCTGGATGCCTAACTCCAGCGATGGTGACATCTTTAGTGCTTTGTCTGGCTTGCCTGCAATGGCAATGCCCGTACTTAATGCTGATGGTTCTATAGCCGGAACATCAGAATACCAAAATAACCCAATGGGACTTATTTCCAGAAAAGGATACCGTGACCATTTCTCCCGCTATTTTCAGGGTAACTTAAGAGCTAACTACGATATGGGAAAAATCGTTAAAGGTCTCTCGGCAAATATCCTTTATGGCTACGATGCCAATGTCAACTTCAATGTGGGCCGTACAGAGAACTTTTCGGTATACGAATATCAACCTGCCACAGATGACTACCTTAAATACGGTACCGACAAGGCTATCGATTTGAATATGGTCAAGATGGGGTCTTCGATGAATTATCGCAACTCCTTCATTGGAGGCTTGGCATACAAACGAGTTTTCGACAAACATAAAGTAGATGCCGACATCAAATACAAACAGTATAAGTATGACCAGCAAGGCAACTATATAGCACGTGCTACGCAAAGCACTTTAGGACGCCTGACTTATGGCTTCGACAATAAATATATTGGAGAAATAGGCATGTCGTACAGCGGATCGGAAAACTTCGAAAAAGGAAACCGCTTTAATTTCTTCCCAGCAGTATCGGCTGCTTGGGTAGTGTCTAACGAATCATTTATGGCAAACAACAATACTGTTGATTATTTAAAACTACGTGCCTCTTACGGTTTGGTAGGTAACGGGAGCTTAGGCATCGACCGCTTTGCCTACGAGCAGCAGTACAGCCAGGGATGGGGCTATGCTTTTGGTAACCCACCAGCCACCAGCGATGGTGCTTACGAAGGTCGCTTAGGCAATCCTTTTATTACTTGCGAAAAATCTTTAAACATGAATTTTGGTGTCGATTTCGAAGCCTTTAAAATGCTTAGCATTAGCTTTGATTGGTTCCGCAACGACCGTAGTGACATCATTACCACTCAAAGCAGAACCTTTCCGGGTATCTTAGGACAAGATTTGCCTTACGAGAATCTGGGAAGCGTGCTGAATACCGGCTTTGAAACCACTGTGGGGATCAACCACCAAGTGGGCGACCTCTCATTCTTTGCCCGTGCCAATATATCTTATGCTGTAAATGAAATAACAGAAACCGCTGAACCTGAGGGACTG
>DHQI01000097.1:36332-48160 GCA_002408065.1 Bacteroidales bacterium UBA5342
CTGAACCTGAGGGACTGGAGGATTACCAAAAATCTGTGGGTAAAGCTGTAGGCGGCTACTGGGGTCTGGAGCACATCGCATTCTTTGCTGACGATGCTGACATTGCGGCCTCTCCGGTACAACAATACGGACTGGTACAAGCCGGTGATGTAAAATATGTGGATCAAAACGGAGACGGCTTCATTAATGGTGAGGACAATACATACATTGGCAATGCCCTACCTAAGTTGAATATGGGCTTAGTACTTGGAGCTGAATACAAAGGTTTCGACTTTAATGCAGTATTCTACGGCGTTAGTGGTCGTGAAGTGATATTGAAAAATAACACCGTGTGGGGACTCACCGGTGATGGTAACGCCACTACCGCAGTTTATCAGTCCTGGGGCGAAACAGCCAATCCTATCTATCCTCGTTTGACAACGCTGACCAATGATAATAATTATCGCAATTCTACCTTATGGATTGTAAGTGGTGACTTTATCAAGCTTTCGAATCTGGAATTTGGCTACACCCTGCCTCAAAGCTTAACGGCTAAAGCTCGTCTGTCAGATGTAAGATTCTACCTTAATGGTAATAACCTTCTAAGCTTTAATCACCTGAAAGATTACAATCTGGATCCGGAAACACCCAATGCAGGTATTACTTCATACCCTGAAATGCGCGTATTTAATATCGGTGTAAGTGTAAAATTCAAATAATAGCTAATACTCAAAAAAGACTATTGACATGAAACTTTTTTCAAAAATATTATCCCTTTCTGCTTTAGCCCTTCTTACGCTTTCGTGCGAAGACTACCTGGATAAAGAAG
The DNA here is from genome assembly GCA_002408065.1 of Bacteroidales bacterium UBA5342. Classification (GTDB taxonomy): domain Bacteria; phylum Bacteroidota; class Bacteroidia; order Bacteroidales; family UBA5342; genus UBA5342. The sequence continues at coordinate 37,141 of DHQI01000097.1, forward strand.
TGGATACCAACATCAGCCGGGAGGAGATTTTCTCAAATGTGAACTCAGCACCCGGCTTTCTGAACACCACCTACAACAGTGTTTTGTCAGAATATAGCCGCTATGGTGGTGGACTAATAGCTTCGGCTAGCGATGAGTCAGTCAACTCATCCTCTTCTTCTACTATCCGTTTCTTTAATGGCGGCATTACTCCATCGTACAATCCTGATAACATCTGGAATAATATGTACGAAGGCATACGACGCACCAACATTTTCTTGTACGAACTGGAACACACCATTGCCGAGAGCAACAGTATTCCGGAGAAAAACCGTGGCGAATACAAAGGCCAGGCTTTGTTCCTCAGAGCTTACTGCCACTACGAACTTCTGAAACGCTATCAGAGAATTCCTTATGTGGATAAAGAACTGGATATGAATACCGACTTCGGTACAGATTCCTGCACTTTGCAGCTGATTTTTAATGACGTGGCATTACGTATCAGTCAGGATTGTGACTCAGCAGCCGCTTACCTGCCGGATGAGTATGGCGATGCCGACTTCGGACGTGCCCGTAAAATTTCCGCTTTAGCACTAAAAAGCCGTGTGCTTTTATACGCTGCCAGCCCTTTAAACAACGACCCGGCATCACCTGACTATGACAAGGAAAAATGGAAAACAGCAGCCGATGCAGCATTAGCTGTAATAGACCTGGCAGACAACACTCTATCGGTAGGCTTAGCGACAAAATTCGCTGACATTTTTACAAAGACCAATAGTAGCGAAGTGCTTTTTGCTTCTAAACTGGTAGACGGTAATAGTTTTGAATCCAGCAATTTTCCCATAAGCTACAACGGACAGGGCTTAACCAATCCGTCGCAAAACTTATTGGATGCTTTCGGCACTAAAAACGGAAAATTGATTGAGGATGACACAAAATACGATCCTTTAAACCCGTATGATAACCGCGATGCGCGACTATATGCAACTATTCTGACCAATGATGCTTCATTCAATGGAGCTAAAGTTGAAACTTATGTAGGAGGAAAAGACGGCATTCTTTCGACAAACAATGCGACTAAAACGGGTTATTACCTTGCTAAGTTTGTGAACTCTAGCATAGACCTTAACCAAGGTGATACCGACTATAAACGATGGATACATTTTCGCTTGGGCGAAATCTACCTCAACTACGCTGAAGCTCTAAATGAATATCTTGATGCGCCAAGTACAGAGGTTCACAATGCCATGTACACCCTAAGAAAACGTAATTTCCTTCTGCCATTTTTAGCTAAACTACCTACGACTCTGGATAAAGACGGCATGCGTGCCCGTATCCGCAACGAGCGACAAGTAGAATTGGCATTTGAAGGTCACCGCTTTTGGGATTTGCGCCGCTGGAAGGATTTGACCAACCTTAATGCTTCTATCAAAGGAATGGAAATCACTAAAAATGATGATGGTACTTTCACTTATAATGAAATACCAGAAGTAGAATCACGTGAATTTGATGAGCGCTTTTACTTCTACCCTATCCCAAGAGCCGAAGTACTGAAAGGCTATGTAGAACAAAACGATTTTTGGAAATAAAATTCAAAAAACAGTCAGGAGCACTTTTTCTCCTGACTGTTCGAAAAAATAAAAATATAACAATTATGAAACATCTATTTTTTATAATTTTTGCCATTGGCACACTGCTTATTACTTCCTGCGAAACAGCTGAAGACATCACTGCCGGAATCGACACACAGGTGCCGGATATCTTGATCAGCTCTGACTCTGCTTTTGTTGATTTCGGCCAGGCTAACAGTGTAAAATTCACAGCAACGGACCCCAGCGGCATACGTCGTATTGATATCACTTACGGTCCTTGGAACATCGTTGAAGTCATCGACTTTAGTACCGATGGCGAATACCCAACGAGCTATGAACACACCATTAATTTCGATGTACCGGCAGACTCTGCGACATCTTGGTTCTCTAAAGTGTCTACGGGCTATTACCACAATGGCGACACCTATAAGTACACCGACTACTTTCATGACATAGAGATCAGAGCTTCTGATATTCATCTGAATGAGCGTACTAACTACGCGCGTGTTCGTGTACGTTAGTACGATAAAAAAACCTCAAAGTAAAAACTATTTGACCTCAAAGGTAAACTAAAGAACTACCTGCTATGATAAGAAAAACAGCCTACTATACTATCCTACTACTGGCACTCATGCTCCTGAGCTGTAAGCCCTCAGATAAATACACACTAGACCTTTCCGGCCAATGGAGCGTAAAACTTGACCCCGATGATAAAGGAAATCAACAACAGTGGTATGATAAGGACATAAAAAGCGAACTGAGCATCAACCTGCCTTCTACTTTGGACAAAGCCGATATTGGCCAAGCCATCGTTAAAGAAGCTAAGCTGGACAAAGAAACCTTGTATCAACTGCAACGCCGTTATAAATACATCGGTGCGGCTTGGTATCAGCGCGAAATCACCATCCCAAAAACAATGGCGGATCGTGATATTTATCTCGAAATGGAACGTGTGATCTGGAAATCACAAGTATGGATTGATGATGAATATAAAGGCACTGATAATAGTCTGATTACAGCTCATAAAATCAATCTGGGACAACTGAGTCCCGGCAAACATCAGATCACTATTTGTATCGACAACCGTCAGCAATACGACATTTTTGATGATAAACGCCCGCGTTCTTTGGCGCACGCCTATACCGAAACCACACAGATAAAATGGAATGGTATACTTGGCAACTTCAAATTGAGCGCAGTTCCGCCATTTCATTTGACTGGGGTACAAGTTTTTCCAAACATCAAAAAAGGAAATATCAACATTAAAGCCTCTGGAACAGGAACATCAAACGACATTACTTTTAAGGTATTAGATGCCAACAATGCTGTTGTTAGTCAAAAGACAGTACGTGCCCGCGAAAGCATGAGCTTTCCTATGAACGGCAACTTTAAACTGTGGGACGAATTCAACACCAACCTTTACGAGCTGGTGGCCGAAAATGCAGATGGCGAAGAACTGTACCGTACGTCTTTTGGTATGCGCCATATTGCCTCGGTAAAAAATGATATGCTGATCAATGGTAAGCGTGTCTTTTTGCGTGGCACCTTGGAGTGTGCCATCTTTCCACTGACCGGGCACCCGCCTATGGACGAAGCCGGATGGGAAAAAGTCTTTGGCACTGCCAAGAGCTATGGCCTCAATCATTTGCGCTTTCACTCGTGGTGTCCGCCCGAGGCTGCCTTTCGCGTGGCCGACCGTCTGGGCTTTTACCTGCAGGTAGAAATGCCTAACTGGTCACTCATCTATGGCGAAGATATGGAAATGGTAAAATGGATGGAAAACGAAGGTCGCCGTATGATTGCCAATTACGGTAACCACCCTTCTTTCTGTATGATGGCACTGGGTAATGAGCTGCAAGGTGACTATGAACTGCTTTCTGGCTTTGTTGAAGAATTGCAAGCTGACGATCCACGTCACCTTTACACGACTACAGCCTTTACCTTCCAAAAACCTTATACCGCAGAGCCAAACTATGTGGATGAGTACTGGATAACACAATGGACCAAAGACGGCTGGGTACGTGGCCAAGGGGTTTTTGATCAATACCCGCCATCATTTGATAAAGATTACCGTGCGAGCATTGAATTCCTGGATATACCACTCATTACACACGAGATTGGTCAATATTCCGTCTATCCTAACTTTAAAGAAATAGAAAAATACACCGGTGTACTTGATCCGCTTAATTTTAAAGCTATCAAACAAGATTTGGAACAAAAAGGTCGCTTGGATATGGCTGATGACTACTTGATGGCTTCCGGTCATTTGGCAAAAATTCTTTACAAAGAAGAAGTAGAACGTGCACTAAAAACACCGGGTATCAGCGGTTTTCAACTGCTCGACTTGCATGATTTCCCCGGTCAGGGAACTGCATTAGTAGGTTTGCTTGATGCTTTTTGGGATTCTAAAGGTATTATCACTGGTGATGAATTCAGAGAATTCTGTTCTGAGTTAGTGCCGTTGCTGAAATTTGAAAAAGCGGTATATACCAACAATGAAATATTTAAAGCTAAAGCAGAGCTGACCAACTATTGGAAAGATTTAGGCAAGACCCATTTTGACTGGACGATTAAAGACGGGGCTACAGTATTGGCTTCCGGCACATTAAACGGTGGTGCCATAGCGCAAGGTTCCTATGCCGAAATCGGCAATTTTGAATTTCCTTTGGCGGTCATAAGCAAAGCGACAAAACTGGACATAAGCTTATCCCTAAAAGGAACGGACTACAAAAACTCATGGTCTGTTTGGGTTTACCCAACGGAACAAACAATAAACAAAGGCGAAGTACTGACCACTAGTAACTGGGACAAAGCTAAAAAAGCTTTAGCCGAAGGCAAAAAAGTATTGCTTAGCCCTAAACTGGACGAAATTGATGGCATCACCGGTAAGTTTGTACAGGTTTTCTGGAGCCCGGTACATTTCCCTAATCAACCCGGAACGATGGGGCTATTGATTGATGAAGAACATCCAGCGCTTAAAGGTTTCCCGACTGAATTTCATAGCAATTGGCAATGGTGGGATTTGTGCAAACAATCGAAATCATTGGATATGAAAACACTGGAAACGGAACAAATCGTAACAGTAGTCGATAACTTCTTTAAGAACCGTAACCTAAGCAATCTTTTCGAAGTAAAAATAGGCCAAGGTTCTCTGATTTTCAGCAGTATGGATTTACACTCTGATATTGATAACAGACCTGCAGCCAAGTGTATGCTTTCGAGCTTGGTCGACTATATGAATACCTCCGCTTTTACACCAAAACAATCAATCTCTTTCACTGAGCTAGAAGACTTATTCAGAAAAGGGAAAAACGAGAAGGCTGAGAAGATGGGGTCATTATATGACGAGGATGGTTTTTAAACAGGCACCTCATCGACAATTGAAAAAATGAAACTGGGAAAATCACTTATAGTCATCGTCTCATTACTGGCATTCAGCTCTTGTAATGCTAAGAATACAGACACTACAATACTACTACTGGAGCCTACTACTATCTATCAAACAATAGATAACTTCGGGGCATCAGACTGTTGGAGCTGTCAGTACATTGGCAAAAACTGGGATTTAGCCAAACGGGAGCAAATTGCCGAATGGCTTTTTAGCAAAGAATTGGACAAAAACGGACAACCCAAAGGTATAGGCCTAAGTGCCTGGCGCTTTAATATTGGAGCAGGTAGTGCAGAACAAGGCGACGCCAGTGACATCCCTCAAGTGTGGCGCAGGGCAGAGTGCTTTATCGATGCTAACGGACAATATGACTGGACAAAACAAAAAGGCCAACAATGGTTTTTACAGAAAGCCAAGAGTTATGGTATTGATAACTTTTTGGCTTTTGCCATCAGTCCGCCGGTATCCATGACCATCGATGGCAAGGCTCACGGTAGCGGCCGTAAAACCTTCAATTTACAAGAGGATAAATACGATGACTTTTCTCGTTTTTTATCACAGGTAATGCTGCATTTCAAGGATAAAAAAGGAATTTCTTTTAATTATATTTCACCAGAAAACGAACCACAGTGGGACTGGGGTGAAAGCATTTCACAGGAAGGAACGGCCTGTACTAATGAGGAATATGCACGCATTGTGAAAAATCTGAATCAGGAATTCACACAAATCAACATTGCCACCAAAATACAGCTAAGCGAATGTGCACAAATCGACTACCTTTATTCAGATAGCACCAATCGCCCACTGAGGGATAATCAGTTAGAGGATTTTTTCGCCACTCAGTCGTCCAACTACATCGGCGATTTGTCAACAGTATCGTCAATTGTTACAGGCCATTCATACTTTACCACCTGGCCCGTAGATCAGATGATAAAAAAACGTGAATCCTTAAAGGAAAAGCTGAATGAGTTTAAACATTTGAACTACTGGCAATCGGAATACTGTGTATTGGAGAATAACGAAGAAATAAAAGGTCATGGCCGTGATCTTGGAATGAATACTGCCTTGTACGTAGCCCGCTTGATGCATTATGATTTGGCTGTAGCCAATGCAAGTTCCTGGCAATGGTGGCTGGCAGTAAGTCCTCACGACTATAAGGATGGCTTAGTATATACCGATAACGACACTCTGAACGGCGAAATCTATGATTCGAAACTCCTCTGGGCTTTTGGTAATTATTGCCGCTTTATTCGCCCTGGAATGCAACGCATAGGTCTTTCTCTGTCTCCGGATACTCCACTGGATCAACAAGCTAATGGAATAATGGCCTCAGCTTACAAAAGTGACGACAAAACAGTTATCGTAGCTATTAACTACTCCAAAAAACAGAAAAATATTAAAATTTCAAATCATAAATCAGGCTGGACACCTTACATTACCAGTAAAGAAAGAACGAACAATCTAAAACCATTAGAAACAGTAAAAAATAGTTTTATACTGCCTCCGCGTTCTGTTGTAACATTCGTAAATCAACAATAACAATTAATAAAAACATTATATAATGAATTTCAAAAACAATATTTTCACACTTCTTATTGCAGGTCTGGCACTTATCTCGTGTAGCAAAGAACCACAACAGAAAAACGTATTATTCATCCTGGCCGATGATTATGGTTACAACGATATGAGCTACCGTGGTAGCCAATTCTACGAAACCCCCAACATCGACCGCATTGCCAACGAAGGCACCGTATTTAACGATGGTTATGCCGCCTGCCAGGTGTGCAGCCCTTCGCGTGCCAGTATCATCAGTGGTAAATTTCCTGCACGCCATGGTATTACCGACTGGATAGGTGCAGCCTCTAACGAAGAATGGCGAAAGCAAAACCGTTATACTAAATTATTACCACCAGATTACAATCACGTCTTAGAATCAGAATACATCACCCTGCCCGAAGCACTAAAAGAGGAAGGTTATGCGACTTTCTTTGCCGGTAAATGGCACGTGGGCGAAAAAGGTTCGTGGCCCGAAGATCACGGTTTCGACATCAACAAAGGAGGCTGGGATGTAGGAAGTCCTAAAGGCGGCTTTTTTGCGCCTTACCAGAATCCGAATCTTAAAAGTGGTCCTGATGGCGAAAACCTTTCTATGCGTTTGGCACAAGAAACAATTGATTTTATGAAAAGTCATAAGGATGAAAAATTTCTGGCTTATCTATCGTTTTACGCCGTGCACGCTCCTATCCAAACTACCGAAGAAAAATGGGCTAAATACCGCCAAAAGGCATTGGACAATGGGCTGGCGGACAAAGGCTACGAAATGGGAAAATATATGGCTTTCAGACAAACGCAAGATAATCCTATCTACGGTGGATTAGTAGAAACAATGGACGACGCTGTAGGTATGGTTCTCAATGCTCTTGAGGAATTAGGCTTAGCAGAAAATACTATGGTGGTCTTCACTGCTGATAATGGCGGTGTAGCTGCTGGCGATGCCTTCTCAACCTCGAACCTGCCATTGCGTGCCGGTAAAGGTAACCAATACGAAGGCGGTATCAGAGAACCTTACTTTATCAAAGTTCCCTGGCTCAAAAACGCCGTTAAAGAAAGCAATACACCGGTTAGTGGCACCGACTTCTACCCTACTATTCTGGATTTGATAGGTGCCGATCTAAAACCAGATCAACACACTGATGGGGTCAGCCTTGTACCGCTGCTTACAGGTGGAGAAATAGCAGAACGACCACTTATCTGGCATTACCCGCATTACGGTAACCAAGGCGGCGAACCTACTTCTATCATCCGTAAAGGCGATTGGAAATTAATCCATTTTTATGAAGGTCCACGTCAGGAATTGTATAATTTAGCGCAAGACATCGGCGAAACCACTGATTTGGCTGCTCAACAACCTGATATTGTTAGTCAATTGAATAAAGAGCTCTTTGACTACCTTGAAAGTGTAAACGCACGCTATCCTAAAGTTGACCCGGAATATGATGCCGAAAAACGCGCTGCACGTATCGAATCTATTCGTAAAAACTGGATTCCTAATCTGGAAAAACAACGTCTTCAGATGCTGGAAGAAGATTATCAGCCTAATGCCGACTGGTGGGGTAGTAAAGTGGGAACGGTGGATTAGGAGTGAGCTAAAGTGACTAGAGTGAACTAGAGTGACTAGAGTGAACTAGAGTGATAATACTCATCCGTTAGGTGAAAAATAAATCCTTGTACAACAAATTATTATAGAATAAAAAACATGAGACAAAAACAAAACACGGCCTATGTCTTAGGCATTTCTCTGGTAGCCGCTATGGGAGGCCTGCTCTTTGGTTACGACTGGGTAGTGATAGGCGGAGCAAAACCATTTTACGAGCAATTTTTTGGCATAGCCGATTCGGCTCACCTGCAAGGCTGGGCCGTGAGTGTGGCCATTATTGGTTGTATGCTGGGGGCCATAACAGCTGGTAGCCTGAGTGAAAAATATGGCCGTAAAAAACTCCTGATATTAGCTTCTGTGCTTTTTACCTTTTCGGCATTGGGTACTGGCTTAGCCAATCAGTTTACGCCTTTTGTCATCTATCGTTTTATTGGTGGAGTAGGCATTGGCCTGGCTTCTACCATTTCGCCTATGTACATTGCCGAGGTGGCTCCCGCACACTTGCGTGGCCGCTTGGTGGCTCTGAATCAATTGACCATTGTTGTCGGTATCCTGTTAGCACAAGTAGCCAACTGGCAAATAGCACAAGAAGTACCGGACGGTGCTACACCTGAGATGATTCTTAACTCGTGGAATGGGCAAATGGGTTGGCGCTGGATGTTCTGGGCCGAATTAGCACCGGCTGGTCTATTCTTTATACTGGCCTGGTTTGTTCCTGAGAGTCCGCGCTGGCTGGCTAAAGCCGGATTCCGCGACAAAGCCTTTGCTATACTGGAAAAAGTAGCCGGTAACACGCACGCAGAAGAAGAGATCGCTGAAATTGATGAATCTTTAAGGGGTAAACAGGAAAAAATGAAGCTTAGCGCTGCCTTCAAAGGCGCAATGCTACCAATTGTTATCATCGGTATAGTGGTCGCTGCTTTACAGCAATGGTGTGGTATTAATGTCATCTTTATGTATGCCGAAGAGATTTTCTCTGCTGCCGGTTATTCGCTGGGCGATATGTTCTTTAGCATCGTCATTACCGGTACGGTGAATGTGGTTTTCACCTTTGCGGCAATGGCTCTGGTCGATACTATCCTGGGACGAAAAACGCTGATGCTCATCGGTTTCTTTGGACTGGCGCTTATCTACCTGGTTATTGGCTATTTCTACAATGCACAGATACTTGGTTTGCCAATACTCATCTTAGTAGTAAGTGCAATCGGGCTTTATGCCATGACACTAGCTCCTGTTACTTGGGTGCTTTTATCTGAGATATTCCCTAACCGCATCCGTGGTTTGGCAATGGCTATAGCTACCTTCTCATTATGGACAGCGAGTGCTTTGTTGACTTATTTCTTCCCGGTCATCAACAAAGCTATTGGTGCGGCAGGCAGCTTCTGGATATTCTCTGCCATTTGTTTCTTTGGTGCCCTTTTCATTTGGCGTAAACTCATCGAAACCAAAGGAAAATCATTGGAAGAAGTGGAAAAGGAGTTTATGAAAAAGAATAATAAATAGTAAGAAAAACTGTTCCTGAAAAGAGCCCTTAATCTTCGGATTGGGGCTTTTTTTGTTGATCATCTTATTATAAATGCCTCCCCTATTTCGTACAAGCTGAAATGTCTTGTATGACGTGTCCGTCCCCCCGTTCGGTGTAGGCTCTAGCCTACGTCGCAGTAGGTCTCCTGACTTGTGTAAAGCAGGAGTACTTCGGCAACGCTCAGCAACCACTTTACTTCTAGCAATGACGACTTGTCCCGATTTTTTCGGGATAGCGAAAGACGCTATGCCAAACACAGAATCACACTACGGATAACAGAGCGTATTGTTGTGCCTCGCTACTCATTTAGGCCATTTAATATTTTATCAAAATCAGACTGAAACAATCTGTCCTGTATAATTCTATACTTCTCAAATTCACTTTCAGCAAAAGATTTAGCAATTGTACGACTAACCTTTCCTGAATTAGTTAAAATATCTTTCTCGTTAAATTGCAAAAAAGCACTCAGCTTACTAGACCAATCTTCCATTGACATTGGTATTTTTCGCTCAGCCTGTGTTTCAGCGTAATCCAAGTACATTGTTACAAATCGATCTAATGACTTAATCTCTTCAACTTGCAGATAGTTTTTTGCTATTGAGACATCTGTTTTTATTATTTTTCCGTCTGGCGCATTTTTCCAACTCGTCAAGCCCATATTTTTCTGGTTGGAGTCTGCTCGTTTCATAATGAGTTCAGAAGCAGTATTTCCGTGTATTGCGAAATGTAATTTGTTCTGAACTGTTGCGAAAAAGTGTTTTGTTGTAGGACTATCTAAATTGTAATCGAAAGCCGTAGAATAGATGTCTGTTATCTTTTGATAGAACTTTCTTTCACTTGCTCTAATTTCTCTAATTTCAGCAAGTAATTCATCGAAAAAGTTTTCGTCTAAAAGTGTTCCATTTTTCAATCGTTCTTTATCCAGCACCCAGCCTTTCACTGCATAACGCTTCAGAACATCAGTTGCCCATTGTCTAAATTGAGTCGCTCGTTTGGAATTGACTCTATACCCAACAGAAATAATTGCATCTAAACTATAGTGCTTCGTCTTGTAATTTTTACCATCGGATGCAGTTACCGAGAATTCCTCGACAACTGAACTTTTGTCAACTTCTCCAGACTCAAAGATGTTTTTCAGGTGCAGTGATATGTTATCAGTACTACAATCAAAAAGCACAGCCATTAACTTTTGAGACAACCATATAGTCTCATTTTGGTATCGAACTTCAATTCCGTCCTTTTGGGCTTGATTAGAAAAAATCAAAAATTCTGCTGTGCTATTTCGTATTTGTACTTTCTTCATTTTTCTTAGTCTATATTCAAATACAAAACTACTAAATTTCAAGGACTCTACTAGGCAGGGGCAACGCATCAAATAT
>DHQI01000098.1:0-16042 GCA_002408065.1 Bacteroidales bacterium UBA5342
AGCGTAATCTGAGAGCCTCCCGCCCCCCGCAGGATATGAGCTGCTATTCGTTGGTTGGATTTGGGCTCATTGACCACGTGTCGCTGAAGCTTCAGCATAAGCGTCATAAAGCTTTCACTTAGAAGCGTACGCTTCTCCTGTTTTAAGTCCAAGCGGACGTCTGAACTAAAGCGACACATCACATCCTCGCGCCAAATGGGGGTAGACGAGGGTATCTATTCAGACATTCAATTATTTTATTTTAGAATGTCAAAGAAAATAAAGATTTCATGGTGATAATTGGCTGATTAAACACCACACAAAAAGGTTCACCAGACAAAACCGACAAACCTTTTTATTTCACAGGATTCGCATATAAAAACCCTAAACCCTATACGAATCCTGCTACTGTTTTAATACTGGACGAACAATACTCTGCCCCCTACCCTCTAATTTTATATAATAGAAACCGGGCTTCAGATCGTCACTAAGCCTCATCTCGGCTTTACCATCAAACAAAGACTGTGTTTTGATTATCTGTCCTTTATTGTTGATTATCGTCACCTTGTGATAGCCTGCATTCTCTGCTACACTAACTGTGAGCTGATGGCTAAAAGGTACAGGGTAGATGTTTACTGTTGGTACCTTGGCATCCACTAAGGCTGTAGTGCCAGCATAGGATTTCCACAGCATCAACTCGGCCACACTAGTCACATTTCCGCCATCCAGAGCCGATTTAGCTACAAACTTAACATAGCGCCCTTCTTTGTTGTCGAAAGCTACATTTTTACGCCCCTCAGAAGACCACGAGCCACTGGCTACAGCATCGCCCCATACGCCTTTAAGCTTGGTGATATATAGCTCATAATCTTTTACCATACCCGTGCTAGCCGGCACATACGAAAAGGCCGAAATGCTTTCTTCTTTGCCTAAATCAATTTCCAGCTGGTGAGGCATAGTTGCTGTGGAGGCTGTTGCCCAATAGCTTTCAGTATTATTATCGATAGCATAAGAAGCACTGTGCTGAGTGGCTTCGCTATCTTTGAAAACAACTTGCCACGCACTAGAACTTATAATACCTGAACTTAGTGTTGTGCCTGAAACCAATTCTGACACTTCCGATTTATCATCGTTGCGATAAGCAGTAATACGGTAGGTATACTTTGTAAATGGCTGCAAATCCCGGTCGAAATATGACGTTATAGAGGAGGCTACACGATCTATCTCAGCAAATTCACCGTCGGACTTACGCTCTATGATATAACCGTCGGCATTCACCGACATACTTTCCCATTTCAAAATAATAATAGTGCTCGACATGGCTTTTGTACTCAGGTTGACAGGAGCATCGAGGCGGGCATCGAAAGCGGGCCACAGCTGTAGCTCAGCAATTCCGGCTTGTGAACCACTAAAGACCGAATGTGCCACAAAACGTACATAACGCGCTTTCATTGGTGTAAAATCAACAATACCTGCGGCATCATTTTCATCCGTCCAAGTGCCTTCTGCCACAGGATTTCCCCACTGAGAAGTATCGTTGCTAGCATAGAAAGTGTATGACTTAATGACTCCCTCCGATGTCGGTATATAGGTAAAAGCCGCAAGGTCTTCTTCCTGACCTAAATCAATGCGTATCTCTTGCGGAAAGGCAGCAGAAGACTGACTCATCCAAGCCGTAGTACTGGTTTTATCAAAAGCTTTTGTGCCCTCGCTAGCATTCGCTTCACTACTCACCCACAGGAGTTTCCACCCTGAGCTATTAAGCAAGCTTATTTTATTTGTTGTAGCAAAAGCCATATCAGAAGGCAAAGAAATCTCATCCCCTTTTTTCGCTATTACACGGTAGTAATAGGTACTATTAGGGTCCAAATCCTCATCGGTATAATTATTAACATCAGTAGTCCCTATTGCTTCAAAGGTTTTCAGATCCGAAGAGCGCTTAATAATATACTCATTTACAGCAGCATTCTCATCATTCCAGCTCAGGCGAATGGCAGAGTAGGTCTTTCCTGTCACATTAAACTCCTCAGGTGATACTAATGTGTTGTTTCCCCGGTCAAATTTAAAATCTAAGATCCCGTAACCATAAGTTCCAAACTGCACCATTCCTTTCGACGGCGTATAACTCACTGAGGTAAAGTCGACATAAGGCACATTAGGTCCATCCATTGCATACCACTTATTATCGTCTACTGAGAATACCCAAGGCCCCGACAAGCCACAAGCCGCAAATACAAACTTCTCATCTTCGGAAAGCGCAAAGTCCCGTATACGCCACACATCCAGACCATCGGAGTGGGTTGTAAATGTCAAGCCATTATTATTCGAAATATAGAAAGCATTTTTTACCCCTGCAAAAAAGACTCTTTTCTCATCCAGCTTGGATGCTTTTATCACTTGCTGATTACGGTGATAATTGTAAGCCTGATCGTTACCTTTAGCCAATTTTCCAGATAACGATTTCTTAAATGTCTCACCTCCATCTTTGGAGAATAAAAAGGCACCATCTTTCACGGCAGCATACCAAATATCAGAATTCAGAGGAGAGTAGCCAAAGCTCGTCACACCTTGTCCGGTATAACTTTTAAAATCAAAAGAATGATTCTCTACTTGTATGGCTTGTGTTGCTTCATTGTAAGAAAGGATGTCCAGCTTATCGCCCCCCTGAGCAATAACAATGGCATCTTTCTCTACATCCGGATGGGCTACCATACTCCCAGCCACCCATTTATCAGCATAAGCCACTGATTTAACAGGAGCACTTCCATAACCCTCGTTGGCAGTATGATAAATGCTTCCAAAATACAACCAAGCCCATATCGATTTCTCATTATTAGCCAAAGTAACACGCAAACCATCGGTGGTTCTAATATCTGTTTTGCTTGGCATATCCGAATTATCGAAACTCATAGCCCCACGGTCTTGATTGGCACTAAAAGCAGTCGAAAAATTATCACTCACCGTCATATCATACTGCATCTGAGCCGGCGAGCTATTGTTGATAGAGAAGTATTTATCCCGTGTTTCAGGCGTTTTAGATAAAAAGACACCAAAATCTTTCCCCACCAAATGCATATAGCTACCATCCTTGCGCTCATACATACGCATATGATGCACATCCCAGCCTAATTTATGTCCCCAGTTTGAGAAATTAGCCCCTTTGTCGGTAGACACATATACATCGAGATATCCTCTGAAAAGGGTGTATGGCTTATCCGGATGCACTGTCCTTACATAAGAATTGCCATCGGTACTGCCATAGTTGCTCACGGCTGTTTTGGTCCAGGTAGCCCCTTCGTCTGCTGAGTAATAATTCTCATTACCTATTACATAATAAAAATGGTATTTTCCTCCGGTGTAAGTTCCTATCACATTGGTGGGAGAACCGACCGAAGCCGTTGGCGAATGCAATAAAGTAAAAGTCTCACTATCCGGAGTCATTTTGTACACACTCAGTTTAGAACTAGACGTTTTGCGGGCTATTACATACACATTATCACTATGATGTGGTTTCAGCAGCTTAGCCTCATATTCATAAGAGGTCAGATCCAGACCACAAGTGCTATAGTTAATACCATCGTATGAAATAGCAACTTCTTTTTTTCCACCGACTTTAGCCAAAACAAGCGCTCTGTCGCCTTTTGATGAAGAAGCCACACAGCCCTGATTGTCGGTCTCCTGAAAGCTCACTCCTGTACTTTGAAGCCAGTTGCGACCTTCATCATCCGAATACTCAATTTTATTGTTGTAAGAGCGGAGCATTCGTGATTTTATGACTTCCCCCTCTTTCCAGTTAAACACATCAAACCATTCTTTTCGGTTAGTAGTCATAAAAGCGTGCGAATGGTTTATTGAAGTCCACTGAGTTTGCGTAGGGATAAGCTCATTGTAGTCGATGCGCCAAATATGGCCTGCATGCGATACCACATAAACAATATCATTCTCTTTATCGTAGGCTGAGCCAATCATCCGAAAGCCATAATTGACTTTATTGGGGATGGCAAATTGCTTGGCTTGCCAGTTTCCCCTTACCTTGCCCCCGGCATAGCTATCTACCAGAGTTGTGCTTTTGGAACGTAGCACATAAGTCTTTTCTTTTGCTTTTTGATCATAAAAAGCCTGTTCGGCGGGGTCTATCGCATAACGTGGGCGTTCATCCGGATCGATAATTTCATGATTTGGTCCATTAAAAAAAATGAAACTTAACAATACAATTAATAGGACAACAGAAGCAAAAACTTCCGTTTTTCTCGAGTAAATATTCATCATAGTTTTTGATAATAAAGAGGCAGCATATCCACTGCTATATTTACAACAAAAGTCTATGATTTTAATCTGAGAATTTAGGCCAAATCCGTCACTTCCTATGAAAAAACAAGGCCAATAAAACCATTATAGATTCTCATCCAAAATATTTATAAGCACGATCAAACTCCCCTCCTTTTTGCAATAGCTATAATGGGGTCACATTTTGGCTTCAAAACTTTGTCTAAAACATACCGTCAAAAAACTGAGGCTATAAGGCCTTTTTGAAATATGACACTACTGGTGAGGGATGAGTTCAATTTACTAGTCTTCCACTTCATAATCTCTAGGCAAGCTGGCGCCTGTGCGTTTGCGGGCCAATGCGCCATCGAGCACTATGCCATTGCCGGGGATGATACCGTCCTTGCTAAAGGCACAGCTGTCTCTTGTAAAATAAATGGCTGATCGACTGTAAGGTTTTCCAAACACATCATTTATAGCATTAAGATTAATGGGTTTGCCCGATGAATTAAAATAGTAATCAATGGCATAAGCAGCATCCTTTTTGCCCAATACAGCGGATACTGATTCGCCTGCAGCTACCACACAGGTATCTATATTCAAGATCGAAGCACTGTGGTAGCGGGGTTTTACATTCATAAAGCTCAATACATTTTGATAGCAAATAGCATAGCCCTCCTCCATTAAAGTACCGGCATGCAAAGCTCTGAAAAAATGCTGAGGCGAATTGTAGTAAACCTTACGTCGGTTTTTGGTTATTTTACGCTGTTTTAGCCGGCTTACATCCTCATAAGGTTTGTAATAATAGTAACCATAAGAGGTGGTGCGCCCGGGTGTTTCGCGGTAATAGCTTAGATCGGCATACAGGGTATAACCCAGCTTGGGCATATCAATTATCAAGGTAGAGCGGGCCCGCACCAGAAACAATGATTCCACCAGTTTTATTGTATCACGACCTGCTCTTTTTACTTTTTTCTCTTCATACTCTTTTCGGAACACCAACACACTATCATTCAGTATTACCGCATTTTGCCCCCAATAATCGGTACCTAAAAAGCGTTTCTTAAAACGTTCTAAATTCTTGGCTCTATTATCCGAAGCATCTACCTGCAGCTGATTAATATCCACCATTTTGGCTTGCATCACAATATTAAATTCTTTCGCACTATGACTATCCACCAAAAACACCGCCGATCTATAACTCAGATGACTCACCACCAATTTGGCCGGGGGATGAACATCATTCAGGGTGAAGGCGCCGCTTTCGTCGGTAATGGTGCCGATGCTGGTGCCATCGATATAGACGGTGGCATAGGGAATGGGTTCGTCTTTTTCAGCATCGGTGACCTTACCGGTGAGGGTGGTTTGGGCCATAAGAGCTGCGTGCAAGCTGCTCAGGATGATGATTGCCGTTATTATGAGGGTGTTTTTCATTTTATTATTTACCGCTGTTTCGCCACGCTGTGGCTCTACCATACTGTCGCACCGCTGGTGCTCTCTTTTTCTTCGTCTTATCTATTTCTACCATACTATCGCACCGATGGTGCTCTCTTGTTCTACGTCTTATCTTTTTTCCTACCATACTATCGCTCCACACGTTGTCGCCATAGATTTATCGTTGGCACCTGATGCTCTTGCGCTTCGACACACCTATTTCTACCATCAGGGGGCATACTACAATGGATTTTTTCAATATGGAGATCTCATAATATTTATAGTCACAGACAAAAAATTCTCTACTTCTTTTCCGGCAACTCATAATACTTGGGTAACATAGCGCCAACCCGTTTATTTCCTAATGTACCACCAAAGGACATCTTACTATCCGGCAACATACCATTGGGTGAAATCATACAACTATCGCTATTAATCAACAATACCGATTGGGCGTGAGGCACGCCGGTAAAGGGCGTCCTGACCGAATCTGGTTCTCCTCGTGAGTTGTAATAATAATTCACCCGAAAATAGGACGAATCCAGATTTGTGAGCATAAACTGATCATCCGACACTTTAACAAGGTGACGGTGCAAATCCTTTTCCTTGAAGATAATCTTACACTCCAGAGTATCATATAATTTGCGGTAAACGCCATAGCCATTTTCATCCAAAGCACCAGTGCACAAAGCCCGGCAAAAATGCTGTATAGAATTATAGTAAGCCTTTTGCCGGTTCGCTTCCACTTTCTTTTGTTTACGCCGCTTGAGGTCATCATAAGGGATATAATAATTGTAGCTTAAAGAATGCCATCGGTTCGTATCCTGACATGCAGTGATCAAATCCACATAAACCGTATAGCCCAAAGCCGGGACATCAATCAATAATGGCTCACGGGCCACAATTTCAAATTGGGTTAACATCATTTTCTTTTCAGAAATGCCGAACCGTTGATAAGTGACTTCGTCAAATGTCTTTTTGAAAAACAATACACTATCATTCAATATCACGGCTTTTTCTCCCCAGTAATCATTTCCTAAAAACAAGCGTTTAAACGCTTCTAGATTCCCTAATCGTGCATCTTGCCCATCTACATCAAGCTCACTCATCTCCTGTGAACGCTTTGCCAAAGAAAAATCCACCTGAGCATCTACTCTTGTATAGATTTCCTTCGCCTGAGGCATATAACTCAAATGACTCACCACCAACTTGGCCGGTGGCTGAACGTCGTTCAGAGTGAAGGCGCCGCTTTCGTCGGTAATGGTGCCCAAACTGGTGCCATCGATATAAACGGTGGCATAGGGAATGGGTTCGTCTTTTTCGGTATCGGTGACCTTGCCGGTGAGGGTGATTTGGGCGTGTGAAAATATCGGCAAGAGACAGATGCCTATTATTATAAGGGTAAATTTGTTTATTCTCATTTGAAATAATGTCATAATTTCATTTATTGTTTCGCTCCTCTGGAGCTCCCTGACTATCTTCGTATTAACATCTACCATACTATCGCCACTCTGTGGCTCTTTTCTATAGGTTTGTAAGTTCTTTTTAGAGCTTCGAAGAAGCGATAGTATGGTAGAAATATAATAACGTATGATATGGAGCTCCAGAGGAGCGATACTTTTTTCACTTTTCATTTTGCCTTTTTAATTTTTAACGTTCTTCCTTCACATCAAAACTCGTCTTCCCATAGTATAGGTTTCCGTCATCATCAAAACCTTGAACAATGATTTCTTTTTTGCCCGGGATATCGCTTGTAAAAAATGAGCTGGTGGCGCGCCCGTCCAGATCAGTAAAGATGAAGGGCTGCCAATGCAGGGTTACGCGTCGATCGTCACCCAAGGCCTCATTGCCTTCTACAGCCTCGTATAATTGCTCGGGGAAACGACGTGCTTTGATGAAATTACCAAAGAGGGCTTTATTCATAGCAATGTTTCTTTTTTTCAGAATATCTTTGGAATAGGTATACACCATAATGGCACCATAATAAGCCTCTATCCCAAAACGTTCGTGACCCTTAGCACCATCCAGCACCGCAATAGCTGCGATATCTCCTTTGGTCAAAAAATTCAGTTCACTCAAAAGGTAGCCTATGGTATCTTCATTCAGGTAAATCATAGCTGCTGGTGGATTCGCATCATTAAAAATGGTCGATAGTTCGATAGATAAATAAGATTCGCCATTAGCCATGATATCCGGTCTATCCATTGGGTTAGTCTTCACAATAGCACGGTCGAACAAGTTGTCGGCCAGCGCCTGATTGGCAACTTCACTTTCAAGAAGTAAACGATTAGAGGCCTGGCTCAAAAAATCCTCAAATTGATCAGCATCATACAGTTCGGTGCCCAGTATCACATCCTCGGCATAATTGATATAGCGCTCCATATCCCAGGTGCGGGTATCGGCACTTACCTCCACCTCTTGCAACTGATAGACATCGTAGAGCATAAAGGGTTTTTGGTAAGTAGTATCATCGTGCAGCTCCGACATTGGCATTGGTGCCAGATGTACAGCACCACAACTCAGCACATCGGCTGTGCGCACCGTATCGGTATTCTGCAAATCAAGCTGCAACAAGAAATTGACCTTGGGGGCATTAGCCACCACCATCAGATTTTTGTCCCGCCGCACCTGATACTCCGGTGTAAAAAAGAAGCGGCCATTCTTATCCGTCTTAAAGCGGGTGTTGGATTCTACATTACCCAAATCCAAGACAATAATCTCCGATTTTTTATAGGGTTTTCCGAAACGGCTCACAGCGCCATCCACCCGGTTATAATCCCGTATTGGCAGATGAGACAAGCTATCGCGCCGTGCCATCCATTCGAAACGGCGCCAACCGTGGGTCATCAGCATCAGGTCACGTTTTATTATTGTATTACGATCGCTGCCCAGGTACTGATCAGCATTAGGAATAAAACCTTGCAGCTCGGATGTCAGCTCAGCATAGGCCCGGATTCCGCTGCGCGAGGCACGCAGACTGAGTCCTAAGACAGAATCCACCACAGCATAAGAAAGGCGTGAAACGTTAGGTTCGTCCAAAGTAATGTCCATCGTCACCAACTCACGCTTGCTGTAGCGGGTCTTATTCGTTGTGATGGCCATAGCCGGGTACTCCTGTTCTACATACACCAGACGCTCTGCTTGCGGTACATCCTGCCCGTCCGACAAGGTAAACGTAACAATACCACCGGGTAAATCCTCTTTGGAAATGCTGACTGCAAGCGCAGAATCAACTTGAAGTCCCTTTGTACCCAAAAGGCTATCGCAATAACTAATCCATATTTTACAGCCCTGTGTTTGGTCATAGTTATGACTTAACTTAAAATTGACCACATCATCGTCCTGCCCCGTATAGGACAAGCTAAAACCTTCCGGTTTAATGGCTGGCAAAGCAAATAAAGCATCGCTCATCACCGGTTCTGTGACTCTGAATGCGTAATCCGCCTCCCCGGGCGTCAGGCTTAGCAAGCCCATACCATCGTGCACCGTATGGATCTCTCCCATTACGCGGTCGTCTTTTAGCCATTCACCTTTTATGCTTAGCGGGTTTCCTTTATTATCATAAGCTTTAAAAGCCACTTTAGCAGGTATGCCTTTCACCAGATCACCTCCTTCGGGGAAAAAAGAGATATTCATACTAAAATCATTAACCGGGATAGGTATCTCCTGAACGGTACGGTGTCGTGCCCCGTCAGTAGCCAGATAACTCACGCGCAACAGTGCCTTTTCGTTCTGCAAAGAATCCTGCAGCAAAGGCAGCTTCACCTGCATAGTGCCATCATCGTAGCACTGTACACCATCTTTTTTCAACACCTTACCACCCACCACATATTCATATACAAAACGGGCACCGCCTACCGGTTTTTGACGTTCATCGTTCACGGTAAAGTTCAGAGCGGCCGTATCACCGGGCTGATAGCTTGTTTTATCAAAAACAGTCTGTACGCTACGGTGCATCTTTCTCTGGCGTATCTCTATGGTGGTTCTGAAAAAGAAACGTTTATCAAAATTTTTCATATAGCCCGTATGTGCCACCAATTGGTAAAAACCCGGTTTCATCAGGTAAAAAAGCTCAATTTGACCTGTGGCCTCACCATTCACACACAAGAGTTTGTGATAACCCACCTCTTGTCCCTCGTCGTTGAGCATCTGCACGTGGATGGCATAGCTTTTATCACTGGGTACATTGCTCCCTCTTTCTATAACATAGCCTTTTATCCAGATGGTATCGCCCTGAGCATAGAGGTTACGGTCTAGCTGTAGGTAGACTTTGTCGGGGGTGTGTGAGGAGGTTTGGGCATTAAGAGAAGAAAAAACTGCAGTCAGCCCCATCAGCAGGGTGGCAACACATAAAAATGCTTGATTGAATCGTTTCATTTGGCATTTGTTTTAGGTGGTTTATAATGTCTTAAGCGTTCTTTGCATCAAAACTACAAAGACTCAAGGTCAAACAATTGAACTCAAACACCAATTTATTGAATACAAACACCAAACCGACTAAAAACCTGAACAAAAAACCTTTGGGAGTAGAAAATAATGCACCCTTTTACAACTTGGTCCGGATTAAATGATAATTGTTTTATAT
This sequence comes from Bacteroidales bacterium UBA5342, assembly GCA_002408065.1. Taxonomy (GTDB): domain Bacteria; phylum Bacteroidota; class Bacteroidia; order Bacteroidales; family UBA5342; genus UBA5342. The sequence goes on from DHQI01000098.1 coordinate 10,265, forward strand.
GATTAGGCGGTAGTTTGCAGGAAACCTCACAACACACCCTTCGGTCGCCAAAGGCTTGACGCAGGCGATGCCCTCTTTCCCCTCTGAAGAGCTATGTCATTAAGTTAAGCTTCAATATACTGTAAATGTTCTATTTGATTGTTTATAATCCAAGCCCCCTGGGCTTGTTGTTTCATTGGTTATCTATTTTTTCTATTATAATCAAAGCCACTTCGACTAACGCTCAGTGCATCGCCTCTGGGCTCTTAATTGGCAACTTGAGAACCGCGGGGCGGTTCAATTATAGTAGAAATCTAATATTTACAATATATTTTAAACCGCGGAGCGGTTTGATCACAAGCAAATCGCTTCTCAGCTTAATATCATTGTGTTAAGGAGAGTGCTGTATGTAAAAGGCTTTTTAAAATGTTTAAAATTTCACCTGCAAACAACCGTATACCCATATTGTTTTATTAATACCCAAAAGGTCTAATCACAACCTTTTCACTCAACACAAAACCCTCAGCCCTTAAACAAATAACATACAAAGCTCCGGGCAAATCTTGTCGCAATGCAAAATGGTAGGTATAATGACCACTGTTCAAGACTTTTTCGGGAAGCAAAACAGCCACAACACGTCCGCTGTAATCCAAAAGCTGAATGCTTACCCCCTGAGTTTGTTTCAAATTAAAGTCCACAGACAATCTATCACGTACCGGGTTAGGGTAAATACTTAGCTGAGCTAAATAAACTTGCTCTAGGTCATCGATTCCTGAAGGAGCGTCGCCCACATAGCCGGGCGTGGGCTCATAAGAAATCTGCCATTCTCCGGTATTCAAATCGCTAAGCAGATAGCTTTCGTCAGGCATCAGCGCTGGCGGGTATACCTGATCAATCAGCTTATTAACATAGCCATCGTGGTAACTCAGGAGTACCCTTTCGCCGGAAGCACTCACACTAAAATTGGCGTGCAGGTTGCCCTGATAATCATCCTTATCCAACCACAATATGGTGCTCTGCCCGGGAGACAAAAGCGTATTACCCGTATTCAGCGAATCTTTTATCGTCCACTTATCCATTTTGTGCAACTTATCGGACAGAAACAAGCCACAAAGGTTAATGCTATAATTACTGGTGTTGGTCAGCTCTATCCAGTCGTCGTAATCGCGGTAATCATCCTTAAGCGCAGAGCTATTAGCTGTCATTATCTCGGTAATAAGAAGGCCCTCGTAAGCGTAAACATCGTTTTTTTCTCCGGGCGTTCCTCCTTGCTCCAGGCTCCAGTTCCACGAAGCTCCGCAAGCATTATCATAAGCAATAGGACGCAAGGCTACGGCATAATTTCCGGACTTGGAAATAAGCGGCCAGCCTTCATTGAGCGCCGTACATATACTGTCACATACACGGCCGTCAGCCTCTTTTAGCACCATAGACAAACGATCATTGCATAAATTGCCCCGAAGGCCCCCCAAGACCGTTTTTACCGCCGAATATTTAGCTTTAAATTTATCGCCATCAGAAGCTATCACCAAATAATCCTTGCCTGCAATAGTTGTATTATCCGGAAAGGTAAAAACCTCTCCATCAATTAATATTTGCCAGTTTGAAATATCTACAGTCCGCTCATAAGGGTTATATAATTCCACCCATTGCGTACCACTGTTTTCGCCATCAGGATAAAATTCGTTGATATAAGGACGCGCCTCAACGCCCCACTGCTGATCGAGCCAGGTCATACGTTCTTCGAGCCACGATTTCACATAGTCTATCTCGCCGGTATAGCTGCCCTGCACATACTTATGAGATCTATTTTCGTCAATATCCCAGATTTTAAAATTGCGTTCTTTGGCCTCGTCCAAATAAGCACTGTATTCGTCGATAATGGCATAGATATGTCCGGTGCTCAGAATGCTATTGCGCAACTCGGCATAGCGCGCTTTGTAAGCCTTCATAAAACTATCATCCTCATAAATATGCCAAGACCAGAAGGGTTTGCACCCGCCACGTGTGGCCGTCATCCAAAATCCGGTCTTTTTCCACTCATCATGCCCTTTATAGTTACCAATAGAACGGTTGAAATCCCATCCCGGCCCCATCACCAATTTACCCCCGGCATCTTTGTAGAAATGATGACTGGCACAAAAGACATCGAGCTGACGCACCACCTCAGACACCAGCATATGATCGATAAAGGACGGAATATCAATGTAATTTTTATAATCCTCAGTACCGGAAAAGGACTTGTCAGACAGCGCCTTTTCAAAGTCATTCATATAGGACGTAATATAGTTGCGGTGCGCCGTGGTAAGTGCACTATCGGCCGGGTATTTGATAGCCATCACCTGTTCGGCAATGTCCGTTTCCAGATAGGGTTCATCTTTGGACAAACGGTTCTTGGTGGTTAATTCCAAAAGATAACTTCCGCTCAAATCAGTAGCAGAGGCTTCGGTGAGGTCTAGGCGTTTTTCGTCCACTTTCAAACTTTCAATAAGAACATACACCCCCTGATAGTCATCATTGAGTATCAATTCACAAAACCGATAACGGGGCGCATACCAGCCCATCTCATTGAGCAAACGGTAGATTAGTGCATTTCTGAGCAAGGTTTTATCCACATAAGGGGCGTGGAATACCCAGTCATTCTCTTTGGGCAAACCAATAAGGGAAATATTCAGGTTACTGCCATCGGCATTGCGCGTCTCTACTTTGTAGGGTTTCTTAGGCCAGGTTTGTGAGGAATTACCCCGCTTTTCTATACCGATATAGCCTTCATAATTGGTACTGTCGTCTGATGTGCTGCTCACACTGCCCGGTTGCCAATAGATGCACATCTGTGCTTCTATCTTAGGTTCGTCCGGTATGCTTTTCCCATTAGTATCAATACAGATAATGGGCAGATTAGAGGTCGTAAGATCTACCGCGCCTAAATGAAAAGACAGCGCACTGAAAACACATAAAAAGAGTAATATTTTTAATGACCTCATATAGCAAAAGATTAAATCCTGATAAGCAACGACAAAAATGTAGAATTAAATTCGTCTTCTTAGTGCGATTTTGTCCTTTTAATGTACGCTTATGTGGAAATAATTGGGCGTAAGCTTATCCCCCAATAGTTTCGACCAGAGTGTTGAGCATGCGGTCCAGGTGGAGGTAGACTTTGTTGGGGGCGTGGGTGGTGGATTGGGATAATAAACCCGCATAAATACCGCCGTTCAAAACAACGAATAACAAAACACATATAAACCTATATTTTACTGCCATAACATCTATTTTTCAATATTTAAAACATCACTTGTATCGCTCCTCTGGAGCTCTTTTCTTCGTCTAATATATTTTCAGCCTACCATACTGTCGCACCGCTGGTGCTCTTTTTCTAAAAAAACTCAACTACAGAGCACCAGCGGTGCAATAGTATGGTAAAAATTTGCATTAGTCAACGTCTTTGAGCTCCAGCGGAGCAATACATTTTCGTGTTTTTTTCATTTATTTCAGCCTTCGATACAAAGATGCTTGTTCTTTACGATATTGACTAGACATCGGCTACCTCAGTACAAACTCAACACTTCGCTTCAACACATTTCAACTTTTAACTTTTCATTTTTAATTCTTAATTGATTACCTCTTCAACACATCCCTCACCACAAAACTCCCTGTCTGATAACATATTCCACCTCCGCCTTCGATACAAAATTGCTCATTCTTCACAATTTCACACTTCGACAAAGCTCAGTGCGCCGCTCAGGCATCGCTTACCTCTCCATCACATCCCTCACCACAAAACTCCCCGTCTCATAATAAAGGTTTCCCTCATCATCAAAACCCTGTACAACAATCTGTTTCTTGCCCGGAATATCACCTGTATAGAATGATACTTCGGCTTTACCATTTTCGTCTGTTTCTAAAAGTGGTTCCCAATGGAGGGTAATGCGATTATCGTCTCCTGCTGTTTTTATTTGTTCCTCTGTTTCGTAGATGGGTTTGGCAAATTGGCGGGCTTTGACGAAATTGCCGAATGTGGCGTTGCTACTCTTCATTCTTATTTTTGATATTGCATCTGGTTTTAAGTCAAGCATTATGGCACCATAATATGCATCAATGCCAAATCGTTCATAAGCGAGTGCACCATCCAACACCGCTATTGCATTTATGTCTTCCTTAACCAAAAGATTCATACTGCTTAGATCATAGCCCCAAGGTTTTTCATTGACATATATCATGGCACTAGGTGGATTGTCTTCGGTAAAAATAATTTTTAGTTCCTCATGTAAATTTGACCAGTACACTCCATTAACTGTCCTAGAAAGTTGTGCTTGTATAATGGGGCCGAGTTCCATAGGTGGTGATAAGTTAAGATTCTGTCTGTCATAAGGTGATGTTTCGACGATAGCACGATCACTGCTAGCTCTTAATTGTAGCTTTTCTCCAAAATAATCCAAATCCTGTGAACCGAGATAAGGGCCGGAATATTGTTCACCTTCTAATCGTATCTTATTAGAAACCTGTGTTAATAACCTATCGAAAGAGATAAACTCCTCTATATCTTGTCCAACTTTTACTTCGCTAGTTGCTCTTAGGTATCTATCCATGTCCCATGTGCGTCGGTCAGCACTTACTTCAAACTCTTGTAGCAATTGTGTATCATGCAGCATAAAAGGTTCGTTTATCACTTGAGGTTTTTCATTCTCCTTTAAGATAGAACACGATGAATAATAAGGTTCTAAAATCTCTTCATTATTTCTCAGAATAGCAGAAAACAGAATGGTGTCTGTATTTTGAATGCTTAACGTTACACCAGAGCGTCCTTTTTTATTCCTAGCCGTAATCACCATATCTTTATAAGCTCGCATTTGGTAGTTAGGATCTAAGAAAAAACGACCTTGATCATCCGATGTAAATTCTGAAAAAGCTATAGACTCCCCTAACATATAGGCTCCAATTTTGGCTTTAGGATAAGGCTTGCCCATACGTTTGACTTGCCCATAAACACGGTTGAAATCGTGCACTTTCATCGTTGATAAGCTTTCTCGGTTATCGATCCATTCAAATCTTCGCCAACCGTGAGTCATCAGTAAGAGATCCCGTTTGTTAACTGTGCTTCTGTCTCTACCCAGATATTGATTGATATGGGGAATATAGCCTTTCAATTCAGAGCCGAGTTGGGCATAGGCTTTGATACTTGTCGTTTGCAGTTTAGGGCTGTTAGATAATAAAGAATCGACCACCGCAAATGATAGATTGGCTAAGTGTGGTGTCTCAAGTTTTATATTAACATCCACTTTTTCTTTAGCAGAAAAAGCGTATTTGTCGAGTGAAAGTAATACGTCAGGATCTTCTTTTTGCACATACACCAATCGCTCAGCTTGAGGTTCTCCATTGGCGTCAGACAGGGTAAAAGTGACGATGCCACTTGGTAAGTTTTCTTTATATAGAGGTAGTTGACATTCGTCATTTATCTCACAGTCGTGAACTGCCCACAAACTATCGCAATAACTAATCCATAATTTACAATCTTGAGCTGTGGCATAGTTTTGCTTGACAGCAAGAATAACTTTAGCTTCATCTTGAGAAAGATAAGACAATACAAACCCTTGCTTTTTAGCCATAGGCAATTGGTAAACTGAATCTATTCCTGAAGGTTCAGTAATAGTAAAGGTATAAGAAGATGTGTCTGCCAATAAGGTAAACACCCCCATTCCAGAGTGTACGGTAGCCAAAGGACTCAGCAGCTCATCGTTCCTATACAGATTTCCCTTTATATTTATAGGATTTCCTTTGTCATCATAAGCTTTAAAAGCCACT
>DHQI01000098.1:16250-16661 GCA_002408065.1 Bacteroidales bacterium UBA5342
CATAAGCTTTAAAAGCCACTTTGCTATTTATTCCATCAATTAAATCCCCGCCCTCAGGGAAAAAGGTGATATTTATCTTATCTTCTTTTATGGGAATCGAAATCTCCTGCACTTTGCGATTGACATCTAGATCATCGGCATAATAACTCAGATCTAAATAATGCTTCCCTTTACTTTCATTTTCTACAATAGGAATTTTGACGGTCATTATGCCATCATCAGCACAATGCACACCTTTTCGCATTATCTTTTCATCACCTTGCATATACTGATAAACAAAGCGAGCACCTCCCACAGGAGCTTTATTTTGATCTATTACAGAGAACGTGACTTCTGCCGTATCGCCAGCTTCGTAAGTTACTTTATCAAATAGTGCATTGATGGTACGCCGTCGTACCTTTTCTCGCACTT
>DHQI01000050.1 GCA_002408065.1 Bacteroidales bacterium UBA5342
GACAAAAAAAGTGAATAGAAGTGATTTGCTAAACTTCTCCTCAGAAATCATGCTTGATCCCTTATTAACAGGTAAACCTTTAAATAATATAGGTGTGATCTGATAGTGAACCATTAAGAATAAAAGGTCTTACCTTTTATTCTTAAAATTCCCACGATCCCGATGCACATCGGGAGGGGCAGGTGTGTAATTAAACTCAGCGAAGCTGCGCTATCAAATTCGCGGAATTCGTGGAAAAAAATGTCTTCTCTGTTTCAATTTTCGGCGCTATTGAGTTTTACCTGTACGCTACCGCATACTCATAACATTTATTTAACATAATTAACATTTGTAAAGAATTCAAAAAAAAGTGAATCGATGTTCATATTCTGACATATTGTTTGCTTACGTTTGTCCTGACAAAGCAAAATGATAGCATAAGTGCGCATGGGCGTGTGATATTTATACATAAACCTCTTTTTGTAACATGTTTTTTGGTCTGGTGCCCGGTGGCTCCCTTTAGGGAAGTGAAGGGTGAGCGAGTGGATTTTGTTTAACTAAATAACATGGGGCTGGTGCTCGGTGTCTGAGCGATGCACTGAGCGGAGCCGAAGTGTGTTTTGCCTGATAAGGCAAAACGTATCGAAGCCACAAGGGGATATCGCAAGCACCGAAATGCACAAAACCAGCTACCGAAATGCAGGGGCTTAACATAAGATAAGAATCAGAAAGAAAACAACAAGATGTAACAGTTAACTTCATCTTTTTGTAACACGATTGTAGTGTAGAAAGGGGTCATTTGTATAGCATTTAAGGACGGGAAGCTTTCCTGACACTTTTTATTAATGCAGATATTATAAATTAATTAAACCAACAAAAATAAAAAACAAATGAAAAAAATTACTTTACTTTTTACGATGTTAGTCGTGGCGCTGATGGGGGTTATGGCACAAACAGTTTTAACACCAGGTGATATTGCAATAATTGGAGTCGGTTGTGATGCCCCTGATAGTTACTCTTTTGTAGCTTTAGTTGATTTAGAAGCTGGGACTGTAATTAATTTTACAGATAATGGTGTAAAATCAGATGGTACTATCAGAAGTGGTGAAGGTACTGAAGTGTGGACAGCACAAGCAGCAGTAAGTGCAGGAACTGTTGTAGCCTTAACTGGTTTAACTGGATTGTCTAGTAGTGGTGATCAGGTTGTAGCATATCAAGGAACTGAACAGTCTCCTACATATATTTATATTGCAATGGCTAATAGTAGTGTTTTTCAGGTTGGAAGTGATGATTCCAATCAATCAGATTTACCAACAGGTTTGATTAATGGGACAACGGCAGTTGCAGCAGGTGCTGGTGCAGGGGATGAAGAAGAGTATGATAATGTTTGGTATTCTGGTGATGTAACTTCTGGAACTAAAGCTGAATTGTTAGCAGCAATTTCTAATAATGCAAATTGGACAGGTGATAATTCGTCTTATAGTCCTAAAAGTGGGTCTTTTACTGTGAATGCTGATGGTGCTGATCCAGCCCCAACCATCACCAATATTTCAAAATCATTAGAATTTACTTATGTGGAAGGCAACGGTCCAAGCCCTGTAGATTCTTTCTCTATCAAGGCAGATAACATCGTAGTACCTGTGTTGGTTGATCTTGGTGCTTTACCAACAAACTTTGATATTATGTCTACACCAGCAGGTGCTGCTATTGGTTCACCTATTAGCTTCGAAGTGAGCGGGTCTGTCGATACGACTTTCTATGTACGATTAAAAGCTGGTCTTAGTGCAGGTGCTTTCTCTGAAACCATTGCTATCGATACTTCTTTTGCTGTAGTAGATAAGAGTATAAGCATCGTTTCAGGTCAGGCAGAGAATGATTATGAAGTAGAGTTGGAAGGTGAAGTGTTACCCGAATCTTATGCTTTACCATTCGCCGAGGATTTTGAAGACGGCTTACCTATCGATTGGACTATTGATGCTGAAGTAGGCAGCGACTTATGGGAAAACAAAACGTATAGTGAAAATAGTTATATGCAAGCTTCTGCTTTTAATTCAGGAGATGCCGTGAATACTACTTGGTTGATTTCCCCAAAAATTAAGTTGGACGATACCGCTAAAGATGAGTTTACTTTTGATGTAAATACAGGGTATAGTACTGATGGTGATACTTTGACGATATGGTATACTACCAACTATACAGGAGATGCAAGCACTACTACCTGGACAGAATTCCCTGATGATTTCACCATTACAAAAACTCCTAATGGATATGGTTCTTTTGCAAATGCCGATAAAACAGATTTATCTGCTATTAACGGAACTATCCAAATAGGTTTTAAATATTATGCTTATACCGATAATACAGGAACTTACCAGATAGATAATGTATCTGTGAAAGAATCTACAGTGACTCTATTGTCAGAAACTATTAGTGAAGTAAAAGTATTCGCCACCAACGGTGCTATCAACATCCGCGGCATAGAGCAAGAAGAGGTAACAGTATATGATATAGCAGGCCGTATGGTAACTAAGCAAGTAGTAGCAGACCAAGGCAGCATTGCTGTGAAGGGCGGTATCTACTTAGTACGTGTAGCTGGTACAGTAACTAAGGTTGCTGTTAAGTAATAATACCTCCGCCTTCGATACGATTTTTTTCGATGCCTGAGTGTCCCGATGTATATCGGGATGTATCGAAGGCGGAGAAAAAAATGTATCGAAGCCACAAGGATTTAAAGCCACTGAGAATAGACTTCCGGTGGCTTTCTTTGGCTAAACAACCCGACGATGTTTCGCCCACTGCGTCGGGTATGTTAGCCTTTATTATTTTGCTTTTAGTAGAATGAGCGACGCCGTTTTGTTGCACAACAAAACAGAAAAGAAGAAAAATACATATTGTGGGACATCGTGCATGTGAATTTTAATTTACATTTGCGCCCCCACTTTTTTAAGGAATCAGAAGAAATAGAAAAGCAGGGATGATGGCTGAACAAACAAAGAGGCCATGGTGTTACACTTTTTTAAGAAGATCATTTAAACCCATCAAGGAATGATAACACTACAAGCAGGAGACAAAGCTCCCGTGTTTACGGGGCTGAATCAGGATGAGAAAACGATCTCATTGAGCGATTACAAAGGAAAAAAAGTAATCCTTTACTTTTATCCGCGAGACAATACACCCGGCTGTACCAAAGAAGCTTGCAACCTGAACGATAACCTGTCTGACTTGACGGAAAAGGGTTTTGTGGTGATAGGCGTAAGCCCCGACAGTGTAGCATCACACCAAAAGTTCAGAGCTAAGTACGACCTTAACTTTGAGCTGATAGCCGATACCGAAAAAGAAATCCTTAACCTTTACGGCGCCTATGGCGAAAAGAAACTATACGGCAAAGTGTCGATGGGCGTGCTGCGTTCTACCTTTATCATCGATGAGGAAGGAACCATAGAAGCCGTGATTAAATCCGTGAAAACAAAAGAAGCCACCGAACAGATATATAAGAAACTAGGTTTACAGTAGGCAGTAATTTAGCCCCGCTTTCTTGGGTCATATCCAACTATCTAACTTTGGAGATGCTTCCATTAAGGGGGGAGAAATGAGGGGTGAGAATTTGGAAAAACGTTAAGCCGCAGCGCGGCTTTGTTTTAGTAGCCACGGGTTTTAACCCGTGGTAAAAATATAGCGCAGAATGAAAAAATGCCGTGTACAATCTGCTTTATGAGCAAAATTTGTGTCGGCATTAAACAAACATATAAAAAAATGCAAACCAACTATCAACAAGGCGTTTGCAAAACGAGTTAAATAAAAGTTTTCAGTAGACAGTATAAGCAGCCTTCGGCTGATGTCTTTTTCTACTTCAGCTGAATTCCATTTGTCCTAATGTAGAGACGCAATATTTTGCGTCTTCTGTATTAGGTCACTGAACAAAGGTCACTGAACAAAGGTCACTGAGCGGAGAGGTCACTGAGCACATTCGACAAGCTCAGTAACCACCTGTCGAATGTGTCGAAGTGCCGGGAACAAAACAATAAACAACAAATAAAAAAACAACACAAATAATTTTAATTTAAAACAAAAAGAGATGAAACGAAACTTACTATTAACAATGGTTCTGGCATTGTTTGCCTGGACGGGGATGAGTGCTCAGATTATTAGTCAGTATATTGAGACTAATTCAGGTACAACACCTAAAGGTCTAGAAATTTGGAATAATACAGATGCTTCTTTAGATTTTGCATCTAAAAACTTGGAAATATTAAAAGGAGGTAACGGTGGAGCTTTTCAAAATGTTACAACAGTATCTACTGGTACATTAAATGCAGGAGCAGTGATGATTATTGGAACTTCTGATATGGAGGCTGTAGCCACTTCTACATCTGTAGCTTTTAATTTAAAAGCATTTTCTTTTAATGGGGATGATGCTTTGGCTGTTGTTTATGGTGGTGATACTACTGATGTGTTTGGAACACCAGGTAAAGATCCTGGTTCAGAGTGGGTTGGAAATTCTGTTAGCACAAAAAATTCTAATATTGCACTAAAAGTCGGAATTACAACTGGAGATACAGATGGTTGGTCTGATCCTAGTGAGAGATTTGAATATATAGCAGCAGGGAGTGATTTAACTGGTTTTGGTGTGGCTCCAGTTATTATTGATGCCACAATCCCAGACACCATCCCACCCGTATGGGCAACAGATTACCCTATGTCAGGCAACGCTAACGATACCTCTTTTCAGATGCTCTTTAAGCTAAATGAGCCGGGTGTGGTTTATGGCGTTATTTATGATGAAGAACAAGCTACAATGCCTACTTTGGCAGAAGTATTAGCTGCAGCACGTAGCGGTCAAGGTGCCGATAGTGTCCTTATTCCTTCTACTGCCGAGGTAGCCTATACTATTAGTGGTGATGTAGGCGATACAAGTCATATCTACGTCTTTGCTGTCGATACTTCTGGTAATATTGATTCTACGGTTATTTATTTTACCGGTGTGCCGGAAAAACAACCAATATTGATTGCTTCTGAAAATTTTGACGGCAGTCTTGGTGCTTTTACCGAGTATAGTGTGGTAGGTGACCAAAAATGGGCTGCAGGAGAGTATGGCGGCATATCTTATGCTAAGATAAGTGGATATACCTCATCAGCAAATGCTAATGAAGACTGGCTAATCTCTCCGGTGATTAACTTAGATGATTCAGAAGGTGAATTTTTAAATTTTGAGAGTGCACGTAATTATGGCGATGCTGCATTACAACTGGAGGTAAAATATTCCACAGATTACACAGGCGCTGGCGATCCTACTACTGCTACATGGACAGCTTTAGATGCTGTTGTAGCTACAGAGGATGGGTATAAATGGACTTCGTCTGGTGATGTTGATTTATCAACAATGCAGGGTGATTTTTACATTGCTTTTGTATATACATCTACGACAGAGTCTGCTCCAACATGGGAAGTGGCTAATATACAGGTGTATGGTTTTATTGATGAGACAAAAGATGCCACATTAGCTTCATTAAGCGTTTATGGTTCAGAAATCGAAGGTTTCGATCCGGGCGTAAAAGACTATGTATATCATCTACCAGTGAATCACACAGAAGTGCCGGCTGTAGAGGCTGAGGCCAAAGTAGATGGTGCTATGGCTGTAGTCACTCCTGCATCAGACTTGAATGGCGATGCTGCGGCACGTACCACTACTATTGAGGTAACAGCTACCGATGGTGTTACTAAAGAGACTTATACCATTCTTTTCAACCCGGCTGTGGCGGCAAGTAATATTGCTGAGATTAAAGCGGGTGACGAAAACCGTATCTACGGTTTAGCTAATCCTGCCTTAGTAACCGTGACAAATAGTTATAGAAACCGTCGTTTTATTCAGGACGAATCAGGAGCTATTATGATTTATGATGCTTCTGGTGTCATTACTACTGATATTGCGGCTGGTGATTCTATCTTAGGTGTGATAGGTAAGTTAGGAAAAGTAAGCGGAATGACCGTGTTTGTGCCGGATTCTGCTATAGTAACAGTATTAAGCAGTGGAAACGAAGTGATGGCTGAAGAGGTAACAATAGCTGCTATGGAAGCTAACGCTGATGCTTATATGCACAAATATATTAAAGTGACGGATGCGGCCTTTGTAGAGCCCGAAGGTGAATTTAGCAATGGTAAAAACTATGATATTACCGATGCGGCAGATACGATGGTATTACGTACTGACTTTTATGGCGCTGTTTCCGGTCCTATCCCTACGGCTACAGGTGATATCTCTGGTGTGCTCTTGGCTTACTACAGTACTTTACAGTTGGTGCCTACCAGCAACGATGATTTAGATTTTGCTGCTCCGGAAATTACTGGTTTTACCCCAATACCGGATATTGTACTGGATTCTAATTTGAATGTAGTAGAAATGTATAACTTGTCAGAATTAGGTTTGTTGCCTGAAACTATTGAATTGCTTTACGATGGTGGTTCGGTAACTGTAGATGTTGAGAATTGGTATTCTCCTGATGAAATTGACGAGTGGGAAGATACTGTTGGAACCTTTACATTCGCACCATTCTTTGAGTTGTCTGATGACTATATGTTGTCAAACTATGAAATTTTTGATACCGCATTAACTCTTGTCATAAATGTGCCTCAGACTTATTATGCTTTAAATGTACCTTTCACTGAGGATTTTGAAGCTGCCGAGGTAGGTAAAGCTTTTGAGGCAAGAGAATGGTATAACTACGATGATGAGGGCGAAAAATATTGGAATACTAAATTTAGTAGTGCTCAGAATAGTAACTATGTAGAAATGACATCTTATCAATCTCCTGATGCTAAAAACGCTGTGTGGTTAGAAACTCCATTTATCAATATGGCAAACACCTCAAATGAGGAGCTCACATTTGATGTTCTGGTTAGTTATTACGATACCGCTTGTCTTACAATTTTACTTTATGATTTTGAGACTGATAGCGCTTATGATATTACTTCTCAGTTTACATTGCCTACTATGCCTACTGATGCTGAAGGTGCTTGGGTTAATGCGGGTACTGCCGACTTAAGCTCTTACTCAGGATTGATTTATCTAGCCTTTGTGTATGAGGGAAATCCAACAGATGCAACGACTTTAATTGGTTTGGACAACATCAGCATAACAGAAGGAGCTACCGCCATCCATAAAGTAGCTGCAAACACCGTAGCTGTTTATCCAAATCCTGCTGTGTCTGCTATTCAGCTGTCAGCTGATGTGGAAGCGCTTGAATTAATTAACTTGTCTGGCAAAACAGTCCTTGCTATTAGCAACGTAGCAGCTCGTCAGTCAGTAGATATTTCTTCTATCGAAAACGGTGTTTACTTTGTAAAAGCCCGTGTAAACGGTACTACTGAAATCTCTAAATTGATTAAAAAATAATTAGATTAACATTTACCTCCAACGTTTCTATGAGGTGTCAAACGAAACGTTGGAGGTTTTTTAACCTTAAAATCTTAGCACTGCTTTATGTCTAAGTTGTGCTTTTTTTAACAAAATACAATGAAGAAAATTTATACTTTTTTAGCAGCATTGATGGCTATTGCTGCTATGAATGCTCAGACTGATTTGATTATCTCGGAGTATGGTGAAGGATGGGGAAGTAATAAATACCTTGAATTATATAATCCCACTAATGCGAATATTAATCTTAAGGATTATAGCATCGTTCGTTTTTCTAATGGTGGACAACAAATTTTACCAGCGTATACGGTTGATTTGCCTGACTATAACTTGGAACCCTACAAAGCTTATGTAATTACTCAAGATAAACGTGAGAGTGCAGGTACCTTAGGAGCTGACGATTCTCCTATTTGGTCTCAGCTTGAAGCGCGTGGAGACTTGTTTGTTGACTCTGACTATGATTCAGGCAGAGATGGGGTGAGGTGTATTCAGTGGAATGGTAATGATGCGGTGGTACTGTTTAAGGGAAGTGCTATTGTTGATATCTTTGGAACTGTGGGTGTTGATCCGGCTCAAGCCGAATATAATGGTGAGGTGTTTACTGCTGGAGCGTGGACTTCTGAGCCTGATTATGATGATGGCAAGGGTATAGCGCTCTCTGCTGATCATAGCTTGGTACGAAAATCGTCTGTAACAAATGGTATAACAGTAAATCCTGAACATTTTAATATTATGGCAGAATATGATACCTTTCCTGCTAATACTTTTGAAAATTTAGGATGGCATGCTTTTAATGGTGCTCCTGCTAATGCATTACCAGTATTTGACATGGATACTTTATATGCTGTTTCTCCATTTGTAGAAGAAGGTGATCCTGCATTAACACTTACAGCAACAGATTCTGATAGGGGGCAAAATTTAGAGTATTATATTGTGAGTGGTAATTTTGTATATGTTGATTCTGTTCGTCACGAGCCTTTTTCTTTAGATAAGAATACTGGGAAAATTATAGTTGCTGACGAATTAGCGATTGCAGAAGCCACCGAAGATATTTACTTTAATGTGGTAGCGTGTGATGAATATGGTCAATCGGAAGTGTTTAGTTTTGATATACGTATAACAGAAGATGATTTATCAGTAAATAATTTAGAACTGGTAAAAACGAAATTAACTCCTAATCCTGCAGAGCGTTACTTCTATGTTACATCCAATAAGGTGATTTCAGAAGTTCAAGTTATCAGCCTGACAGGGCAAGAGCTTTATCAGCAAGCAGCCAACGCATCTAAAGTGCGTGTAGATCTTGACCTTGCTACGGGCAGTTACCTCGTTCGCTCTACTTATGCCGACCATAGTGTAAGCGTAGAAAAATTAATCATTAAGTAATTTTTTTGAAAGAATTATGCCCAATAATACAGAGTACCTTGCGGTGCTCTGTGTTGGGTTAAAGTGCTGAAATTGTTAAGAATACTTGGTCGAAATGGCCTCTGATACACGACTGGCTTCTCTCCGGAGTGACCTTGTTATTTTATGGGGTAAGTTAATGAAAGTGTGTTGTTGTAATGTAATAATCCAAGCAATCACGCTGTTGTAGAAGCTTTAGCGTGGATGCCTGGGTTTTTTGAGCAAACTTCTGAACTGCAGAGCGGTTCGATTATAGTAGAATATTAATAATACATAGAAAAAGAAAAATGTGTATAAGGTAGTTTACAGGTAAAGGCTGGAGGCCTTATCTATCTCAGCCCAAGGCATCGCCTTGGGTATAAATAGATAATTTTAAAATAGAGCCCTGTAAGGGCGATTTAACTGTTTTTTTTTATCTAATCCGCCCTTTCAGGGCTCATTTCTAATATTTTGTATTTTTCCCAAGGCGATGCCTTAGCCTGTCCCGACAATCTCGGGAGGCTGAGATAAGCCGCACTTTCAGTGCTCATTAGTTTTTACTTGTAAACTACCGTATAACCATAAAAAGAAACCACGGAGTGGTTTGATTATAAGATTATTCTTAAAAAAACAGCAACAATAAAGAAAACTAACCAATGAGAAAAAAACTATTATTTCTGAGCCTGTTGCTCTCATCAGTTATGATGGCTCAAAGTTACACCATCAAAGGTCGTGTAACAGATGCAGCCGATAAAGACGAGGCGCTTATTGGCGCCAGTGTTATGTATGGCCAAGGCCTGGGAACCGTAGCCGATATCGATGGTAACTATAGCATTACCCTACCAGCCGGTGACTACATCATCACCTTTTCTTACGTAGGCTACGAAAAAGTATCAAAGTCCATCACGCTTAACTCCGATATGACCGTTGATATGCAACTCAGTTCTTCGGTTTTAATGAAAGAGGTGACGGTGGTGGCAGATATTGCTATAGCCCGTGAAACACCGGTAGCTTTTTCTACATTAACACCTAAGACTTTACAAGAGAATTTAGCCTCGCAGGATATACCTATGGCATTGAATTCTACGCCTGGTGTATATGCTACACAAGAAGGTGGTGGTGAGGGAGATGCCCAGGTCACAATCCGTGGTTTTAGTTCCCGTAATGTGGGGGTACTTCTCGATGGGGTTCCGGTCAATGATATGGAAAATGGGCATGTCTATTGGTCCAACTGGTTTGGCTTGGATGCCGTTACCCGTTCTATGCAGGTGCAGCGTGGACTTGGCGCTTCAAAGTTGGCTTTGCCATCGGTTGGAGGTACTATTAATATCATGACCAAAGGTATGGAGAATAAAAAGGGCGGCCAGATCAAGCAGGAAGTAGGCTCTGATGGTATGACCCGTACATCTTTTGGTTATAATACTGGTGCATTAAAGAATGGATGGGGCTTTTCATTTGCCGGATCTTATAAAAAAGGAGATGGTTATGTGGATCAAACATCATATCAAGGTTTTTTCTGGTACGGAAAAATTGATAAAAAATTGGGTAATCATACTTTGTCTCTTTCTGCTTATGGTGCACCGCAGGAACATGCTCAACGTTCTTATAAACTTCCTTTAGCGGTATACGATTCAGCCTATGCCGAGGAGTTAGGCATAAAATTGCATTATGAAGAAGGTATGAGCGATGACGAAAAAAATGAAGTTGATGTCAATCGTAGTAAAGCAGATGAAGGAATAGGACGCGGTATACGTTATAATCAACATTGGGGCTATTTATCAAGAAATGGTGACGATCCAAATGCGCCTGTTGAAGTGTTGAATGAGCGTGTTAATCAGTATCATAAACCTCAGTTTACCTTGAAGGATTCTTGGAGTGTAAATGATAATTTATTTATATCTAATATTTTATATGCATCTATCGGAAATGGAGGTGGTGTGCGTGCTGCAACCAGTAGTTGGATGTCTCCTAATGAAGATGGCTTAGTTGATTTTCAGAGTGTTTATGATTCTAACCGGGGAATGTTTGCTGTAGATGCCGACGGTAAGTACGGTACTAGTAATGGTTATTTGCGTCGTTTGGTGAACTCCCACCGTTGGTATGGTTTACTTTCTACAGCTAACTATGATTATAACAGATTTAATTTTTCTGGTGGTCTGGATTTAAGGTATTATCGTGGTATTCATTATCAGGAAGTATACGATATGTTGGGAGCTGATTATGTACGTCGTCCTGCCGATGAAATGATGCCTGGTGATACACAGGATAAATTATATGAAGGTGATATCACCAATTTTCACAACGATGGTATTGTTAAATGGGGAGGTTTGTTTTATCAGACAGAATATAAAACTGATAAGTTAGCGGCTTTTGTTAACTTGACAGGTGCTTTAAGTGCTTATCAAAGAGTTGATTATTTGAATGGAGTGCCCGATGGTAATGATGAATGGAAAAGTAGTGTGGAGCGTTTTCCGGGCTTTACAGCTAAGGGTGGAGCTAATTACAACTTTAATGAAGAAATGAACGCTTTTGCTAATCTTGGTTATTTGAATAAAGCGCCTCGTTTTAGCAATGTTTTTGATTATGATAACAAATTGTTTCGGGATATAAAGAATGAAAAAGTTAAGGCTGTAGAATTAGGATATTCTTATCATACAAAGTTATTTTCTGCTAACTTGAATACTTATTATACTGCTTGGGAAAACAGACCGGTTGATTATGCATCAAAAGTAACTATTGATGGTGAAGAGTATTCTGTTAATATCAATGGTATGGATGCTCTTCATAAAGGGGTAGAACTAGATTTTGCATTTTCTCCTACAGATGATATTACGATTCAAGGTCTGGTCTCTTTAGGCGACTGGAAATGGAATTCGGCTGACAGTGCACGTATTTATGATAATAATCAGAATTTACTCAAGACAATTTTCTTTGATGCTAAAGGCGTGCATGTGGGAAATTCAGCACAAACTCAATATGCTGCTGAGATACGTTGGGAGCCTATTAAATATTTATACTTCAAACCTCGCATAACATATTTTGATCGCTATTACGCACAATTTGACCCGGTTAGTTTAAGTACTCCTCAAGATTCTTGGATGGTGCCTAGTTATGCTTTGGTGGATTTTCATGCCGGGTATTCCTATAAAATTTCAGATTATATCTTGACTTTCCGGTTCAATATTATGAATGTCTTGGATAAAACGTATATTGCTACAGCACAGAATAATGATGGGTATAATGGTGAAACAGTATCTGATTTTGATGCGCGTTCAGCTTCTGTATTCTTGGGTCTAGGCCGTCGTTACAATATGTCCCTGGGCATTAAATTCTAAATAATTTTTGTGACAGTCGTCGCTTTATATTGCTCTCTTTGTCACCATACAAACAAATAAGAAATGAAAAAATATTTATTAATAATAAGCTTTTTTAGCTTAAATCTTTTTGCCCAGAAACCCGGCTATTATAATGGTACAGAGGGTAAGACGGGCGATGAATTAAAAGCAGCCTTGCATGAGATCATCAATGACCATATCGATTTCAGTTATTCAGATGCCAAATACATCTTGGAATATGCTCAGGAAGATCCGGCTAACTCTTCTAACCTGATTCAGTTTTATACCGGCCTGTCTTTGGCTAAAGATGGTTGGGGTACTGATGGTAATGATCATAACCGTGAGCACGTATGGGCTAAGTCGCATGGTGATTTTGCTGATATCCGCCCGATGGATGGCGATGCACATAACTTGCATGCGGCTGATGCTTCGGTCAATGTGACGCGTAGTAACTATGATTTTGATTTCGTGACAGAGGGGACTTATATCGAAGAGGCCGATGCTTATTACAATTCAGGCGACGATGCCTTTGAACCGGCCGACCGCGAAAAAGGAGAAGTAGCCCGTACTATTTTTTATATGGCCGTGCGTTACGAAGGGACTAAGGGAGAAATGGATCTGGAAGTGGTTGATGCGCTCAATACCTCATTTAATGCTGAGCATGGTAAGCTTTCTACTTTACTACAATGGAACCGTGACTTTCCGCCTACTGACTTTGAACGTCGCCGCAACGACCGTGTAGAGCAGAGCCAAGGCAACCGTAACCCTTTTACCGATAATCCCGCTTGGGCCGATATGATATGGGGTGATCAAGCGATGGAATCTGAAATAGAATTTTATGAGCTAAACTCATCACCTGTTTATCCTAAAGCTGGTGAGCCAATAGCACTTTCGTTTAAAGTGGATAGCGTTGATGAGGTGAAATTCTATTGGGGAAATACTTATGATGCTTACCCCAATGAAGTAATGTTAACAGCTTCACCGGACTTACCATCATATTATGTTGCAGAGTTTACCCCCAATAGTGTGAATGGTGGCGAGTTGGTTTATTGTAAAATGTTAGCGACAAAAGGTGGCGTTAAAGATTCTATGTTTTCTAATTTTTACCTGGAACCGGACGGTCAGGTGGTTACCATTTCAGCAGTACAAGGTACAGGAGATGCTTCTCCTTTGGCAGACCAAAATATTGCTATAGCAGGGGTAGTAACGGCTAATTTCGACAATATCTTTTTTGTTCAAAATGGCGATGATATCCGCGATGGTGTTCCTGTATATAGTAACTTCCGAGGACATATTGGTGATTCTGTCAAGGTGGTAGGTAAAGCCGTAGAATATAATAACCTGACCGAAATTAGCAATGTTACGGCGGTGTATAATTATGGCCCCGTGGGCGAAAAAGAACCTCAGGTAATAACGATCAATGAGATTGGTGAAGATTATGAGGGCGTTTTGGTAGAGATCCAAAAAGTGAGTTTTAATGAGGGGGGAAGCACTTTCCCTTCAGGTGATACTTATCCTTACCCTACCTTTACGGTGTCCGATGGGGTGAATGATATTACCTTCTATACCCGTTACAATTCACGACTGAATAATATGCCTATTCCTAATGGTATGGTCAATGTTAAAGGGGTAATTAGTCAGTATAAAGACGGTTATCAGATTATGTCCAACGATACATCTTGGTTTACTCCTGCAGTGGACAATGTGCCGCCGCAAATTATAAGCGTAGAGCTCGAAGACCGCACGGATAAATATGTTTGGATGTATGTTAACTTTAACGAGATAGTGGTAGAAGAGGATGTTGAGGAAGAAGATAATTTTAGTGTTTCTGATGGTGTTGTGATTAAGCGTAATTATTTTAGTTCCACCACACCGAATCAAGCTAAAATCATCATTGAAAATATTGGTGTGGGAGATTACACCTTGACGGTATCTAATATAAAAGATGCTTTTGGTAATGCGATGTCGTCCACGACTTTTAATTTTAGTTCGGATATTAATAAAACAACAGCTATCTCCGAACAAGAAGCTGCTCAGTTGGTGACTTTATATCCTAATCCCGTTATCAACGGTAATGTGGAAGTAAGCTCTCAGGATCTTATCAAATCCTTATCTATCTATACCTTAAGCGGACAATTGCTTTATGCTGAAACAGGTATTAATAGTAAATCAAAACATTTAAATTTAGAATCTTTAAATGTAGGTCACTACTTACTTCAAGTAAACACCGTCAATCAATCCATAACCCGAAAAATAACCATTAAATAAGTCTATTAGCGATATGTCTATTAGTCTTTAGTCTTGAAAGCAATGAGAAAAAACGTGATGATGATCCTACTGTTCGTTTCAGTAGTAGTGTGGGCAGGAGAACCAACAGGGTATTACAACGATGCTCAAGGAAAAACAGGAGAAATACTAAAATATGCATTGCATGACATTATTGATAATCATAAAGTGATTTCTTATAATGGGCTGCATAGTGCTTACTACGATTCGGATAACCTTAACGGAAAAGTGTGGGATATTTACTCCCATAACCCTAATGGAAGTCAGTACTACGAATATACTTTGGGGAGTAAAAAGTGTGGTAACTATCAGGGCGAAGGCGATTGTTACAACCGTGAGCATACTTTCCCTCAGAGCTGGTTTGGTAAAAAATCTCCTATGGTGTCTGATCTTGTTCAGGTTCTGCCTACCGATGGTTATGTGAATGGACGTCGTAGTAGCTTTCCTTATGGCGAGGTAAAAGACCCTTCTTGGACCTCGATGAACGGTAGTAAGCTGGGCCCTAACACTACAGCTGGCTATTCAGGAACCGTTTTTGAACCCATTGATGAATACAAAGGTGATGTGGCACGTATCTATTTTTATATGGCTACACGTTATTATGGCGAGGACAATTCCTGGCCGGGTAGTGCTATGGTCAATGGGGCTGAACCTAAAGCTTGGGCTGTTGATTTGCTAATGAAATGGCACGTACAAGACCCTGTTAGTAAAAAAGAGACTGACCGTAACGATGCCATACATGATAATCAAAATAACCGTAATCCTTTTGTGGATCACCCAGAATATGCTTGTCTGATATGGGGTAATGGCGACTGTGGCGACATTGTGATAGAGCCGGATACGACTACCACTACTGTAGATCCTACAGCCGATGTTACCATTAATATGGGTAGCTCCGATTATCAGTTGATCGTAGATTATGTAAATACTAATCTGACCAATACCGATGGGCATCCGGATAATACGGAGAACTATTATGGAGCCACATCTTACCACAATAATTTTGATATTAGAAACGATGCTTATAATGCTAAATTTTCTTCAGCTGATGCAGCTATAGAAGAAGCTATCGGTGATATTTTATTGCCTGCTAAGGTAGAATCCTCTCTTTTGAATGTTGATTACATCGTTAGTTATGCCACTTGGGATGGTAGTAATAGCGGTACAGGAAGCAAAACCTTCCACTGTTCCGCAACTGATCCTATAGCATTTACTCTTGGTGCTGCTACCGTTGATCCGGTAGATACCACTTCTACTGATACTACGCATGTAGATCCGGGTGATACCACAGTGGTAGATCCGGGTGATACTACGGTAGTGACGCCCGGCGATAGCCAAACATCATTAAGCCTTACCTTCGATAGTGGAATAGCACCTTGTACTATGGTACAAGTAAGTGGCGCTACAGCCTGGAATCATTCATCCTATAATGAAAATGGTTATGCTGTGATCAATACTCACAAGCAAGGGGCTAACGAATCGTGGTTGGTGACACCAGCTGTTAATATGGATGCGTTGGAAAATGAATCCTTTACCTTTAGGATGACCTCATATAATTATGGCAAAAAGATATCCGCATGTGGTGACGGACAGTTTGAGTTGTATTACAGTGCTAGCTATGATGGACAAAGCATCAATAAATCAGACTGGATCCGTATCACCGAAGTGGATGATGTGATGTTGGGTGCTGAAAAATGGGACTGGGTAGATGCCAGTGTCGACGTAACGGCTATAGCTGGCGATAAAGTGTATTTTGCCTTTGCGCATACCAGTAATGCTACTAATGGTACTACTTGGGAGCTGGATGATGTCGTTTTGAAAGGTGATGCTGTAGCTGCTATTAACGATGTCTCCCTTTCGACTCTGAGTCTTTATCCTAACCCGGTAAGTAATAGCTTTTATTTGCCTGTAGCAGTAGATGATCTTAAGGTTCTTAATCTGTCAGGGAAACTTATGTTACAAACCTCTGAGCTCAACGCCGCTACTCCTGTGGATGTGGCTGCTCTAAAATCAGGAGTGTATCTGGTACGGGTGCAGCAAGGTGATGATGTTGAGGTGTTACGCTTGGTGAAAAAATAACCCTGCTTTATTAAACTTTGTCATAACTTTGCCCGGGACTTTTTAGTTCCGGGCAAATTGTCTTATATGCTTTTAAAATCAACTAACATGAAAAAAATACTTTTAATCCTATCATTACTCATATCGGCACTATCATTTGCTGAAATTCCAAGCGGATACTATAACGATGCCGCTGATAAAACAGGTGATGCGCTCAAAGATGCGCTCCACGGAATTATTCATGATCATACACGCCTGAGTTACGACGCTGTATGGGAGGCTCTGATGTATACTGACGAAGATACAGCCAATTCAAGCAATGTGCTCTTGCTCTATTCGGGGTGGTCTTATCCCAAAAGCAGTAATGGCGGAGGTACTACCGATTGGAACCGTGAGCATACCTGGGCCAAGTCGCAAGGTGACTTTGGAACGTCAAAAGGTGCCGGTACCGATATTCATCACCTGCGCCCTACCGATGTAACGGTAAACAGCGCCCGGGGAAGTATGAAGTTTGACGAAGGCGGAACTATCTATGTAGATGGATCGCGCCGTGGTGGGGGCGATGCCACTACGGCTTGCCGTAAAGGGAGCGATAACTGGGAACCTGCTGATGGCGTGAAAGGTGATGTGGCCCGTATGCTCTTTTATATGGCTACCTGTTACGAAGCTGAAGATGGGGTGGATCTTGAATTGGCCGAGAGCTCTTCGACCAGTGGCAAGCACGGTAAACTTTCTACTCTGCTCTTGTGGCACGAACAAGACCCCGTGAGCGCTTGGGAAATAAGACGTAACAACAGAGCTTATGAAAAACAAGGCAACCGCAATCCTTTCATCGATCACCCGGAATATGTGTGCCATATATGGGGCGATGGCGACTGCGATACTACTACTGCAGGTGGCGATACCGGTAATGGTGGTGAGGAAACCCCCGATACTGCCGATGTTACCATCAACATGTCTACAGCCGATTATCAGCTGATTGTCGATTATGTAAAGAATAGTGATTTGCCTGATGGAAGTACCTATGATGACTCAGAGTATTATTATGGTGCAAGTTCTCACTATACCAATTTTGACATCAGAGATGGCAAGTGCAATTCAAAATTTGCGACTCCGGATGAGGCCATTGTAGAAGCTCTGCGCGATGTCTTCTTGCCCGCTAAAGTGGAGTCTTCGTTATTGAATGTTGATTATATCGTTAATTATGCCACTTGGGATGGGAGTAGTAACGGTACAGGAACTAAAACATTCCATTGTTCGGCTACCGATCCTTTGGCCTTTACTTTAGGAGCGGCCACTCAAGATCCTGTTGATACCACCAATACAGATACTACGGTGGTCATACCCGAAGAGGAGGATCCTATGGCCGATTTATCTTTTGGTACAGATTCTACCTTGGATGTGGTGACGTGGAACATCGAACATTTCCCGAAAAATACGGCGATTACTGATTCTATGGTACGTGCCGTAGTGTATAAAATGGATGCCGATATCGTAGCTGTTCAGGAGGTGGATGATAGTGTGGCTTTTCGCCTGATGGTTGAAAAAATGCCTGATTATAAATATCACGCCGGTGTGAACAAGTATGGTGCCTTGGCTTATTTGTACAACGTTAATACGGTTGAGGTAAACAGTGTGCAAGCCATATATGAGAGTTATTGGAGCGAGTTCCCACGTTCTCCTCTGGTTTTTGATTTTAACTTTAAAGGGCAGCGCCATATCATTATCAATAATCACCTGAAATGCTGTGGTGATGGTACCTTGGATACCAGCAATGATGAGGATGAGGAAAACAGACGTTTGAAAGCTAACGATTTGCTGAAAACTTATATTGATGGTAATTATGCTGATTTACCGGTGATTACTGTGGGTGATTTTAATGATGTGCTCGAAGATGTTGCGGCTAATAATGTTTTTCAAAACTTTATAGATGACAGCCGCAGTTATGAATTTGCTGATATGGCTATCAGTCTTGGCAGTTCAGACAACTGGTCGTACCCCAGCTGGCCATCGGATATGGATCATATCTTGGTGACTAACGAGCTTTTTGGTCAGTATGAAGCGGAAGTGATTAAGGTGGATGATTATATTGGTTGGGATAACTATGAGGCTAACCTTTCTGATCACCGTCCGGTAGGGATACGCATAGCTCTGCAAGAAGAGGTGGAAGATACCACTACCACGGAGCCCGAAGAGCAGGTGTTTTTTAATTTTACGTTTGATAACGACCTCGAAGAATGTGTGGTAAAACAGGTCTCTGGCAATGCCGGCTGGGAATATAGTGCTAGTTATTCGTGTGCATTTCTGAACACTTACGGAGATGGCGCCAACGAATCTTGGTTGGTGACACCTTCGGTAAATATGAACGCCACAGCTAACGAAGTGTTAAGTTTTGGAATGACCTCTTACAACGCCAATATAAGTATCGCTAATGCTGGTAGCGGTCAGTTCGAACTGTATTATTCATCCTCTTATGATGGGGGGGATATTAATGCCTCGGGTTGGACACGATTGACCGATGTGGATAATGTCATGTTAGGTGAAAGATGGGCCTGGGTGGAGGTGACGGTGGATGTTTCGGAAGTGTCGGGCAGTCAAGTGTATTTTGCCTTTCGTCATAGTTGCGATGCCTCTAGTGGTACAACCTGGGAGTTTGATAACCTGAAATTGATCGGAGATGTGGTCACAGGAAACGCACAGCTACCAATGCCGGAAATCATGCTTTATCCTAACCCCGCCAACTCCGGTTTTAGCTTAAGCAAAGATGCTGATATGGTGCAGTTATTTACCCTTTCGGGAAAAAGCGTTATAAGAGAAACGAATGTTATGAGTGGGCAGTTCTTGGATATCGCTCATTTACCGGCAGGTATTTATATGCTCAATGCTACCATAAGCGGAAATACACAGAGGCTGAAATTGATTAAAAAATAATATTACATCCCAACGCCGACAGTGTCAACGACCTGTCAGCGTTGGGTATGCAAAAAACATCGCTCACCGACAAATACAACCACTCAACGAATAATTACAGCTAAAATGACGTTTTGGCGCAAGAATTGATTTCTCACACTCCGAAAAAATCAATAGCAGAGTCATACTAATTTGTGTATCTTTGCCAATCCAAATTTTAAATAGGAATAGTGAAGAACCGAAATCTTTTTTTTATAGCCATCGCCTTTTTGGGAATGATCTTTATGCTTGTAAGTGCCAATAAAGCAGAGCAAAGCACCTCACCGGATCAAACACCCGAAAAATCAGAAGAGTTTCATATTGTTGTCCCCAAATCCTTAAGCTTTGCCGGCGAAAAAGTGCCGCTCGAATATTTTGATGTACGCGAAAGCCTGGAGCGCGAATTGATATCTAATACTTATTTTCATTCACAAACCATCTATTTGCTGAAACGTGTGGATCGTTACCTGCCGGTCATAGAACCCATACTGAAACAATACGGTATACCGGACGATTTTAAATATTTGGCTGTGGCCGAAAGTATATTGAATGATAAAGCTAAATCTCCTGTAGGAGCCGCCGGGGTATGGCAGCTGATGAAAGCTACCGCGCAGGAGCATGGTCTGGAGGTGAATGCTAATGTCGATGAACGTTATAACTTACGTCTGGCCACGAAAGCAGCCTGCGAATATTTACAGGAATCTTACGAAAAATATGAGAACTGGACCTTGGTGGCGGCCTCCTACAATATGGGACGACGGGCGCTTAACCGCTCTATGGATTATCAAAAGCAGGATGACTATTACAATATGTACCTCAATAGCGAAACGGCACGCTATGTTTTTCGTATTTTAGCGTTTAAGTTGATATTGGAATCACCGGAGAACTACGATTTCTACATCACTAAAAAAGATAAATTCCCGGTGTTTAAGTTCGATACCATAGAGGTTAATTATCCGATAGCGCATTTGGCCGATTTTGCCGAAGAAAACGGCATGACCTATAAAACATTGAAGATATTTAATCCTTGGTTTTTAGAAAATAAACTTAACAACGCCTCTAAAAAAGAATACAAGATACTGAAACCGAAGAAAGGCTACCGCACGAAATAATAGAGCTTGCAGGGTGGCAAGGTGACAGGGTACTGGCGCTAACAGTCAATAGCCAGTAGCTAATTGAAATATAGAATTATTAGAACATTAAATAAACATATGACGAATGCAGTTCCATTGAATCATTGAACGATTAAATAAACATATGACGAATGCAGTTCCATTCACTCATTCTCACATTCACTCATTCACTCATTGAATCATTCACTCATTCACTCATTAAATCATTAAGCATGAAGATAGCACTCATAGGATACGGAAAAATGGGCAAAGAGATCGAGGCCATCGCTAAAAGCCGTGGGCACGAAATCGTTTCCATCATCGACGTCGATAACAAAGAAGATTTTAACTCAGAAGCTTTCAAAAGTGCTGATGTGGCCATCGAGTTTACGGTTCCTGCAGCCGCTTACGATAATATCAAAGCCACCTTTGCAGCGGGTGTAAAGCTCGTGTCTGGTACTACCGGATGGCTTGATAAAATTGACGAAATAAAAGCCGACTGCGCTGGTGGCAGTACGTTCTTCTATGCCTCTAACTTTAGCTTGGGGGTCAATATCTTTTTTGCCTTGAATAAATACCTGGCGAAGATTATGAACCAGTTTGAGGCTTATGATGTGTCGATGGAAGAAACGCACCATATCCATAAGTTGGATTCTCCTAGCGGAACAGCGCTCACCATTGCCGAAGGTATCTTGGAGAATGTAGACCGCAAAACATCGTGGAAAGAAGCTACTGAAGGGGAAGCTGATGAATTGCTTATTGAAGCTTTTCGCCGCGGCGAAGTGCCCGGCGATCATTCGGTGAAATACGATTCACCCGAAGATTTTATTAAGATAGAGCACAGTGCTTACAGCCGTAAAGGTTTTGCTTTAGGTGCCGTATTAGCTGCCGAGTTTACCGCTAAAAATAACGGTTTCCTTGGTATGAAAGATATGCTGAAGTTTTAAAAAAAAGGTTGCAAGGTTGCACGGTTACAAGGTTGCAAGGTGCTAGGGTTGCAAGGTTCCGGGACTTGTGACGTGGCAAAATCATTTACAAATTTACAAATTTCAGAATTTTCACATTGACTCATTGCATCATTAAAAAAATATAAACGGGTCTTGTGACATGACAAACTCATTCTATCATTCTATCATTCACTCATTATATCATTAAAAATATTAACGAGTCTTGTGACGTGGCAAAATCATTTACAAATTTTCACATTTTAGAATTTTCACATTTACTCATTGCATCATTAAAAAAGTATAACCGGGTCTTGTGACATGACAAACTCATTCTATCATTAACTCATTCACCCATTCACTCATTATATCATGATTCCATTAAAAGATCAAATAAACGAAAAAGGAACGCCAAAAGGGTGGCGCAAATTCATCATTTGGGGAACCATACTAATTCTCTTTACCATTTGGGTAGGAAATCTTTGGTTGAACCTCTTCTTGCCTTTACTCTTTGATGTTTATGTGAGTAAGTATGTGCGTTGGAACTGGAAAGTGCGCCCTAACGGTAAAAAAGTACACTGGGTCTTGGAATGGCTCGATGCTATTGTGTTTGCTTTAGTGGCCGTGGCTTTGATCAATAATTATCTGTTTCAAAACTATAAAATTCCGACTTCATCATTGGAAGAGAGCCTTTTAGTAGGCGATCACCTTTTCGTTAGTAAGGTGGCTTTTGGTCCGCGTAACCCTATTACTCCTTTGTCATTTCCGCTGGCTCAGCACACGATGCCCGTCATTAAAACAAAATCTTACATCGAAAAACCACAATGGGAATACAAACGGCTGAAAGGACTTGGTAAGGTGGAAAATGATGATATCGTGGTGTTTAACTTTCCTACAGGAGATACGGCGCTGACTATCGTTAATAATCCGGACTATTATGCACTTTGCCGTATTTATGGTAAGGAGGCAGTCCTAAACAATCCGCAACAGTTTGGTGAGGTGGTTTGGCGTCCGATAGACCGTCGTGATAACTATGTAAAACGTTGTGTGGCCGTTGCTGGTGACGACTTTGAGATGCGCAACGGGCAAGTTTACATCAATGGAAAAGCGCAACAAGACATCCCGGGCTTACAACACGGCCATTATGTGCGTACTAATGCTCGTTTGAACCCTATGGTGTTGAAAGATTTGGGGGTGACGCAGGAAGATCAGCAGCAATCGGCTGATGGCAAAACATATTTCTTGAATATGACAGATGCCGCTGCTGAAAAGGTCGCTGCTTTCTCTGCTGTGAAATCTGTTAAGAAAGATATCTCACCGGCGGGAAAATACGACCCTATGGCTTTCCCTCATTCTCCTGCTTATGCTTGGAACCGCGACAACTACGGTCCGCTTCACATACCGGCAGCTGGTGAAACAGTAAAGCTGAACTTGACAAATTTACCTATCTATGAGCGTATTATTACGGTATATGATGGCTCTAATAATTTGGAAGTAAAAGATTCTGCCATCTATATTAATGGCGAACTAGCTACAGAATATACGTTCAAGCAAGATTATTACTTTATGATGGGGGATAACCGTCATAACTCTACCGACTCCCGTTTCTGGGGTTTTGTGCCTGAGGATCATGTTGTTGGTCGTCCCGTATTTGTATGGCTTTCACTCGATCCGGACAAATCATTTCCCGGCAATATCCGCTTCAAGCGTTTCTTTCACTGGGTACCTAAGCAATAGGTTTAGACCTAGCTCAGCCGACGCTCGTTTTTTTTAGATATAGAGAAACATGATGAACTATATTTTTATTGTACTTAAGTAAGGATGAGAAGAGGAGTTGGAGACAGGAAGAACCCCCTTTGAGAAACTCTGTGCTCCTTTGTGGTTCTTTGTGTAATAGCTTTATTTAATCAAATCTATGACGTGACGCATTCTCTTAGGAAATACGTATACAGTAATAAGATATTTCTCTGCGAGTCTCAGCTTCTCAGCGAATCTCCGCGATACTTTTAGTTAATATGACCCCAAACGATGCATATTCCCGCGCCACCACCCTCTGCAGCAAGGGCGAAAAGTGCATAGCTGATATCCGCAAAAAACTTTACGACTGGAAGTTGGAGGCGGAGCATCACGATGCCGTTATCGATGCTTTGCTAGAAAATAAGTACATCGACGAGGAACGTTTTGCCCATTACTTTGTACGCGACAAATACCGTTTCAATGGCTGGGGCAAAATTAAGATGCGTCATCATCTGTCGCAAAAAAAAATACCGTCTTATCTGATAGAACAAGCCTTTGGAGAAATAGATGAAGACGATTATATGGAGCGTCTGAACCACGCGCTCACCGTCAAAAATCGCAGCATTAAAACAGAAGATTTCTACGAACGTAAGAATAAACTGATGCGTTTTGCTGCCGGCCGTGGCTTCTCACCGGATGAGATTAATAAGGCCTTGGATATGATCACCGGAGAGGAGTCGTGATGTTATATTAATATAACATTAAAATTGGTGTTTTGCCAAAGTCCTTAGTTCTGTTAGGAATAAAATAAAGCAAAAGACCCGCTCAGCCGCTTAGGCCGGACAGGTCTTTTTTTTGTCAATGTATGGGCTCCACCCCCCCCCCAGGAGGGGGGAGAGCCTCACACTATGCTAACTATTGTTTTACTATTTTCTGAGTATAAGTGGCATTGTTCTCCGTTTTTCCAACCACAATATATAATCCTTTACTTAAGGATGAAAGGTGCAATTGTTGCTCTACCTGCGTCTTTACTACCGTCTGTCCGCTTGTATTATGGATGCTTAGGTTTTTAATATCTAAATCAGGATTTAGAACCAGCATTTCAGCATTTGTGTTGTAATAAAACAAGTTTTCTTTATGCGGAGTTTCCTTAAGAGCAGAGCTGCCTTCTAAGGCTTCCAATATCTTAGCCGCTGCCTGATTGCCCTGCATTTCTTTTCCGGCAGTCGTAAAGTGAACGTCGCTATTGTTGTTGTGTAAGGGGTTTTCGTAGGTCAGGGTGTATTGGTCGTCTACCATAAGCTCCGGATAGTTGGCCATTACGCGCAGGGCAGCAGTGTTGTACACCACTTCGTCGCCGGCTTTGCGCCCTGCTGCATTTGATGGAATATGCGAGGTGGAGGCAAAGATGAGGTGCTCTGCTTCCGGCATCAGGATGCGCACGATGCTGTCCATATTTACCTCATATTCGTCTACGGGTACTACCTGTGTCCCGTTAATGTTCAATGCATTGTTAAGCAGGTATTTCAGGTCGTGCAGTCCCCAGTTAAAGTGAATCACGTCCCAGTGTGTTTTGCCCAGCCACAGCGCTTGGTTTTTAAACATATCCAAGGTGCTGCCACCATTATCGGGTATGCGGTATACATTGGCTTTGCCTTTTAATTTCGCTTGCACAACAGGGGTGTAACCAATAGAAATAGAGTTACCCATTAATAGGACATTGGGCAGGTTTTCGTCATAACCGGGATACACAAAGGAAGCGTGGTTGGTGTAACCATTTTCGGCCCGTACCAGTTCCCATACATCCTTGTTGAAATAGAGTTGAGCTGTATCAAAATCGCTTACGGTATAGTTGGTCGTCATAGAGCTGCTATAGCCGTTGGCATCGGTGGCCACGACTTTAAAGACTTTTTCGCCCGGGCCTTCTTCGGTATAAATAAAACTGGCCGAGTCAATCAGTGCGATGCTACCACCGCCTGACAGAATACTGAAAGACAAGGTGAAATCGTCTCCTTCCATATCCTGTGCTACGGCGCGGCCAATAATTTGGTTCACCCCCTGATCACCTTGTTCTTCTTTTTGGACCACGAAGGAGCTGATAAGCGGCGCACCGTCAGCCACGTAAGCGTAAGTTTTCAGTCTGATGTTATTGATGATATAAGTGTCGCTTTCCGCTCCGCAGGCAAAGGCAAACTGGTAGGTACCGGCTTTGGCTACGGTAGCACTGACGGTCTTTTTACCGTCAAACTTGTTTAGTAAATCACAGGTTTCGAATAGGATGGTGGTCAGTTTACCTTCTTCAGCATCGTGACTGATGAGCATAAACTGTGCCTGATTACCTCCTTTTTTTGAGAAAGCATAGTATTCCAGATAGCAAGAATCGCCTGCCGTCAGGCTAAAGGTGGCTGAATCGGTCACTAAAATATCGGTAAATGCCGGATTATCATTAAGGGTTGTTACATCAATGCCAACCCGGTATTTAGGATCCGGTGACCAACTTACGATGTCCTTGTAAAGGTAAATGCCAGCACTGGCATCACCACTGCTTACTACATTCCAACCATCGATGTTTTTCGTGTCGTTGGGGTGGCCGTTGTAGATGAGGTTGGTGTCGTCGGCAAAAATTGTAAGAGTTAGCAAAAGAGCTGTTAAAAGAGTCAGGCTTCGTTTCATATCTATGTTTATTTGTTGGTTTTGAAAAACTTGGTGTCAAAAGTACAGGCAGACGAAAAATGACTTTGTTATTTTTTCACCAAAGTTTGTGAGCTTTAGTTCTAATCTTGTTTTATATAAATAATATGCGTTGGCTGTTTGCCGTACATTATGTTTTGTTGGAGTTTCTAGAATTAATACGCCAAGATTTTCTTAAGACGAAAAATTGTTATGCGATAGTCTGGGTTAAAATTTAGAATTCAGGGACTAATGTCCATTTTGTGAATAAAAAAGACTCAAAAAAGTCTTGTTTTTAGAATAGAATTTCACATGAAAAGAATAAAAACTAACACATTCCCATAGCGCTACCACATACATTTGCCACCGTGGAAAATCCCTTTTCCGCCAACGTGAAACAGATATCAATTTTAACCTCAAAAAACCGATTACAAATGAAAAAATTAATTCTTTTATTCTCTGCGTGCTTAGTGAGTCTTGCGCTTAGTGCTCAAAATGACACTATCGTTAATGAAGATTTTTCAAGTGGAAGTATTCCTGCTGCTTGGAGTGTAAGTCATCAGCCTGATACTATAAAGTATATTGCATCTCACTCAGATAATGACATGGTAGATGCTCTATATATGTTAAATCACGAGAACAATAATAGTGATGGAATTTATATTTATCCTAGTGTGGAGATACCTATACCTGATGGTGGTGCTAGCGGTGAAGTCGGTGTTTCCTTAGAATTTGATGCGCATAAATCAGCCATTCGTTCTTACTTAAGCTTTAAAGACAATGCCGGTACTGTAATGGCGCAGATAATGATTGGTGATGAAGGTCATGGCGATGGTAGTGGTGTTTACTTTCTGGGATCGGCAGTTGCACCACCAACTGCTAGTCGAAATGATGCTACTTCTGCAACTAAAATTTACACTCATACCAATAGTAAATCGCATACATATAAATTTGAATTTAATCTGGATAACAATACTGTCAGTATAGAGATTGAAGGCTCAGTTAAAGTCGAGGATTCGGCTTTATTTTTTGATGCCTCTGAACTTGGTAGTATTGAGTTTGTTGCAGGTCGTGGTTGGAGTGGATCTGATACGCGCTTTTATTTAGATGATATTATGGTGGTGGAGTATGCCAGTTCTTATCAGAGCATTACGTTTAATCCGATTGATCCGGTACATATTGATAATGCAGTAGATATTGTTTTAGAAGAAAATTCAAGTGCCGGTTTGCCTATTACTTATGCTAGCTCTGACGAAAGTGTGGCAACTATAATTAATGGTTATACCATTCATCCCGTAGGTGTTGGTAAAGCGACTATCTCTGCTAACCAAGCTGGTGATGCCACTTATGATGCAGCGCTTGAAGTTACGCAAGATATCTTTTTTGTAGGAGATACCACAACTTATTATATCCGTGAGGATGGAGATAATGCCAATGATGGTTTAAGCGAAAGTGCTGCATTAGCGACTTTAGCACAGGGTATATTAGAAGTTAAGGCTAATGCTATGTCAAGTGTATATATTTTGGATGTGGAGGGAACCATAACAGGCAGTGCCGGTAATGTGGTCTTTAATCAGTCGGAAGATATCACCCTTATAGTGGATGGTAACGGTGTAGGAACTATGCAAGCAACAGATGATGTTACTTGGAATGCCGCGGCAACGAATGAATCAGGTGGTGCTGGTGGGCGTTTCTTTGGTGGGCCTTACAACAATGGTAGTGGTGGATTAACTATAATTCTGGAAGAATTGAATATTAAAAATGCTGGTTATACTGATACTAATGGTGGTGTTATTTTTAATATGAATGTAGGTGGTAAAACTGCCAATGCAGTTATTCGTCGTTGTAATGTAAGTAACTTGATGGCTCGTTCAGGCGCTATTGCTCATGCCGTTAGTAGTCCATATTCATTAAGCATTGAAGACTCATATTTTAATAATATAATAACGATTAATAATGGTGCTTATGGTTCACCCATCTTTGTCAATAAGAAATCGGTGCTTTCAGTTACAAATAGTGTGTTTGATGGAATAAAAAAGAGTGCTGATCAAAATGGTTCATCCATGGATCATAAAGCAGAAGGTAGTATCTTGTATTATAACGGCTCAGTTAGCGGTACTTCCTTAGAAATTATTAATAATACATTTATTAATAATCAAGGGTTACGTGCTGAGATGACAGCGGATCAATCTACCATCTACATTAATCCGGGATTGGCTGGTGTACCTGTTACTATAGCTAATAACCTATTTGTTGGAAATGGTGCAGCTACAACCACAGCTAGTTATTATGATGTTAATATTGCTGGTTCTAATGCGCCAACACTGACAGACTGCACCAATAACGTGATGAACTCACAAAACGGTCTTGGTGCTACAGGCAACGACATAGATCCAACTTACACTTACGACGATAGCGCTATCAAATTCACCATGGATGGTGATTATCCTGAGTTGTTCACGACATCTATGGGAGTTAATTTTGTGAAAGCTAATGGTAGTAGTGTGTATGCTAAGGCCTCGGCAGCTGTGGCTCCTGACTTTGATATTGCTGGTAATGCGCGTGCGGCCTCTCCGTCAGTGGGGGCTTATGAAGCAAGTGCTGATCCCGCTTCAGGGTTGAATGACGCTTTAGAAACAAGTGTAGGTCTTTATCCTAACCCCGTACAAGATGTACTGTATGTGGGGGGCGCTGCGGCTCGTCTATCGGTTTATAATGTAGCGGGGCAGTTAGTTCGTTCATATCAGGTTGAGAACAATCAAGTGGATGTAGCATCACTTGCAACAGGTATGTATATTGTCAATGTTATCAATGCCGAAGGTGTGTCTGTGGGCACAGAACGTTTGATGAAAAAATAGTTTTGGATAATAATTAGTAACAAAAGCCTGGGAGTGGATTACTCTTGGGCTTTTGTTTTTTCTGGCTTACTCATCGGATGAGTAAGCTTGGATCTGACATCGGAATTATACTATTTGACCATTTTTTTATATTCACCAAGCACTACAAAAGCTACATTTGCACCCGAAATTAAAAATTACAAACGATGAAAAAAATAACCCTCTTATTTCTTATTTTCTCTCTGGTAGCTAGTGCTAAAAATAAGCAGCCTAATGTGTTGATTATAGTAGTAGATGATATGGGCTGGTCCGATTGCGGCTTTATGGGTAGTGATTATTACGAAACACCTAACCTTGACAAGCTGGCTTCGGAAAGTATGGTCTTCACTAATGGCTATGCCGGAGCGGCTAACTGTGCGCCGAGCCGTGCGGCCCTTATTTCGGGTGCTAGTGCGCCACACACGGGCGTATATACGGTATCGCCCTCAACTCGTGGTAAAAGTAAAACCCGTCGCCTGATTCCCGAACCCAATACCGAGTTTCTGGATAATGACCTCTATACTATTGGTGATCTATTTAAGGAGGCTGGTTATGTGACCGGAACTTTTGGTAAGTGGCATGTGGGGATGGACCCGCTCAAGCAAGGCTTTGATCATAATGTGGGCGGCAGCCGTTGGGGGCATCCTAAGAGTTATTTTGCGCCTTACATCATTCCGGAATTGGAGGCACCGGAGGGGGAATTCCTGACCGAACGTCTAACCAATGAGGTGATAGATTTTATTGATGACAATAAAAATGAGCCGTTCTTTGTTTACCTGCCTTACTATACCGTGCATACGCCTATACAAGCCAATAATAAACTACTGGCAAAATATGAAGCTAAACAAGGTAGCAAAGGACATGATAACCCGAAGTATGCGACGATGATAGAGTCGATGGACATCAATGTTGGGCGTATATTGGATAAACTAAAGACTGAAAAACTGGATAAAAATACCATTGTTGTCTTTACCTCGGACAATGGCGGGGTGTATGGCATTACTGAGCAGCAACCTTTGCGTGCCGGCAAAGGGACTTACTACGAAGGTGGTGTGCGTGTGCCTTTAACCTTTAAGTGGGAGGGAAAAATTAAACCCGGTACCACTGATATGCCGGCCATTAATATGGACTTTTTTCCAACTTTTAAAGAGATTCTGGATGTAGAAAACGTGCCACATCATTTGGATGGAAAAAGCCTTTGGCCGCTTTTGAGTCAAGGTGATGAGCTGGAAGAACGACCAATTATTTATCATTTCCCCATTTATTTGCAAAATAATCATGGCGCTGAACGTGTGACGCGCGATCCTCTTTTCCGTTCACGTCCCGGAACCAGCATCCGCTTGGGCGATTGGAAAATGCTGCGTTATTACGAGGATGATGGCATCGAACTTTTTAACCTAAAAGAAGACATTGGCGAAACGAAAAATATAGCTGCGCAATACCCCGAAAAAGTGAAAGAACTGGAACAGGTAATGAATAATTGGCTAAACGAAAAAAAGGCACCAATACCTATTGAGGCCAACCCGGAATTTGATGCTGCCTTTGAAGCCAAACAAAAGGAGAAAGCATTAAATAAGTAATTTTAGGGTGGGTATGTAGAAACGCCATATTTTGCGTCTCAAATAAAGATTATTTTAGCTATAGAAAAAGTTTTGTGAACGATATTTAATAGCTATTGCCACGTTATTAATAGAAAAGTGAGTGGGAGTAGCTTATTTTTGCCATTATAATTTTTAGATAGAAAAAATGAAGAGAGTATTATTAATATTGAGTTTAGTTCCTTTATTTGCTATGGCGCAAACCACCATTTATACCAACGATATGGAGTATGTGCTGGGCGATGTCAAGCAAGCCTTTATCAAAGACCTGGTGAGAACACCTACGGAAGTGCAAAATCTGTTGACGGGGTTCAAAGCTATGCAGGTCAATGGAATCCGTATCCCGATCTTTGCTAAAGATTGTGAACCTTATGAACAGGCTTTGGTGTATTTTTATCAGCAAGCTGTGAAAGAGGGCTTTGTGTTGTTTGCTAACCCGGTGCATTGGAATGGTGGTCAGCGAGTGGCTAACGGGGTTTTTGAAGATTATGAAGAAGAGTTTGGGGGTGTGGTGAAAAATGATGCCACCAAGACACAAGCTTTGATCGACCGTATTTTAGAAATTGATGAAAAGTATCCCGAACTTAAATGGGTCAACCCTTTCAATGAGGATGGCAGTCCGGGGAGTACATGGAGTGCTTCGCAAATGAATACTTTATACAAAACGCTGAGCGAAGAGCTTAAAAATGCTGAATTGATTGGTTCTTGTCCTTGGGGCATTCCAGCCGCTATCAAAGTGATCAAGAATACCGATGTGGAAAACTATATCACGGTATCTACAACCCACAACTTAGGTTTCAATCACGAATCTTGGGAGGAGTTTATCGCCCTTTCGCATGCTGCTGGATTGCCGGCTTGGGATTCTGAAGTCAATATGAATAGAAAGTACGAAGAGAAACAAACCCGTATGGAAGCGGCCCTCGAATATGGTGTGGATGGTATGGTACTTTATGATAGCTGGAGGTCGATAGATATGACCACCGGTGAGCTTCAGAGCTCTGCTCAAACATGGATGAATCATTACCTGAAGCCAGCCTCCTTGACTGATAACTTTGAGGATGAAAGTCATTTATTCGATGTTTATAATGGGAAATCATCATTTACTATTTCATTGTTAGAACCATTTATCCAAAATGAAATTACCGTAGTGGATATGAATGGGAAAACAATCCGTCAGATGACCTCTGATAATACACAGGACATGGAGGTGAGGGGCCTTAAGCCAGGTGTCTATGTCGTGGTTTTAAATGCCAATAATCAGCTGCAACGCGAAAAAGTGGTGGTTTACTAAACGATATTTCACATAACAAGAAGAATATTTCACAGAATAGCATCCTTAGGGGTGCTATTTTTGGTATGTCGGGTATGGT
>DHQI01000123.1:0-7287 GCA_002408065.1 Bacteroidales bacterium UBA5342
TTTGAAAAAGGTTGGTTTGCAAATCCAACCAACGAGCAGCAGCTCATATCCGAGAGAATGGGATTGTGTCGTAGGTAAGTCTTCTTTATTAGTCTTAAGGTCTTTTATACTATATTTGATGTTTGGGAGTGGTATGGGAGCTTCAGAGGTCATTTTTGAAGAAATGATAAAGCCGATAAAGTGAAAAACTAAACGACCAATGATTATGAAAACAGATATTGTGCAATCTTTATCAAGTAAATTTGAAGTCATACAGCGATGTCTAGACGACTGGGAGCGTTTGCAAGCCCGTAAGATATTAACGCTTTCAGAAAAAGGACTATTCGAACTAATATACGAACGTACTGGGAGCGATAGAGATTTTGGTATTATACGCAACAAAGGTGACAAAGCGCTTTTCGACAAAACCACCCAGCAGATGATAGATGCTTTTAGGCTTCC
The DNA here is from genome assembly GCA_002408065.1 of Bacteroidales bacterium UBA5342. GTDB lineage: Bacteria > Bacteroidota > Bacteroidia > Bacteroidales > UBA5342 > UBA5342. The sequence continues at coordinate 442 of DHQI01000123.1, forward strand.
AAAAAACAGAGTACTAGCTGATTTTCTACCTACAAATACTATTAAAGCAAAAGACTTTGTAACAGAAATCACGGTATATAATACGAAAGAGCGCAAGCTACGAAAAACGCATAATTCGTAATTCATAATTTGAAATTAAATAATATGGATTTATCAAAATACAAACCCAATCAGGAGTTTTTACTTTACAAAACCGCCAATGGAGATGTTAAGGTAGATGTGCTGTTGCAGAATGAAACCATTTGGATGCCTCAAAAGAAAATTGCAGAGCTTTTTGGGGTGCAGCGTCCAGCCATAAGCAAACATTTAAAGAATATTTTTGAAAGCGGAGAGTTAGACGAAAAAGTGGTATGTTCCATTTTGGAACTAACCACTCAACACGGTGCTGTAGCTGATAAAACACAAAATAGACCAACCAAATTTTACAATTTAGATGCGATTATTGCCATTGGCTATCGTGTGAATTCAAAACGAGCTACGCAGTTTAGAATTTGGGCAAGTGCAGTCTTAAAGGAGTTCATCATAAAAGGCTACACTATGGATGTGGAGCGTTTGAAAAATCCACAGCCAATATTTGGTCAAGATTACTTTAAGGAACAACTCGAAAAAATCAGAGACATACGTAGCTCTGAACGAAGGTTGTACCAACAAATAACAGACATCTATGCTGAATGTAGTATTGATTATGATTACAATACAGAAATAACTAAGCAGTTTTTTGCCACAGTTCAGAATAAATTACATTGGGCTATCACAGGGCAAACAGCAGCCGAAATAATTGTTTCCAGAGCGAATCACGAAAAAGATAAAATGGGCTTGACCAACTGGAAAAATTCTCCTGAAGGAAAAATCAGAAAATCAGACGTAACAGTTGCAAAAAACTATTTGACCCAAGAAGAACTAAAACCATTGAATAGGATTGTGACAATGTATCTTGATTATGCAGAAGACCAAGCAGAACAAGGCATTGTAATGACTATGCAAGATTGGGTTGAAAAACTAAATGCTTTTCTTCAATTCAATCAGAAAGATATTTTAAATAACTCAGGCAAAGTTACGGCTGCCATTGCAAAAGAATTTGCTGAATCAGAATATGAAAAGTACCGTCCTATTCAGAACCAACTTTTTGAAAGTGATTTTGATAAGGTTTTAAAACAATTACGAATTACGAATGATAAATTGCAGAATGATGAATAATATAGTTCAAGAGAAGTCTTATCTGTTTTTATTGTAAAGTTATATAAATACCTCCGTCCCTCAGGATATACGCGTAGGAGGGAAACAACGTTCAGCGAAGCTAATTGCCATCCCGACTTTGTATTGTATAAGGATTTGCAATCCGATATTTGTTGATAGTTCGAGTGTAAGGTGTGTGTCTGCATTGTTAATCGGATTGAAAATCCTTATGTTTGAAAAAGGTTGGTTTGCAATTGAAAATCAGCGAAGCTAAATCCAAGCAACGAGCAGCAGCACATATCCGAGGAGACGGGCACGACCGTTGGGCTCAGTCTCCAGACTACGTCCTGCTAAAATCAAGCTGGTATTTATGAAAAGAGCAGGTGATTTTTCACCAAGACTCAACATCTTTATGTACATTTACATTTTAAATTAAATTTACAATGATGGATAAGAATATAAAAGCACTACAGCCACAAGCGCTGTGGGAAAATTTTCACGCTATTACGCAAATTCCTCACCCCTCTGGCGTAGAGGAACAGATCCGAGATTTCGTTTTTAGTTTTGGTGAAAAACTGGGTTTGGAGACTAAGAAAGATGAGGTAGGTAATATCTTGATTCGTAAACCTGCCACACCGGGAATGGAAAACCGCAAAGGCATTGTGCTGCAAGGTCACCTGGATATGGTGCCTCAGAAAAACAGCGATAAAGTGCACGATTTTGCTAAAGACCCCATAGAAGCTTACATCGATGGCGACTGGGTAACGGCTAATGGCACAACCTTGGGGGCTGATAATGGCATCGGTGTCGCTGCGGCTATGGCTATTTTACAATCGAAAGATTTGAAACACGGTCCTGTAGAGGCACTGTTTACAGCAACCGAAGAAACCGGAATGGACGGCGCTTTTGGTTTACAACCCAACTGGATAGAAGGTGATATTTTACTGAATCTGGACTCGGAGGACGAAGGCGAGCTTTACGTAGGCTGTGCCGGTGGTGTGGACGTGAATGTAGGTGTAACTTATGATCAGTTGATTGTTCCCCAAAGTGGCGTGCCACTTCAGGTGAAAATAAGCGGGCTGAAAGGTGGGCATTCGGGTATGGACATTGTGCTGGGGCGTGGTAATGCCAATAAACTGTTAGTGCGCTTTTTGCGTAAAATAACACGCGAATATTTAGTGCAGGTAGGAGAGATAAAAGGTGGAGGTTTGCGTAATGCCATCCCGCGCGAAGCTGAAGCTACCATAGTGGTATGGCCTCAACAGGTAGAGGCGGTGAAAGACGCTGTGAAGGAATATGAAGCCATGTATAAAAATGAGTTAAGTGCTACCGAGCCGGATATTCTATTCGAAATAAAAGATGCTGAAATGCCTGTCTCGGTGATGGAAGAGGTGGTGATGGATAGTATGTTGGATGCTATACACGCTTGCCCTAATGGTGTGGTGCGTATGAGCGATGCTATGCCGGGCTTGGTGGAAACATCTTCTAATCTAGCTTCGGTGACAGCCAAAGGCGGTGAGATGGAAGTGTGCTGTTTGTTGCGTAGTTCCGTTGATTCAGCTAAAGAGGAGTTGGTAGAGCGCATTGAGAGCGTATTTACTTTAGCAGACGCTGAGGTCAGTGCCGAAGGGGGCTATCCGGGATGGAAACCTAATATGGACTCACCGATTCTGAAAACAACCCAAAAGGTTTACGAAGAAAAATGGGGAAAAGTACCCGAGGTGAAAGCTATCCATGCCGGATTGGAATGCGGTCTTTTAGGGGCTGTTTATCCTGCCTGGGATATGATCTCGTTTGGTCCTACCATTCGTTTCCCGCACTCTCCTGATGAAAAAGTGAATATTGCTTCCGTAGCTAAGTTCTGGGAGTTTTTGACCTTAACACTGGAAAATGTGCCGGTAGAATAGCACTTGTTAAGGTTAACAGCGAACCGTTGAATTCGTAGTTTCTTTATTGACTTTTTTAGTAGCCAACATGACCTCAGAAGAAGCCAAAAAAATTAGCCTAAAGGTGGAACGCCGTTTTAAAAAAGCGGTGGACACCTACGGGCTTATTCCGCGTGGCAGTACAGTAATAGCAGCCATCTCGGGTGGCAAAGACTCCCTCTGTATGCTGGATCTGCTGACCCGCGACCGCTTTCGTAAACATTACGGTATTACGGTGGTGGCTGTTCATGTAGTGATGGAAAATGTACCTTACCACGCCGATCTGGATTTTATTCAAACCTTTTGTGAAAAAAGAGAAATAGAACTGATGGTGCGGAAAACACAATTTGAATACCGTGAGGGGGCAAAGAAGTCAGCTTGCTATCTTTGCTCGTGGCAGCGCCGCAAAGTGCTCTATGCTATTGCCCGTGAAAAGGGGACTGGCATCATAGCCTTAGGTCATCATCAGGACGATATGGTTGAGACCTTGCTGATGAATATGGCTTTTCAAGGCTCCATATCAAGTATGCCGCCCAAGATGAAGATGTCTGCTTTTGATATGACGATGATACGTCCGCTGGCTTTGATCTCCAATAAGCAATTAGAGGATTATGCGGCTCTTCGTCAGTTTCCCAAGATGAAAAAAGAATGCCCTCACGAGGAGGCCTCTTCTCGTTCAGATATCAGAGCTGTGATTGAACAACTAGGACAACTAAACCCCAAAGCCCGGAGCAATATTTTTGCTTCTATGAGCCATATTCAGGAGGATTACTTGCCTGGAAACGGGATTAATAAGTAGCTGTAAATATTGGGGATTGTGAGATCGAAATAGTTTAAGTACTATAGCTTTTGATTTACAGTATTTGCATTTTTTTAGGCATAGCAAGTGTTCCATTATTATTCCTTATATTAAGGCTCATAAATAATAACGAAAAATCCTGAAGGGAATTAATTTGAATAAACACGGGTGTAAGCCGTGGTAGGCTAAAATGTTGCAGGAGAGCCCTGATAAGGGGGCGACATTTTTGTTTTACATATTTTTCATTTAAGGTGCTTAAGAACTCTTTCCCCACAAAGGTTCTGCTTGATTCGAAATACCCCTAGGACGATAAACGACTTCTATGATAAAGCATACCTTGCTCTTCCGTCGTTTTGAATTTGTAAATTAAACTATTGGCAAAAAAAATCTTCGTTTTGATCTGCTTTTGAGAAACTCTTTGACGATGGGCTAGCTGTCTTGCGTGCCTCGCAACGGTTCTTTCATTTGAAAGCGGATATTTTGTCATAAAGTATTGGTTTTTACTGTCTGAATGTCATTTAAGCGTCTCTTAGCTATGACATTACGTCTGGTTTCTTGGTGTGGACTGTAAATTGACGTCCTTTTTTTTGTGAAGCAATTTTGGAATTATTCAATTTAAAAGACAGACGATGAACTTTAATAATTATACCATCAAATCGCAAGAAGCTATTCAACAAGCACAGCAAATTGCACAGGCTTTTGAACATCAACAAATTGAAAATGCTCATATCCTTAAAGCTCTTTTTGAAGTTGATCAAAATGTATTGCCTTATGTACTCAACAGGCTTGGGGTTAATGTAGATATTTTTAAAAAGACTTTGGAGAGTATCATTCAAAGCTTTCCTAAAGTGCAAGGTGGAGAACAGATGCTTTCGAGACAGGCAGTGGCGATGCTAAATACAGCAGCTAATATTGCCAAAAAGATGAAAGATGAATATGTCTCCATAGAACATTTATTATTCGCTATGTTGAAGGCAAAAGATGATGTAGCACGTTTGATGCAGGACAATGGTTTGTCTCAAGATGCTTTGTCTGATGCCGTAAATGACTTGCGAAAAGGACAAAATGTGACCTCGAAATCACAGGAAGATACTTATAATTCTTTGGATAAATATGCAAAGAATCTTAATAAACTTGCTAATGAGGGGCGTTTAGATCCTGTCATAGGTCGTGATGTAGAGATAAGACGAATTCTTCAGATTTTATCACGACGTACTAAAAATAACCCCATGCTATTGGGGGAGCCGGGGACAGGAAAAACGGCTATTGCCGAAGGATTGGCACATCGTTTAGTCAAGGGAGATGTGCCTGATAACTTAAAGGATAAGATTATTTATTCTTTAGATATTAGTGCCCTTATTGCAGGGGCTAAATATAAAGGAGAGTTTGAAGAGCGTTTGAAAGCGGTCATCAAAGAAGTTGTAGATGAGGAGGGTAAAGTGGTGCTTTTTATCGATGAGATACACACTCTTGTAGGTGCTGGTGGTGGAGAGGGTGCCATGGATGCTGCCAATATCCTTAAGCCTGCTTTGGCACGTGGTGAATTGAGAGCTATTGGTGCCACTACACTAGACGAATATCAAAAATATTTTGAAAAAGATAAGGCCTTGGAACGACGTTTCCAAAAAGTTATAGTGGATGAGCCCGATCGTGAAAGTGCTATTTCTATTCTAAGAGGAATAAAAGAAAAATATGAAGGGCATCACAAGGTAAGGATAACTGATGGGGCTATCATTTCTGCCGTGGAGTTGTCGCAGAGGTATATCTCTGACCGTTTTTTGCCCGATAAAGCCATTGACTTAATAGATGAGGCTTCAGCTAAGCTAAGGTTGGAGATGAACTCTAAACCCGAAGAACTAGATGCCTTTGATCGTAAGATAATGCAGCTAGAGATTGAGCTTGAAGCCATCAAACGTGAGAAGGACAAAGAAAAGGTGTCGTCGATTAAAAGAGAACTTGCTGACCTTAAAGAAAGACGCGAAAGTATTTATGCTAAGTGGAAATCAGAAAAAAATCTTGTTGATGATATTCAGCATCACAAATCGCTCATAGAACAATATAAACAAGAGGCTGAAAGGGCTGAACGAGAAGGTGATTTTGGTAAGGTGGCTGAGCTGCGTTATGGTAAGATACAACAGGAAAATGAATATTTAGCGGCGATGCAAGAGCAATTAGCGTCAAAACAAGACGATGCATTGATTAAAGAGGAGGTGACCACTGATGATATTGCCGAGGTGGTGGCTAAATGGACGGGTATACCGGTAGCTAAGATGATGCAAGGGGAACGTGAAAAACTTTTGTTACTCGAAGATGAATTGCACAGAAGTGTGGTAGGGCAGCAAGAAGCTATAGAAGTGGTGTCGGATGCTGTTCGTCGCTCCCGCGCTGACTTACAAGATAGCCACAGGCCTATTGGCTCCTTTCTTTTTCTCGGCACTACTGGTGTGGGAAAAACGGAGTTGGCAAAGACCTTAGCATCTTATTTGTTTAACGATGAAAATGCCCTGACACGCATTGATATGAGCGAGTACCAAGAACGCCACGCCGTGAGTCGTTTGGTGGGAGCTCCTCCTGGATATGTGGGCTATGATGAGGGAGGACAATTGACTGAGGCTGTTCGCAGAAAGCCCTATTCGGTTATTTTGCTCGATGAAATAGAAAAAGCTCATCCCGACACTTTTAATATTCTTTTGCAAGTGCTGGATGAAGGTCGTTTGACGGATAATAAAGGGCGGACTGCCGATTTTAGAAATGCCATCGTGATTATGACTTCTAATATGGGGGCACATATCATTCAAGAGGATTTGGAAAATCTGGATATGGAGCAGCGTATGCAAGTGGTGGAGGCTACTAAAGGTAAAGTCTTAGCTTTGATGAAACAATCCATACGTCCCGAATTCCTTAACCGGATTGATGAAATTGTTATGTTTACCCCCCTTAACCGGG
>DHQI01000123.1:7509-8084 GCA_002408065.1 Bacteroidales bacterium UBA5342
CCGGGAAGAGGTGAAGGAAATAGTAGGCATTCAGATCTCTGCTTTGACAGCTGTTTTGGCAAAGAAAAACTTGACGTTGAAAGTGTCTGAAGAGGTCAAACAGCACATCGTGGATATAGGTTTCGACCCTCAGTTTGGAGCTCGACCTATCAAACGCGCTATTCAGCGCGAAATCCTTAATGCTTTGTCAAAAGAAATTTTAGCTGGCAAGGTAAGTGCAGACTGTGATGTTAACATAACAATGCAAGGAGATCGGGTCTCATTTCATTAAACCTTTTGGGCCATTTAGTTGATAAAAAAAGAGTCTGTTTTGTGGTAGAACAGACTCTTTTAGATAATATGCTTATGATGTTTTCGGCATGATCAACTCGTGCGGTATGCTGATACTCGCCACCTTGAAGATGTAATTTTTCATTTTGTCAAACTCATTATAGATGTCGGAGTAAACCACCCCGGTTTTTACTTTATAATTTCCTTTTTTCAAGTTTTTATAATGCTCTGTTTGTATTTGGTTGTTCAACTTGCTTTGTTGTTCATAAAGTTGTTTAATCTTGTCAAGATCAGCGCGTCCTTCT
>DHQI01000123.1:8203-8843 GCA_002408065.1 Bacteroidales bacterium UBA5342
TGCCATCAAAATCTTTTAAGACTTCGCTCAGCATTTTTGCGTTTAAGTCAAACAGTTCTTTGATATGCTTATCCACAGATTCTACAAAGCTGTAGTTTTGTTCGTGACTGCGGTCTATGGCTTGCGTGATGCCATAGCAGGTATCAGCGATGCTTTCGATATGAGAAATCAATACCAGCATAGAATTAATTTCCTCGGCACTGGAGGTGCTGTTTAGTTCGCTGGTGATACGTATCAGGTAGTTCGCAATCTCTACTTCCATTTCATCGGCATGCTCTTCGCTGCGTTTTATCTTGTCAAATAGTTTGTGGTATTTATTGCCGGGTTCTGTAGCGTAAAGGTTTCTGGTACGCTCAAACATCCTATTGACTCGGCACATATAGGTGTCAATCTCTTTTTGAGCTTGTAATATGGATAGTTCCACGGTAGATAAGAGTCCTGTAGTGATATACTGAAGTTTAAATTCCTCGTCACTCTCATCTTTTTGCTTTACCAGACGCGTTACTAAGGTTTCTAATTGAGGCACAAACCATATTAGAATAAAGGTGTTGAGGACGTTAAAAACAGTGTGGTAGATGGCCAAAGCTACTGGTATGGCTTCTGCGGTGGCTTTCGGATCCTGTCCGGCTTGCTGAAAAGG
>DHQI01000123.1:9045-10049 GCA_002408065.1 Bacteroidales bacterium UBA5342
GATAAGAATCCGGCTTTTACGGTTATGATCTCAACTAAATGCAAGGACGGATAGAAAATAATCAATGCAAGAACTACTCCTATAATGTTGAATACCAGGTGGGCCATAGCTGTTCGTTTGGCTGAGGTATTGGCCACCAAGGAGGCTAATATGGCTGTTATAGTGGTGCCAATATTTTGTCCCAGTACCATAGCAGCAGCCATTTCGAAAGATATCCATCCATTGTAGCACATGACCAGCATAAGGGCCATCACCGCACTGGACGACTGAATAATCATAGTCAGAAGTGTGCTTAATATAAGGAATATAAATATTGAACCATAACCGTAGTTAGAAAATTGTGTTAAGAACTCAAATATTTGTGGGTTGCTGTTGATGTCAGGCGTCGAGGCTTTTAAAAAGTCTAGCCCGATAAAGATGATGGAGAAACCAATTATGACGCTTCCCCAGTTGCTTTTCTTGGCGCTTTTGGAAAAGAGTAAGGGGAGCGAAAGACCTATCAGAGGTAATACGATAGCTACCATGTGTACTTTGAAACCAAGAGCTGTAATTAACCAGGCTGTAGCTGTGGTACCTATATTGGAACCCATGACAACGCCGATGGATTCGGCTACGGTGATGAGTCCTGCATTGACAAAACTAACCAACATAACGGTGGTGGCTGATGATGATTGAATGATGGCTGTAATTGTAAGGCCGGTAAGAACACCTCGAAAACGGTTAGAGGTCATAGCAGCCAGAATGCTCCTCATCCTGTCTCCTGCTACTTTTTGAAGTGATTCGCTCATTAGTTTCATCCCATAAAGGAAGAACCCAAGTGATCCTAAGAGTTTTAGGAGATCAAAAATGTTGTAGTCCATTGCGTCAGTTAATTAATGCGCCGAAACTACATAAAATCTTTATTCAGACAATGTATTTTGGTGAGAGATGTTACAAAAGTGTTACAAAAAATAATTTAATATGGTCTGGCTTAATCTGACGGGCAGGGCAAACGCATTTAACTT
>DHQI01000123.1:10394-32143 GCA_002408065.1 Bacteroidales bacterium UBA5342
ATTCTAAATGCGTTTGCCCTGATCTGACGGGGAAATGATACAGTTGTTACAAATTGATTATTTTTGCTTCAAATACATTTTAACCTGAACTCAGGTTTTTAATCAAGATCCGTATGTTGAAGAAACGATTACTACTGGCTTTTTTTACAATATTAGTTGTTAACACGCTAGCGCAGAATCACCAAGTCCTGGTCAAGACTAATTTTGGCAATATCACTGTGATGCTATACGATGATACTCCAGAGCATCGCGATAATTTTATGCGTCTAGTCAATAGCGGTCACTACGACGGTACTCTTTTTTACCGGGTGGTCAAAGATTTTGTGGTGCAGGGAGGTTCCTCTTCTTCAAAAAAGGCCATTGAAGGCTCGCGTGTGGGCTATGGCCGTTCGGTGAATATCAACTCAGAGTTTCGCGAAAACCGTTTTCATAAAAAAGGAGCGCTATGTGCGCCGCGTCAGCCTTCGGAGGTCAATATGTTTAAGAAGTCGGATATAGGACAGTTCTATTTTGCCGTAGGGCGTATTGTGCCTTTGGCCGAATTGGAAAATATTGAACGTGCTGTGAATGTACCTATTAAGCGTAAGCTGAAAGCAAAATACTACACGCCTCGTAAGCCGGAATTGGATTCTTTGAAACGAACAAGCCCTAGAGAGTTCAATAAGCTTTTACGTGAAATAAAGGATCAGATTGCTGTTGATTATGCTCTGGCTGAAACCCTGGAATATCCTCAGGAAATGAAAGATGCCTATACGACCATAGGTGGAATCCCATCATTAGATGGTGAGTACACCGTATTTGGTGAAATTATCGAAGGAATGAACGTTTTAGATAAAATAGCTGCTCTTAAAACAGATAAAAATGATCGTCCCTACACCGATGTTAGGATGGAGCTGGAAGTGATCAGGTAATTGACTTATAGTGACAGAATGATTCAATTTTAGCAATTTCTTTGCCCTTGAAGTATATATGGTAAACATCTTGAGAGTATAAAAAAGCAATATTCTAAAAGCTAAATTGCTCCAAAAAAAGCTAAGTGAAAGAGATGAAGACTGAAAATAGTCAGCGAAATGTTAAAATCATATTACAAAAAAAGGCTTCAAACTCCCTGTGTAATGGGGATGTAGCGGTTTTTATTGTAAAAAGTTAATTATTTGTTAATTATTTTAATGTTAGACCTGTTTGATAATCAGAGCATTATAATCCACTGAAAAACAGTTAGATACTTCCTTGTGCAAGGCCTTGTGAAACCTTTAAAAACGTTACAACCTATTGATAATGCAGTTTTTCGGTGATTTTTAATTCGAAAAAATTTGCTCAGAGTTTATTTAACTATAAATTTGTGTCAAAGAAATTTTAATAATCATTAATCACATTTTAAAAATTAAAGCTATGAACAAATCTCAATTAGTTGATTCAGTTGCAGAAAAATCAGGTATCAGTAAAGCAGACGCAAAAAAAGCGGTAGAAGCATTTGTAGACTCAGTAAAAGAAACTTTAGTAGCTGGTGACAAATTAGCATTGATTGGTTTCGGTACTTTTTCTATTCAGGAAAGAGCTGAGCGCGAAGGTCGTAACCCTGCTACCGGTGCATCAATGACTATTCCTGCCAAAAAATTGGTTAAATTCAAAGCTGGTGCTGAACTTTCAGGCGCTGTAAACTAAGAATTTATAATTAAGTATAAAAAGAGGCTGCCTTTGGGTGGTCTTTTTTTATGCTTTTTTGTTGGGCTTCACCGAATGTGAACCCCAAACAAACTTTAATCTATTCAATATTTTTCTTATAATATGAAGGGGTAACTCCTGTTTCTTTTTTGAAAGCGGTATTGAAAGCAGATTTGCTTTTAAAACCGACTTTTTCACCAAGAAATTCGATGGTTAGATGATGATGACTAGCGTTTTTTAGTAAACGTTGGGCTTCTTCTACTCTAAGCTGATTAATGAAGGTCGGGAAGTTGCATTTATACGTATCGTTGATGATTTGAGATAGATAACGTGTATTTGTCCCCAGTTCATCTGCCGTTTCGTTAAGGGTTAGGTTGATGTTGGTGTAAAACTTATCGTCGATTAAAGTGGCGAGTTTCTCATTTACCTCTGTTATGATATTGTCGGCAATCTTAGATTTTTCCTTTTTTTTATGATTGTTACTCTTTTTCTCTATTGTAACGTTTTTTATTTCTATAGTTTTACGTTTAGCGTTTTTGATAGCAATGAGTTCTTCGTTTTTTCGAACTAAATCTTTGTATGATTGTACTTTTAGGCGATACTCTTTCTGGAAAAAGTAGATGAAGATGATGGTGAGTGAAAGTACTATACCTAGTGCGTAAATAATGACCTTGTTTTTAAGTATGGTTAGTTGATCTTTTTCTTTTTCCACTTTTAAGGATGCCAACTGCAGGTCTTTTCTTTCGGTTTCATATTTCTCACGTAGCTCTTCTGTGGCTTCAAATTTTTCTATGTTAAAGATGCTGTCAGAATGCAGGTCATATTTACGAGCCCACTTATAGGCTTCTTGCCAGTCTTTTTTTGCCTCGTGTAGTTGCATCATGCCTTTGTAATGCAAGCGGTAGTCGGTATCGCCAGAGGCCAAACGTATGTTGTGCGCTTTCTCAAAACAGTTTTCAGCTTGTTGGTAGTTGCCTTTTTTATAGTGTAGCTTACCTATATTGCTGTAAGCATTGGCTTCTATTTGTGGCAAATTGGTCTTTGTGTTGAGCTCTAATACCTCATTATAACTTTTAAGTGCCTCGTGGTTCATGTTTTGACTTTCGTATACAGCCCCTAGTTTGTTGAGGTTGTTCATAGCATAAGAGTAAGCGCCCATAGCAGTATAAATGTCCCGTGCTTTTAGGATGTATTCTTCAGCCTTTTTTACTTCTCCCATCTCTATATAGGCCGAGCCAATGTTCTCATAACTGCCGGCCACATTTATCATAATGTTTGTAGCTCCATAGTTTTCGGCGGCTATTTCATAGCATTCTATACACTTTTCATATTGTTGTTCTTCGTAATACAGATTGCCCATATTGAAGTAAGCAACTGCTATGAAGAGTTTCTGCCCCATCTTTTCGGATACTTCCAAAGCTTTTACCAAAGCATTCATGGCACTCGTATAATCAAGTAGTTGGGTATATACATTGGCTATAGTAAGCTTGCCTGCTACTATAGCACGGTCGTACTGTATGTGTTCATAGTAAGCATTGGCCTCTTGGCACAGTAGAAGGGCTTTGTCATATTGACCCCATTCCATAAGCAAGTGTGCATAGCTTAGTTTTACTTTGCTAATAAGAGAGCTGTCAATGTCATAAAGGTTATTATTTAGTATGGCGGTATGAGCAGAGTCTGCATAGTCGTTATCTCCCAATATTGATTTGCTATTGGCTTTCTGCATTAAACCAACCACAAGTAAAGAGTCATGTTCTATCTTTTGAGCTTCGGTTATAGCCCGATCTATAATGATAATTGCAGAGTCAATATTGTTTTTACTTGCCACTGCTACTGATTGGGCTATCAGTTCGCCCACGTATTCTTTGTTTGAGGTGTTGATATGGGATTCCTGGCAGGAGAATAGAATCAGAGACAGATAAATAATGATGGACAGTGAGAAGTTTTTATGTCGGCTAAATAATTGGTCGAATAAGGGTATTTTCATTTTAAGTGATATGGTTTGGTTTTGTAAATTATAAACGGTTGATAAAGATAATGCTTTTGTCTGTATTACGGATTCTGTGGAATGATAAAACTAATTGTTTTTTTTACAGTTAAATGTCTATTTGTGAACTATGTGTTCCGAAGCCCTGTGTTTATAGGCTTTTTCGTTGTTTTTTGATAATGATTTGTTGTTGAGTGAATTCAAGAATTTGTACCGATTCAAGAATCCGCACAAAGTTCAGTTGTAACTCTAATGAAGCTCTTGTACTTTTGGTAAGCTCATTTGAAAAGTTAAGATCTAACAAGGCAATCTTTTCGTGTTAGGAGTGCGATATGTTACTTATGATGAGGTAGTTGGTGCGGAATAATATGTTTTTGTGAAAATTTTAATCAGGCCTAACTAGCAGATATACAGCGGAAAGCATCTTTTTGTTGAGGTGCGGAAAAAGTACTAATTCGCAGGTTGATCTTGCATGTTTACAATCCGCTATTTTTGTAAGGCAATTAAAACCAGCTACAACCAATAACAGATTTTAATGCAAAAGTTTTTAAAACAAAGAGGGGAGGATGTATACAAAGTATTCAAAGATGTTTTGAATGTAAAACAAGGACGCACACTTTCGTCTGATTACCGTTTAGTCCTTCAGCAAATTGGCCTCGATTTTGATATCAGCCTAATCGAAGACCTTAAAAAACAACTCATAAAAGAAGGCATTACCAGCCAAAACGGCGAACTAGGACTGGCCATTCTCCTCAGTCTTGTGGCCCTGTTTTCTGACCACCTCCTCAAGCAACGTTTCGACAAAGCAAAAAAGCGCACAACAGACAATGGCACACCTTTTTATTATGAGGTAAGCTACGACGAAATGTTTTCGCGGCACAACGTAGGTGGGTACTTGCTCATTACCCCGCGCCAGTACAAAGCCAGTGTGGTCTATTTTTATCGTAATATGGGCAAAAATATGCTAGCCGATCCTCTCCTTTCTATGGCCGAAGGCGTAATGCATAAATCGCCAAGCATAAAACGTAGCGATATCATTCGCACACTTACTAGCCGTCGCGAGGCCGTAAAACAGCTTACCGAAGGCATCCGTCAAAGTCATTCTACACGAAAAATATCGGATCAGGAACAGGCTTTTATCTCTATTTATAATAGGACTCTGACGCTGGTGATTGCTTTGGGCGAAGGTGATGTGAGTCTTAACTTGGGGCGGGTAGAAGGGGAGCTACAGCTTAAATAGTACAATTAGTTTTTAGATACCAATATGGTATTCAGAATGCTTGAAAATGAATATTTATTCAAAAGAATGTTTTAAATAATCTACTAATCAAAAATGAAATCAATGAAAACCAATTACTTAATCAGTGCGGCATTGTTGTGTGCAACGATGCTTTCAGCAAAGGGCGGAGACAAAGACCTGAAAACTCGACCTCAACTTCAAAGAACAGTGCCATCTTCTGTGTTTTTATCCAGCGATGAAGCTCTTAATCAAATTTCATCATCTCCAACCTTATCCGATTTTGATAAGCAAGGTATGAAAGAGCTAAACAACCTTCCAGTTCTTAAATCCCTACCTCTAGAAGAAGCTACTGAGGAGCTTTTGGATAGTATGGTGATAAAAGATGAAAATGGTGAAAATATAAGTCGTTATCTATACGAATATGATGCTAATGGGTATAGAAGCTTACTGTTGAATCAAGATTGGAATGATTCTACTCTTGTATGGGAGAATGATTATAAGTATGAATATGCTTACAATAATGATGGTCGTCAAACATTGTATGCTCATTATACCTACGATAGTGTTTGGATCTGTGATAGGAAGGAAGAAAATGTCTGGGGGGTAGATACAGAGGGAAATACTACTGAGCTTGCTACATATTCAGAATGGGATGAAGAAAGCCAAAGCTTAATGTATACTGGCAAAACAGAGTATGTTTTTTATGCAAAAACTTACTATTATAAGCAGTATATCCATTATAAATATAGTGAAGGCACATGGCAGCCTTCTTATAAGTTTGTCCAAGATCTAAAAGAATACGGTGTTGCTTGTGAGGATGACTGTGATCGTATTTGGATAGATTATATCTGGGAAAATAACGCTTGGGTAGGACAGAGTAAGGAAGGTCATATCTATAGCGAAGACGAAAGTTATGATGAATATGTGATTGATTATGGCTGGGATAGCGATGCTATGGACTGGACGACTAAGACTGTAGATGAATTTGATGGCAGTGGTAGTTCCGAGGATGATATTATCTCTACTGCTGAATATGTGTTGAATGGCAGTGAATGGCAGGCTGTAAGCAAAACAGGGACTGATGGAGACTATACAGTTTACTATGATATCGTAAATAACGACTTCGTAAAGACTTATAAGGATTATGTTACTTATGATGCTAATGGACTTCTGAACTCTTATGATAGATACGATTGGAATGCTGATAGAGAGAGTTGGATTCAGACAAAACAGATTTCCAATTTAAGTTGGGACAATTTATCTGGCGAATGGAGACTGAATATGTACATCGGTCTCGAATATGATAACGAAGGTCGGTTGTTGGATAAAAAACAAATGTATCGTGGCAATAGCCAAAGTGAATGGTACGAAATCTATACTTGGAGTAACAAATATACTTATAACGAAGATGGAACAACTTTAACACGAAGTACTTATAGTTGGTCGGGAGATGAACCAACTTTCTATGACGATACCTTTGTGTATGGTGATTATACCATTCAGGATAGTAGCTATTTTTATGGAGAAAGATCTTATAATGTAAATATTACAAAAGATGAAGCTGACGAATATCTGGTGTGGATAAATAATCTGTTTAATTTTAACTCTACACTATACGCCATGTGGAGTATGGATAAGACATCATTATTGATACCTGTAAAACAGACTTGTATGATTGACGGGTATTCAGACAATTATTTTGAGGTAATAGGGTACTCTGCAGACGATGTAAACACAGAATTATTGGAAGGAGATAGAATCTCTTGTACTGTAGCTGCTAATGGAGAGATTGTCGTTAATAATGATTTTGCTCTGTATGCTTATCATATTTCAGACAGTACAGCCGCAGCTTTTCTAGATTATTACAAAGCTGGTGCTACGCTTAAGCCGAATAATGCTAAACAGCCTATTTTTGATCTCGATCATTGGGATATCCTAAACTATCAATCTAATTATTATTACTACTATTCCGATCACGAAGTGGCTGGTACGGAAGGTGCAGCTTACTCCGTAGCTGTAAAAGCCTACCCTAACCCAACCCAAGACCAGCTTATCATCTCAGGCACCACTGCCGGAAAATCGCTACGCATCGCTGACCTTAACGGGCAATTGCAAGGCACTTATACCACTACAGATGGTGAAACAAAAATTGATTTATCGTCGTACAGTGCCGGAGCCTATATCGTGACCGTAGGAGAATACCACGTGAAAATAATCAGAAATTAATATCTGCTTCCCCCGAAAAGGAATGGCATTCGCCAATCCTTTTTCGTCCCGGCACTGCCTTTGGGTGGTGTCGGGGCATTTTTAATTTAAAATTCTAACGATACAAATTATAGTGAAATATCATTTTTTATTTTCTAATATATCTAATTAAAAACACATGAATATTTTTAATCATTCTAGGTGGCTAATGTCAATCGTATTAGTGATGATGGCTACTAGCTTTTGGGCACAAACCAATGTCGGTGGAACGATAAGTGTTGATTCTACTTTCACGGTAGAACAAAGTCCTTACATCGTAACGGATAACTTAACAATCTCTAATGGCGTTACTCTAACGATTGAGAATGGTGTAACAGTTAAAGTCAATGATGGGCGTAATATTACTGTGCTGGGAGTTCTGGATGCTGATGGGGCTACCATTACCTCAAACAGTAGTTCGCCTGCTGCAGGTAAGTGGTCGGCATTAACGGTGGGTAATGACACTCACTCAGCTAATATTCGATTAAATAATTGTGTGGTAGAATATGCCAATAAAATCAGACTAGCCAAAGGTGAGGCAACTATAACAGCTTCTACTTTGCAGAACTTTAGCTATTATGGTGTAGAGTTAACTTCTGGTGTAGATTTGACCTTGAGTTCTACAACTATTACTGGAACTAATTATCCCCTGTATTTTCAGGCGCCTGCTAATGTGACGGTGAACTCTTCTAATACTTTTTCTAATAACACCAATAATTTTGCGTATTTAAACTTTCAGACTTTGAGTTCTGATTGGACTTTGGCAGCTTTGGCAGTGCCATATATGCCTAATTACAATTTTACTATCAATAATGGGGTAACTCTAACTACGACTCCAGGTACATCAATGGCTTTTAAGTCGGGAAAATCATTTTATGTGTATGGTAGTCTGGTGGGGAATGGCACAACTTTTACCTCATCGTCCAGCTCTCCGTCATTCGGCTCATGGGATTATTTGCATGTTGGCGACAAGAACAATGCTTATAGTGGTTCCTTGAATCTGACAGATTGTATTGTAGAATATTTAAGAAATATTCATGTAGATAAAGGGAGTGTTACTCTTGCCAATTCTGTTTTAAAGGATTTCTTATACCATGGTATATATACTGAGAGAAAAACAACTGTTGATATTAATGGAGGTAGTATAAGTACAACATCAACAACAGCAAAAGACGGTGCTTATTATGCAATGTTTGTTAATGATAGTACTGAAGTAAACCTAAATGGTTTAAGTATGAATGGTTTTCATTATGGTTTGTATCTGAACAATAGTTCATCAAAGGCGACTTTGGATGCTTGTACGCTGAGTGAGTTGGGGACCCCTGTTTATTTTAAAGAAGCGGCAGGTTTTATTGTCAATACAGCTAACACCTTTAGTGATAATGACTATAATCATGCCTGGATTGCTTTTGCCAGCCTGTCTCGCGATTGGGAACTTCCTAAACTAACTATTCCTTATGACTTTAACAGAGGTTTTGATATCCAGAGTGGAGCCACTTTTACTGTAACATCCGGCAATATATTTAAAATCAGAGATGGTTATGCTTTTGATGTACATGGGGTGCTTAATGCCATAGCAAAGCCTGACGAGAATATATTCTTTACAGCTTATACGGATGATAACTGGGGAGGCGATTCTAATGGCGATGCTGCCAATACATCGGCTGACCGTTATAGTTGGACGGGAATTCGCTTTTATAATGCTGAAGCTTCAGCTAGTGAAATGAACGGCTGTAACGTGCGTTTTACAGGAGACAGCTATTATTATAATACTTACGGTGGTGTGACCTGTTATAATTCGAGTCCTACTATTGATAGTTGTGAGTTTAGTAATAATAAATATGGTCTGACACTACATGGCTATTCTAGTCCTAAAGTGACCAATACAACATTTGCTTCCAGTAGTCAAACACCTATTGCCATGTCTTTCGAGGCCGATCCTGTTTTCGAAAACAATACGCTATCCTTTAGCGATAATGCTTATGATGCTATTGGTCTATTAGGAGGGACATTAACAGCGGATGCAATTATACGTAAACGAAACTTTACAGATATTGATAACATCACTTATTATATGTTGGATAATATTACGGTGCCCGATGGTAAGACCTTAACCATCGATCCTGGGGTAGTTATTAAATCAACAAGTGGTAGAAAATTTACTATAGATGGTACCATAATGGCCAATGGTACTGCCGAAGAGCATATTGTATTTACCTCTGCTAGTGATGATAATTTTGGTAATCCAGGCGATACCAATAAGAATGGTACTCAGTCGGTACCCGGTAAAGGAAATATTGGAGGCTTTGTGTTCAATAACTCGGCAAGCGATACCTCACAAGTCAGCTATTGTGACTTCAGGTATTCAAATGATTTTGCAATATACACTGAAGATGCTTCGCCTTCTATTATCAATAATAGCATTATTGAATCTAATAATGGGGTTAAGTTTTATGGTGCATCGGCTCCAGTGTTTAAAAACAATGTGTTGGTAAATATTTCCAATGTCCCTGTCATTGTATCAAGTGCTGCTGACCCATCATTCGATGGAAATTCGTTTACTAATGTAGGCTTATCTGCACTTGGTTTGAAAGGTGGCGATGTAACTCAAAGCGGTACGCTTAAAAAGAAAGACCTTGCAGGGTATGAGAATATCACCTATGTATTGATGAGTACAATGACCATAAAAGATGGTGCTTATGTTGATATTGAACCAGGTGTTGTGCTTAAAATGGGAGATAATTACCATAACTCAATATATGTAGAAGGCGGATTTAAAGTTGTAGGTACTGAGGAAGAAAAAGTAATTATTACCTCTTATAAAGACGATAATTATGGAAATCCGAAAGATGTCAATGGTGATGGAAACGCTACAAGTCCGGGAGCTGACAACTGGGGAAGTATTAGGTTTTTATCTTCTAGTGATGATGACTATTGTCGAATAGAGAATACGGAAATTAAATACGGAGGAGGTTATTATAGTTCAAATAATTATAATGCAGGAATCTTTATAGAAAATGCAAGTCCTAACTTAAAAGATGCATTGATATTTAGTACTGGAGGTTATGGTGTAAATATACTTGGTAATTCTGCACCAATACTAGATGGAGTTACTATTCAAAATTCCAGTTGGGATCCAGTTGGGATGTCTTTGACTTCAGACCCTCAGTTTAGTAATATGACTTTCTTGGCTAACCGTTCTCAGGGCTTAGCTATCAATGATAATAATCTAGCCGCTCATGGTGTTTTAGCACAACGTGATGTGGCTGGTATTGAAAACATTGCTTATATTCTGAATGAGAATTTAACTATTGCATCTAATTCTACCTTAACCATAAACCCAGGAGTGGTTGTAAAACCTAAGGGAACTATATATGTTCGAGGAGCACTTGTCGCAGAAGGGACAAAAGATCAAAAAATCACATTTACGGCTATTGCAGATGATTCTCGAGGGGGAGATACCGATAACAATGGCAATAATGCTACCCCTAATGCTGGAAACTGGTATGGTTTGTATTTTTATGGAAGTGCACTTGATTCTTTAAATAGCTTAAAAAATGTGGAATTAAGATACGGACGTGAAGCTCTACGTTTTGAAAATTGTAAAGCAAATGTAGACTCTTGCGTGCTGGAGCAGTTGTCAAGCTATCCCGTTAGTATATATGGGGCGGCGTCACCTTTGGTGTCAAACACTGAAATGATGAATTGTCGAGGCCTTTATCTGCCGGGTATAGGTGAAGCAGAGTTCAGAAATAATAATCTGTTGAACATATCAGAGTCCGTAGTGAAAACTTGTACGTTTTCGAAAGCCAAATTTGAAAATAATACCATGGCGAATGTTGATATTCAGGCAATAGAGCTGTTGTCAGAAACCTACTCTCAAACCGATACAATACCATTCCGTAGTTTTGCAGGCTATGATTCAATAACCTATTATTTGGCTGATAATAGATTTACAATTAATAATGGTACAGAGATTACTATACCAGCGGGTATGGTTTTCAAGGGGAATCATTCAAGTACTAATGTTTTTACCGTAAATGGTAAAATAAATGTTGCAGGAACAAGTGATAATCCTGTGATATTCACAGATGTTGAGGATGATGGTTGTGGTAAGCCATTAGATACAAAGAGAAATGGGAAAGCAAGAATATATTGGAATAGTAATTCTTGGTTTGTGTTTAATAATGTGAGTGATGACGAGAGTGTGATTAATTATGCTCAAATAAAACACATGGGTGGTAATGCTATAAAGCTTTATAGTGCTTCTCCTAATATTAACAACTGTTTCTTTGATTATTGTTATAGAGGTATTTATTGTAATGGTGTATCTGAGCCAAAGCTGCGGAACAATACCTTTCATAATCTGAGTAATGTACCTTTCTCAATTTCATTAGTAGCTTATCCTTCAGTGACAGAGGGTAATGTTATTTCAGGTTCTACTTATAAGATGATTGAGGTAAACAATGAGACGCTTACGCAGGATTTAAATTTACCTCAACGTAGTTTCGCTGGTATTGATAATGTTCCTTATTATTTTACTAACTATACTGTAGGTAGTGGTGCTGTTTTAAACATTGATCCAGGAGTGATATGTAAGTTTGATAATGGTCTTTATGTAAACAAAGGATTGATGGCCCAAGGAGGTTCTACTCCGGATAGTATGATTATTTTTACTTCTTACAAGGATGATACTTATGGTGGAGATTCAAATTCTGATGGAGAATCATATGATTACTGGTATGGAATTGATTTTAGTAAAACATCGATAGATGCCGATTGTCAATTAGAAAACTGTGTTTTTGCAAATGTGAATGAAGCGATTTATACTAATAGTGCCAATCCAACAATTAGCAATAGTTTATTCTATAATGTGAATGAATATGCAATTAGGTCTGAAGGAGCATCTAAACCTTCTGTGGATAGTTGTGATTTTGTAAGGGTTGGATATGTTAGCGATCAAGATAACAGTTTTTATTCAAATTCAAAAGCAGTTTACAATGTACATGAAACTTTTGAGATAGATGCCACCAATTGTTGGTGGGGGAGTACTACAGGACCACGACATGATGATAATCCTGATGGAACAGGCCATGTGACTTCTGATGCCGTCAATTACACACCATTCGCTACTATGGTAAACAATCCTCAGTTAGGCGATGTGAGCCGTAATGGTTATGTGCAAGCTTTTGATGCATCTCTGGTATTGCTGAGTACGGTTGGAGATACTGTTTTGGACAAAAAACAACGTAATGTAGCTAATGTAAGTGGCAACACGGGCGAAAATGCAGTTTCTGCTTATGATGCTTCACTTATCTTACAGAAAGTAGTAGGCGCTATTAGTTATTTTGGAGAAGCCTCAGTTGAAAGCAAATCGTCATCTGTTGCCAATATCTCTTTAAGTGATGTTAATGCGCGTGAAGATGTCGAAGTTGTAATTTCAGTTGATTTGTCCGGACTTTCAAATGTTTTTGCACTGCAAGCACAATTTAAATTTGATTCTGAGGTCTTAAGTTTTGCTGGTGTCGAAAAAACAGACTTTAGTGCTAATGCTTTATTGGTCAATAATCAGGAAGGTGATGCTATTAATGTGTCATTAGCAAGTACTGCTGCTTTAGCTAATAGTGGCACCTTTATTAACTTAAAATTTATTGTGAAAGCGGTGGTAAGTGGTAAAACAGAGGTGGTAGCTACTCAGCTCATTATAAATGAAATAGCTATGGATGTGACAGAACGCTCTGCTACTGTCTATTTTGACGGCCCTACATTGATCGAAGAAGAGAAAGTGGCTGTAGATCACCTTTCTTTAAATGTGTATCCTAATCCATTTGACAGAGCATTAAGTATTGATTACGTTCTGAAAAATGCAGGAAGAGTTAATATTGAAGTGTATAGTGTTTATGGTCAATTGATAGATGTTATCGAATCTAAAGATATGCCTGCAGGTAAGTATACAGCTCAATGGGAGGATGCTGAAGTATCGCAGGGAATGTATATTATTCGCATTTCAACAGCTTCGCAGTCTCAATCTGTAATGGTACAAAAGCATTAAGCACGTCAATTCTTCTAACTGCTTCTCTCAGTTAGGAGAATAACTGTTTTTCTTACTATAAAATCTTTTAAGTATGAATAAATTAATAAAAAACAGTACGTGTTTCCTATTTCTACTATTGTTTAGTTGGACGGCGTATGCACAAAAGATGCATTACCGTATTCCCGACCAATCAATGGTATTTGGTGATACTATTACTGTTCCGATATATGCTGATAGTACCTTTACCGGCAAAGAGGTAAGGTCTTTTAGTATGAAGGTCACTTATTCCACATCTTATTTTGAGGTGTTAGGAGTAGAAAGTGATGGAACAATCTCAGGGCAGGGCTCAGTCTCAGCTCATGTAAAGGAGAATGGCTACTTGTTTATTGCCGGAGCTAAAGGTGGGCTTTATGAAGGTGATGGTGAGTTTTGTCGAATTAAAGTAAGGGCTCTGCAAAGTCGGGGATCTAGTATTAGTATATCCAGTAATTTTTCAGATACCTATTTTAACGAAGGGGGATCAACTGTAACAGTGGAAAGTGGATATATCTCTGTGGCCGCTCCGCCAAGTATAAGTTTGTCGCCTTCGTATAGTACAATGCTTATTGGCGATAGTGTTCAGTTGTCTGTTTATGGCGATAAAACTGGCCCTGTTTCATATACCGTCGAAGATCAAACTGTTGGTAGAGTGTCAGAGTCAGGTAAGTTCTTTGCTTTGAAACCAGGTAATACGCGAATAATTGCCGTAGATTCTGTAGGTACTACAGTCCGAAGTGGTAATTTCAAGGTGTTAGGGTATCGTTTGAGTACAGCTAATGATTTGAGAGCTTATCCAGGTGATACTATAAGTGTCCCAGTATATACTACAGATATTTCAGGTCAAGGAGTTATGTCTGGCAGTTTTAGTTTGGCGTACAGTACTTCTGTTTTAGATTTCGTAGGTGTAAATGCTTCAGATTGTATGTTAGAGGGGAGTAGTACCCATGCCTCTGTAAGAGATAGTCGGGTATACACAGCATTTGCTACAACTCAACCATTAGAGGGAAAGGGGACTCTTTTGAATTTGGAGTTTGTTGTGTTGTCAAGCAGCTCTACTAGTCTCGGTTTCTATGATTTGCTGTTTAATGAATCACTTGGAGGTTTGAGCGTTAGTGGTTATTTTAGGGGTAATTCGTTTTCAACAATATATCTTTCTCCTAATGGAACGATCATGTATAGTGGTGATAAACTTAAGTTAACAGCTTCTAACGGAATAGCTCCTTTTAGATATAGTGTAGATAATGAGGAGATTGCTTCTGTAAATGACAATGGGATTTTGACAGCCATACAGGGTGGCAAGGTTCGTGTTTCAGTAGAGGATTCTGTTGGAGCATGTACAACTTCTAATTATTTCACTATTTATGACACTAAGATAGAAATTCCAGATACCACAGGTCCTGTAAATGAAATTTATGATCTGCCTGTTTTTGTGGATGATATCCCAGACCATCTTGGAGTTCGTTCTTTACAAATGGAGTTGACTTATGATTCGTTAGAACTTAGATTTGTAGAAGTTGTCCAAAAGGAAACCCTGACTGAAGGTTGGAGCTTCTTTAAATCAATGAATGATAGTAAACTAAAATTGGCTGCTGCAGGCACAAGTTCTTTTAATGAAAAAGGAGTATTATTCTACTTGAGGTTTCATTTGAAAGATGAAATGTCATTGAATGAGACGGAGTATATCAGTGTTGATAATTGCTTTTTTAATGAAGGAAGTCCTTCTTTAAAGACTGAAAATGGAAGTATAAGAGCCGTGAAGAGTAAGGATTTAGGGATTTCGCACATAACATCTCCGATGTCAGACTGTGAGCATTCTTCGTTGGAATATGTGCAGGCAACAATTGCTAATTATGGTTATGTCGACTATGAGATTGGTGATACCATTCTTTCTTCTGTACGCCTTGATTACGGAACGACATATACTGATACTATTGTTTTGAAAGAGGTATTAAAGTCCGGAGAATCTATGGAATATAGATATTCACAGCCCTTTGACCTGTCAGCTATAAAGCGCTATCGTGTTGAGTGTCGCACTTTGTTATCCTCTACCTACGATGGGAACACGAGTAACAACTATAAATCTGTTAGGGTGGATACTTATGGGAAGTTAGATATTGATCTTGGTGAAGATATAGCTGTTGCCATAGGTGATACTTTTTCTATTGCTTTTACCTCTCAATTTGATTCATGTGTTTGGTCTCAAGGTGATGCGAATGTTAACGAAATTAGTTACGTTCTAAAAAGCCTTGAAACTGATACCATATGGGTGAAAGCTTATAATGCCTATGGGTGTGAATCGGTAGATACTGTTATCGTTAGAGCTAGACCTAGTGTGAAAGTTACATCGGATGAATATGATATTTGTGTGGGTGAATTTGCGATTTTCCGCGCTACAGCTTCAGCAGCAGGTAACAATCCTACTTATGCTTGGTTGCTCAATGGGGAAGTGTTGGACGATGAAACTGCAGATACTTTGGCGTTGAGTTCTCTTGTTAGTTCCGACGAGATACAGTGTATGTTGTCTTTTGACAGTATTAGTATAGCTGATGAAGTATATACCAAGATTAGCTCTGATATTATTTCAATTGTGGTTATCCCTAATTTGATGCCTAATGTCGTTATTAGTATTAATCCTAATATGATGGAAAACGATAGTATCTTAGGGTTTATAGCTAAAGCAAGTAATGCAGGGGCTTCACCTCGTTACAATTGGATGATAAATGGAACCGCTATTGGTGTAACAACTGATACTGCGACTTTTTCTGATTTGCAACAAGGTGTGGAGGTTAGTTGCGAAATAACTATGAGTTCTGAAGTAGAATGTTACACGATATTGAAGGATACTTCAAACATTGTACTGGCTGACTATAATAGAACAGCTCCTGAAGTAGCTTTTTCAGCTAATAAACAAACAGGTGTCGATTCACTCATAGTAAGCTTTGCTAATAGTAGTATGGGAACCTACCCATCTTACGAATGGAACTTCGGCGATGGCACTACCAGTACCGAAGCTAATCCGGTGCACCAATATAGCACGGTAGGTACTTTCGATGTCACGCTTACTGCAAGCAATGCTTACGGTATAGATGTAGTTACGAAAGAAGATTACATTACTATCACTTCTTCTACAGCTATCGTGACCTTCCTATCTTGGGACAATACCTTGCTGAAGGTTGATACCGTAAAAATTGGTGAGGATGCGACAGCTCCTGTAGCCCCGGAGCGAGATGGCTACTACTTTACAGGATGGAGCGAAGGCATTACTAATGTGACTACAGATTATTCGGTAGTAGCTCAGTACGAAGAGATTCGTTATGTGGTAACTTATGCCGACTGGGATGGAAGTGTTTTGCAAAGCGATACTGTTTTGCCTAATACTTGGGTTAATGCTCCTTTTGGTAGTCTAGAACGCGATGGTTTTAGTTTTGAAGGATGGGGAACTTATTCTTATAAAGCAATTAGCGATACTGTATTTACGGCCCAATACGATATTCTTAGATATGAAGTTATCTTCCGTAATAGCGATTGGACAGTGTTAAAAACCGATACCGTTGATCACGGAAGCGCTGTTGTTCCACCTGCAGTTCCTGAACGTGAAGGTTATACTTTTACAGGCTGGGATTTACAAGGAAGCGAAAAGGCTACAAATTTAGATAGCGTAATATCATATATTGTTGCTTTTGCAGAATTTGAGAAAGCGCAATACGCTGTCACTTTCGCAGACTGGGATAGCACGGTGATAAAAGTTGACAGTGTAGAGTATCAGCAACATGCTACTGCTCCACAATACCCTGCTCGCGATGGTCATACCTTCACGGGTTGGGGAGTTTCCTATAATAATGTGAAGTCAGACCTAATGGTTATTGCACAGTATAGCGTCAACAGCTATCAAGTGTCTTTTGTAGATTGGGATGCAAGTTCGCTGAAAGTAGATGATGTAGATTACGGTACAGCAGCTACAGCGCCAAGCAATCCAGAACGCGAAGGTTATACCTTTACAGGGTGGGATGCTGCTTATGATAGCATCATTGCTGATGTGACCATCACTGCTGAATATGAAATAAACACCTACACTATCACTTTTCAAGATTGGGATAGTACAGTATTATTCACAGACAGTGTGGACTATGGCGGTTCAGCCACTGCACCAACTAATCCAGAACGTGAAAACTACACCTTCACAGGATGGGACGTAGAGTTTAGCAATATTTCATCTGACTTGACCGTTACAGCGCAATATAGCATCAATAGCTTTGTGGTGATTTTTGCAGACTGGAATGGCCTAATTCTTAAAGAAGAAGAGGTCAACTTCGGTTCAGAAGCCACTGCACCTACTAATCCAGAACGCGATGGTTACACCTTTACAGGTTGGGATGTAGCTTATGATAGCATTGTTGCAGAAGTGACCATCACTGCTGAATATGTAATCAACACCTATGCAGTCACTTTCCAAGATTGGGACGGCACTGTGCTCGTCACAGACAGTGTAGAGTATGGCAATGCAGCAACAGTACCTGCTGCTCCTGAGCGTGAGCATTATACTTTTACAGGATGGGATGTAGATTTCACAGTTGTTACTAATGATGTGACCGTAACAGCACAGTATAGCATCCATCGCTATTTGGTGATTTTTTCTGACTGGGATGGCTTTATTCTCAAAGAAGAAGAGGTGGGCTTTGGTTCTGCTGCTATAGCACCAAGCAATCCAGAACGCGAAGGCTACACATTCACTGGATGGGATGCTGCTTATGATAGCATTATTGCTGATGTAACTATTACTGCTCAATATGCTATTAATCGTTATGATGTTAACTTCAAAGACTGGGATGGTGTTTTATTGAAATCAGAAACGGTAGAACACGGCTCATCTGCTACAGCACCATCAGATCCAAGCAGAGCGGGTTACTGGTTCATTGGCTGGGATGTTGCTTTTGATAATGTAAGAAGCGCTATCACCGTTACAGCTCAATACAAGCAAGCCAAGTATGTAGTAAGTTTCAATATTACTGATGGAGGTTCTCCAATCGTAGGAGCAGAACTCGCATTCCAAGGATTAGCGGCACAAACTAGTGATGCTGCAGGTCAGGTTGTTCTTAGCGATTCTCTAACGATAGGTACTTATAGCTACAGCATCACAGCAGATGGCTATGCGCCAGTTGATAGTACTATTGCTTTGGCTTCTGATACACTTATCTCAATTGAGATGAATGCTGTTAGCGGATTGAGAGATTATCAGTTGACGACATTAGAGCTTTATCCAAACCCTGCCACAACAAGTGTAATCATTACAGGCGTGGCGGGAGAAGAGATTGTCGTTTACGACCTCTCAGGAAACGAAGTGCTACGTCACTTAGCTATTTCAGAGAACGAAAAACTTAACATTAGTAGCCTGAAACAAGGTGTTTACTTCGTAAAAGCTGAGACTGCTATTTGTAAGTTGGTAGTAGAGTAACTCTCCCCTTTATTAGGTTCTCTTATTGATAACTGAAATCAGAGATCGCCCGGAAAGCCCGTGGCGGTCTCTTTTCTTTTACATACTGAGGTTTTCACGCCAAGTGAAGCTCTTTGATGAGAGCTTAAGCCCTCAGTGGCCCTCCGTGCTTCTCTGTGGAAATTGTGTGATAGCTGATTTAGTTATATCACAGAATGAAACGGAGAAGCACGAAGCTCCACAGAGTGAAATCTCGTTTTGTTATAAAAGGTTGTTGTACTAAGGTAAGCATTGTTGTCTTTATTAAGAGGCAGTTTGAAGTACAATGTATCCTTTTTTTAAATGATATATAAGTTTTTTAATATTAGCAAATTTGCTTTCCCAGGTTTTTCTCAAAATGTCGACATTAGATTCGCTCGCTAAAAAAGATTGTACACGGCATTCTTTTTTCTATGGCACAAACCCCGGGTTACGCTCAGCTCACCCGGGGTTATTCAAATTGAACCCACTACGGGGTTCTACTTTTGTTTTTTGCCATTATGTCACTCCATCACACTATGGCCTTAGGTTTGTACTAAGGCTGAGCATTAATTTTGAATAAAACAAAAAACACAATATAATCATGGCGTCTAAAAAAGAAAAGGCAAAAGCCGAAGAGGTCAAAGAAGAAGTACCTGTAGAGGAAGTTTCTGTGGAGGAAGTAGAAAACGAAGAAGTAGTTGAGGAACAGGAGGAAGAGGTTTCGGAAGAAACCACCGAAGAGGAAAAAGAGGAAAAGGATGATCTGACTCTTGCTCTGGAAAAAGCCGCAGAGTTGAGCGACAAAAATCTGCGTTTACAGGCGGAGTTTGATAACTACCGTAAGCGAACTTTAAAAGAGAAAATGGAATTGACCAAAACGGCTGGCGAAAAGCTGATTAAAGACATTCTGCCGGTGATGGATGATTTTGAGCGAGCCATGGGGACCTTGGATAGTGCAGAAGATATAGATGCTGTTAAAGAAGGATTGCATCTGATTTATAATAAGTTTGAAGGCTTTCTTAAACAAAACGGAGTAGGGGCTATTTCTACTGAAGATGGTGAGTTTGACACAGAATTGCACGAGGCCATTACACAAATACCTGCGCCTAGCGAAGATATGAAAGGTAAAATTATCGATTGTGTACAGAAAGGATATAAACTAAACGATAAAGTGATTCGTCATTCTAAAGTGGTAGTAGGCGCTTAACATACATTGTCACTTCGTCATAAAAAGACCTAGGCATGGCTGACAAAACGACTCTGTTTTGTTGTCAGGCCTAAATTATATTGTAAAGCTATGTCAAAAAGAGATTACTATGAGGTGCTGGGAGTTGCCAAAGGGGCTTCTGATGCCGAGATAAAAAAAGCTTATCGTAAGAAGGCTATTCAGTTTCATCCGGATAAGAATCCGGGAGACAAACAGGCTGAAGAGAATTTTAAAGAAGCTGCTGAGGCTTATGAAGTACTGAGCGATCCGCAAAAGAAGCAACGCTATGATCAGTTTGGGCACGCCGGAATGGGTGGTGCTGCTGGTGGTGGCTTTGGCGGCGGAGGTTTCTCCAATATGGAAGATATCTTCAGCGCATTTGGCGATATCTTTGGCGGTCACTTTGGCGGTGGTGGTTTTGGCGGCGGCTTTGGTGGCAGTAGCCGTGGCCGTACCCGCCAAAATCGTGGCTCTAACCTGCGCGTTAAGGTGAAGTTGAGCCTTGAAGATATTGCCAATGGTGTAGAAAAAACCATTAAGGTCAATAAATACGTCGCGTGTAAGCACTGTGGTGGCTCTGGTGCCGAAGGCAATGCTACCGAGACCTGTCATACCTGCCACGGTACTGGTCAGGTGACACAGATTCGCAATACGATGTTGGGGCAGATGCAAACAGCTTCGGTGTGTCCTACCTGCCAAGGCGAAGGGAAAATCATTAAAAACAAATGTAAACACTGTAGTGGTGAAGGTGTGGTGCGCGAGGCCGAAGAAATAACATTTAATATTCCTGCTGGTGTGATGGAAGGCATGCAGCTTTCTATCAATGGAAAAGGTAATGCTGCGCGCCGTGGAGGTGTGCCCGGCGATCTTTTAGTATACATCGAAGAGGAGGAGCACGAAGAGCTGATTCGCGACGAAAATGACTTGATTTATAACCTTATTTTGACAGTACCTGAAGCAATTCTGGGTACTAGTGCTGAAATACCGACAGTAAAAGGTAAAGTGCGTGTGAAAGTAGAAGCAGGGACTCAGCCGGGTAAAGTGCTGCGTTTGCGTGGTAAGGGCTTACCATCAGTAAATGGTTATGGCAGTGGTGATTTGTTGGTCAATATCAACGTTTATATACCGGAGAATACTAGTCGTGAAGAACAAAAAGTACTGGAAAAGCTTAAAGGCTCTGAGAATTTCAAACCATCGAAATCAGCTGCTAAGAGTTTTTTTAAGAAAATGAAAAACATTTTTGATTAAATTGTGTTTGATACAATAAATGATCGAATATTAAATAAAACACATACAATTATGCTAAACAAAAAAGTAGAAGAAATAATGGTTGCGCAGATCGAGAAAGAGATGTATTCTGCCAACCTTTACCTGGCTATGGCCTCTTGGGCTGACCGAAACGGATTTAGTGGCGTTACTCAGTGGATGCTGGCGCAATCTCAGGAAGAAGTAGACCATACCGTTAAATTTGTGAATTATATCAATTCTCGTGGTGGCAAAGCGCTTGTCTCTTCAATAGCAGCCCCTCCGGCAGATTTTGATAATATTAAAGATCTGTTTGAGAAAACGTTGGCTCATGAAGAGTATGTCTCTTCAACCATTAACAATATTGTTAAAGTGGCGCAGGAAGAGGGGGATTATACAACTTTGCAATGGATGCAATGGTTTGTGACAGAGCAAATCGAAGAAGAAGAAAGCATTAATAATATTTTGGATAAATTAAAACTCTTAGGTAATAGTGGCAACTATTATCATTTTGATAATGACATTCTGGGAATGCGTGGCGGAGGTGCTGCGGCTGAATAAGCTTGTTTGAAATAACATGTTATAGAAAGCCATTCTGTATTGTTCAGGATGGCTTTTTTTGGTATGTCGGGTATG
>DHQI01000059.1:0-3109 GCA_002408065.1 Bacteroidales bacterium UBA5342
TCGGCTGATTATGTGCGAGATAGTACATTTATATGAAAACACGGGCAATCGGGCGAAATGGTGCGGCGGAAAATTGGGCGATATGCACGACTATATACCTTGTACACTTTTATTCGATTAATTTGTGCAAGTTAGCTAGCACTTACCGCTACCAATTAGAAATCAGATAACAACTGTAACAGCCGTAACACCTGTAACACTACATAAAGTGTTACAGGTGTTACAAGCGTTACAATTTCATTTATTTATGTGTTTATCTCGAACCCTCTTCACCTTCATCTGATTTGTACCAAACTCTTTGGCAACTGCTCTTAGAGATGCACCAGGATTAAGCTTATAATATTCTATTATATTTTGCTCTAAAGCCTTCTTATCCTTCTCTGTCAATGATTGCAAAAAGGAAGCTTCATTCCCAAAATCAAGAAAATCAAAACCTAGAAAATTTGAATCTTTATCTAAATGACACACAACTACGTTTTCCGCACCATACATCTGCTCACAATTGCGCTGCTTTATTTGCTTGAGATAGCGTATTCCACCACCCTCCGCGCTTTCGCCTATTGCAAAAGAGGAATCGCAAAAATTCATCAACATTTTTGAGCCTGAAAGATCATTGCGCGTAATTGGACTTGACAAGTCACGCTTTGGGGTATGAGCTAACACCATCATAGAAAGGTTATACTTATTCTTTAAAGCTTTTAATTCCTTCATTAAAGGCAATGCATTATTAGCCTTTTCCATCTCTTCTCGTAAAAAAGTAATATTATCAACAATTAGAATTTTTGAATCAGATTTTTGAATTAAGGACTCTATAGAATCAGCTAAAAAACGCTCGTAAGGCACACCTTCGGGCATTTCTACATCGGGGTTAATTTCTACACGCAGAAATTCTTCGCTCCACCTGTAATGGTTTGAATAATTCTCAGAATAACGCGCTTCAAACTGCTTATCGGTCAGTTCAAAGTCAAGATAAAGCACCTTCTGCGCTTCAACCCCTAAATTAAAACCAGGAATTGCAAGACCTTTAGATATACTATCTGCAATCTGTACCGCAAGGATGCTTTTACCGACCCCCGTGTCGGCAAAAAGAATACAGATTTCATTCTCGTACCAAAACTCAGAGAATAGACGACGCGGCACAGGCCTCATCTTACTCTCCTCAATCCATTCATTGCCTGTTTTAACGACAAACAAACCAGCTCCAAGATGTCCACTACTCATAACTACACAAGTTTATGTGAGACAGACAATCCGTCCGCTTCAAAATTGGCTTAAATGGGTAATGAATAATAACCCCTCCCACTCTGGAATCTCCTTTAACCGTCTCAAGCATTTGAAGCAATTGACCAAGAAGTGGATACTCGACTATATACACGAGACTATCCAGTGCTTTTCGCATCTGTTTAACCTCAGATAATTGTCGCTGATAATATGCTTCATAACGACTCCGGTCAATTGTGGCTATAGCCCTCTCCTTAGCTTTTATTAAATGACTCAGCACGTCACAACCATTGACGTGCTGTTCAATTATTTCATCATTATACATGATTTCCCTCCTCCATAAGATCATGCTTAGATCGCACTAAAAAACGCTCTAAAAATTTATCGAGATCTTTTTGTTGAAACATCCAACGTTTACCCAGACGACTACCGGTAATATCACCTTGACGGATATATAGGCGCAAGGTGGGTTCTGCCATCTTAAGGTATTTGGCAGCTTCGGGAAGGGTGTAAACACATTCCTCTTTAGACAACTGAGGACTTGCTAAACTTGAGATTTTTGAATAAATCTCATCTACTTTTTGAGAAGTATCTGGAAATCTTTCCAGAAGTTCTTCTAAGGTCATTCTTTTTTCTGACATTGCTACAATTATTATTTGTTGTTAATAACTGATGCAAGTGTACAGCGCTCTACCTAGGTAGATACTTGGTATAAACCAACCATGACTTTAATAACCCTCTTCCACATCAGATCTAACACCTTGAATATGTGCCATATCCATTTTATATGTTTTTTCTGCAATTTTACATTTTTCCATAACTGGAGCAATATTCTTCAAATGTTTAAGAGTATAATCCAAAGATTTTACAGACCTTCCTTCTAATTTTTCAATTTTTGCTTTTGCTTCAGCACATCTACTATTAAAAGTCTTTACTTGGCAATTTAACTTGAATTTTTTAATAAAGAAGTCCATTTTATCTGTCTGTGTCTTATAATCCTTATATATACAGGCCATATCCTTATAGTAGAATACCATCCCCCATTCAACTAAACTAAGGTTTAGATATTTACATTTTCTCATTTTCTCTTGACTAGAATCATCATAGTCTTCTACAGCTTTGCCAACTAAAGAGCCTAAATGCATCAACTTTTCTTGAACATCTTTTTTCATCCTCTTATCTAACCAAATTTCTTTTATATACTCATCATATACAAAACTCAAGTTTACGTATTTTTCCTTTTTATAGATTGAATTCTCTTCCAATAATATTGAAGCTTCCTGGTTAGAAATCAACTCAGACTCTTGCTCTTCAAAATCTTCACTTTCTGCACCCAAATTGTCTTCACAAAAATTTATCATCCTATTTTCAAAAGTCAACTTATAAACTTCAGAGGAACATAATGCCCAATAATACCCCTCACTTGCAGATTCTTCGTACAATAATTCAAAAACACGCTTATACTCCTTTATATACCTAAAAAAATCAACATTATCTTCATAATAATCAGGATGTCTTGCATTGATCTCAAACACAATTTTGGCAATCTCCTCTCCAATCTCCCTTAATTCTTTTTCTAGTTCTACTGCTTTTTTCATAATATTAAAACTGTATGGTATCTATTGCCTTTTTCTTATCACTAGTTAAAACCTTAGCATAAGTGCGCTGAGTTGTAAGTACACTTTTATGACCAAGTAATTCTTTCACTCTAAATATATCTACTCCTTTATGTAATAGAGCACAAGCAAACGTATGTCTAAAACAATGAAAGGTGATTTTTTTACTTATTCCTGCATCTTTAATCCACCTGTGCAATTCTTTGTCCTGTGTTGCCCAAGAGACTTTTGTCAATTCGCCAAACGGTCTAACATTATCCTCTCCTCTTTCC
>DHQI01000059.1:3310-13445 GCA_002408065.1 Bacteroidales bacterium UBA5342
ACATTATCCTCTCCTCTTTCCCCTAAAATCTCTAGTGCTAAATCATTTAAACCGATTGATTCGACTCCTGCTGTTTTTTGCTGGCGCATATCAATATACAAACCATCATTAGAAGATTTAATTTGCCCCCAAGTAAATGCTACTATATCACTACGCCTTAAACCAGTACAAGCTGAGAACAATGCAGCCCTTTTATATAAATGATTGCCACAGGCTACCTCCTTAACATGGCTAAGCTCATCAAGCGTTAAAAATTCAATATGCACCTCTTCATCTTCCATTACAAGATCCAAGATGCTCTCAAAGGTACCTGCGTCAAGTAACTTTTGTCGCTCGGCTTCTTTCACAGCAAGCTTAAATTTTGAAAAATAAGACGCTTTAGTATTTTGCTTCACCTTATCATCCTCTAAATACTTATAATATGCTTCTGCAAAAACACGATCAACCCGCTCACACATCAGTTGATTGCCAGCATAAGCTTCGAGTTTTTTACAAGCACTAACCCAAACACTACTATTACTGGAACGTTTAGTGTCTGCTATATCCTGAAAAAACTCAATAAAGTTGGTCGTTCTTTTTTTATTCGAAGCAAACTGAAAATTTTGCTTATTGACATCTATTTGCCTTAGCATTCGTATTTCTTCAGCATAATTGAGTTGTTCTACATTATAATTCTTCTCCATCTGAGAGAGTACATTCTTCAAGCGTAATGGCTTACCATTCTTATCTACTTTGGATTTGTGAAAAACAGGTACAATCTTAATTTGATTTCTCCCTTTACTATCTTTAAAACGAATGGTCTCAGTCTTATCAACTGCATAAATCTTAATACCCAAATACTCCCAACGCTGTGGTCGTTGAGTATCAGGATTAGTAATTGGTGGATAGAAATCAAAATACAAGCTTTCCATATTATTAGCACAAGGCTTACGCCTTAATGATACTTTTATCGGTTTCTTAATCATAGCTCTACTTTATAAATTTCATCAAAATGTTTCTTAGAGATTAACACCTTACGTCCATCCTTTTTCTTTGGAATATTATTATCCCTTATTCTACCATAAATTGCATCTCTAGTAATACCGTATAAATCTATTATCTCGTGAACACTATACCAATCCTTTATGCGACTAACATCTAAATCTCTACTTTTAAAATAATCATCTATATGTTTTTTAGACAAATAAAGCACATTACCCCTAAGTGTTGTCGGAACATTTTCCTTCTTAACAATATCATGTAAACGCCTATATTTAATGCAATACAACCTCTCAACGTCCTTAACAGTATACAACTCGGTAACAGTATTCCTCTTCCTTTTAGTAGCAGCTACATATTCAACATCCTCCTCAAACATTTCGTCAATCCTTTTCCTGCTTATCAATATTTTCCTATTGGACATTCTTCGTCCTTTAAGTGTCCCAGATTTTAACCAATTATATATCGTTTGACGAGTAACACTTAACAGTTTTGCAGCATCACTTATACTTATATATTCAGTCTTAGTTGAGTGACTAGAGCTTAAACGTTCTCTTTTTAAACTTTCAATCTCATCTTCCAAAGCTTTTAATTCTTCAAGTAACTTCTTCCGCTTAAGAGCAAGTCGATTGCATTTTGTCGAACAATAACGTGCTTTCGTGGAATTAGCTATAAACTCCTCACCACAAGACTCACACGTTTTTATTACGCTTATTTTATCCTTCATAATGCATTAGGATTAAAGATTTATTGCATACACACGTATATCTATGTAAAATATTGTAAATAGTATGCAGCGAATATTTTCACACTTGACCAGAACACACCCACTAGATACAAACTAGATACAAATATATGATAAAAAACGCATAATTCATAAAAAGTAACTAACAATAAAAATGTCGTTAATCACTGTAAATACAGCATTTAACGACATATATCGATAAACAATAGTAGTTCTTAAATAGCGATCACTTCCCGATACAGAAATTCTTGAAAATATTGCCAAGTATATCATCTGTAGCTATTTGTCCTGTGATATCGGAAAGGTGATGCATACATTCGCGGATGTCCTGCGCTAGGAAGTCGCCGGAGATTTGGGTCTCTAATCCGTCATTGACGCGTTCGATGGCTTCTTGGGCACGCATTAGGGCTTCGTAGTGGCGGGCGTTGGAGACGATGACACTGTTCTCTTCGGCTATGCTGATGTTTGAGAGCTCAATTAGCTCTTGTTCGAGTTCAGTGATTCCAATATTCGCTTTAGCTGAAATGCAAACTGATGGGCTGTCACCCGATAGTGCTTTTATCTCATTTTGCTCGTTTGCTGAAAGCAGATCGGCCTTGTTAAATAACACAAGTAATTTTTGGTCTGTGATGCGTGATCTGATGTCTGCTAGCACATTCTTAATTACAGTTTCTTCCTTGGTAGAATCGATAACGAGAAGTACGATATCGGCCTCATTCATCTTCTTGTAAGAGCGCTCTATCCCTAAGGACTCAATAGTATCATCGGTATGGCGAATACCAGCGGTATCAATAAATCGGAAAGCCACACCGTTAATGTTCACAACGTCTTCTATGCTATCGCGTGTTGTCCCGTGAATGTCTGAAACAATGGCCTTATCGTCTTTCAACAATGCATTTAGCAAAGTCGATTTCCCAACGTTTGTCTCTCCAACGATAGTCACGGGGATGCCATTTTTAATAGCATTACCGAGGCTAAATGAGTCAGTGAGTTGCTTAATATGGGTATAAATATTGTCAGTGAGTTGGCGCAACTGGGTGCGGTCTGCAAATTCCACATCTTCCTCGCCAAAGTCGAGTTCGAGCTCTACAAGAGAAACAAAATTAAGAAGTTCGGTGCGCAACTTAGTGAGGTCATCGGAAAAATCGCCACGCATCTGCTTTAGTGCCAAACGGTGGGCAGCTTTTGAATTACTGGCAATAAGGTCGGCCACTGCCTCAGCTTGCGAAAGGTCCATTTTGCCATTCATAAAGGAACGCTGCGTAAACTCACCTGGCTGAGCCATAGAAGCTCCGGCTTCAATAAGAAGCTCAAGAATGCGCTGCTGTATAAATAGCGATCCGTGGCAAGCAATCTCCACGGTATCTTCGCCAGTAAAGGAGTGTGGGCATCTAAAAGGTGTGGCCAATACTTCGTCAAGAATCTTGTCTCCGTCATTGATCACCCCAAAGAGAGCTTTATGCGACTCCCCATCTTTTAGGGCTTTAGGTCCTGAAAATATCTTATCACTGATAGAAAAAGCCTCATCACCTGATACGCGTATTACAGCTATTCCCCCTACGCCTGGCGCAGTACTTATGGCACAAATGGTATTCATTTTTTCAATGAAAAATTAAAAATGCAAAATTAAAAAATTCCAGTACCGCTCACAGAGTATTTTCTAATGGTTAAAGAAAAACGCATCTAAGTGATGCAGGAAATTTTTGCAAAAATACACATTCTTAATTTGTCACAAATGATGAATTTGGAATTCCGAATCTTAAATCCGAAATCAAAAATTTTGAATCCGGAATCATTCATCATTTTGTTTGTATCCAATACGTGTACGCTCTTGGTAATCTATTTCTTCATTGTCTTTTTGGAGGAGGTAGTTAATTGCTTCTGTTACATCAGAAAATTGGCTTTCGAGTTCAGTTAATCGATCTGCGAGACCTTTATACGATAAAGCATACTGACGCATATAAACAAAGGCTCTTACAATTTGAATATTGGCTTCGATTGCTTTGGGACTTCTGAGTACACTTGCTAACATTGCCACGCCTTGTTCTGTGAAGGCAAAAGGCGCGTATGTTGTTGAAGATGAGATCGAGGTCACATTTTGTGACCTCAAAACACCAATTTCTTCAGCACTAAGTTCAAACATAAAATCCTTAGGGAATCTATCTGTGTTACGCCGAACAGCTTGCTTCAATACTTTAGTTTCTACCTCATAAAGTTCAGCTAAATCAGCATCCAGCATCACTTTACACCCTCTAATCTCATAAATCTTGTTTTGTATAAGTTGTAATTCCATTTGACAAATCTAATAAAGAGATGAATAAGAGCAAAATAAAAGCAAATCCAGTTTCTTTATTCGTGGTTTTCGTTGTGGAATGCTCTCGTAAAGGCGCTAAGACGCAAAAGTGGGTTTTATTATCAATCTCCTTGCTTGTAACCGATACGTGTTCGCTCTTGGTAATCTATTTCTTCGTTGTCTTTTTGGAGCAGATAGTTTAATGCTTCTGTGATATCGGCAAACTGGCGATCATACTTCTGCTCCATATCAAGCAATTTATCTGAGATATCTTTATAACTTAAAGCAAATTCTTTCAATGAAATAAAGGCTTCGACAATGGCAATATTCATCTGAATGGCAACATCACTGCGTAGTACACTGGCTAACATTGTCAGCCCGTGTTCAGTAAACACAAAAGGGGTAATTCCCACTTTTCTACTCAATTGTGAAGACGTGGCCACCAATTATGACCTCTAAACCTTGAATCAAGAAGTTGAATCAATTACAACAACGCTTCAATCTGGTCTTTATTCTCTAAATCAGGAAATTGCTGAAGAATACCGCGGGCCAGATCTTTGACTTTGGCTTGCTGATTCGTTTTGAGGTAATGGTTCAGCAAGGCTGAATAGTAAGAAATACCTCCAGGGCTTTTATCGATGCATAATTTGAGGTATCGCTCTGTCTTGGCATTGTTCTTCTTAAAGTCGTACATCATAGCTATATTGTAGAAGATACGCACATTTCCGGGCACTAATTCAGAAGCTTTTATCATGTATTCCAAAGACTCGTCATAACGTTGACGTTCGGACAAGAACAAAGCATAAGAAAACATCACATTACCATCTTGCGGCTGATACTTCAGGTAGTTTTTGAACAGTTTTTCGGCTTGCTCAAACTTTCCTTGTGAGTTGTAGACATAAGCCAGATTTACTTTTACAGAATGTAGTAAAGGATCCTGTTTCAAAGCCTTTTCAAAGAATTCACCCGCTTTCTCAAGGTTTCCTGTGTTGTAATAATAATTACCCAGATTAAACTTACCACCAGGGAAGTCAGCATTATATTCTAAAGCCTTCTTACGTTCAGCCAAGACATCATTCAATACCTTTTGATAACTGTTTGAAATCTGTTCTTTAGGCAACACATAGAGTTTATCAGCGGCCTCTATTCTAATGGCTAAACTTCCATCTTTTAATACGGGCAACAATTTTTGAATAGCTTCAGGCGAGTCTACAAAGTAATTGCGCACCGCCGTATAACGTATATGATCGTTGGCATGCAGCAGAGCCTCATTCAGTAGCACACGGGCACTATCCGGGAAGTTTTGCACCATTTTTTGCAAAGCCAAAGCACGAATAATCTCGGGATAAACCTCATCGGCATAAATCACCTTAAGCATAGGCAAAGCATCCACCTGATGCTCGTCAGCCATACGGAAAACCGTTCCATATTGCATTTTACGGCTCTCACCATACCATTTATCAATATAAGAGATGGCCCATTCGGTGCTTTCGTCGGCGTGACACTGATTACAGGCATTAGGCGTCCCAATCTCCTTGGTCAGGCGCGGACGCGGTATGCGGATACTATGATCAGCCCTGAAATCGATGCCCATATAAGGCTGCTGCGGCATATGACATTGGATACAGCGGGCCCCCTCGCCCACTTCCATCACTTTACCGTACACATCCCTTACAGGCTGACCATCTTCACCAAAACTCTTATGGAAATGGTGCTTTGGCGTGTCATAATCATCAGCCCTGTGACATTGGGTACACAGACGGTTATCGTCAAACAAACGCTGGGTACTATGCACATTATGGCAGTCATTACACTGTACGTCCTGCATATACATCTTACTCTGAGTAAAGGAGGTGTAGACATAGTCCTCATCCAAGATCTGACCATCGACATGATACAAAGGCTCCACAGGCAGGTTGGGCATCATATGGTCATAGATGTTGGCGCTGTGTTCGTAGTCCTTGATACTGGCGCGGCGGGCATGACAACGGGCACAATTATCGACATACTGCTTATTATCAATACCACTGGTTTTGACCACCAAACCATAATTGGTATTCAGCGGACGTGCATAATCCGCCATATTAGCCCATTCAATATGTTCGGAAGCCGGTCCGTGACAAGCCTCACAACTGACATTTATTTCATCGTAGGTGGTATTATAACTATCGGTCTCTACGTCATAATTTTTATCCAGATTAGTGGAGTGACAGTCGGCACACATCGAGTTCCAGTTTTGTGCCTGATTGGTCCAGTGCAACCAATTTGAGGCATCCATATCCTCGTCTGCATAGAGGGTATCGGCCAAACTGTACCATACACTATCCTCAGTATTCCAAGTGAGTTGCAAGCACTGCAATCGTCCACCCGGGAATTCCACTAAATATTGCTGCAAAGGCTCCCAGCCAAAGGTAAATTTGACCTCAAAATCTTCCATTTCGTCCTTCTTGCCAAGCGTATTGACAAAGAAACGGCCCTCTTTTTTGAAGAAACGGTGGGTGACACCGTCCTTAGTAGTATAGCTTGCATCATTAAAATCGCCGCGCACAGTTGAATCACTCGCATGGGTCATAGCCCTATCGTGGTGCGAACCTACCCAATCCTGGTACTCATTGTAATGGCATTCTATACAGCTCTCCTTGCCCACAAAATGTGGCTCATCAGATTTTACTGACTGATTAACAGAATTTATAATAAGATAAAGGGGTAAGGCAAAAATGACCACAACAGCCAGAATGCGGATGTATTTTTTAATTTGTGTATTAGTCAAGTCGTAAAGCTATGGTTAAGGCCTCAAAAGTAATTGAATATTCTGTGAATTGGAAATTGGAAATTGGAAAGTAGAAATTTGAAAGTGGAAAATTGAAAGTGGAAAATTGATACTGGAAAGTAAATATTAACCCAAGCACCCTTTTAACCCAAGAACCTACGAACCCTAAAAAGCATTCACCACATCAATCACATAATCCACTTCATCATCGCTCAGGTAAGGCGCTAAAGGCAAACTCACCACTTCGGCACATATCTTTTCCGTCAATGGTTTTTCCAGCATCGCCATCTCACGATAAGCCGGGTGCTGATAAATAGGCGTCGGGTAATGCACTTGTGTACCAATCCCATTATCGGACAAATACTGAATAAAACGTTCACGTTCCGGCACACGAACCACAAAAAGATGCCAAACGTGGTTCTCTGCAAATTCGTCAACAGGCAACACCACATACGGGTTATCAATACGCTCCCAATAGCGTTCGGCTATAGCACGACGTCGCTCGTTTTCGCTATCGAGGTAGTTTAATTTAACACTTAATAAGGCCGCTTGCATCTCATCCAAGCGGGAGTTGACTCCTTTATAAAGGTTGACATATTTCTTTTCTGAGCCATAATTAGCTAAAGCCCGAACCACTGCCGCCAAAGCATCATCATCAGTAACCACAGCTCCTCCATCGCCTAAACAGCCCAGATTTTTGGTCGGATAAAAACTAAAACCGGCCGCATCACCAAAAGTACCGGCACTTTGCTTACCGAGCCTAGCACCTGTAGCCTGTGCATTATCTTCAATTAAAAGTAAATTGCGCTCCTTACATATAAACTGTAAAGCCTCCACATCAGACATCAGTCCATAAAGGTTAACCGTCAGAATGGCTTTCGTTTTTGAGTTTATATTCTCCTTAACCTTAAGCACATCTATGTTGTACGTTTCAATATCAGGCTCTACTAAAACCGGTACCAATCCACACTCCGAAATGGCCAGAACAGAAGCTATATAGGTATTGGCCGGCACAATGACTTCATCGCCTTCTTCCAACTTCCCCATCTCTTTATAGGCCCTAAAAATAAGCGTCAAGGCATCAAGGCCATTGCCCACTCCCACCACATTTTCAGCTCCTAGGTAGGCGGAGAAATCTTTTTCAAAAGCTTCTACATAAGGCCCCCGCACAAACCATCCGGATTGAATCACCTCATTAGCTTTTGCCTGTAATTCAGCAGCATAATCCTGGTGCTGACGTTTAAGATCGTAAAAAGGAATATTCATAATTCAATGAGAAATGAAAAATGTAAGATGTAAAATGAACACTTCGGCAAGCTCAGTGACCGAAATGAGAAATGAAAAATGACAGAGAACCGTTGACTAATACTACGCTCATCTGATTAAGTTTTCTGACGTGAGCCATTTCTCTAAATGATCAAGCCACAGATTGGTTTTAGCACCTGGTTTTACCCCAAAACCATGGCCTCCTTCCTCTAAAACAACCAAGGTGTTTTTTACACCATTAGCATCCAAAGCTTTTTTGTATAACTCACTATTGAGAAGCGGTACGGCGCCATCGTCTTGCGCATGAATAAGAAAAGCTTTAGGTGTTTTTTTATCTACCTGCTGCTCGCAAGAATAGTAGTTTTGTTGCGCAATAGTCCACTCAGGCCCTATCAGGTTTTTGCGCGTTCCCAAATGCGTCACCTTATCGGTAAAAGTAATGACCGGATACACTAAAATAGAGAAGGCCGGACGCAGCTTCTTCGCATTCTCATCCACTAAGGGCTCTGTATAAAGCACCGACGCAGAAGCGGCCAAATGTCCTCCTGCAGAAAAACCAACAATACCAATTTTCTTAACATCAACATTATACTCTTCGGCTTTTTCCCGAATTAACTTAAAGGTTTGCT
Organism: Bacteroidales bacterium UBA5342; assembly: GCA_002408065.1. Lineage (GTDB taxonomy): Bacteria > Bacteroidota > Bacteroidia > Bacteroidales > UBA5342 > UBA5342. The sequence goes on from DHQI01000059.1 coordinate 11,992, forward strand.
GCACATCTTGCAAAGGCACGATAGACTTATCCTCAAAAGCCTCATCCTTAGGAAGACGGTATTTCAACACAAAAGCGGCAATGCCCCGTTCCTGAAACCATTTCCCCACATTATAACCCTCAGAATCGATAGACACAATACCATAGCCACCTCCCGGACAAATGACTACTGCCGGTGTTTTTTCATCGGCATTTTCAGGAATCATAGGAAAGAAACACGGATTGGTAATACCATACAAACGGGCTAAACCATCTTTGCTTTTAGTATCTTGCTCTACCAGATTATTCTCTTTTAATCCGGGAACACCTTCGGGAAATAAAAATACAGAATCACGTTGTGCCATTACAGAAGAACTAATAATAGAAAGGATAAAAATAATTTTTAGGGTTTTCATAGCAGTAAATTATTATTCAGAACAAAAGTAAGCACAATGATCTTGCTATACAAACCTAAGTTTTATCTATCTTTGACCTACCAAATTAAACACACATTTTAATGAAAGACCAACCGGTTTCAAAAGTAGCGTTAACAGAAATTGCAGATTATAGAGGAAACCTGAGCTTTGCTGAAGAAGGCAAGCCTATTCCGTTTAAGATTAAAAGTGTGTTTTGGGGAGAATTAAGTAAAGAAATTACTTTTCGAGCCAACTCAAAGCTTTTCCTCCTCCCCCTCGACGGAAAAATTACCATCAACAACAATATTAATTTAGAAAGACCATGCCAGGGAGCCTCCATCACCAATGGAACGATGATATCCCTAAAACCTAACTCTGGGAATACCCTAGTCCTGATCATTTCGGATCAAAAGATTGATGCAAATGATAATGCCACACAAAAAAACAGCCTTCTCGCTATGCCAACAAACCATAGCTGCTATGGCCTGAAAGGTCACTTTGCCAATGCCGGCAGCACATTGCCTTTTGATATCAAAAGGGTGTATTTTACCTATGACATTCCGGAATTTGCTAAACGTGGAGGGCATGCGCATATCTACACTAAAGAAATTGTTTTCCCGGTAAAAGGTGCCGTCAATGTGGTAACAGATGACAAGCACACTAAGAATACATATCGACTCACCAATAAAAATGAGGGGATATTTTTGGATATTAATTTATGGCGTGACCTGGAAAACTTTCAGAACAACAGCACTTTACTCGTCATTGCTTCTGAGAATTATTTTGAACCAGACTATATTCGGAATTATCGGGATTATATTATTAAATCTTCTTAGCAAACATCATCTAATCAAACAACAGTATAAAATTTAACCTCAATATGAATATGATAGACACTACAAGTGAAGTGAAAATTAATAAACTTTATAATTCTGATGATGTTGACACTAGAAACACTTTACAAGATTTGTTTAGTACGTCACCGATTCCAAAAGAAGAATTATTTAACAACATAGGCTTATTTTTAGATAGAAGAACAATATCACGATTCTTATTTATT
>DHQI01000059.1:13673-60040 GCA_002408065.1 Bacteroidales bacterium UBA5342
GATTCTTATTTATTAATGAATTATATCAAAAAATCACTTCAATACATGGCAACATCTTTGAATTTGGTGTGAGGTACGGGCAAAACATATCATTATTTACTAGCTTTAGAGGGATATATGAACCATTTAACCACAATAGAAAAATAGTCGGGTTTGACACATGGGAAGGCTTTCCTGATGTAGATAAAACTAATGATTTAGACGAATGGAAATCTGGCGACTATGGAGTGCCTGATGGATATGAAAATTTCTTATCTAATGTTATTCAAGTCCATGAAACGATGGCTCCAATACCTTCTATAAAAAAACATCAATTAGTTAAAGGTGATGCAACAAAAACAATAGACAAATATTTAAAAAAACATCCTGAAACTATTATATCACTGGCATATTTTGATTTCGATATTTATAAGCCAACCCGTGAGTGCCTCGAAAGAATACTTCCTTATTTGTCAAAAGGTGCAATTATAGCATTCGATGAAATTAATGTTCAAGATTGGCCAGGTGAAACACAAGCCTTGAGAGAAGTATTAGGCACAAATAACTTTCAAATCATGCATTCTCCTTTCAGAGCAAATGCTGGTTATTTAGAATATTAATTACTTTTAGATAAATGGTTGAAGTAATAAAATACGAAACATCAAAGAAAAATGAATGGAATGCCTTTGTAAAACAATCGCCTAACAACTCTTTTCTGTTTTATCGCGACTATATGGATTACCATGCCGAAAAGTTTGATGACTTCTCCTTAATGCTATATTCCAACAACACCCTTACTGCCTTATTACCTGCCAATAAAGTTGAAAAAAATGTTTATTCACATCAAGGCTTAACGTATGGCGGCTTAATACTCTCTCAACAGTCTCACTATCTATACCTTATTGACTACCTAAACTCAATTAACAGCTATCTGAGACTAAAAGGAATTGACCATTTAATAATCAAAAAAGCACCATATTTTTACAATGAGAACTTAGAACAAAAAACAGAACTCTTGCTTCTTAGAAATAATACTAAACTTCATACTAACTTAGGTGTAGCTATCCATTGCAATAGCTTCAAATATCCTAAACCTAACCTTTCTAAGAAAAAATTATCACTCTACAAACCACAAATCAGTGACGATATCAATAAATTTTGGGATATTTTATCGGCACATCTTAAAAACAAATACAATACCTTACCGGTACACTCCCTAAGCGAAATAAAACAGCTATCTGAAAAGTTTCCAGATAACATAAAGCTATTGGCATTAATAAATGAAGAAACGGGAGAAATGGATGCTGGTTCACTCTTATATATCAACAATAACATTGTAAAAACTCAGTACATTTCATCTACTCTTTCGGGGCGCAAAAACAGAGCATCTGATGCCTTGTATTATAATCTAATTAAACTCTTTGAAAAGACACACTCATTTATTGATTTTGGAACATGCGATGATAGCGATGGCAATATCAATATTAATTTACTAAAAGCTAAAGAAAAATTTGGCGCCGACACTTTCCCAATATTTACATTTACAATAGATACAAACTCTATATTTTATTTATGAAAAAAGCATTTGAAATTTTCATATCAATTCTTCTCTTCTTCCTAGTTTTCTACATCTATCAAGGTCAAGAAAGAATATCAAACAATAATGGCCATGGCTGGGACGGAGAACACTATTACCAATCAGCTTTACAAGTCTCCAAAGGGGAATTCCCAGTTGTAGAACAAACTCCCTTTGTAAATAGAATCGGTTTACATTTTACGGTAGGCACATTTGCTAAAACTTTCAATAAAGATATTATTGAGAGTGCATTTATAGTCAATACGATTGCCATTTTAATTTCAGTAATTCTATTACAACTTTGGCTTATGGGGTTTATTCAAAAAGCTTGGATTAGATACCTTCTTCAATTGCTATATTTAACCGCATGGCATTCTGGCATAAGAAATATTTACTTTGACACCATTGCAACTGACCCCTGGGGAGCAGTATTTTTCTTAGCCGGCCTAAACCTATTGTCTCACATTAAAAACCAATACTCTGAAAACAAAAATATTACAATCTCAATCATTGGCTACTCCTTGATTGTTTTTTTCGGCACTCTATTTCGAGAATCCGTTGCAGCATTAGCCATAGCTATCCTGTTTATCACCTCTCCTATCAAACATTCTGACATCCTTAGCTACAAACTAAAAACATTAAACTTATCTCAATTAGTAAACACCTTAATTTTAGAGATAAAAAAATATTTCACCACTAGAAATATCATTCTATTCCTCCCCTTTATTGCTGTTATAGCGGCTAAAGTATTTACCGGTTTTTGCGTTGAAGCTCCTAATTCATATTCATATCCTAAAGCTTTAGCCAGATGGTTTTATGAAAAATCCTTAGCGGAATTTATGGTTGGAACATTTCTTTCTTACGGTCCACTTATACTGCTCACTTCTTTTTACTGGAAAAGAATAAGACATTGGCTTTCTGACAAAGAAGAGTTCACTATACTATTATTATTTGGTATTTTCTTCGGCTACTTCGGAGGGGGCGATACCGAACGTATACTCTTTATGAGCACCTTTCCTATTATATTCGTTTTTCTAGCCTTTGCAATTGAAGATCTTTGGAATAATAGCAAGACATTGTTAGCCGCAATACTTATCCTACAGTCACTTGCTTATAGGATTTTTTGGCACTTACCCGACTACCCTAATGACTTCACCATTAAACCCATCCCGTTTTTCGGATTAATAGGTGAAAAATTTGATCATTTATACCTTTACAGCACACATGGTAACATTTACATCAACACCATTCTCTTTGTAGAATATGCAGCACTTTTTACCGTGTTGTACTTTTGGCACCGGAAAAGAAAAGCAAACACATAGTCACTTATAGTGTTTTTAGATACCCAATGTGCTTAAGCAACAGAAAAACTATTAAAACCATTATTGTAATCGGAATATTCAAAAGGATGAACCACTCCCAATTAGAAAGGTAAGGCATGGTGCCAAAACTAAAATCACGGGTAAAATAATGATTACTGACATACTGTTGCCTTACGAAACTGTAAACAATAACTACAGTTACACTACTCCAGTAAAACAGTTTCTTTGTACCACTCATGGTTTTAATTTTATCGACAAAGAAAACCAGCGGAAAAAACAGCAGTAAATGTATAGTAAAAATATGCCTCACCAAAGTCGTCACATGAAAAGCAGCTATCATTACAGCGATGGTTATCATAGCTATAAACAAAATGGCCTCTATCCTATGCTGTTTATAAAAAGGTATAAAACCTAAAATAGAGAATACAAAAACTGGATTAACATTCAAAACTCCCGGTATATCGTTGCCCAATCCGGCAGACCAATTCCAGAAAGATTCTAATTGATAAGTATTGACAAAAAGCTCACCAAATCCTTCCCAAAAGTTACCGGACAAAGCTGTTATGAAAGATTGTTCTTCAGTAAAAAAGGGATTATAAGTATTGCTTTTCAATAACAACTCCCCAAATGCAATATAATTATATACTAAAAGAACAGATATAAATGCAGCAAAAATTCCGAATGAAATAGTCAAAGGAAGCAATGCCTCTCTAAATCTTTTTGCCGTAAAAATTCCATTTACATGAAAAACATAAAGTGTTAAGGGTACTAAATACAAAAGATTCTGTAATTCTACCAATGTGCTCAGACTAACAACAAAAACCAATGAATATAAATACTTTTTCCAATCTTTTTTTTCTTTAGACTGTAATGCCAATAACACCCCAAATGTCAACAAACACATAGAGGGAGCATGAGAATACAAATGTATACTTTCCAGATGCAACAGCGTACAGAATCCAGCTATTACCATGCAAAGCAAAGAACTCTTATACCCCAAAAAGAAGAATCTGTAGCACAACAAAAAAAGCATTAATAGCCCCAATACACCACATAAGTTTGGAAGGAGGGTCATAGCCACAACGGCATAAGGCAAGGTTTGATCAGGCAAACCCGGGATTATCGCCGAAACTATGTCAAAATTCACCATGAAAGGAATCATCAGAAAAGCATTGCCCGGTAAACGGTCTGAATAGATATTGCCATCTTTAACAGCATAATCGGGCTTCCATACTATCGTTTCGGCATAGTCATTCAAACAGACTGTATGATCTTGATACATTGCATAAGCTAAGGCAATATGCCCTGCATCATTGCTACTATTTATCCCAGAAGAGGAAAAGAAGAAGAAACAATAAAAACAAAGCAATGTAAAGATTAAAATATTTCTTTTACCCTTTTTAGTAAGGAATATCATTGGATTAAAAGTCGACATGATTATTTACAACATTAAAACACAGTTAAATTCACGACATCCTACTCGCCCAAAAATCCACATACTGCTGCGCCACTTTGATATGATCGTGATGCTTAATGGCAAATTCGCGGGTTTTCTGTGCTAAAAGAGGGAGGTTCTCACGTTTTTCCAAGAGCTCTTCGAGCACTTTTACGACCTCTTGCTTTGCATCAGGTAAGTTAACCAAAGGCTTGTTTTCTGTTTCACCAAAAAGCTGATACATCTGCTCCTCGCCACCACCGGCCACTATTAAACCTTTGGCCATAGCCATAGCGCCATTCACACCACAACCATAAGAGTATAGCTGGTCGCATAGTATATGAGAAGTATCCATCATGGTTTGATATTGCTTGAAAGGAACACTTCGTGCTATCTGCAAATCAACATCATTAGGGTATCTATTTTTTAATTCTTGAAGCGCTTCATGAATAATATCCATCCCTTTTATCACCTTTCTTTTCTCTTGAATACCCAGAAAAAATTTCACCTTATCAGTGGCTTGAATGGTGTTAATAAAAGGATAGTCTTCTAGTATAACCGGTAAAGGAATAAAGGTCGTTTTATCATCATAAGCGCTAGCATAGGCCAAGCGATATTCTGTACAACAGGCCGTTATCCCTGAACATTTTTCAGCGATTTCAAGGTTTAACTGACGATATTCGTCTGATAGTTTAGTATTGATATGCGCTTGAATAGACGCTAAATTTCTTATTCTCTCTACATTAAACACAGAGCTTGAAAAATGATGATGGACGCCATGATCCACATACACATAATCGTCTCCATTGGCCCCTAAGAAAACGGCTTTATTGTGCTTTTTCAGGTAACGAAAGAGGCGCAAGTTGTTTTCAGCCTTTAGATCCAGAAAAACAGGATTGATCAGCTGCACCACATCGTAAGCAAGCATCTTAGGCAAAGATTTCACCAACTTAGAGATAATATCAACTCTACGTTTCTTTTCTTTCCAAAGAAAATCAATATCACGCGGATAATCTTTCCAGCCATCACCATCAGAGGCTATAGTCACCTGATGTCCCAAAGCTTTTAATCCCTGAGCAAGGTTGTAATGCAATCCACTATATTCGCCAACAAGAAGAATTTTCATAAAATTGTTTTAGAAAGAAAGGGATTTACCCTGTTTAAAACGCGTAAGACTAACAACTACAAAAATAATAAGCAGCAAGAATGTAGGAACGGCAAAACGATTATTATCGCCATAAGTCACCATAGCTTGCGATAGCGATGATGCCAAAACAATTGCTGCCAAATAATTAGAAATACCAAAGACTCTTTTTTCCTTAAAAGAACTAAAAAAAGATAAAGGTACCAGCAACAAAAAAACCATATTTAAGCACAACAGTATTAGTTTCTGTAGGCGCCAAATGATCTTTGTCAGAAATGGATTTTGAAATTGACCATCTACCATTATGTAATTACTATAATTCCAGAATGGCACCCAAGCAGTAAGGACTCCTTTTAAATAATCTTTAGGATTATCAGCTATTAATTGTGTAAAGATAGTGTAAAGAGCATGCGTGTATTCATACCCTTCCAGTCCCTTTCGCTTTCCCCATTCGCCACAGGTAGCCCACACCAATTTTGTTTCGCAGGTATCTATAAAGAAATAATTATAGTAAGCTTTTAGAGAAGCAGGACGCTCTTTGTTATAACCCAATTCCTTCTTTTTCTCTAAATAAATTTCTTTTAATTCGCTTTCACTATCAGGTAATTTATCAAAATAAGCATTAGAATGTTGAGCTAAATTAATACCATAAAAAGGCGTCACAGTGTACCAACCAATAGCCTTATAGTTATGCATATTCCACAAATGGTAAGTCCCCATAGGCAATAGCAAAACAATAAGTAGTTTTAACACAGAACTCTTAAGACTCTCTCTCTTAAGATGAAACAGCATAAAAACAAACACCACTGGTGTCATTAGCACATACATAGGCCTCACCAAAAGCAAATAAGTGAGCATCAGAGAAAATACGAGATAACACCACAAAGGGCCCTGCAGTCTTATCAAATTCTGCTTTATGACAAACCACACCACCAACATCACCATAAACTGTGTCAGAAGTTCTGTCAAGAGTCCAAATTCAAAGGATATATTATTGATTAAAGACACTACAAACAAGGCTACAAATAGTGCCAAGCGACGATGGTATCCTTTTATTAAATCATAAACCATTAAGCTAGATAACACTCCCAATACGGCCTGTATAACTACCAAAACAGTGTAATTCATTCCAGATAGCAACAACAAAAATGAGTATCCGGGCGTACGCCAGCCTTCGTAACTTGAAAAATCACCTGACTTTATAATTTGAGCAAGCTCAATATAATGTCTGCTATCAGAATGTATAGCAGGCACATCAAAAACAAATGAAAGTACAATTCGCCAGATTGCCCCAAATACGACAATCAAAAAATAAGGTGACTTAACTAAAGTATTAAGCTTTGCGGCGGATATTGAGAAGGTCATTTAATCTGAGTTTCGGAATCTTTACGCAAAAATAAGATTTAATAAGATATTAGCCTCAGTGTATGGCACTAAAATTTGCTTTTAATATCTTTGTACAATGAGTTTGAAAGAAACTAAAATATCTCCGTTTGCCTATATTATCATCAGCGGTGTATTACTTAGAGTTATTCTAGCCTTCATAGTAGATGTGCCAAGCATGCAAGGTGACAGCCAAGGGTATCTGGATTTGGCAGATGTATTTAAGAACAAAACTCTCTCTAGTTATGAAGGATGGCGAACTCCCGGTTACCCTATTATATTACTTTTACTAAATAAAAACCTAACTCTTACCGTTTTATTACAGAGCACAATGAGTGGTCTTAGTAGTTTTATAGTATACAGAATACTAAAAGAAAAAGCTCCTCAACTCGCCTGGATCACAGCATTCTTTGCTTTTACACTTTTATATAGTATCTCTTTTGATTTTGCCATTCTCACTGAGATCCCGAGCCAGTTAGCATTTATGGCCTCTCTCTGGTATATATACAAACACCAACTAATTAATGGAAAACAAGATTTTAAAAAACATATCCTTCTTTCTCTATTGCTCAGCATTACTTTTCTAATAAGACCAATGTACATACTACTCAGTCCAATAATTGCAGTATTTATTTTTGCTCATATAAAAAGAAATAACATTACTCAAATTATTAGCAGAGTAGTCATTGTCTTGGCCCTGCCTTTTTTATGCTATTTCTCTTGGAGCTATCAAAATTACAAAGCTCAAGATTGGTTTACTGTCACGACATTTTACGGTATTAATTTGGCTCAGACATCTTATAGCTTTGTTGATAAACTACCTGAAGAAGACAAAACAATAAAAGAAACACACAATAAATTCAAAGAAGCTCAACCCTACGAAGACACTAAGTTAAATAAATTTGAAAGACTCCGTTTTTTTTATTTCAAACCCACCAACGATGCCTCTACTATATGGCGGGCATACGAGGAGCTAAAAACCACAACGGGGCTTTCTGATGTTGAATTGTCCCATAAATTATACGACACATTCAAAGAGCTGATAAAAAACCATCCAAAAGATTATCTTTTACAGGTATTCCGTTCTTGGACCCACTATTGGAACGTCAAACACCATTTCGACATCAATGGCTCTGAAGCTTATACCCTGCCTTATGGCTTTGAAATATTGTGGAAACTACAAAAAGGAATCTTAGTTTTTTCTAACCTGCTATTTTTTGTTTTAAGTTTTATTTCTTTATATCATTCTATAAAACAACATAAGCTATTCTGTTACTCCAACTTAATCATTGCTATTTTATATGCCTCTTCTTTGTCGCAAGCAATGGTTACTTATGGTTGTAATGCCCGTTTTGCTTTCCCCTCTATTTTATTTTTACTTTTGTTTGATGTTATCATATTATATAGACTCAACTCAAAACAAACACTTTACTTTTAACACCTAGAACATTCTGTAATGATCCAATTTTCCGTCGTCATACCTCTCTACAACAAAGAAAGCTCTATTATAAAGACAATCGACAGTGTTATAGCCCAAACTCATAAAGATTTTGAGCTTATTATTGTCAATGACGGATCAACGGACAACAGCCTTGCAATCATACAAAACATCAATGATAAAAGAATCACAATTATTAACACAAAAAATCAAGGAGTATCATCCGCCCGGAATACAGGTGTAAAAAACGCCAAACACCCCTACATAACTTTTCTTGATGCTGACGATTATTGGCACCCCAATCATTTGGAAACCATGAATAACCTAATATCAAACTACCCCGAATCTAATTGGTTTGCTACAGCTTACGAAATAGAACACTACAAAGGATTGCTAGTTCCAATAAAAACACCTTTGAATAAGAAGGGAACTGAATGGTCGGGCATTATTGACGACTATTTTGCCAATTCAATGGTTGATGCTTTAGCATGGACATCTGCTGTATGTATGAAAAAAGATTTTTTTAATACATTGGGAGGTTTCGATGAAAAACTATCCAATACCGAAGATACCGATTTATGGATCAGAGCTACCTTACAATCAGCGCTTTGTTTTTCAAACTCAATTACTGCAACGTATAAAATAAATAGTGGCAACCACCTTTCAAAAAAAGGAATAGAAAATGAAACAATTCTGGATTTTGACAAATACGAGAAACAACACCCCGAGAATATTAGCTTAAAACAATATTTAGACTACAATCGTTATTCAGTTGCTCTTCGTTATAAAAGGTTTGGAGATAAGTATTTATTTAATAAATATTTTAAAGCTATTTCAGAGCAAAACCTTAGCCATAAACAAAGAACCTTGCTAAAAATGCCTAACAACTTATTATCTTTTTGTTTATTATTAAAAAAAACAGTTGAAAAAATGGGCTTCAGACTCAGATCAAGCTAACACGGTTTTCCATTGCTTACTAATATTTTCTCTCTTTAGAAAATCGATACTTTTCCTAGCATTTCCTTTACAGATTTGGTACAAGGACTCATCTTCGACCATTCTTCTTATAGCTGTGGCCAATGCTTCTGAATCATAATTTTCCACCAACAATCCGTTCTCTTCATCTCTGATTATCTCTCGAGGTCCTGTATTACAATCAACACTTACAACAGGTGTACCACATGACAAAGCCTCAATAATGGTCATCGGAAAACCCTCATACCTGCTTGTTAGCAACATAAAACGAGCCTTAGTAAGTGACTGATAAACACTCTCTGAAAAAGGTCTCAAAATCACATCATTAGAAAGACCCATCTCGTCAATATACTTTTCAAGCAGCATTTTATCTGACCCATCACCCATTATTAGCAGTTTTATTTTTTCCTCAACAGCAGCTCGTTTATAAGATTCCAACATCAGTTTAAAGTTCTTGGCATCGTCATCCAATCGGCCTAAATAAAGAATATAGTTTTCCGGGAAAGCATAATCATCTGGGCTTACAACTATTTCCTTCAGATAATTATAGATGGTAGAACACTTAGTTGTCTGATATTTCTCATTAAAGCTCGTACTAATACCTTCTGAAACACCAACAAACGCTTCCGCATATTTTAAGAGCAATTGAGATAGAAAGCCTTTGGGGGGCATATGAATCCCCAGATTACCATTATGTTGCATATACACCACCCGTCGCCTTAACCCATAGATATAAAGTATATAATACATTTCGCGCCATGCATTATTCCCAATTCTGTTGTCTATGATATAATCAAATTTCTGCTTACGGAAATATCGCCTTAGCTTACGAAAACGAAGAAAGCGTTTGAATTGAGTATCATTATCAGCTTTGTATTTCCCTAAATTAAATAGTTGCCCTTTATATTCATAATCGACATCATCATTAAGAACAACTAAATGAACATCATACCCGTTTTCGGAAAGTAAAACAGAAAGGTTGGCACAAGAGCGTTCCAAACCTCCTTTGCCTAAGGATACTGATATTATGCAAATTTTTTTCTTTTTCAAAACACACTATTTTAATTCTTCTGAATATTCATAGAGTAATATCACTCCTGTATCCTGAACTCTTCTATATCTATTTCTAATTTGGTACAACCATAAAGGCTCTCCGCTCTTAACTAACGTATAATCTTGATTTGTCAATATGCTATCAACTTCTTCTATTTCTCCCATAAAAACAGTCGTAGCATACAGATTCACTTTTACCGAATCTATCATCATTAAATCCAAATCTTCAAGCGATTCAAGCAAATAATTCTCTACATTATCAGATTCGTATAAAACAGAAGTCAAATCCCCTCCATACAATAAAGGATTTCCCCATTTTGTTCCCATAACAGAAACCTGTTTGTCTGAATACTCTTTGTGTATAAACTTAGCTATTTCTATATAACCAATACCAGCCGGCTTAATCATTACAACAGCTAAAGCAACAAAATTCACCATTAGCAACAGCGCCAAACCAATCTTAGGATAAAAAGACCACTTTCTCTTCTTCAAATACCCATACGCCTCCCACACCAAAGGCACAACGAAATACACCATAGGAAACATAAAGCGGTATTCCTTATGTGGCACTATGGAGTGGAAGAACAAATAAGGAATAATTATCCAAAGATACATAGATTTCCAATTCTTAACCAACAGAAAAATCATTGAAACAGAAATGAGTAAGCCAATAGGCAGCGTGGGTTCGAAAAGCGTTCGTGAAAAGTAAAAATCGATTGGAGAAGTTCCAAAAGAAGAGGCCACATCTTCTACAATATTAGAATAAAAATAATTCCACGGAGTAAAAACAAAGTTACCATAAAACCATGTGTCAAGGAGTGCTCCCAAGCCTAGAATAACAAAGAAACCCAAAGCCATTTTTACCACAGAAAGAAAACTATCTTTCCTGACAATTAACACCCAAAGCCCAAAGCCCAAAATGGCAAATGCGATCTGAAAGCGAAATAAAAAACTCATGCCTAATAACAAGCCAAGTACAAGAGGCTGCCTCATCTCTTTTCGTAAATAAGCGAGTACGGCCCAAAAGAAGAACAAACCGGACCAGGTTTCTGAAGAAAAACGTACAGAGATAAAAGGAACAAACCAAAGCAGAAAAGAAGCTAAAATATAAACTTGCTTTTTTTTACTATCCTCACAGCTTTTGGACGTCTCTTCGGCAAAGCTTTTTATCAAAAAGAAGGCTAAAACTGCGGTTAACAGTCTCAGCACAAAAGCCCAGTGATAGGGATCATTGATCCCTGCAAACTGAAGCAATTTTATCATCCCATAAGCAATAGTGGGCTGCAATGTAGGCCTAATCTGTTCAAAAAACTCCCAAGGTAAACCAGCATGTTCGGCGCCATTTAGCTTGTACATTGCAAATTCTAAAATCTGAAAATGTTCATCGGCATGGTAAAAGCCAACACTGTTGTAGGCAGTAATCACAAAAACTACAAATGGAAATAAATATATTAAATTGTATTTAGTCAGATACTTTCCCATTTTTCACTTTGTGTTTTTAATTCTAATCACCCCCTACTCCATTTCCAAACCTAAAGTATCAATAAGTTTACCGAGTGCAGGGTTTTCTTTCATCATCAGTTCCAATTTTTCTTTTGGGGTGAAAGCTCTGGTAGTAACCAAATCATCAGTTATGCTAATACTTAAAGTCAATTGATTGTTTCTGAGCTGGCGTCGTAAGAAAGGCATCAGCACAGTTTTTATCTCGTTAACTTTATCTTCCTTGAATGTATTCTCCAGCGTAATACATATTTCCTGCCCGTTTTTGAGTGTAGGATCAGCATTATTTAAGGTCTGCTTAATAAAGGCCTCTTGCTGATTAGCAAATGTTTCCCATACCTTAAGCATAGATTCTTGGGTGACTATAGCATCATTATACTCTTCCTTCTTATCAGCTACAATAGGCGTCGAATTCTGTTTTTGAGCAGCTGCTTTGTTTGCACCGGGTTTTACCGATAAACCTAAAGGGGGAAGCGGACGTGAAGGTGACTTTTGGGATGGTTTTGCAGTTTCTTTCTTAACAGCAGGTGCAGCTTGTGGTGTAGGCACTGCTTTTTGCTGAGGCTGAGAAGTCTGATTTACAACTATTGGCGAGTCATCAGTAAAGATGGCCCCCAAAGGCATCTTTAACAACTTACCTAACTTCAGTTTTTTTTTTGATCGGTCAACTGTGCCAATCTTATCAAAGTCAACTCTACCAAAAGTCGTTTATTTTTACTGGTGCGATAACTCAGGTCGCACTCATTACACAGCGCCAGAGCATCGTAAAGGAAAGTCACAGGTGTGGATTGCGCCTGCTCCTGATACTTCTTTTTGATGGCATCACCGACCTCCAAAAGAGGTAAAGTCGCCGCATCTTTACTCACCATAACATCGCGAATGTGAGCAGCTAAACCATTGATAAAGTTTTGTGCATCGAAACCATTGGAAAGTATTTCGTTAAAGGTCAACAGCACATCTCCTACCTTCTGGTTTTTGCAATCATCTACCAGCTTAAAGTAATAATCATAATCGAGCACATTAAGGTTTTCGATCACCTTTTCGTAGGTCACATCAGTACCACAAAAACTCACCACCTGATCAAAGATAGATAAAGCATCACGCATACCACCATCAGCCTTTTGCGCTATCACATTCAGCGCTTCAGGTTCAGCATTTACACCTTCTTTTTTAGCAATACTCTGCAGATGATCCACGGCATCCTGTACACTTATCGCATTGAAATCAAAAATCTGACAACGGGATAGAATAGTAGGGATTATCTTGTGTTTTTCGGTAGTAGCAAGAATGAAAATCGCATGTTTTGGTGGCTCCTCTAATGTTTTTAGGAAAGCGTTAAAAGCTGCTTGCGACAACATATGAACCTCATCGATGATGTAAATGCTATAATCACCTATCTGAGGCGAAATACGCACCTGCTCTATTAACTGACGTATGTCGTCAACAGAGTTATTGGAGGCAGCATCCAATTCATGAATATTGAACGAACGGTTTTCGGCAAACGACACACAACTTTCACACTGTCCGCAAGCCTCTATATTATCAGTAAGATTGGAGCAATTAAGCACTTTGGCAAAAATACGAGCACATGTTGTTTTACCTACACCACGTGGTCCGCAAAACAAATAAGCCTGCGACAGATGCTTGCTCTTGATCGCATTTTTCAGGGTATTAGCAATGGATGCCTGCCCTACTACCGTATCAAAAGAAGCCGGTCTGTACTTACGTGCCGATACTACAAAATCACTCATAATTGCCCCTCCTACTCCCCCTAAGGGGGAGAGTCAACACCAGTCAGATGCTGACAAAATCTATTAATAATTATTATAATATGCCCTAAAACATTTCTGTTTTATATACACTCTATCCTCCCACTTAAGGGGAGATAGAGAGTGCCTCTAATACGCTCGTTCGTTACGCCCCTCTATATAGTTAACAAAGGCCGTATTAACGACTTTATTACCCCCCGGCGTTGGGTAGTCTCCGGTGAAATACCAATCGCCTTTGTCGTTTGGACATGCTTTATGCAGGTTCTCTACCTTTTGGTATACTATTTTAACCTCAGCATTAATATGTTGGGGTGTTAGCATTTCAGCTATTTTGTCAGAAACTTCTTCGTCGGTAAACGGAGCATAAATCTCTTTGACAAAGTTAACAATTTCTTCTTTGGGCAAACCTACCTGAGCCTTACATTTTTCATAAACCTCATCAATAATGTTTTGCTTACCGGCATCTTTCAGCAACTCAATAGCCGCTGAAAAAGCGCAAAAATCACCAAGCTTAGCCATATCGATACCGTAACAGTCAGGATAACGGATCTGAGGTGCTGAAGACACGATAACAATCCGCTTGGGACTCAAACGATCAAGAATACGCAAAATACTCTGACGCAGAGTGGTACCTCGCACTATAGAGTCATCTATCACCACCAGATTATCGCTTGGTTTCACGACGCCATAAGTTACATCATAAACGTGCGCCACCATATCGTCGCGGCTGGCGTCATCCGTAATGAAAGTACGCATCTTGACATCTTTGATGGCAATTTTCTCAAAACGCAATGTTTTAAGAATAATATCTTTCATCTCATCATCGGTAGCTTCCTTACTAAGCTCACGAATCTGCTTTACTTTCCAATCGCAAAGATAATCTTCCATACCACTTTGCATGCCCAGAAAAGCCGTCTCAGCGGTATTAGGAATGTATGAGAATACAGCATCAGAAATTTCACAATCGATAGCATCGGTAATCTGAGGAACTAAAAGTTCACCCAATTTTTTTCGCTCCTCATAAATAGAAGCATCACTACCACGAGAAAAGTAAATACGTTCAAACGAACAAGACAACTGCTTGCCTGCCTCACGTACCTGAGTGAGAAACACTTCGCCATCTTTCTTGGCGATAAGAGCCTGTCCCGGTTCTATAGGTTTTACCGTTTCTATAGGGCAATTCAAGGCAGTCTGTATCACCGGACGTTCTGATGCTACTACCACAATCTCATCATCCTGATAATAATACGCCGGACGAATGCCCCAGGGATCGCGCATGGCAAACATATCACCGTGCCCTACAATGCCCGACATCACATAGCCACCATCCCAACGCTTACTGGATGCACGTAATACTTCATCCAAATCCAAATTTTCTTCTATCTTCTTTGATATGTCAAGGTTAGAAAGACCACGGGCTTTGAATTTATCAAACTGGCGCTGGTTTTCACGGTCCAGAAAGTGACCGACATTCTCCAATACCGTAACCGTATCTGTATAATTTTCAGGGTGTTGACCCAGGTTAACCAATTGAGTAAATATCTCATCTACATTGGTCATATTAAAGTTACCGGCAATGGCCAGATTACGTGATTTCCAGTTATTTGTTCGTACCACAGGATGGCAAAAATCGACATTGTTCTTGCCAAAAGTACCATAACGTAGATGCCCCAAATACACTTCTCCGGCAAAAGGCAGATGTTTTTTAGCCCAATCCGAATCTTTCAGCAAATCTTGATCTTGATTTCCTAATATGATATCCTGTTTATTACCAATGGTCTGAAAGATGTCTTGTATAGGGTTCTTTTTTATTGATCGCTCCCGAAATAGATAAGGAGTCCCGGGACTTTGATCCAGTTTTACACTAACCACACCAGCGCCGTCTTGTCCACGGTTGTGCTGTTTCTCCATCATCAGATAGAGTTTGTTAAGTCCATAAGCCCAGGTTCCATATTTTTCCTGGTAATAACTCAGAGGTTTCAGTAAGCGTACAACAGCAATACCACACTCATGTTTTATAGCGTCACTCATTAATTCTTATAGAAAAAGGTTTTTAATATGCTTTTATTTTAGCCGGCATAATGCTGATATCATTCTTCAAAGCCGGCAGGGCTATTTCTAGTTCATTTTTTAACTTAACGGCATCGCGGTAATTGATAAAACTTCCCATCTTAACAAACCACACAGGCTGAACGTATTCGACATCCACCACTGCATCAGGGAACTTTTCCAGCACTGTAGCTTTTACCTTTAGCGCCTCTTCACGGGCTGTTTTCACATTACTTCCACGGTAAAGTTTCACTTTAAACCCATCCACACCACTCTTTATGTTAACCTCTTGCTGCAAGGCAATAAGACCTTCCAACAGAGTGTCAGCTTCCATTATCACCACACCTCCCTTATCAGAAGGTACTGCCAATTCTGAGAGAATATCATTACTCTGGGCATTGATATTCCACCCTAAAATCACCATCAAAGGCAATAAAACCAGCTTAAGATTTTGCATATAACAGGTCTTAAAATTTGAAGACACAAAAGTAACACTAATAAATACGACGGAAAAATTAAATTTCTACAGGTTGTTAACAGTGGAAAGTCGGACTTCGAACTTGTATCGAAGGAACAATTCACCTAGCCCAATTAAAAAATATCTTCCTTTTCTTATTTCGATAAAAGATGTCCCATATAATCAATAACGTCAGATGCTATCAGAGATTGTGCCAAATGATTTTCCGCATACAAATCAGCGGCTTTACCGTGCCACCAAACCCCTAAAAGACAAGCTGATTTACAAGAATAGCCCTGAGCCAGCAATCCTAAAACAATACCGGTAAGCACATCACCACAGCCTCCCGAAGCCATACCATGATGTCCGGTAGAATTAAAGAAACAGCTTCCATCCGGAAAAACAACTGAAGTAAAAGCACCTTTTAATACCACTACCACTTGCCACTTATGCGCAAATTCTATTTGTGTCATTAATCTTTCATAAGCCGAAGCATGTTTTTGTGTCAAGCGATCGAACTCGCCCGGATGTGGTGTCAATATGGTATTTTCGGGCAAAAAGGCCATCCATTCTTTGTTTAAGGATAAAATATTAAGCGCATCAGCATCCATCACTAAGGGCTTATCACACGTTTGAATCAACTTAAGTAAAGCATGCTGAGCATTGGGTTTGGTGCCTATGGCCGGCCCTACTGCCACTGCACTATATTTACCATAATCCAGCTCATCAGTAAACATCAACTCCGAGCGGTCCTCACTCAATAGAGCTTCAGGCACTGTGCTTTGCAACAAATGACCACTGTTGTGAGGAATATGTGTAGTGACGAGTCCTGTTCCGCTACGCATACAAGCTTTGGTAGCCAAGATAGCTGCCCCCATCATATTGCGTTTGCCCGCTACCAATAAAGCATGTCCATAAGTGCCTTTATGAGAAAAACGGAAACGTGCCCTCCAAAGCTTTTCGGCATCTTCCTGTTGAAAATAAGAAAATGGCGTCTCCATAGCCTCCATAGTAGCTTTATGCAAACCAATATCCCTGATAAACCATTCTTTGATATAAGGCTCAGAATCACTAAGCATAAATGCTAATTTAGGAAACTGAAAACTAAGCACCTTGTCGGCTTTTACCACCACATCTGCTACAATAGCATTATTTTCGGCATACAAACCACTCGGAATATCCACCGATAAAACCTCGGCTTCACTTGCATTAATACGCTCAATAACCGCAGCCGGCATCCCCGTAACAGCCCGGCTTAATCCGGTACCAAACAAACCATCCACCACAACAGCATCTGAAGGTATTTCGGGAATATCGTCTTCGGAAAATAACACTTTCAGCTTGACGTTAAGAACATCAAGCAAACAGTCAATATTCGCCTGATTGTCCGGTGAACGATTCTCTGAGTCGAGCACAAAGACACTCACAGTCCAGGCACTGCTCATATGTGACAGCAGACGCGCCAACACCAAAGCATCACCACCATTGTTGCCATTTCCTGCAAAGACGAACACTTCCTTATAACGCTGATACTTCTCAATAAAAAAGTCGGCCAAAGTCATAGCAGCCCGCTCCATCAAATCAATAGATGCGATGGGTTCTTTTTCAATAGTCGCCTTATCAAGAGCCTGTATTTGGGTAGCAGTAAAAATCTTCATAGCAATGTATTATTGAGTTAATAATGTAATAAACCAATGATCTTCCCAGGTATAATGGCTAAACAAACAAAGCTATCAGTGGGGGAACAAACACCACAACCCCTACCACCAAAGCCATTAGAGCAGCCACAAAAACAGCTGCCGCAGCCACATCCTTCACTACTTTTATGCGATCATCCCATTGCGGACTTACAACATCAGCCAAACGTTCAAGAGAGGTATTCACAAGTTCAGCAAAAAGCACTAAACCAATGACAATAACTACAGCCAGCCACTCGTCTCTGCTTATTCCCAAAACCAAACCCAAGAGAATAGCAACACCCGCCGCCACTATATGAATTCTGAAGTTAAGCTCCCTCCACCCCTCAGACAAACCATTAAAAGCATATTTAAAACTCTTAAGGCGTGATTTAAGAAATGTGTCAGGCTGTTTCGTCATTATAAGTTACGTTCCAAAAAGTCGATAAAACGATGGTATAAATGCTTGCGGGTATGACCACCATAAATACTATGATTGCGGTTACGGTACACTTGCATCTCGAACTGTTTACCTGCCTGTACCAAAGCCTCAGAATAATCTATCGTATTCTGATAATGCACATTATCGTCAGCTGTTCCGTGCACCAAGAGCAAGCGCCCTTCTAAATTATCAGCCAACACAAGCGGCGAATAATCATTGTAACCATCAGGATTCTCTTTTGGAGTACGCATAAAACGTTCGGTATATACCGTATCATAAAATTTAAAATGAGTCACGGGAGCCACAGCTATACCAGCTTTGAAGACATCGCTACGCGACATACAGAGTGAAGTCATAAAGCCCCCATAACTCCACCCCCAAATACCAATGCGTTGAGCATCTACATAAGGTAATTCTCCTAAATATTTTGCTGTTGCAATCTGATCATCGCTCTCATAATGCCCTAACTGACGATAAGTACATTTCTTAAATTCTTCGCCACGAAATCCGGTTCCGCGACCATCGACACAAACCACCATATATCCCAGAGCAGAGAGGTAATGCTCCCAGCCAAAAGCAAAACTATTTTTCACTTGCTGAGACCCCGGTCCGCTGTATTGTGTCATCAAAACAGGATATTGTTTGTTTTCATCAAAATTTTGCGGTTTCACCATCCATCCGTTTAGCTCGTCACCATAAGTCGTTTCGAATGTAAAGAAGGCTTTAGGTGTAAACTGATAATCGGCTAATTTTTCTTCCAGTTTTTCGTTATTCACCACATTATAAAGCTTAACAGACTTACGATCATACACATCAGCATAAAATGGCTTAGCAGCAGAAGAAAACGAACGGATTGAATATTGAAAATCCGGCGAAAACTTAATGGCGCTTGTACCCGCTTCCGGTGTGATACATTCGACTTCATTTTTATGGTTCAGCGCATAAACTTCGCGTTCGAGAGGACTCTTTTTAGCGGCTTGATAATAATACTTTTTAGCCTTAACATCATAGCCGTAGAAAGCCGTAACATCAAACTCACCTTGGGTCAGCTGACGCACCATACGACCACTCATAGCATACAGATACAAATGATTGTAACCATCTTTTTCACTCTGATATACAAAGTGTTCCCCATCTTCTAAGAAAACGATGTCCGAATAAGATTGCTGATCGATATAACGTTCATTTTTTTCATTAATAACGATAGTACAAATACCGGATTTAGGATTAGCAAAAAGAATTTGTAGATTATTTTGATGACGGTTTAAGCGGGCAATACCTAATTTCTCTGAAGATTTAGTCCAAAAAATCCTTGGCAAATACACTTCTTCATTTTCAGTATCTACCTTTATCTGCCGACTCACTTTATTTTCATAATCAAATACATGAGCACTCACCTTGCTATTTACGGCACCAGCTTTGGGATATTTGTATACATAGCGCCCCAGATAGCCTTGCTCCACACCTTCGTCCTGATACCACGGAAACGAAAACTCGGCCACCTGACTTTCATCAAAACGCATCCAAGCTAAAAAGCGGCTGTCCGGCGACCATTCCATCATACGGTTAGTAGCAAATTCTTCTTCGTACACCCAATCCGGGATACCATTGATTATTTTATTGTATTCTCCATCGTCTGTTATTTGCCGGTTAGTTTGAAAAGAGGTATGATAAACAAAGATGTTATTATCTTTTACATAAGCAATTTTCTTATTATCGGGCGACAAAGTCACTCCCTGCAAACGCTCCTCTTCTGCTAAAGCTGTCAAACGCTTCATCCGCACATCGTAAAGGTAATAACGTGCCTTAAATGAATGCCGGTACACTTTCTCTTTATCCGTCCAAAAAAGTATAAAATTATTATCTGCCGAAAATTCAAACCCCTCGATATCACCCTTCCATTCCAAATATTTTGGTGACATTAACACCCCGGCTTCTTTACCGGTTTTCAAGGCATATTTTACAATACGTTCTCCACCTTCTAAGCTCGCATAATGCTGTCCATCGGCCATAAAAGTCATCTTTGGCAAGCCCTTCTGCCCAAATTCCCCGTCTACTATCTCATCTAATTCTACCTGCTTCGAACCATTTTGTGCTTGCAAAGCCACAAACATTACTGCCATTAAGGCTATGAATATTCTCCTCATTTGTTAAAACATTTTATTTATCTACAAAGATAATCACAATCCAGAGAAACTGAAATAGCTAATATAGTGCCAAGGCAACATTTCAACTTTCAAGTAACAAAACACGAAAAACAGACAATACCCCAACATCAATTCTCAAAAGACAAACAACACATAGATCTCATCTTTCTATAGCAATATTAATGACAAAACATAATGCCAAATATCAACAGTATAGATTAGAGCTTAGTTTTTATGACATAATTCATCAAAATCACTACCTTTGCATTCAAATATATTGTTAAAAACAAAGATAAAGAGTCTTCAGAGCCCTTCTGAGGATTCTTGTTTTTTTATTAAAGACTGAAAAACTATGGCTGTATCTTATTTTACTGAGGAAGGATTAAAGAAGATTTTGGAAGAAATCAACCACATGGAAACGGTTGAACGCCCCAGCATATCAGCACAGATAGCTGAAGCCCGTGACAAAGGTGATTTATCAGAAAATGCAGAATATGATGCCGCAAAAGAAGCTCAGGGACTCTTAGAAATGAAAATTTCTGAGCTCAAATCTAAAGTCGCTAACGCCCGTGTAATTGACAAATCACAGATTGACACCTCTGAAGTCAAGTTATTAACAAAAGTGACACTTAAGAATCAAAAGAATGGTGCCACCATCACTTACGAGATAGTTCCGGATGCTGAAGCCAACCTTAAAGCCAAAAAAATTGCGGTAAGTACCCCTATAGCTCAAGGATTGTTGGGTAAAAAAGTGGGCGAAGTAGCAGAAGTAAAGGTTCCGGCAGGCATTATGCCCTTCGAGATTCTTGATATTACTATTTAAGGCAAACACTAAAAAAAATGGCCAAACACAGAAATAATGCGTCTATACTATTCAAAAATGAATAGCACCTTAATTTTTCAGCGATCACTTAAATTATTCTCTAATTGAATTCAGAATCAACAAAACAAGATAAAATGGATAAGAAGATAAAAGTAGGAATTACGCACGGTGACATCAACGGCATCAGTTATGAAGTCGTCATGAAAACCTTTGCCGGTAACAACAACAAAATGACCGAGCTTTGCACTCCTGTTTTTTATGGTTCTCCTAAGGTATTGTCTTATTACAGAAATGTACTGGATATAAAACAACTCAACACAAGTAACACTGCCAGTGCCGAAAAAGCAAATCCTCAACAGCTTAACGTGGTCAACTGTCTGGAAGGAGAAATAAAAGTAGAAATAGGCCAAACAACAACACCGGCCGGAGATGCAGCGCTAAAAGCTCTCAACAAAGCGATAGAAGAGCATAAAGCAGGTCACTTTGATGTCTTGGTAACAGCCCCTCTGAACAAGGAAAATGTTAAGACTTGCCTGCCGGGTTTCTCGGGGCACACAGAATATTTACAGGAAAAATTTGAAGCGGATGATGTACTGATGATGATGGTACAAGATCAAGTGCGAGTCGCAGTAGCCACAACACATATGCCATTATCTAAGGTAGCAGAAAGTATTACTCCGGAGTTAGTAGAACAGAAAGTAAAACTCTTGACCCAATCACTTTTAGAGGATTTTACCATTCGCAAAGGACGCATTGCCATCTTGGGTCTTAACCCTCATAGTGGTGATAATGGTGCTATTGGCACTGAAGACCGCGACATATTAGTCCCCACAATTTCCAAACTCAAAAAAGAAGGCTACAATGCTTTTGGTCCTTTTCCCGCTGATGGTTTCTTTGGCTCGGGTGATTATACTAAATACGATGCTATCTTGGCCATGTATCACGATCAGGGTCTCGTCCCTTTTAAACTGTTAGCTCAAGGGGGTGGCGTTAACTTCACAGCCGGTTTGCCTGTGGTACGTACCTCACCGGCACACGGTACCGCCTACGGCATAGCAGGTGAGAATAAAGCCAATGAAGCCTCCCTGCGTGACGCTATCTATTTAGGAATAGATATTTTGAGAAATCGTCAAAGGTATGCAGAAGCTTCGGCAAATCCTCTTCAGGCACAAGAGCAGAATCATCATCAAAAAAGAAACAATAGAAACGACAGACTTTAACAATCAATAAATTTCAGATATCATAATCTAATTTTAGTTTTGAATCTTGAATATTAAATCTTGAATTAATAAAACAATGACACGATCAAAAGTTGTAGAATTACTAAACAATGGTAATGCCGGAGACAGCGTAACAGTCTATGGCTGGGTAAGAACAAAACGCGGCAACAAACAAATTAATTTTGTGGCTTTGAATGACGGTTCTACCATTAATAACCTACAAGTGGTAGTGGATATGGAAAAAGCTGACGAGGCAGTGATGAAAAAAGTCACTACCGGAGCTGCTGTAGCGGTTAGCGGTACCTTGACAGAATCTCAAGGTAGTGGTCAAAACATAGAACTTAATGGCGAGAGCATTGAGGTTTTAGGAGAGGCCAACCCGGAAAAATACCCCTTACAGCCTAAGCGTCACTCGCTCGAATTTTTGCGCGAAATAGCCCACCTAAGAATGCGTACCAACCTGTTTGGTAGTATCAGCCGTTTACGACATGCTATGATTTTTGCCGTACACGAATTTTTTAACAGCAAAGGTTTTATCAATGTACACACACCGATCATCACTGCTTCGGATGCTGAAGGTGCCGGTGAGATGTTCCGTGTGACGACGCTGGATGCTAAAAATCCTCCATTAACAGAAGAAGGTGAGATAGACTGGAAACAAGATTTCTTTGGCAAAGCGACCAACCTGACCGTTTCAGGACAGCTGGAGGGTGAACTTGCCGCTATGGCCATGGGCGAGATTTACACCTTTGGCCCTACTTTCCGTGCAGAAAACTCAAATACCACACGTCACCTGTCTGAGTTCTGGATGATAGAACCTGAGATGGCTTTCTACGACATTGTTGACAATATGGATTTGGCTGAAGAATTCCTGAAATACCTGATCAAGTATGCCCTTGACAATTGTATGGATGACCTTAAATTCTTAAGCCAGCGACTACAACAAGAGGAAAAAAACAAACCTCAGGCTGAGCGTTCTATGGAATTGATCGAAAAACTTGAATTTGTTTTGGCTAACGATTTCGTACGCCTGACCTATACTGAGGCTATCAACATTCTTGAGAATTCTAAGCCTAATAAAAAGAAAAAATTCCAGTATCCGGTAGAAGGTTTCGGTACTGATCTTCAGAGTGAGCACGAACGTTATTTAGTTGAAAAGCACTTCAAGAAACCAGTGATTCTTACCGACTATCCTGCCAGCATCAAGGCATTCTACATGAAAGAAAATGAGGATGGTAAAACGGTACGTGCAATGGACATCCTTTTCCCTGGTATTGGTGAGATAGTAGGTGGTTCGCAACGTGAAGAAAACCTAGACGTTTTAGAGGCTAAAATGGACAAGATGGGCGTACCAAAAGAAGAGATGAGCTGGTATCTGGACACCCGTCGTTTTGGTAGTGCAGTCCACAGTGGTTTTGGCCTTGGTTTTGAGCGCTTGATGTTGTTTGTAAGTGGTATGACTAACATCCGCGACGTCATCCCTTTCCCACGTGCTCCTAAACAGGCGGAATTTTAATGTGAGAATTAGTGAATGATAGAATGGAACGTTCTTCGCCCTAATTTCTCCACGAATTTTCACTAATTTAACACGAATTTGTTATTCGTCTATTTGTGTCTACTACACACTGGTGTAACACAGAGATTCGCTGAAGTGCTCTTCGCCATAATCGTCTGCTAATTTGCACCAATAAAACACGAATTAGACATTAATAATTGTCTTACGATATATAATTTCCACGAATTGCAGGAATGCTAACATTTCTTGGAGTTCGTGGATTTTTAAACTTTGAATCCATTCCATGGCTTTTGAAAAAGAAATAAAGAGACGACGCACTTTTGCTGTGATTAGTCACCCGGATGCCGGTAAAACAACCTTAACAGAAAAACTATTGCTTTTTGGTGGTGCTATTCACATAGCTGGCGCTGTAAAATCGAACAAGATAAAAAAAACAGCGACCTCTGACTGGATGGAAATCGAGAAACAGCGTGGTATCTCAGTAGCAACCTCGGTAATGGGTTTTGAATACAAAGACACCAAAATCAACATTCTGGACACCCCCGGTCACCAGGATTTTGCCGAAGATACCTTCCGTACACTGACTGCTGTAGACAGTGTGATTGTGGTAGTAGATACCGCCAAAGGTGTGGAGGCACAGACACGTAAATTAATGAATGTGTGTCGCATGCGCAAAACACCGGTCATTGTTTTTGTCAATAAAATGGACCGCCTAGGTAAAGATCCCTGGGAGCTGATGGACGAACTGGAAAAAGAACTCGAAATATCTGTTCGCCCCTTAAGCTTTCCAATTAGTCAAGGCGATGGTTTCAAAGGTGTTTACAACCTGTTTGAAAACAACTTAAGTCTGTTTGAAGCAGGTAAACAAGAATTAACTGAAGCGACTGAGATTGAAAATCTTGATGATCCTTTAGTTGACGAATTATTAGAAGACGATGCCGACCAATTGCGTGAAGATGTTGAATTGGTGGAAGGCGTTTACCCTGAATTTGAGATGGACAGTTACCTTAATGGTGAAGTAGCCCCTGTCTTTTTTGGAAGTGCCTTGAATAACTTTGGCGTACGTGAACTCTTGGACTGTTTTATCAAAATAGCCCCTTCACCACGCCCTAAGCAAGCCGAAGAGCGTATTGTTGAACCTACTGAAGATGAATTTTCAGCTTTTATCTTTAAGATTCACGCCAACATGGATCCTAACCACCGTAACCGTATAGCCTTTGCTAAGGTTGTTTCCGGTAAGTTTGAGCGCAATACCAACTATAAGCATATCCGTTTAGGCAAGAACCTGAAATTCTCGAGTCCTACCGCATTTATGGCTCAAAAGAAATCTATTTTGGAAGAGGCTTACCCAGGTGATATTGTTGGTTTACCTGATAGTGGTAATTTTAAAATTGGTGATGTATTAACGTCGGGCGAAGAGCTACATTACAAAGGCATACCAAGCTTTTCTCCTGAGATGTTTAAATACATAGAGAATGCTGACCCTATGAAATCGAAACAGCTCAATAAAGGCATCGACCAACTTATGGACGAAGGGGTGGCTCAGGTATTCACTAATCAGTTTAATGGCCGAAAAATCATTGGCACTGTAGGACAACTACAATTTGAAGTGATTGAGTACCGCTTGCTTCACGAATACAATGCTAAGTGTCGCTGGGAACCTATTAGCCTTCATAAAGCCTGTTGGATTGAAAGTGAGGATGAAGCCGCCTTGATAGATTTCAAGAAAAGGAAAGCACAGTATATGGCTAAAGACAAGCACGGTCGCGATGTTTTCCTTGCAGATTCATCCTATGTACTGCAAATGGCACAAGGTAACTTTGATAAGATTAAGTTTCACTTTACGTCGGAGTTTTGACTTCGGCACATTCGACAGGCTCAGTAAGGTATCTGTTCGTTCTCCGGACTTTGGCACAGGTGTTATTTTTTAATTATTACAATGCAATTATTGTTTTTTAATAATTGTTTGTCAATAATTGAATCATATCAATACATAAGCTTCAAGAAACGCTTGATTTTTTTCTACTTTTCTGTGATAATATACTGCGGATAAGCAAAGAGGACATAGCCTTGGAGGTCTTGGAGGGAGTTGCAGTCTCTTTTACAGAAATAATGATAAGCAGGCATGTCACCGGTTTCGTTATCAACAACAACTTTCAACTTTTGCCATGTTCCTTTTTGAGATAAATCATAGTAGGATGATCCGAAATTTACACCACCCTCCCTGTCGATAGAAGCACGAACCCACGTTCCGTCGAAGTCCTCCGAAACATAACAATAAGTTGTAAATGTAAGTATTTCTCCATCTTTTAATTTCTTGGCAGCTATACGATTCAATGAATATGCATTACCAGACCATAAGGAAGCCTTTGCCGTAGAATCATACCTACAAGCATTTACATCATCGCTCCACTCGGGAGGTAATTTCCCCTGTAAATCCTCATTCTCTACAACACCATATACCTTTGTGGCGAAAGTATTAGGATCAGCAGGATCAAAATCCAAAGCACTGCTTCTCATCTTTAAACCATATGACAATAAAAAAAGAACGGGTAATACAAGAAAAATACACCTCCCTCCTTTTAATTGTGAAACATCATCTTTTGTTTGCGGCTCTCTTATTAAAAACAAAACATAATAAAGCAAAGCTACAAAACTTGAGAGACCAGCAATGCGCAACAGCATACTTTCAAAAAGCATCGCAAAAGCCAAAATAAAATAGACCAATAAAACCAAGTTCTTATTAGACTTTAATGTTGCCTTATAAAGAAAATACAAGGCCAACAATAAAGACAACAATGATAAGATGCCACTTTCGAGCACATACTCCAAGTATTGATTATGCACATTTAATCGCCTGTATTCAGCATTATATATCCCTGATTGAGCGCAAGCTTTTACAAACTTTTCTTTTGAAACGCCAATCCCATAGCCAAACAAAGGACGTTCAACTGCCATTTCCACAGCTGTAGACCAAAGAATTCTACGAGGAGCACGTATTGAAACATGTTCAGAATGGTCGGCTATATGAAGAAATTTTGTTGTATTAAGAGCCAGCCCCCCTACCAGCAGCACAAACAACAAAAGAAAGACAAAAGTTTTAGATTTACTCCAATGCTCTTGTCCATAAAAGAATAAAAAAACAAGCGAACACAATGAATAACTTATCAAACCTGCCCGGGATCCTGAGATAAATACAAATACCCCAAGACAACTATAATAGATCAGTAGCAATACAAAGTCTCTTTTATTTACATTTTTTAATGTCATCAAAAAAAGAAAAAAAGAAAGAACCAGATTCATTGTCCAATACGCCGGATGACTAAAATCACTTATAAGAGTCTCTAATCCAACAACATCATACTGATACTTAAACGTATCAGAAAACAAATACCTCCCAAATAATGAAAACAGAAATACTAATATAGACAAAGCCGATCCTAAAAGATAAACTTTAGGTATCCTCTTCATCCCTTGAGGGAATTGCCCCCCCAAAAGCATTATTAAAGCAAAAATCAGCAAGGACAACTTACCTTCAACTTCTTTCAATCCTAAGGAGACATTTCCTGACCACAGTGGCGATAAAAAATGTATTAGAATAAAAGCTAAAAAGAAAACAATTGCTTTCTTTAAATATACCGGGGGAGGATTTATAGGTGTGCTATAAGCCCTGTACAAAAGAAAAGATACAGCCCACCCTCCCATAAGCAGAGGTAAAAAGTCAGGAGGAAATGGCAACGTAAGAAAAAGCAGATAAGTTATATACAGATGCGATTTTTCTGTAAATACAGTCATTCTATGTTTTTTTAAACTCCCCATGATTATAGACTATCCATTACTTCCTGAAACCCCATTTCAGGAGTATAAGGCAGATTAAGTTTTAATTTATGTTGAGTAATTGTGTTATCCAAGACCATGCTTCCCATTAAGCGCTGATACAAAGATGGTCGAAATTTCTTCATGAAAATTTTCATAAGCTTTGGCAACGACAACACTAAAATCTTTTTTGAGGAGCTATTCTTTAAAAAACACACAAATTCGGAAGTACTATACCCCTGTCCCTCAGCTGCCAACACAACTCCGGAGATCTGTTTTTCAATGCCCTGCTTAATGATATATACCAGATTACCAACATAAATCATAGCACGTTTATTATGTATACCTCCCAAAGGAATAATACGCACCTTTCTCATGACTTGTGCTATACGCTGTATGTTGCCTTTCACTCCTTGGCCATATACTACTGGTGTACGCACTATCATTATTTTGAAGTCACCATCTGCCAATAACAATAAAAGTTTTTCAGCTTCCAACTTACTTTTACCATAGGCATCTTGAGGATTGCAAACACTCTGCTCAGTCCAGGGATTATCAAGCGATGTATTCTCACCATAAACCTTCACCGTACTCATAAATACCATCTGGTTCACCCCTTCAGCTTTTGCCTTTTTAGCTACAGCTACAGCCAAATCTTTATTGACATGAAAGTACAACTCATCTGTTATTGACGAATCTTGGTGAACAATGGCTGCTACATGGAATATGACATCATACCCGGCGAAAGAGATGGTTTCAATATCTTCATTTTCTATATCAAACTCCGTCACCTCATACTCTGCCGAATCATTTGCAAAATATGTACCGATAAAACTATTGGCCCCTATGATTAAAACTTTCTTCACCTAAAATTGACTTAATATCTTCTTATTAAACTCTTTTCTTTGAGTATCAAACAACCATCCATATTTATTAAAATACTTCACCATAGACGCTATTAAGGTCTTAAATAAAAACCAGGATTTTCGTGAGCCACGTTCATAATAGTGTATGACAGAAACCTCCGGCACCAACATAAGACGCGCTTTTTGAGCTAATCTGCGTGATAGATCAAAATCCTCAAAATACATAAAATAGCGCTCATCAAAAGCAAACTCAGAAAAAAAAGAAGAACGAATCATCATAAAACACCCCGAAATAATGCCTAATTCATACGGCTCCTCTCTCTTTACATTAGCCAAAGTATAGCGCTTTTCACACCCCGCAAAACATTTATTAAGCAAAGGCACAAAACGTATCATCAAATCGAAAGGCGTGGGATATAATTTTGGCAAATGCTGTCTATCTCCATTGGGATAAACAATCTTAGGATTAAGCCCCCCCACCTCATTATGCTCATTCATATAATCCACAAGTCTTTCTAAAGTTCCCTTTTCAATAATAATATCAGGGTTAAGGATTATATGGTATTTCCCCAACTTACCGGCTTGTTTCAATATGATATTATGAGCTGCTCCAAAACCAATATTTCCACCCGTATAATAATACTCTGTGCGCGAATCGGTACATAATGACTTTAGACTATCATCCGGAGAATTATCAAGCACAAAAAGCCTGACAGATATTTGTGTATCTAAAAAACTAGCTATTGTCTTCTGCACCATCTCACTGCTGTTGTTATACACAACTAATGAGGCTGTCACTCTATATGGATATTTTTTATTCACCCTAAGACTATTTTGAAAGCAGTTTTTTAAATAAATCCCCCCACGAAAACACGGTTAAAAATTCAGCGTCATTATTAATAACCGGATTTAAAAAAGAATTGTCGCCATCAATTAGTTTTTTCATTTTTTGAGCTAATTCCCTGGCATTATCAGGCAGAAAAAATGCAGCTTGCTTAGCTCCGGTAGCAGTTTCATAAGCATATTTCAAATCTGCTAGCAGCATGGGCTTATCATATGGTACAAACTCAGAAATAGGCAAACCCCATGTTTCAAGTTTTGATGGAAAAATTAGAGCATCCGCCTTTTGATAATACGACTCTACACTATCACGGTCCAGCAAACCTAAAAAATTAATCTGATGAAGATCTTTATAGTTCTTATAAACCTTGTGCGAATATTTATTTTCACAACCCGATAGAGTTAAATGAACCTTAAAAGGCTTATCTGTTAAAGAGGATAAAATTTTCACCGCTTCACATATGATCTCAAAATTTTTAAAAACACGCGGAAAAGCCGGGTAAAAGAAATGATAAACGTCATCAGACTGTTTGTTTTGCGCATTTATGCTTCTTGCTATCTCCCTTACGGGTTTTGCAATTATTAACTTTTCTTTATCAATAGCATACATCGCTTGAAACTCCTTCGCTAACCATTCCTGCTGAGCAATAACAAAGTCATTTTTATGTATATTAATTCGATACAAGTACTTATAAAACAGCGAAAATAAAGCTACCGTAGGGCTATATACCCAATCTGACCATTGGGCCTTATAAAAGGGGCTGGGATTATGACAATAAACAGCTTGTTGCTCCGCACACACATTTGGCGTCATATCATGCAAAGAAAGCCACATTACTGGTTGATATTTTTTCGAGAGTTTACGAAAAGCAAAATATTCATAGTATACTCTAAACAAATAACTTTGTCTTGAACGTGGGTATTCAATATAAGTAATCTTACTATCACTCAGTAATTCTTTATTATGAACAAGAGCAATAACATTATACTCATTTGAAAGCACATTTGCTGCTTCACGCAAACACTCTTGCAAGATAGTCAAAGGACCACCTTCAAAGATATTTACTGCGGAAATAATAATATTTGGCTTTTCCTTGCTCATTTATTTATTTTATTCACCCCCATATATTTAAGCCAAGCTTGTTTCACTTTATCATCGTAATCTAAAGATAAATAGACCTTCTCCTTAGCATTTATCGCATGTATTGAAGTAGAAAAGTACGTGATTGCCCTATCAAATTGATAGGGTAAAAACTCCAAGACTTCAACCGGACTATGTTTTGATATTACCACAGATTGGCTAAAAATAGCATTGTAATCGGTCGTTTCACGCGGGTGTGGCTTCACAAAAAGTTGCCTTTCTCCTAAATATTCTTTAATAACTTTCTGATATAATGCTACTTTGTATTTTTCATCAACCAAGCCATCTTCAGACAAGGGTTGGGTTAATAAAATCAATGATGAGGGAGCATCTAACTTAAGATCCTGTACTTCAAAAAATCTCATCAATTCATCAACCTGTGTTTGCGATAATAATGTGATTAATTTATCATAATTCAGAACAGCAGCCTTTCTTCTTATCTTATGGCTTAAGCGTTCAGGGAAACGTACCTCAAGCCTATTGATATATTTACTTTGACCAAAAGGCATAGGGTATGCAGATATTAACTTAATCAAATATCTTAAATCTTTCTTTATTGAAGTATAAACGGCTTCTCCATCTTCTACTAATGTAAAAGGTCTATGCGGATACTTTAACATTAAAGCTGAAACAAAAGGCGACCCATCATTAAAAACCGTAAAGTCAGCATCGCTAAAAAGACCATCGAACCGGCTATAGTTATATTTCTCAAAAACTAAGTCCTGAATTTCATTCTTATACTGAAAAAAGCCCAAAGGATGTTCTGCTTTGTAAGCAGCCCATTCTTTTTCAATATCCGAATAAGGGTAAACAAAAACACTTTTCAAGTATTGTCCAACAAACTTCTCCGGATTGAACCGTAAAAATTCCGGCACAAAGATATAATGTTCTTTTTCACCATCTACCATTGCCTTTAACAAGGCAATAAACAAGTGAAATACCGTATGACATATATAGATTTGGTTTTTCAATAGTTATAATTGTATATAAAATAATCATTAATTTCCCGGTGACCACCTTTTATACCTAGATGCCTCCTATAATATTTTCCCTCTTTATAATAATCAGAAAAAACTGTTCGGTAAGGGCGGTTACCATAATAGCTATAGCGAGCCCACCAAGTCAGACATAATAAAACAATACCTAACTTTATATAATCGACAACCCTTTCCGCCTTTAATATTAAAGACAATGAAATAACAAGAAAAATTTGCAAGTAACTGGCAATTCTAAACAACACATAAGCATCAGATAATACCAAATAAAGAACAATATATACAGCAGACATATTTATATACATTCTATACTTTTCGTCCACCTTATCTCTCATTAAAATGACTATAATACCTAACACAGTCATTAAAATTAAGCCAAGCCCTGACTTTGACTCCTTACGTTCACTATAATGCAAAAAATCAACATAATGGCTATAGTGTGGAACCAGCTCAAAAAGCTTTATGGTATAAGTTTGAAATATTCCAAGAAAGGACAATGCACTTACTAAAATCAATGAGATTATCCAGACACTCTTATTAACCCTATTTAACCGATAATACCGGGACAACCAATAATAAGGCAAACAAATAATTGCAGTATAATGGATTAAGAAAGCAAAAACCATCAATAATAAAAACTTCGTAAGTTTCCTTTCCTCTACATAGGGTAAAGCAACTGCAAATAGCCCCATTGCCACAGCCTGCCTTATAATATTATTCATATCGCCTAACAACATCATTGTTATTGTAAAAAACCAACCTAACTTAAGAATATTTAGCTTTTTAAACAATAAGTGAAATGTTGTAACATAAATAACAGAACAAATCGCAAATACATACACAAAACCTTGCTTATTATTAATAAACAATAAGTTTAAGGCTTTATAACCTAACTCAACATTACTATCTTCCTGAGCAATATCTAGACGTATTTTTGTAAACATCCTGACATAATTAAAATAGTCAGGATTTGTATCATACCGGAATAAGCAAAAGCATAAAATCAATACAAATATGATTCTATTCATTATCTTTTCTGAAACTCCTCTTTTCTGCAAACCATCAGCTAAAAGCAACACAAAGATGATAACCCCATAAAAATGAAACGTCGTCAACTGAAAACTATTTATATAGCTAATTATTTGCTCCACAATACCACTATTTGTTTAACCGAAATAAAGAGGGTAAACGATATTCAACACGTTTATACATATTCACAAACAATAATATTAGAAACATAAACAAAATATTGCTAATGTTATCAGTAATAAAATCAAAGATATTGTCGCGGGAAATAAATATCCAACTTGGAAAGATATATAATAATAATACTATTCCTAGTTTTTTTCTTACAGCTACATTGAATAATAACACCGTAACAAAACCAACTAATATGTTTCCCAAAAACATCAACCATTCTCTACCTAAAAGAAAAAATTCTGCTAAATAGCTGGAAGCCATATCCCAACCTCCTTTTAATGCCTTTTTATTGACATGATACGTTAACTGATAGGACAAGGTATTATACTTTTCCATACGGGATACCTTATCCACCACCACCGGTTCGTGAGTGAATCTACTCTTCATCAAATCTTTACGATGCCGTGTATGCGCAAACATATCTCTAAAACGATAATCAATATCTTCCTTGTGTTCAATAGAGTGTCCTAGTATCTGCATTGCAAAACCTTGTTGGTTTACAAACTCCTGAGCCCATTCTTTTGGAATTTGTTTTTCCGGAGAACGGTATACTCCAACAAAAGCAGAGACAACAAACAACAAACTAATAAACAAGGATATATGATACCATTTAATAGTGTACTGGCGAACAACAAAAATAACCGAAAACAAAATCAATGAAAAGCACATTGGATGGTTTCGGGAACCACCAAGTAATTGGATATAAAACACCATCAAAAAAATGGTAATATGGAGATAAAAGTATTTACTCTTCGGAATACCTGCTAAATAAAAAAAGAACCCACCAAATGCTAAACGGGACATTACAGTTACGATAAATGAATTCTTATATTCTAAATCACCATTAAGCTTGGCAGCATAACCCTTTTCTAACACTTCTAAGCCTGCCATCAAATACTGGTAAGCCAAAAAAGGAAGCCCAATATAAAAAATAATTAATCCTATTTTCTTCCAGTCAATATCTTCATCAGGATGTTTGAACTCCCAAGGAGCAAAGAAACTGACTAAGATAGCCCCCAACTGTAGGCCTAATAAAGCTATAATTACATTAACAAGTAGCCTAATCTGCACACTCTTATCAAAAACATAATGAGAAAACTGAGTTGTTTGCGCGAAACTATCGCCACCAATAACATCAACAAAAATGCGAGACAGAATAAAAAGTCCTATCATCCCTAAGAAAATAAGATAGGGATGATATAGAGGTAAACCCTGAAGTCTTACTGCATAAAACACGTTGAGCAAAAACACCGCTATCACCGCATACTTCAAATACGCTATAAGCACCTGCGGACTGGCTACAAAATGCAAAAGCCCTCCTACGAGAGCTAACACAAGCCCCATACCAAGGTAGGAAAATAAAGTGGTTTTATTTTGCTCAGGAAATTTTATCACCCTCTACTTCTTATATTTCAATTTCTCACGTTGTACTTTCTCAATATCCAAGATATCTTCGGATTTGTATGTAAGAGATTGGTGTACGGCTGACAGGTCGCGGCACAGGCGGCGCAGGCCTTCCGGCTCCAAAGAGGCCGCATGGTCAGTCCCTTTCCAAGTACGGTCCAACGTATAATGACGCTCTATAGTAGTTGCCCCAAGCGTGTAAGCTGCTACATCCACAGCTATTCCCAAGTGATGCCCGCTAAATCCTATTTCTTTAACGACATCGCCGTATTTTTCTTTAAGCTTAGTAATCTCAAGCAAACTAACATCTTCGAAGGGAACAGGATAACCTGAAGTACAGGCATATAACACTAAATCTTTAGCTCGTCCTTTGGCAACAAAAAAGTTGATTAAATCATCCACTTCCTGGTGGGTAGTCATACCTGTTGATACATGTAATTCTCCTTCATAATTTTCACATAACCAGCCTAACATTTCGTAATGATTATTACAAGCTGAAGGAATTTTTATCAATCCCGGTTTTAAGGCAGCTATCTCTTTAGCCGAGGTCAAGTCCCATGTAGATGTGGAATATTCAATCTCCATTTCCTGACAATACGCCATCAGCTCTTTGTGTTGTTCTGCGGAAAATTCCAAAAATTCGCGATGATCACCATAAGTATCACCATACGAATTATGAGGGTTAGGGTGAGGAGCATTGTATTGTTCCTCCGTCAGAAGCTCCTTATTATTACGTTTTTGGAACTTCACCACATCGGCATTACAAAATATCTTAGCCACTTTGACAAGTTCCTTGGCAATGTCCATATCGCCTTTATGATTACATCCTATCTCTGCTATTACTCTTGCTTTCTTCATTTTAATTAAAGCGTTTGTTATGTTTTATTATAAAATCTACTAATTCGCGAATAGCTCCGTTACCTCCTGTATTAGAAAGGAGGAGGTCGGCACCCGCCTTTACCTCTGCTACAGCGTCAGCCGGACAAGCACCTAAACCAACAGAAGCAATATTTGCTAAATCATTAACATCGTCACCAATGTAAGCCATATCGCTACGGCTTAGTCCTTTTTCTTTTAGAACGTCATTGATTCGTGAATATTTATCCTTCACCCCCATATAGAGGTCCTTTATTTGCAACTTATCCATACGCGACTTCACCACGTCAGACGTCTCGGAAGTCATGACAGCTACTTCTACACCATTCTGCCTAAGAATTTCCAACCCCATGCCATCTTTCATCGAGAAAGTCTTAGAGAATTCTCCGGAAGCATTATTGGTCACTTTACAATCTGTAAATACACCATCTACATCCAGCACCAACAATTTAATTTGTCCCAGAGCCCCTTTTTCTTTCTGCAAGCGATTAGCCAACAAACGCTCTATCACCAACCAGTCCTCAGCCTCATCTATTTCATACAAGGTATCTTCGGGCATCTCCACCACGGCTATATCACCTCCAATCCTATTCTTAGAGCTCAAAAACTGTGCTTTTGTCGTGGCATACACTGCGCCGTTTTCTATCATCAGTCCTTCGTCAAAATCCTGACGTCTGGGACGTTGCATATAATCATAATTAAGGCTTTGCCCTTCTCTATTCCAAATAAACCGCTTGGTATGAACAAGCGTCAAAGCTGCATCTTTCCCGTTTTCAACCGCCTCAATGGTGTTATTGATATCAACTGCTGTCACCAAGGGGGAAGTAGCTTGCAACAAAACCATAAGATCATAATCCTCGTTTATCTTAGAAGAAAACTCCACCATAGCATCCTCGGTAGATGCCGTATCTGAAGCACTTTCTGCACTACGTCGCATCACTTTCACCTTGTCCGTCCACTGATATTCCTTAGTGACGTAATCAATGATACCTTCATCATCAGTAAAAACGTAAACCTCATCCAGGCGACTCTTGATAGCTTCGCCCAAAGACCAAGAGAACAGAGGTCTTCCCAGCATTTTTTTCTTATTCTTTTGAGGAATGCCTTTGGAACCGGCACGGAGAGGTATAATGGCAACTTTTTTCATCTTATATCAGTTTATTTTTTCGGCTTGCTACATAGAAGAAAGTGGCCAAAAAATATTCGGTTACCACTACCATCAGCACAACAGAATACAAATTAAGTAAATTTAATAGATATAAGGCCACTAAGAGCGTAAAATAAAACAGAGCAGTACTGACCATACCACGCACGTAGGGTCTCTTGTAAGCAAATGGTATCAATAATTGTTCTCCGAAAAAACCACTCATGACAATAGCTGCAAGTATCAGAGACAAAAGGCGCAACACAGTACCCGCCTCAGGTGTTGGCTCACCTACAAGCAGATCCATAACAAAAGGACCAAAGAATTGCACCCCAATAATACCTAAAACAGCCAGACTTAAAACCACTTTTATTGTTTTGTGCACAAAATTCAGATTTAACTCTTTACTCACTTTAGGAAAAATGGCCGTTTTAATACTTTGGAAAGGCATCGACAAAACATTAACAACTTTCAATGCCAAGTCGTAAAATCCTGCTTCTGCCATCCCCAAAACCGAGCCGACAACAACAATGTTAGTACGCACATAAACCTGTGCTGATGCCCTGGTTAAGAAAAGAGGCGCACTCTCTCTGGTATAATACCAAAGGGTCTTTATTTTTTGAAAAACAAAACGGACATTTTCTGTTTTAAAAACGATCCATAAAGCTGCCATTCCTCCTATCAAAGCTCCGGTTCCATTAAAAACAGGGACCAGAATAAATTGCTCTGGCCGGCGAATAAAGATGAAAATACAAGCCGCAAAAATACTCCGCGATACAACATTAATAATCGTAATATAACGCATTTTTTCGATGCCTTGAAAAAACCAAACCGGGAAAAGCACCTCACTCAGACAAACAGACATTGTCAAAAAATACAGTAAATAATTTTCCCTTAAAGCAGGAAGAGCAAAAACCGCAACAGTGAGAGCAAGAAAAGACAGCATAAAAAGTAAAACCTTCACCGTAAGAACTGATGACACTATTTCAGAGAGTTTCACAGGATCATCGCGATGAATGGAAACATCACGCGTGGCAGTGATATTAAAACCAAAGTTCACGATAATGACAAAATATTGAATGATGGCCTGTGCATATACCACCAAACCATACGTCTCTTTGCCAAGCACACGCATCAAGAAAGGAATCGTCAACAAAGGAAGTAAGACCGTAAAAGCCTGCAAAGCACTCAAATATCCAAAATTCGCCACGATAGTACGATGACGCTTTACGGTGCTTTTTATTTGATTAAGTTTTTCTTTCAAAGTCTTTTGTTAATTGGCGATTGGCTGCTGGCTCCCTCTAATTCGTAATTCGTAATTCGTAATTCGTAATTTGTAATTCGTAATTCGTAACTCTACCCCTTTTTCACCACCAGCTGAGTAAACTTCAGTGCCACATCAAAAAATACCATCTTGGCATTCACGTTGCGTTCTATATGAAACTGAGCATCTTCCATTTGAGTAAGCATCCCGGTGACAGTATTTTCGTTGGCAAAAGGAGCAAATTTACTGACAAACTCTTCCTCTATAGGCGAGGTATAGTTCAACTCTTCCGTGCGAAAATTAGCCATAAAACTCTCTCGGATAACGTGCTGTGCATAGATAAAGAATTGCTTTTGACGTTCCCGCCCACCTTTTGCCATGATGTCACTCCATTCTTTCAGTCCCAGAACATTTTTTTGGAAAGCCAGCCTCATCAGACTACGGAATTGCTCAAAGTTGAATTGCTCATCCTCATCTTGTACCAGCATCTCCTGAGCCCGCAAATAGCTTCCTGAAGCCATACGTCCAATACGCGTTGCAGATTTTTCATCTAAAGCCTTATAATCGGATAAAGCCTTAGCTATAGCAGTAGCTTTGATAGGTGGAATGGCCACATTCTGACAGCGGGATAATATGGTCGTGATAATATCCTCAGGCGTATCCGAAACCATTAATATCAAGGTTTTAGGGGACGGCTCCTCAATCAGCTTAAGCAATTTATTAGAGCAGGTAATATTCATGCGCTCTGGCGAATAAATAATCATCACCTTATATTCTGCTTCGTAGGCTCTTTTGGATAATTTATTGACGATAGAGGTACTTTCGTCTGCATAAATCTGTGGTTGTTTGTTTTCAGCATTCAACTGATTGACCCAGCCATTGATGGAAATATATGGTGATTGTAACAAGTACTGACGCCATTCTTTGATGTAATAATCTGAAACAGCTGAACTACTGCCCTTTTTCACCACCGGGAAAACAAAATGCAAATCGGGATGTTCCAATTTGGCATATTTCACACACGAAGGACAAAGACCGCAGGCATCATTTTCACCGCGATTCTGACAATTAATATATTGGGCATAAGCCAATGCCAGAGCCATTTTACCATTCCCCTCTATACCGGAGAACAACTGCGCGTGTGGCACACGTCCCTGATTAAACGATTCCACTAAACGCTGCTTGATATGCTCCTGACCAATGACTTCCCTAAACTGCATCCTTCACTTTTTGATTCAAAGGCTCAAAAATAGTGAAAGTATATGTGGTTTTTAGCATTTACATCCTGTAATTTTCTCAGAAAAAACCCACAATTGCTTTGCCCACTCCTGCCTACAAGAGATCTTTTCAGGTAAAACCAATACCGGATAGCCCCGCCATTCGTTAGAAGCAGACGGCCCATAATAATCGCCACCTGAAACATCAGGGGCAACAGAGGCTCTGAGTTGGGGTAAAACACCGCGGGCGGGATTTTGCAAAACAAGTTGTGCCACAGGCCTTATAATCCTTTGGGCAAACTTTGAAAACCGATGATTAACAAGATTGGTAGGTACCACACCAGGGTGTGCAGCCACCGAAATAACATCTAGCTTCTTAGCCTCAAAATAAGTTTGCAACTGAATAGCAAACAACAAAGAAGCCAGTTTCGACCGCCGATAAGCCGTCATAGCATCATAGCTTTCACCTTGGTCATAATTGATATTATCAAAATCAAAAAAACCTTTACGGTGTGCCAGACTGCTGATAGAAACAACACGAGCTCCCGGAGTATGGCTTAAAACAGGAAGCATAAGGTGTGTTAACAGAAAATGCCCCAGATGATTGGTTGCCAAATGACTTTCAACACCACAAGCATTTAGTTTATAGGGTTGCAGCATTACGCCGGCATTATTCATCAGCACATCCAAACGTTTGTATTTCTGTTTAAAGTCAAGAGCAAAAGCACGCACAGCATCAAAATCAGCTAAATCGAGCCTCATAACCACAACATTATCGGGCATTTTCAGTTGCGATTTAGCGACTTCTCCCCTTTTCACCGAACGGCAAGCCATCACCACATTAGCGCCTTTTTCGGCAAAAGCCTTTACCGACTCAAATCCCAAACCGCTATTGCCTCCTGTGACGATAATAACTTTACCCGCCAAATTTGGCATATTTTTCGTTGTCCACTTGGTCATATACAGCTAATAAAGACTCATATTAAGAATAACATTCACAGGCCTTAGCGACTCTACAGCATCGGAATATGTAGCATAACCAGCTTCTAAGCCAAGCTGAAAATCGACCTCATAACGCATAAAATTAACATCAAAAAACACGGAAGCACCAGCGCCACTCCATGTATTCGTCTGCGTTCCATCCGAAAACTTTGCCAATTCACCATACAAACCTAACGAACAGCGTTTTACATTAACCAAACTCCACAAGCTAAAATCCGGATAAGCCAAAGGCAGGACATATTCACCATTAGCATAAATCACCTCATCACTTATTACATTTTCAAAGCCTCTGGGCAAGGTGGTCAAAGCATCACTACTGGCCAAGTCCTTCTGCTGCCAGGCTAAGCCCATTTGTAGAGAATGATGCGGCCATAAACCCGGAAAATAAAGCAAGCCTTTCAGAGCCACTTTCCACTCATCATCATACACCTCTTCATAAGAGTTATAAAATGTAAGCTGCTGCCTAAAAGGACTGTAAAGATCGCGAACAGCCTGCTGACGTATACGGTAAAATGTAGAGGTAAAACCCTGACTCCAAAATGAATCCTT
This sequence comes from Bacteroidales bacterium UBA5342, assembly GCA_002408065.1. GTDB lineage: Bacteria > Bacteroidota > Bacteroidia > Bacteroidales > UBA5342 > UBA5342. The sequence goes on from DHQI01000059.1 coordinate 53,892, forward strand.
ATAACCTATAGATGCAAAATCACGACTGAGATATTCCGTAAAAAAACGGTTATACCATCCCAGGGTATAACGTCCTTTTTTCCACGAAAGTGGTAAACTCACACTTGGACGAGCGATAAAAATAAGGGTATTGACATTTATATTCGCCCCATTTGTTCCGGTAGAACTTGGCGCAGGAACGCTTACTAGAAAATCTCTATCCCCCCAAGATACATCAAACCCCAACTGTGGATAAAAACCGTTGTAGGTATAACTCAGTTTAAACTTTTCATAATCATGAGTAGGATTACCATTATATGTAGCTGTCAAAAAAGAGGTCGACAGTTTATTTTGTGACAAAAGAGACAGATAAGGATATCTAAAAGATTGGCCATCAATTTCCATATTATAATCAGTAGCATCGAAGGGAATCATTGGAAACCAACTGTGAAAATTGAGGAGGTGCATAAAACGCGAATAGTTCTTCACCTCGAAATCATTCTCCGGTGCCTTGGTAAAATCGACCACCGTCTCCAGAGCACTAAGGCTATCTCCCAAAGCTAAACCAATATCTTTAAGCTCAGCCAAAGGCTCACCAGCCACCTTCGATTTTATATGTTTCACCGGGCGATAACCATCCGAAGTATAATTAGAATAGTACAATTCGGAATTAAGAACAGTAGCATAATCTGCGCCGAAACGCGCCGAACTTACCCTCGTCACCTCCTTGTTTTTAACATCACACACATATATATTGTTAATACCCGAATAAGAAGCCGAAAAATAAATACTATCCCCCTCCCATACAGGATTAGCTATTTCACCATAAATGCCATCCGTCAGCTGCACCTCTTCATTACTTACTAAATTTAAAATCTTCAAGCCCTTTTTATCCTTTTCCTGAGCCACATACACCAGAGCTGAATCACCGGGCGACCAACGCGGTGAAAAATAGAACTGATTTTTCGGATTAGGAATTTTTCGTAAAACAGTACCATCATAGGCGCTTAAAATATGCAATTCGAAATGACCGTTACCATCGACATATTGTGTCACTATTCGTGAGGCATCTTTGTTCAATGCCGGTGCCTGATACACTTTCTTTTTAGTCAAACGCTTTTTCTCGCCTGTATGTATATCAGCTATAAAAACATCAGCATAAGAACGCTGCTCCCAACGGGCATCAGGCAAATAATCAGTATAGACAATACAGCCATTACGCACCGAAAAATTATCCTCAATCATCCATCCCGTTTTCAAAACAGAACGCTCCGCACCGGTAGCATTCAGAGCTACAATTTCCGGCACCTGAACGTAAGATTTTTTTAGAGCATAAAGCTCACCGGCATCTTGCTGCAGAAATTCATAAGAATAATAATCATTTTCGCCGGGCAAAACAGTTTCATAAAGCGACTTTTCATTGAGCGAATCCTGCTTTTGCCAAGCCTCATTGAGCCAATCTATCGCAAAACCATAATATTTGTGCTGGCGGTTATCCCGAAAACCCCGAAAGGTACGGTAACGGGCAAAATCATTCATCTTATCCTCAAATAAATGCTCATCATAAAACAAACGGTTAACGGCCACCGTATGATAACCAAGCTCATAATAGTTGGGCACATAATGATGATAAGAACCCAGCATAGCCACATCGTAATCCTGAATACCTTTCTCTAAAGTAAGTGCCCGCAAGCCCTGCTCAAAACCAGGCATCCGTCCCCTGCCTGATCTGCTCAGCGCCGTTTCTGTAGTCACCGCATCGCCTTCGAGAAACCACATACGCGAATATAAACCAATAGGAATCACTTCAGCCTGCTCACCAAAAGCCAGCTTTAATACTTTTCCCAATCCTTGATTCATTTTATTGATTTGAACCACATGCCGCGTTTCGTGCAAAATAAGTTGCTCCATCCATTCCTGCGAATAATTAAAAGCACTCTGCGATGGTACGGTCCATAACTCCATACGTCGCGGAGCCCATGCTACCATACCGTTAGAGTTTGCTGTTTGCGTATGAATAACGACTGACACCTTCCTTAGCTTATTATCCATACTTTTAGCTACATACTTATAAGCAAAATCCATCTTGGAGGCAAAATCCTGCACTTTTTCACTATATGCTTCTGGAAAAATAATTTGAAAATAAGACGTATTTATCTGTTTCCAATTGGTAGAAAACGGTTCAGCGCCGTTGCTATAATACTGCCCCTCGGCAACAAAAGCAAAGCATAATAACAGGAAGATATAAAGGCGTTTTTTTTTCATCTGAGACCTTTCATTTAACATCTACAAAAGTAAGTTTTTCTTTGAGTGAAGCCTTCACAAACCTAAAAAGTCCTCTTAATTTTTCTATAAATGCTTTGAACAAACAGTTATTAGTTTATTTTTGTTGTGCCAAAAACAATGATATAGCCTATGCCGCTTTTTTACCGCAAAACCTCCCTTTCCTTCACTCTGATATTCATTTTATCTATCTTATTTTCTTGCAAAAAGGAGACAGCACCGGTAGAGACTGTACAAGAAACCAAAGCTGTCATCATTCCGCCTGCCTACGAAGCTATCAAAGAACGTGGCGACACGCTAGTGGCCTTAGCCGTACGCACCTCGGCCTCCTATTTTATGTGGAAAGGGCACGTGTTGGGCTACGAATACGAAATGCTTAAAAAATTCACCGAACATCAGGGCTGGCATCTTAAAATCAAACTAGTAGAGAATATAGACAGTCTTTTCGATTGCCTTAACCGAGGCGAAGGCGATTTGGTTGCTTATTCAATGACTGTGACTAATGAACGACGCCAAATAGTGGACTTTTCGCAGCGTTTGTACCACTCGCCACAGGTTTTGGTACAAAAGAAACCGAACAACTGGCGCGATATGATGCGTCATGAAATAGATAACAAACTTATTCGCTGCATTCTCGATATTCAACAAGAGCCTATCTACGTCCGCTTGGGTAGCTCCCATTATTCCCGTTTGATGAATCTGGGCAATGAAATAGGTGATTCACTCAACATCATCACTGTAGATGGGGTAAGCTCTACATTTGACCTGATAGAACTAGTAGCCAAAGGTCAAATAAAATACACTGTAGCCGATCAGGAAATAGCGGGTATGTATGGTGCCTATGACGATATAATCGACTATGAAACAGCCATCAGTATGCCTCAGAAAAAAGCTTGGGCTGTACGCAAAAACTCTCCCCACCTACTAGCCGACATTAATGCATGGCTCGATTATTTTAAACGTTACAAGGAATTTTATTTCCTTTACGATAAATATTTTAACAACCCCAATACCTTTAGAAAAATATCGCGCTCGCCCTACTCTACACGTACCGGTAAGCTATCAAAATACGACAACATCATCAAAGCAGAAGCTAGCAAACTCAATTGGGACTGGCGCCTTTTAGCTTCACAAGTATATCAGGAATCACAATTTGAGCAAAACCGCACCTCGTGGATGGGAGCTATTGGCCTAATGCAAATAATGCCATCAACGGCCGAAATGCATGGTTTCCAAAACCCTTATCATGCTCCTACCAACCTAAAAATAGGGGTGACTCATCTGAAATATATTGAAAAACAATTCTCTGATCTTGATAGCCTTAACCAAATCAAATTCACTTTAGCGTCTTATAATGTGGGTTTAGGGCACATATACGATGCTCAGCGTCTGGCTGAATATTTAGGGAAAGACCCGAAAATATGGGATGGTAATGTAGCCGAAACAATTCTACTAAAAAGTCAGAAAGAATATTACCAACTTCCGGTTTGCAGAAATGGTTATTGCCGGGGTTCAGAGCCCTATAAATATGTTAAAGAAATACTAGAACGCTATGAGAACTATTTACATCTGGTGAATAAATAGACACAAATCCACCCTTAACCATAAGGTAAACAGGGACTTTTGTAAACAAACAACTAAGCGCTGCGATTCAGCCATACTTATATATGCGATTCTAATTATTTGTGTAATTCAAGGATAAAAATTAACATTGCATAGTTATTTAATATATCCCACACTATGAACCCAAAATTTGACAAGCCCTATACCTTCGACCGAGTGATCCGTATTGGCATCAGCGTGCTTATACTTATTGCCTTTTTTCTCTTAATACGTCGACTAAGTGGTGCTTTGGTACCATTCATTGTATCGTGGCTCTTAGCTTACCTGATAAATCCATTAGTCAATTTCTTGCAATATAAATTAAGGTTTAAAATCAGGATCCTGGCTGTTTTCACCTCACTTATATTGGTTTTTGGCTTTCTGGGAACAGCCATCTACTTTCTGGCTTCACCTATGGCCAGAGAAATTACTGAACTATCCAGCTTAATCATTAACTTTGCGCAAAGCAACCAAGATTTGGCCTTTTTACCCGATAGCTGGGAAGCCTTTTTGCGCGAGACGGCCTCTATGGAGCAAGTTCAGGAGTTTTTTACCGTAGAGAAAATTACTGAATTAGCTCGTGAAATATGGCCACGTCTCTGGAGTATCGTTTCGGGCTCTGTCAACATAGTGCTATCCTTAGCAGTTGTGTTTATCATGTTACTTTACACCATTTTCATATTACTCGATTTCGAAAAAATATCGAAAGGCTGGAAACGATTAATTCCGGACAAATACCGCACTCAGGTAAGTAACGTAGCCGAAGACATCAAGTATTCAATGAACAAATACTACCGTAACCAAGCTATGATAGCCTTTACCGTTGGCGTGCTTTTCACCATAGGCTTCAACATTATTGGGCTACCCATGGCCACAGTGATGGGTATTATAGTGATGTTTCTTAATTTAATTCCTTATATGCAGACCTTTGCCATTCCACCTATTATTCTATTGATTTTACTTAAATCGATACAGACGGATCAAAGCTTTGGTATGGGCTTGCTGGCTTTTGGTATTGTTTTCGCTATAGTACAAGGTTTTCAGGATGGTTTTTTGGTCCCCAAAGTCATGGGCAAAGCCATGGGACTTAACCCAGCAATTGTACTTCTGTCACTCACCATCTGGGGGAGTTTGCTGGGCGTTATAGGGATGATTTTAGCCCTGCCTTTCACCTCACTACTCACCACCTACTATCGTCGCTTTGTTCTATACGAAGATAATGAAGGCGAAGCCTACAGTCAATCAAATCCACCACCTAATAATGATAAAATAGTAAATCGCCACCATGAGTAGTTTTTATGACAAAATATATGAGGTAGTAAAACAAATACCCGTGGGTAGAGTCACCTCTTATGGTGCTATAGCAGAATATTTGGGCAGCAAAGGTGGAGCCAGAATGGTAGGCTGGGCAATGAATAGCGCTCATAACCTAAAAGAACACATACCAGCTCACCGTGTCGTAAACCGCAATGGTATGCTGAGCGGAAAACATCATTTCCCCGGTGAAAATATGATGCAGGAATTACTGGAAAGTGAGGGCATCATCATCATCAATGATCAGATTCAAAATTTTGACGATGTATTTTGGAACCCTGTCACCGAGCTTCATCATTTGTTATGATTTTCTATTATGCCTATTGCTTTATGTAACATTTCTCACGTTATTTGTAGTGAGAAATACTAACTTAACTTAAATAAAAAATACAATGAAAAATTTCAAATTTCTATCGCTAAGCCTTTTATTTGTCTTTGCATTATCTCTTTCTTCGTGCAACAACACTAAGAAAAAAACTGAGGATGTAGCCAAGACTGAAGTTAAAAGCGCTTGTGCCGGATGTAGTACCCCTTGTGATGAAGCTAGCAAAACAGACTGTGACGATAAGGTAGCTGTAGCCGGAGAAGAAAAAAGTGGATGCTGCAGTGAAAAAGAGAAAGAAGCTTGTTGCAGTGAGGCCAAAACAGACTGTGAAAGCAAATGTGGTGATGATAAGAAATGCGCTACAAAATGCGAAGAAGAAGCTGAGAAAAAATGCTGCGGCGGTCACAGCTAAGCAATATTTACTCGAAACAAAATAAAAATCCTGGACTTATGGTTCGGGATTTTTTTTGTTTTTATGTTCCCCTCTCTTCCTTTATATCTCCGCCCCCCCTATAATCTAACCAACGCATACCACCATTGAATCATTGAACCATTCCCACCCGCACCATTTTGTATCAAGCAGGATTTCTGGGGGAGGCTATAAAAAAATTATAACAACAGAAGTAGCGGAAGTAGCGGAAAAAGT
>DHQI01000069.1 GCA_002408065.1 Bacteroidales bacterium UBA5342
TGGATATCGTCAAAATTGATCTTATAAAATTTGCGATCAGCGCGTATGGTTAGAAAAGTATCGGCATAGCTGGTTTGCGTATCTGCCGGCATAGCTGCAACACCCGTTTTTTTATTTTCCAACTTATCGATGACTTTGTTAACGGCCTGATAAAAACGCTCAAACGAAAAAGGTTTTAGCAAATAATCCGTCACATTAAGGTTAAAACCTTCGAGAGCATACTCCTGATAAGCGGTGGTAAAAATAACTTCCGGGGCATTTTGAAGCGTTTTCATAAAATCAACCCCGGTAATATCCGGCATCTGAATGTCCAGAAATATAAGATCGACTTGTCCTTTTTTAATGAGCTCCATAGCCTTGAGCGGCGAGTTAAAATCACCCACTAATTCTAGTTCAGGCACTTTGCTGATATAGTTTTTGATGTATTCACGCGCCAGGCGTTCATCGTCTATGACCAGGCATTTTATATTCATAATCTTTAGTTTAAAAAGTATCGCAGAGATGCGCTGAGGCGATGCAAATAAATCAGAGCTTTAGCTCTAAACTTACTTCAAACACATCCCCCTTATCTATTACTTCAAGTGTATGCGCTCCGGGATAAATGATTTCCAGGCGTTGTTTTACGTTTTGGATGCCCATACCGCTTCCTGCTAGTGTTTTGTTGTCCTTAGGAACAGAGTTTACGATATTAAAGTTTAGTGAATTTTCTTTTTGTTTGATGTTGATATTAACAAAAGCCGATTCGTCTTCTTCCACCCGGCTGTATTTAAAGGCGTTTTCGATAAATGGTATCAGTAACATCGGCGATACTTCTATCAGACTGTTAGCCATATCTACATGAAGTGTGATACGCTGCTCAAAGTCAGATTTCATTTGTTGAAAAGCCGAAAAGTTTTCGATGTATTTTATTTCATTACTTATGGCTACTTTGTCCTTGCTGCAATCATAAAATACATAACGAAGCATCTCCGAAAGCTTCAAAACACTCTCCGGTGCTTTTTCTGATTGCATATAGCTAAGCGAATATATATTGTTTAGTGCATTAAAGATAAAATGCGGATTGATTTGCGCTTTTAAAAGTTTAAGCTCTGTCTCTAATTTTTCTTCGTGCAGTTGTTTTTGTTTCATTTTTAGTTCAGCCGTTTGCTCTAATAAGAAGGTGGCATAGTTTACAAAGAATATAAAGCCAAAAATAAAGATTTGACGCACATAGAAAAAGAAAACAGGCGGATGCTCATGCTCATGTGTTTCCAGATTGAAAAAATTGATAGAGACGTGTTCTATGGTACCGAAAAACACTGCAATGACAAGCAGGCTGAGTAAGGAAACAATAAAGGCATAGGACTTCCCTTTTTTATGCAAAGGAATCAATATGCAATTACTAAATATGCTCATTCCTAACATTGTGAGGGTAGAATAGGCGGCTGCTAATGAAGCAAAACGCAATTCTTTAAATTGGCTCATTAGCATAAAGAAGAAGAAATATACAGCTCCCCAAATAATTAGTTGAAACCACCATTTCTTATAAATATAATTCATTTTACGGGAATTTTCATTTTGCATCGCCAAAAGTATTAATTCAAGGTATTGGAGTGAAAAATTCTAAACAAAAATAGTGATTTGATGTATTAACATTGGAATTTAATGAATAATACCGCCCCAATGCAGATAATCGATAAAAAGTGTCTTTGGTACAACAAAAAAGGGGCTTGGTTCATTCTTTTTTGTCTTTTTTACATTATAGTTCACTTTTGCAGCCGTATTTTAATCCAATAAGACAACAACTCAAAACTCATACAATGAAAAAGAAAATTATTTACGGAACATTAAGTCTGATGATTCTTGTGTTTGCTATCACTTTTTCAGGCAGACTGATTAACGCTAAGCCACAACCCAAGAAAGATAACAAAAAACATAATGTCACCTATGTAAAAACTGAAAAAGTCACTTATAAAAAGATCAACAGTGAGATGAGCTACCGTGGCCGTGTCACGGCTTTTGACAATGTGTCGCTGTCAGCCGAAGTTAGCGGTAAAATATTACAAGGCGATGTACGCTTCAAGACCGGCGAGCAATTCTCTAAAGGTCAGGTGCTTTTACGCATCTATAGTGAAGATGTAGAGGCTTCACTTAAATCGGGTAAGAGCTCATACTTGCAAACCATTGCCGGCATATTGCCGGATTTAAAAGTGGACTACCGCGACGAATATGAAAAATGGATGAGTTTCTTTAATCATATAGATGTAGAAAAAGCCTTGCCGCAGTTGCCGCAAATAAACTCTGACAAAGAAAAAGTCTTTTTGGCCTCAAACAATGTGTTGGCTAGCTACTACAATTTGCGTCAGCAAGAGATTAACTTGAGCCGCTATACCATTCGTGCTCCTTTCAATGGTAGTTTCAAAAGCGTGAATAAAGAAATTGGTGCTGTTTCAAGTCCGGGTAGTGAACTGGCTAGCTTAATACGAACCGATAAGCTGGAAGTAACAGTGCCGGTATTCCCAACAGATTTGGACAATATCAAAAAGGGTGAAAAGGTAGAAATCATTAATCATAGTGGTGTAAGCCAAATGGCTACGGTGAGTAGAATCTCCGATTTTGTAGATGCTGGTACGCAATCGGTAAATGTTTATCTAAGCTACAGTGCCAGCAGCACCACCGGTTTTTTAGAAGGTGAATATGTGGATGTCAACTTCAATGGAAAACCAGTGAAAGGTTTCGACATTCCGCGTGAGGCCTTACTTAATGACCAAGAAGTATATGTCTTGGAGAATAAAAAACTACATCGTACACAAGTCGATATCGTACGTCAGTTGGAAGATAGTTATATCATAACACTTGCCGACACTACAGCTTTAGTGGTAACAGAGTCTATAGCTTCGGTAAATGCTAATACTGAATACCAGGCTAGAAATTAAGATTTAAGATAAAAGATGAAAAGATATAAGGCGTCAAAGATTATTCTGAATTAAGTTAAATCAGATGACGGTCTGCTGGTCTTTTGTCTTTTAAGTCTATATCTAAATAACACATTTACTCATTAATTATGAAAAACATACTTTCCCAATTTGTAAAATTCCCTTTTTACGGCAAAATGGTTATTGTTGTCATGGTTCTGCTAGGGGGTATTTCACTATTGAATATGCGCAAGGCCACCTTTCCTTTGGTGGAATCGAAAAATATCACTGTATCGGTTATGTATCCGGGTGCCACGCCAAAAGAGATGGACGAAGGTATTACAGCTCTAGTAGAAAACAGTATACGGGGTATTTCGGGCATTAAAGAGTTTAGTTCACAATCGCGCGAAGGCTATGCGTCTATAACCATAACAGCTCTGACCGGTTACAACATGGATGAGCTGCTTTCGGATGTAAAAAATGCCGTCGATGGAATTTCTAATTTCCCTTCAGGAGCCGAACGTCCTATTGTGGCCAAACAACGCTCGATGGATATGGCAATGTTTATGTCGCTCTCTACCGCAGATGATGACTTGCTAAAGCTAAACGCTATGGCCAACCGTATTGAGGACGATTTGATGGGCACCGGGTTTATTTCTCAGATTACCATAATGGGCGTGCCAAGCAACCTGGAGCTGGTAGTTGAGCTCGAAGAGACGCAGATGCGACGCTACAACCTAACCTTTAACGAGGTACAAAATGCTATTTCTTCTAATAATCTGGATCTTTCGGGAGGTACAGTACGCAACCCACGCGAACAAATCAAGGTCTTAAGCCGTCAGCGTTCGGTTGATCCCGAGGATATTAAAAATATCGTTGTCAAAGCTGATAAAAACGGTCAATTAATCAAGGTTGGGGACTTGGGCGATGTCAGAATGCAAGTGCCAGAAGACCCTACTAATGGTTATATCAAAGGACGTCCAAGCGTGACCTTTATGGTACAAAAGCTGATGACGGAAGATTTAGAACAGATATCAGATTACATCAACCAATACATCGAAGATTTTAACGCAAAGCACGATGATTTCCATCTGGAAGTAAAAATGGACTTTCTGGAACTGATTAATAATCAACTTGATTTATTAATCTCTAATGGAATCCTTGGCGTTGTTTTGGTCATCTTACTGCTTTCTCTTTTACTAAACTTCCGCTTATCATTATGGGTGGCTTGGGGTATTCCGGCTTCTTTTCTGGGGATGTTTATTGTAGCTAGCCTGGCGGGAATCACCATTAACCTCATCAGTCTTTTTGGTATGATTCTCATCATTGGTATTCTAGTGGATGATGGGGTCGTCATCGGGGAAAATATCTTCACCCACTTCGAGATGGGTAAATCGCCACGCCGTGCGGCTATAGATGGTACTATGGAAGTATTACCTGCCGTATTTACCTCTGTTATTACGACGATGATAGCTTTCTCTCCTCTGTTCTTTATCGAAGGGGGTATGGAGATGATGTACGAAATGGCTTTTGTGGTCGTGGCTTGTCTGGCGTTTTCACTGATGGAAGCTATATTCGTATTGCCGGGTCACTTGGCCAGTCCTAAAGTATTAAAAGAACACAACAACAGCTCAGCTTATGGTAAGGTGCGCAACCATTTAGATCGTCTGATTTTCGGTTTCCGTGATAAAGTATATCAGCCTTTTCTGCACTGGATATTAGGACATAAAGGCTTTTCTCTTGCAACTATTACCTCATTAGTAATCATCACAATAGGTCTTGTTGGAGGAGGTAAAATTACCTTTACTTTTTTTCCGCAAACACCTTCAGACATGTTTGCTATCGATCTGGCTTTGAAACCGGGGGTGAATGAAAATATCACCAAAGAAACCCTTTTTTATGTAGAAGATAAAGCCTGGGAAGTTAATGAAGAATTGATGGCAAAGTACGGCGATACAGTGCCTTATATTTCTTCAATGAATGTCAGTATGGGAAGCTCATTTAGTGGTTCAGAGAGTGGTACCAATGCTGGTATGATTCGTGTGTTTCTGAATCCCTTGGAAAATACAATGGTTAATGACGAGATGCTGAAACGTGAGATCTCTAAAAAGGTAGGCAAATTACCGGAAGCTTATAAGTTTGCTGTTGGTGCCTCAAACCGTTTCGGAGCACCTGTTTCTATCAGTTTGATGGGCTACGATTCTGACGATTTAGAAATTGCCCGTCAGGAATTAGAAACGGAGTTGGAGAAAATGCCGGCCCTTTTCAATATCACTAACAACAGTCAGATTGGTAGTCAGGAATTGCGCTTGACGCTAAAACCGGAAGCTTATGCCTTAGGATTGACCACGCAGAGCTTGATGGCCGAAGTGCGCCAGGGCTATTACGGCGGTTTGGCACAGCGTATTCAGGAGGGTAAAGATGAGATTTGGGTGTATGTACGCTATGCGCACGACGACCGCCAAAGCATTGGTCAGCTGGAGAATATGACGATTCATACATCACAGGGTAATTATCCTCTGGGGCGTGTAGCCAACATTGAGACAGCCAGGAGCTTAAGTAAGATTAATCATTTTAATGGGCGACGTGAAGTGCGTGTAGATGCTTATCAAAAAGACCAGAGTGAGTCGGTGCCTGATATCTTGGCTTACATTGAAGCAGAAATTCTGCCGGGCATAATGGAGCGTCACCCTGAAGTGACCTATATGCACCAAGGGCAACAAAAAGACACCAACGAACAGATGGGTAGTATGATGCTCTACTTTGGTTTGGCTTTTCTAATCATTGTAATTGTGATTATGGTGTACTTCAAATCCTTCAAACAAGGGGTGTTAATTATTATAATGATTCCCTTGGGTATTGTTGGTGCCATTTGGGGACACGCTATTCATGGTCAGCCTATCTCAATGATGAGCTTGTGGGGAATGGTAGCCCTTTCGGGCGTGATCATTAACGATGCCATTGTATTTATGGCTAAGTATAACCAAAACCTGGAAAAAGGGATGAAAATATTGGAAGCTGTAAAAGACGCTGGCATGTCACGGTTCCGGGCTATTTTCCTTACCACAGTAACAACAACAGCTGGTTTGATGCCGCTGATATTGGAAAATAACCCTGATGCCCGTATGCTGATTCCTATGGCTATAGCTCTGGCTTACGGTATCTTGTTTGGTACGATGTTCATCTTGATCATCCTTCCGGTTTTAGTGGTCATGCTTAATGCCGTAAGTCGGAAAGTGAAGAATATCCGCCGCGAAGTGCCGCTAACAGCCGAAGAGGTAGAGCCAGCCGTTAAATATGCGGAGATCAACAGAACATTAGAGAAAAATATGGCCAAGGAGTTTTAAAAAGGAAGAAACTGGAAGACGGATGACCGATGTCGTTCTCTTCCAATTTCCATTTTCGAATTTCCATTTTCCATTTTCGAATTTCCATTTTCGAATTTCAAGTTTCAACCTTCGAATTTTAAAAAACGATGAAAACAATACAATTTATACTTTTAGCATTACTCTTTTTCCGAACAGTGTCGGCTCAGGAGAGTCTCTCACTTTCGGATGCTATCACAATGGGATTAGATAATAATTACGATCTGAGAATGACACGTAATGATGAGACAATCTCAGGAATCAATAATACCTGGGGCAATACCAGTTTGATGCCTTCGATAGATTTCACGGCCAGTGCACGTGAGAATTTCAATTACAACGATACCGAAGATTACCGGGAACAAACGATTTCTCCGGAAGTCAGCCTAAGCTGGGTCATCTTTAATGGTTTTTCGGCTAGAATAAATAAAGCAAAGTTTGAAGAGCTGGAAGCCCAATCAAAAGGAAATACCGCCATCTTGGTGGAAAACACCATTCAGGACATCATAATGGCATACAACAATTGCTTGTTGCAGGAGGAGCTATTGAATGTGTACGAAGAGTTGGCCAAGCTATCAGAAGACCGTTATAAACGAACCGAAGACAGTAAAGCTTTAGGCGCTTCTACTACCTACGCCAGCTTACAGGCTAAGACCTCTTGGTTAGAAGACCAATCGAACCTTTTACAGCAAAAAGTGAATTATGACAATGCGGTCCGTACTTTGAATTTCTTACTGGCCGTGGCCGGCGATCCAACCTGGGACTTTAGTTCAGAGGTGAGTATCGACACTGTAGCCTACAACATCGATGATTTGGCTGAAAAAATGAAAGCCAATAATCAAACATTGAAAAACCAGTATATGTACCAAAGCCTGTTGGCTAAAGAGACTAAACTGGCTCGTAGTGATTATTATCCTACCTTGAGCCTGAACTCTGGCCTTAACAATTACGATTATTACAAAGACTATTCTGGTGCGACGTCTACTCTGGATAATAACTCTTATAATGCTTATGTCGGGCTAACGCTCTCGTGGAATATTTTTAGTGGTGGAACACGCAAACGCAGTGTTGAAATTGCCAAAATAAACGAAGAAACAGCACAGGTGAAAGCTGAGCAGATGGTGCATAGCCTGGATAACCAATTGCTACAGATGTATAGCACTTATAATGTAAATAAAGCGATACTGAGCCTGGCCCAAGAGCAGGAGGCTGCCGCCAATCTGAATTTGGAAATGTCTTATGAAAAACTGCAGAGTGGTGCTATTAATTCGTTCAATTACCGTGATGTGCAAATTGCTTATATGAATGCGGCTATTTCTAAGTTGAAAGCTTATTACGATTTGATTCAGTCGAATACTGACCTGATGCGCATTACCGGCGGTATCGTGGATGAATACGGCTTGTAGAATGAGGTCCTCCTTCGCTAAAGCTTCGGAGGACAATGGAGAGGTGCCGATCAAATATTAAAAGCAGAAAACAACAAAATGAATATAACACGAATAGCAGGACTCATATTGAGTCTTGTTTTGTCTGCTGTGCTGATGGCACAGGAGAAATTTACCGTGAGCGGACATGTCACGGATGAAACAAATGGGGAGGATTTGATAGCCCTTACTGTGGTAGAACCCGGTACAACAAACGGTGCGGTGACTAACTCTTACGGATTTTACTCCCTGACTCTGGAACAGGGGAAACATCAACTGAAGTTTTCATATATCGGCTTTCAGGAGCAAATCATAGAGGTAGATTTGCAGGAGGATGATATGACCTTGAATGTAAAAATGAAAACCGGTAACTTACAGCTGAATGAAGTCACCGTAACCGGGAAACGAAAAGACGAAAATCTGAGCAATGTGCAGATGGGAATGGAGACACTGGATATGAAACAGGTCGAGAAAATGCCTGTCCTTTTGGGGGAGAAGGATATCCTGAAAACCATTCAATTGATGCCCGGCATTAGCTCTACATCCGAGGGGAGTAGTGGCTTTAGTGTGCGGGGCGGGTCGACGGATCAGAACCTTATCTTGTTGGACGAAGCACCTGTATACGGGGCGTCGCACCTGATGGGGTTCTTTTCGGTCTTTAACTCCGATGCTATCAAGGGAATGACGGTTTACAAGGGCGGTATTCCTGCCAACTATGGAGGTCGCGGTTCTTCGGTTTTGGATATCACTATGAAGGATGGTAATAATCAGAATTTTTCGGCTTCGGGTGGTGTTGGTCTTATTTCGTCGCGTTTGACGCTCGAAGGTCCTATTGTCAAAGATAAAATGTCCTTTATTGTTTCCGGACGACGCAGCTATGCCGACCTTATTGGCAAAGCGGCGGGTTACTTTGATGATGATATGAACCTTTACTTTTATGACCTGAATGCCAAAGTAAACTATAAAATCAATGACAATAACCGCCTTTACCTTTCCGGTTATTTTGGTCAGGACGATTTTGGTTTCGAAGAAATGGGAATGGGCTGGGGCAATGCTACCGGCACTTTGCGGTGGAATCATTTGTATAGCAATAAGCTGTTTTCCAATACCAGTTTGATTTATAGTAAGTACGATTATGATTTCAATATGGGTGATGCGGCAAGTATGAGTTCCGGCATTGAAGATTACGGTTTTAAACAGGATTTCACTTTTTATCTAAACCCTGACAATACGATGAAATACGGTTTGCAAGCCACCTATCATACCTTTAATCCGGGAGAGTTATTGTTTGATGATTCTGACGATTCTGAAATAATTTTGGACAAAACTAAAGGTTTAGAAAGCGCAATGTATTGGTCAAACAATCAAAAGTTGGGAGATAAATTGTCAGCCGAATATGGTTTGCGCCTGTCGATGTTTAACCAATTTGGCGAAGGCTACAGCAATACTTATGACGATAACAATAACAAGGTTGACTCTGTCTATTACGAAAGGGGAGAGTTGATGCAGACCTATTGGAATGTGGAGCCGCGTTTGTCATTGAACTATCGTTTGTCTGATAACTCTTCGGTCAAAGCCTCGTACAATCGTATGGCGCAGTATTTACACCTTTTATCGAACAGTACCTCCAGTCAGCCAACCGATACCTGGGTGTCGAGTTCCACCAATATTGAGCCACAAATTGTATCACAATATGCTTTAGGGTATTTCCGCAATTTTTTTAACAATGACTATGAGTTCTCTGTCGAAGGGTATTACAAAACAATGGATAATGTGTTTGACTATGAGGATGGCACTGATGTATTGCTGAATGAGAATATTGAAGCATTTATCCTTGGGGGTGAAGGGCGCAGTTATGGTTTGGAATTTTACCTGAAGAAGAAATACGGTCGGTTCACCGGATGGGCCAGTTACACGCTTTCGCGTACCGAAAACAAGATTGACGGCATCAATAACGGCGACTGGTACAACACTAAATATGATAAAACGCACGACATTTCCTTGGTTGGTAATTTCGAAATTAATAACAAGTTATCGCTCTCGGCGGCCTGGGTTTACTATACCGGAAATGCTGTGACTTTCCCTAGCGGACAGTATGAGTATGACGGGCAAATATGGCCATATTACACCGAACGCAACGGCTACCGAATGCCGGATTATCACCGTTTGGACCTAAACCTGCACGTGAATGGTAAGAAACGTGAACGCTTTCATAGCTCCTGGGATTTCTCGGTGTACAACGCATATAACAGATACAATGCCTATACGATATCATTTCAGGAAAGTGAGAGCAACCCCGGAGCCACAGAGGCCGTTCAACTGAGTTTGTTTGGCATAGTGCCATCTGTAACGTGGAACTTTAAATTTTAAGAACGATGAAAAAGCAACTATCCATTATTACCTTATTATTTGCCTTGCTACTAGTGTCCTGCGAGGAAGTAATAGAGATCGACCTTAATTCATCTGACCCGGTAATTGTAGCCGAAGGCATGATTCGTAATGATTCGTCTGCCTGGCTGAAGCTGAGCTATACCACTGATTATTTTGATGTAGAAGAATCTGAAAAAATATCTGATGCTGTGGTAAGTGTGTCCGATAATCAGGGAAATATTGAAGTGTTAAATGCATTGGGTGAGGGGATTTACGAAGCACCATTGTTAACAGGGGTAATTGGCCGTACTTATACTATGACCTTTGCCTTGGGTGACCAAAGCTACTCAGGAAGTTCAAAACTGATGACCCCAACCAAAATACGTTCTGTTTCTTTCGAAAAAATAGAAATGGGAATGCGTACACAAGGCGCGGATTATTATCAACCAACTATTTTTATTGCAGACAATCCGGATGAAGAGAACTATTATCGTTTTAAATTTACGATTGACGGAGAAGAGGAAGAGGGCTATTATTTATATACCGACCGGGCGGCCGAAGATGGCGTTTTGGAATATAACCCGATGCGGGTGTTGCTCGAAGGTGAAACAGAATTATTGATAGAAGTTTTTTCGATAGATGAAGACACCTATACTTATTATAATCAATTAGATGATTTGATTGGCGATGGCCTGGGCTCATCTACGCCTTATAATCCTGAATCAAATTTTGGAGAGCAGGTCATGGGTTTTTTTACAGCTTTGTCTAGCGATAATTATCAAGTGCTTGTAGGCGAATAAAGCATAAACTAACGGGTCATCCAGATCACGTCTGACAGGCTCGTTTTAGTTTTGCTTAGCTTAGTTGGAGAAAAGCTGTTGATGTACGCATCAATGGCTTTTTTTAGTAAAGCGATTTCGGCCTTGAGTTGCCAGTGTTCTCCCTTTTGGGTGTCGTAGAGAATGACAAAGAGCCGATTGGCCATGTGTTTGCGCCCTTGCTGACTTTGATTGGCGTAAAGCCAAGTAATCAATTCGTTTTGGTGTGTTTTAGCAAAATCAAAACCGTGATGAAATCCTTTAGGGAAAATACTGGTTTTATGGTCGAAAGGAATGCCGTTAATGCTAAAATCCACCAGTTTGTCGTACTTGTTTTTATTAGGAGTTACTTCCGGATGAGTGGCAAAAAGGTATTCTACAGCCATAGCCGACCAAAAGTTGTACCAGCGATTGAGTCCGTAATTAATAAGTTCTTTATCTAAAGAGGAAAGCTTTTCGAGAAGTCTTTCAAAACTGTAAGTTTGATAAATAAAGTTGGTTTGTTTATCCCAATCATCTTGCTGTCGGTGTCCCCAATAATAAGGATAGTCCCAACGTTTTTTGAGTTCTATTTCCACACGTGTGAGATCCATGAGGGAATGGTTTACAGGGTTCTGATTTTCAGGGTTTCTTTCCTTCTACAAGATTACAAAGTCATCAAATCACTCATTTCACATTCGTAATTTCCAATTAGTAATTCGTAATTAAAGATAGTTCTTGTAATCCTGATCGTCAATAGCCGTATGTTGTTTAAGCCAGGAAGTAAGAAAAATGATCAAATCACTAGCTACTTCAGACTTTCCTTGCACCACATCTTTACAAAACATGGCTACTTTCTTGGTAAAATTACGGTGAAGCTGTTTGTGTTCCTCAAGTTTAGGGTAGTCCATTTGTTCCAAAAGCTCCTCTTCATCAGCGAAATGTGTATCTATATATTGCAAAAGCTCATAAAGCGTTTCGTTAATAAGTTCGGAATGGGCATCTGCATCAGAATGTTTGATGAGTTCATTAGTCAGAGAAAATAATTTCTGGTGCTGTTCATCAATAATTTCGTGATTTAGGCTCAATGCATCGGACCATTGCATTAGAGAAAAAGACCTTGACGTTATTTTCTGAGTTTTAATATCCGTTGAAGTTCGCATTGTCATAGAGTTTTGTACAACAAAGGAATACATTAAAACTCAAATATCAAAACAATGCGGTTAAAATCATAATTTATAAGTATGACAAGCGTGTGGTTAATCACAATAAAAAGAGGCCTTTATTTATGCTCCTGAAATGATATTAACACCTATTGATGGTGTTTTATAAGAAGGAAATGTCCTTTTTGTGAGATTTTTGAATTAATTCTTTAACCAATCTCTATTGTCATAAATTACCTGCTTAGTATTTTCTTTAAGTATACTGGCAGCATCTAGTACCATCAGTGGATCAGCAGGATAGGTAAGTGGTTCTATACCAATAAGTTTGTAAGTCTCTGCTTGTAGAGCATTCACATCACCAAAAGCCTCGTAGCTATGATGATCAAACACCATCTTAGCGGATACAGGGTGTGTTTTTATCAGCTGACCATCACGGGTATTGATGTAATCTACCGTGCCGCTTAGCAGGGCTTCTTTGTACTGAATAGTTTCGCGTACAGTACAAGTAATAATCTTGTAGATAGGTATTTTAATATCGTTGCCTAAGGTATCTTTGGCCACATTGCCTCTGGCGTCTAGTTGATATTTGAAACCGTCTTCAATTTCCTTTTCTTCAGTAAAACTATTACTGCGTGTATCTTCCGGCGAAACAGCGATCTGTTTTAGCGAAAGCTGAATGTAATAATCATAGTTGATGTTTGCATCTTGTTTCGTGTCATAATCGATCCATTGTTGATTCAGATCTTTTAAGCTTATTTTTAGCAATTCCTCTTCGAATCTTTCGGGTAATGCTGCTTCTGTTTGGTTCACCATACGAAAAAGGATGTGGTTGGTTCCTTTATATATAGCCTCATCAATAAGCGTTGCCACATCTTTATAATCCGAATAAAAGCGTTTAACAGTAGTCAATGAATTATAGGCTTCACGGGCTTTATACTTATCATTCTGCTCCAATAAATCCTTACCTTTTACGTAATAATACTCAGCAGCATTTTGTTTGGATTGAGTGATTTCTCTGGCATAATTTTTTTCTTCGTACCCTATTTCTGACAATACATCGTCAGGTAAGGTTTTTAGTAACTCCTGACGCTTATAAAGAGAAGAGTATTGCTGATGTATCTCATTCCAAACGTCTAGTTCTCCACTTTCGGCCAAAAATTCAATCCGGTCATTGTTTAGTTTGTTTGCTTTGTGATAAGCATATTTCAGCCTGTCAACTTCCTGCTGTTTATTAGGATTCTTGCGTATTTTCTTTACGGCTGCTGTTATAGCCGGATCGAACTGTGCCTGCTTTAAATAGTGAGATGAACTACATGATGCTAATAACAGAATGAGTGAAAAAAGGATAGTATTTCGTTTCATTTTACTTGAATTTTGCTTGAAAGATGATTACATTTACGCTCGCAAAAATAATAAAAGAATACCAACTAAGTTTGCAGAGCTTGGCATCTCTTTTGTTATATGTGAACCATTTTTTTGAAATATATAATTATTCCATATTTTATTAACTAAATCTTAATCCATTATGGCATCCATTAAAGGCACCCAAACAGAAAAGAATTTGCTCATGGCATTTGCCGGTGAATCACAAGCCCGTAACCGTTACCAATTATTTGCAAACAAAGCTCGAAAAGAAGGTTATGAGCAAATTGCAGGTATTTTCGAAATTACTGCTGAACAAGAGCGTGTACACGCAAAGAAATTTTTCTCTTTCCTAGAAGGAGGCGATCTTGAGATCACAGCGACATACCCAGCGGGTATTGTAGGTACTACAGCTGAAAACCTGATGGCTGCTTCTGCTGGTGAAAAAGAAGAGTGGGAAGAACTCTATCCTGAATTTGCCCGTGTAGCAGCAGAAGAAGGTTTCAAAGAAATAGCTGTTGCTTTCAAGATGATTGCAAAGGCAGAGGTAACTCACTCTGACCGTTACGATGCGCTTATCGAGCGTTTGAAAGCTGGTGAAGTTTTTCAAGCAGAAGAAAAAGTACTGTGGTACTGTCGCAAATGTGGCTACATACACGAAGGTAAAGTACCGCCAAAAACGTGTCCTGCTTGTCAGCACCCTCAAGCTTATTACGAACGTAAAACTGAAATCTAAAACATCTTATGTTTTGAGCATAAAAAAGACGGCTGATTGGCCGTCTTTTTTTTGTAAACTTCTTATAATTAATTCTATTACATCATAAATTATAAAACTGCCTTCAGAACCTGTATCAGGTATAATCTCTTACATAGGTCTGAGTTCTGTATTATTTTCTTGTTGATCATATAATACAGGCCTATATTCTCTCCAGAAAATCAAGCATATCTTTGTTTTCAAAAATATCCAGATCAGCCCCTTTAAGCCCCACATAGAACATTGCCTTTGCTAAATCAGTAGATGGTATGCTGGCATTTTTTCCTAAACACTTAAACAAGGGATATAAGCCGCGGAACAAACGATAAGAGAAATTTGGTTCCTTACGCGGCTCTACCGGATAAATATATGCCGGACGAAGGCTGTGTGCATTTTTCAGGTGACTAAGCAAGTAGTTTTCTGCCATTCCTTTTGTTTTTGCAAAAATCATGCTACTTTTTTCACTACGGTCGGCACCAGCGCCACTCAGAAAACAAAAACGGGCCTGAGGACTATGAGCTTTGAGCATATCGGCAAAAGCTATGGTGTAATCTACTGTTATTTCTTTAAATCTCTCTTTACTAACAGCTCCAGTATATACACCAATGCAGAAGTAAACGATATCAACCTCTTTAAAGAGATTAACTTGTGCGCTGTAATCCAGAAAATCAGGGAGAACAACTTCCTGTAGTTTAGAATGGCTTAGGCCTGTTGATTTTCTTACAAAACTTATAATATGTCCTATTTCAGAGGATTGAATACACTCATGCAAGACATTACTTCCCACCATCCCGGTGGCCCCTGTGATAATGATCTTCCTGCCTTTCATAATATTAAAATTTAATGCTTTGACTTCAGGTTTAACACGATGACTTCACTGCGTGTTCCTAACCTGAAAGGAGGGCCAAAAGTCCCCACGCCTTCGGATACAACAATCTTGGTTCCTTTATAGTCGTTCAGTCCACGGTTGTACTCAAACATCCAGTCGGCAATGAAATTAAACGG
This sequence comes from Bacteroidales bacterium UBA5342, assembly GCA_002408065.1. Lineage (GTDB taxonomy): Bacteria > Bacteroidota > Bacteroidia > Bacteroidales > UBA5342 > UBA5342. The sequence goes on from DHQI01000069.1 coordinate 15,135, forward strand.
AAAAATCTGTCCGGCATGTGTGTGACCTGCCAGATAGAGATCAATGCCGTTGTGTTGTGCATATCTGATGCCATTAGGAGCGTGATGTAGCAGCACTGTGGCCTTGCTCTGGTCCGGATTCAGTTTATGCAAAGTCTCTTCCACAGTAGGCATATGTGCCGATGCGTGCACATCGAAACTCTTACGATCGGCCAGCATATGAGTCAAGCCTACGATTTGTAAGCTTTTATGATGTGCTATTTGATTCTCTAAAACCTGCACACCTACGCTGCGCATCATGGCTAATATGCTGGCATTGCCTGTAGCGTGATCGTGATTACCATCCACAAAATACACCGGAGCATCAAATTGTTTGAGCGGCTCAAAATAGGCTTTTTCCAAAGCATATTTACTATCGAGATAGTCACCGGTGATAAAAATAACATCAGGTGATTGAGCGTTGGTTTGTGCTATTAAATGGTCTAAAAAACGCCCTGTTCTGAAATGACCGATATGAATGTCCGACAAGTGTACTGCTTTAATATCTTCATTAAGCCCCTGCAGCGGGATGTCATATTCTGTAACGCGCGTGTGGAAAGCATTCCATAGTGAATAGCCTGAAACCAGGGTTGCCAAGCCAAGACTAAGCAGCATATAATTACGGGGAGTAAAGGCAATAAACAGCTTCAACAAATCAACGCATAAAAAGGACAACACTAAGAAAACGAAAAGACCTACCAGAAATGCTGCGATGAGATAAAGAGTGTGAGGCAATCCTTCGGTAGCATTGGTAAACAGCGCAAAACTGGTAATAAAATACAAGGGGATAAATGTAAAAAGCAAGTAATAAGGTGTACTGCTTTCGGCGCCTAGCATCCACGCAAAACGACGTGACACATAGATGATAGCCACAACGAGAATAGCCATAAATGAGGCCAACATAAGGTAAGGGAGTATTTTTTGCATAATAAATTCAGTTTTTTACAGTACAAAAGTACTCACTTAAAAAAAAGCAGAGTTATACAATTTCGTGTTTTCTGTATACAAATTACCGAATGGTTTTATCTTCTTCCTTTTTTGGATTGTTTTAGTGCTAATACGCCTATTTTTGTGGGGCAGATGCTTGTCTTATAATATAAAACCAGCAAGAAAACATTTGAAATTTTTAAAATGAAAGAATGAAGACTATGGGGAGGGTGCTTCCCCCAAGATCAATTTTTTTTGTATTGATAACTGTAGAAATACTATTTTTGAATAAAAATATGCTAATATGAACGTACTTATAACAGGGACCAGCTCAGGCATCGGTAATGGTCTGGCTAAAGAATATCTAAAAAGAGGAGCTCATGTGTGGGGTATTAGTCGCCACCAACCGTTAAATCTAATGACCGAGAATTACCATCACCTGGAGCTTGATTTGTGCGATTATGAAAAGGGGGAGAAGCTACTGCCTTCTTTTTTGTCTGCAGTAAATCATTTTGACATAGTCATTTTGAATGCTGGTGTGTTAGGCGACATCAAATGGATGAAAGAAATACCTTTAGAAGCTATGAAACAGGTAATGGAGGTCAATGTTTGGAGTAATAAATTTTTACTGGATTGGCTTTTTGCTGCCAATAAAAGCATCACACAAGTGCTTGGTATCTCTTCAGGTGCCTCATTGCGCAGCACACCAGGATGGGGGGCCTACTCCTTATCCAAGGCTGGTCTTAATATGCTGATGAACATATATGCTAAGGAGCAGAGCCAGACTCACTTTACGGCTTTCGCACCAGGCCTTGTCGACACCAAGATACAAGACCACATATGGAGCATCAAAGAGGTGGATAAATACCCTACCATCAAACGCATACAAGATGCCCGCTATACCAACACTATGCCGACACCTGATATTGCTGCTCCTATGCTCATTGAAGGCTTTGAGAAATGTTTACGCTTAGACAATGGTAGCTTTATAGATGTACGGAATATGTAGAAATTAAAGATCATAGCATCAAAACCCCGGGCCTTTTCTATGCTTTTAGCGTGTTTTAGTTCAAATCCTCAAAGGCCTTAGCAATGCGTTCGAAAGCTTCTTGTATTAAGGGACGTGGTGATGACAAACAAACACGCTCAAAACCGTCGCCCAGATCAGGGTCAAACATAGCACCTGATTCGAGCACGACATTAGCATCCTGATAAATGCGTTTCTTTATGTCTTCTGCAGTGATACCATAGCCTCTGAAATCCATCCAAAAGATGTAAGTACCTTCCGGCCTTACATATTTCACCTGAGGCATTTTTTCTTGTAAGAAAGACATCAACCAGTCAATGGTACCGTCAAAGTATATTTTAAGTTCTTCGAGCCACTCATCACATTGAGTATAAGCCGCAATGACAGCATTGATAGTAAAAGGCGTTGGCATGGCAAAACCCAGGGTCTCCTGAAACTTCTGACGTAATACGGCGTTTTGAATCACGATATTACTGGCGTGAAGACCGGCCACATTAAAGGTTTTATTAATCGCCGTACAGGTCACAATATGGTCGGTATTGTCGGTCGTTTTTACCATAGGTGTAAAGCTTGAATCCTGACGGATTAGATCACCGTGTATCTCATCGGCTACAATCACGACATTATTCTCCGCACAAATCTCGGCCATTCGTTTAAGTTCTTCATTTGAGAATATGCGACCGGTCGGATTGTGTGGGTTACAAAGGATAAACAGCGTGTTCTCCTCTTTTTTGGCCAAGGCTTCAAATTCTTCCAGATTAACGAAATAATGCCCCGTTTCATCCTGTAACAACTGGTTATTAGCTACCACACGCTTATGAGCTTCTATCTGACCGGTAAAAGGAGCATAAACAGGGCGCTGTATAATGACGCCGTCGCCTTCTTTAGTATAGGCACGTATCGCAATGCCCAAGGCAAAAACGGTTCCGGGAGTGTAGATGATTTCCTCTTTTTGAATAGACCAATGATGCTTATTTTCAAACCAAGAAATAATGGCATCGTAGTAGTCTTGTCCCGGAAAAGAATAGCCATAAATGCGACGATCCGCCGTTTGGTGCATCGCGGCCTCAATGGCTGGTGCCACAGCAATGTCCATATCCGCAGTAAACAGCGAAATGGTGTTTTCATCAAAATGGTCGGTGATTCCCCATTCTTTCAGTAAAGCGTGGCTGTCCCATTTAAAAGAATCTGTTCCTCTGCGTTTAATTATCTCGTCAAAATTGTATGTCATCCTTGTATCTGTTTTAGGGTGCAAAAATACTGTTATCCTGATTAGCTAACATGCTTCCGGGCGTAAAAATTCGACAAGTTTTGTTGCTTGACTATTGATGTGAAAACTGTTTATATGGCAATGTTACACTTTTTTTTTTGATACCAGATTTAAGCTTTGTAAAAGTCTTAAGTCTGTGCGAGCAACAGGAGTTTATTTTTTTCTGAACTTACCGGCTTAGGAATACACTTAGAATTTGTGATCGACAAAAAATACAGGTAGAGGTAGGAGAGGAGAATGTTATGTTAAATAGAACACCTGTTCTTGTTTTTTATTATTTGCGTGTAGAGTCCTAATGCTTAAGAAATATTCAATTCTCAGAGCCTTTAGAAAAAAGCGCCAAAATGACATCTTATAAGATATTTATAATTTTGCATTAAAATTTACATAGAAGTAGAGTAGGGGACACATAATTGCATTATGTAAACTAAAACTGATTAAAACGATCTGTTTACATCTGTAAAACATCAGGATTTTACATCCTTCATTTAAAAGACAAACGTCCGTGATTACATATTTACAACATCAAATATTAATTTAACACTTAGGCTTTAAAATGCGATATTACACAATATATAAGCATTTTAAACAATTCAACTAAAGTATTAAATTATGATAATGGGAATAATTAAATATTTTCGTATAAATTCACCAAAATAAATATTAATAAAAATCTTATTATACTATATTACAGGTATTAATAAATTATACATAAAGTATTACTATATATCCATTTCGCTATTAAACCTCCTGTTGGTTTTTTGTTTACAATTGAACAATTTATAATCATACAACAATTCTCGTATATTGTAAATTTGTAGTGTGCAAAGTAAATTATGCATTTGTAAATATTCAACTATTTAATGCTATTTATTTGTTCTTGATATACAGGTTATGTCCAATCAGAAAGACTGCAATTATGGCAGATATTTACAACAAGCTAAAGCGTCTGACAATTCAATATTTTAGAAACATTTGAACATCTTACTTAAAAAATTGATTATGGAAATAAATGATCGTTTAACTCAAATAATGACATCAAAGCAATTGAGCTCCTCTGCTTTTGCTGATTTTTTAGAGATACAGCGCTCTAATATGTCCCATTATTTAAGTGGCCGTAATAAGCCCGGCGTAGAAATACTTCAAAAGATTCTGACTAAAATGCCGGACATAAATGCCGACTGGTTAATGATGGGAAGAGGTGAAATGTCCAAGATTGAGCATCCTGATATTTTTGGAGAGTACAGTCGGCAGCAACCTGCACCGCAAGCTCAGGCGCCTGTTCTTAAAAAAGTGGTTCTAAACCGAAAAATAGAACGTATAACAGTGTATTTTGATGACGGAACATTCCAGGAATTCTATTCTGATAGCAAAAAATAGACGATATTTGTAGAGAATTTATTACACCCATTTATTTATGCTTAAATTCTTGAAACTTATAAGGCTTGAAAATGTCGTTATGGTGCTTGTAACGCAGCTTTTGATGTCGTATGCTGTGATAGCTCCTATTTTAAAAGTAAATGGCCTGGAAAGCGCAACACCAGCCTTATCCACGCTTCTTATTATTCTGGGCACTGCGCTTATCACAATGGGAGGCTATGTGATAAACGATTATTTTGACACCCGCATCGACGAGATTAACAAACCCCATAAAGTAATTATTGGTAAAGCTATTTCGCGCCATAAGGCCATGTCACTGCATCAGATACTCACCGGTATTGGAGTGTTGTGTGGCCTCTTTGTATCTTACCAAACACGTTCTGTTACCATTGCTCTAATATATATTATGATTCCAGGCTTGCTTTGGTTTTATTCTTCCAGTTATAAACGTCAGTTTTTTATTGGAAATGTTATTGTAGGACTTATAACCGGTTTTGTTCCTATGATAATGGCTTTGGTAGAGGTAGCTTATCAGGTCCACATATACGGTGATATACTAAAGACCACCGGCGTAGTAGCCGACATCTACCTTTGGGTTGGCTTTTTTAGCCTGTTTGCTTTTGCCTTAAACGTACTAAGAGAAATGGTAAAAGACCTGCAGGACGAAGAAGGAGATCGCGAAATGGAGTGCCGTACAGTGCCCATTGTACTGGGGAACAATTGGGCAAAAGTGATCATTACTTTATTCACAGGCCTATTGTTGACAGCCATTGTTTTTCTGATTGTCAAACAACTTACTTTTGCAGAAACGGTGGTTCTCAAAAACTTCCTGCTTTATGGCGTCTGTGCTCCACTTTTTTTCTTCGTATTAATGCTATTTAGAGCCAAGATACCCCAAGATTATGCCACCACACAGAAGGTACTTAAGGCGATAATGCTAGCCGGCATTATATTTTCTTTAGTATTTCTCTATACCGTAGCTTAGAGGAGCAAACACATCATAGCATCTTGAAATTAGAGTAGAACAAATAGTTTTGTTTTAATTGAACATATCAAAATCCGGTTTTAGAATGATAAGGAAACTGATTTAGAATTGTAAACACCTGAATAATAGGCGCTAAATTGATTTTCAGAACAAATATATGAAAGACAGTTACAACACGATAAAATCAGAAGCTGAGGGCCTTTATAAAGAAAAAGGCAGCAAGTTTCTGGCATTTTCTTTTCCCGTAAAAACAGAAGACGAAATAAAAGAAACCTTGGAACGCTTCCACAAAGATTACCACAATGCACGCCACATTTGCTACGCCTATAAGCTTGGATATGACGACAATTCGCCTTTTAGAATGAATGATGATGGCGAACCTTCGGGAACAGCTGGCAAACCGATTTATGGACAAATATTATCTCACGAACTCACTGATGTGCTTATTATTATAGTGCGTTACTTCGGAGGTACAAAACTGGGGGTGAGCGGCTTAATAAATGCTTATAAAACAGCAGCTCAAGAAGCTATTGAAGCCAGCGCGATTATCCAACGAATCAGAACCCGGCCATTAACTGTGAAATACGATTTTAGTCTGACAAATGAAGCTATGCGCATTGTAAAAGACTATGATTTAGAGCTCATAAAACAAGAATACGATACCGCATGTCATCTGACCGTAGCTATACGTTTAAATGACTATGACCGTGCTAAAGATGTTTTTGATAAAGTCTACGGTATAGAAATCGAAGAACAACAAGCTGAAGAATCATAATTTATAAAGAAAAACAGAAAGCTTTACCCGCAAATCATTATTGATTTGCTCTAATTTTGATTGTATTATGGAATGTCGTAAAAACTGTGCAGCTTGCTGTATAGCGCTAAGCATATCAAGTCCGATACCAGGAATGCCTGATGGCAAGCCAGCCGGAGTGCCATGTATTCATTTAGATGAAGAATGGCGTTGTAAGATATTCGGACACCCTGACAGACCTCAGACCTGTATCAATTTTAAAGCTGAAAAGCAATTTTGTGGAGAATCACAAGAAGAAGCCTTAAGCATACTAAGTGCACTTGAAAATGAGGTTCAGAAAAGCACTCCGTAACATAGCAGTTTAAGCTGCTGAGAATTTAATATTACTCCATAACACCTAATTAGACGATGAATGCTGTCTCAATTTAGGCGATAAAAAAGCAGCGCATTCCATTTAAGTTTCCCCAACGAAAAGCCTGTAATACCAATTAAGAATTAAGCCGCTTAGAATAGAATATCTCTGCAGGAAAGTATACTTATGCAGAAATATCTCAATCTGTGACTCAATCTTATCCCGAACTCAGGTTAATAACCACCGGGACGATAGAGAATATCAATCTTGTGCTTAAAAACGCTGCTTATTATACTGTGATGTTTTTCCTTTCTTTTTTTGGGTTTCGTTTTTTCTTCTTTCCAGAAAAAATTAGTTCTTTCTTTCATTAAAAATTTAAATATTGGTTGATACTGGTTGAAATACAAAATTAATAAGATTCGCACAGTAATACCAATATAGAGACAATTTTTCTTACAATAAATATTCCTATAATTTACGTTATGTAAAATAGGATATTCAAAAGAAAAGGGAACAATATTTTGCTCCCTTTACTCTATTCGATGTTAAATGCTTATTCTAAAGATTTAATCTTTGTTTGCAAAGCATCATATTTTTTTTGTATTTCCGGATCATCACTCAATCGGTAATATACAGGACGCAAAGCTTTAAGTGTTTCCAGATCGTCAGGTTTTTCAGCCAGGCAAGCTTCAAAATATGGTACACATACTTTGAACTCTTCTTTTGCTGCTTCTGCCATTTTCTGAGATTTTTTCATATCCATCTCATCATTAGCTTTATTAGCTGATTCTACCGCTTTGTTATAGAAAATAACCGCCAAGTTGTAGTTAGCATTATAACGTTCTTCATCTGTAGCAGCTGTCTCCAAGGCTTTGTTGTAAGCTTCAATAGCTTTCTCAGTCTCTTTAGACTGATCGTGGAAAGTCCCTTTTGTAAACCAGAAAGAAGAGTTTTCAGGATCGCTCTCCAAGGCTAAAGTGATATACTTCATACCTTCCTCTAAGTCGTTGGTGTTGATATAGAAAATCACTAATTCGCGAAGAAAAGTAGCCTCATCTGGATGTTTTGCGAAACCGTCTTTCAGGATTTCTACCATTTTTACCGTGTCTTCTGCTTCTTTGTATTGCAGGTACATCACTGTGTGAGGTGTTGCTTCACCATAGTTATACTCAATACACTGTAGCATATATTCCTGAGTTTTAGGCTTGTTTTCGCTATAATATGCACAAATAGCCGTATTAAAAAGAATCGCTGTATCTAAAGGTGCTACAGCCCCCTCTTCCAAAGTAGACGGCATCTGGTCGATAGCCAACACTTTTTCGAAAGCACTCATAGCCGCTTCATAATCTTTAGCATTATAGGCATTAGCACCGGCATTTTGAAAATCGATACGAAGCATGACCAAGTCTTTCTTGATTTCTTCCTTAAATTTACCAATGCCTTTACCTTTAGCATTGCCTTTCAGATCCAGCTCTTCAGCTTTTTTCAAAGCATCGAAGGCGGTAAAAAGACTCGCTACATCAGAGTTATCCTTATTGTATTTAGCACGGTAAACGCGTGATTTAACCGTGTAAGTTTTAGGGTAAGCTGATGTTTTCTCGTTTTTTTCGGCCTCTAGAATCTTAGCTTCTGCCTTTTCCAGATCCGGCTTTTCCAGTGTTAATTCATAATCAGCGGAGCTTACATTACCTTTCTGTGCCGAAAGCGTAAAAGCAAAGGCTAATAATGCAATAACAGTTGTGATTCTTGTTTTCATCGTATAAAAAATAATTGGGTTTGTAATATATTATATCTCTAATTGGTTTTAGTCAACAAAAGTATAGTTTTTTTATATTATTCTAAAACACTCAATAGCTCATTTAACTTAAAAATGGTTTTTACTTCATTTTTGCGGGGCTGATGACCATTATACGAGAAGTAAACGGCATCTATACCAAAGTTAATGGCTCCCTCTACATCGCACTCCCAGTTGTCCCCTATCACCAAACTCTCGCTTTTGCGTGCATTAACCTGTTTCAGAGCATGTTCAAAAAAACGACGGTGGGGTTTTTGTGTCTTAATTTCCTCCGAAAGCGTAATACCTTTAAAATAAGGACGCAACCCGGTATTTTCCAGTTTGCGATACTGCGCTTCCACAAAACCGTTGGACACAATGTGCAATTCATAATTCTCAAATAACTCCTCTATCAGCTCTTTGGCACCTTCTACTAAAGTATTGTTGTCCGTACAGCCGTTGACAAACTGTTCACCCATAAACCGTGCCAAACTCTCATCATCGATATTTTTGGCCAGTAAAGTCTCTCGAAAACGGCCATATTTAACGTCGTCTTTTGTTATCTTATGATCCTTATATTCAGACCACAAACGTTCATTTATAGGTTCGTAGATAGTCAGGAAGTCTTCGTATGAGGGAAAAGCACTATTTTGCAACAAATCATTGTATAATTGGCGTAACATAATTTTTTGTGAAGCACCAAAATCAAACAATGTATTGTCCAAATCAAAAAATAAGTGTTTATATTTTCGTTTCATATCATAATAGTACTTTTGTATTTATATAACATTAATAACAAGGCATTTAAATAAAACAAACATCACATTACGTGGCTTTCTTAATGTAAAAACTATTCGTGCAATATAACATTGCAAAAAAGTTCAACTCAGCTTTTAGTATTTTATAAGTAACACTATTATCAACGTTTTTTCTACAAGTTATTAAATGAAGGGTCAAATATAGCCCATATTTTCTCATATTTGTCTCAAATATCGTTGCAATTATGTTAGAATTAATACAGGGCTTATCCGTTTTAGAATTAATCATTTGGAGCTTGCTTGCCGTTCTGTTTTTTTATCAATTTTTTTACCAGCTTATATCTTACCGTAAGCTATTGTTTTTTAAACACAAAGAAGATATACAACAACAGGCTATTAACAGTCTCCCTCCTGTTTCAGTCATTATTTGTGCCAGGAATGAAGCCCCTAATCTACGTCAATTTCTACCTCAGTTACTGGAACAAAAGTATCCGGAATTTCAAGTCGTGGTCGTTAATGATTGTTCTGAAGATAACAGCGAACAAGTATTGGAGGATTATCGCACACAATACTCACACCTTTATGTCACGCATATAAAAAGCGACCCCATCTATCGTCATGGTAAGAAACTGGCGGTCACCTTAGGGATAAAAGCGGCTAAATATGAACATTTGGTCTTTACTGATGCCGATTGTTACCCTACTTCAGACACTTGGTTACAAAGTATGGCCGGGCATTATAATAAGGATAAAAAAATCATTCTGGGGGTGAGTCCTTACGAAAAGAGTAAAGGCTTATTGGGACAAGTGATTGCCTACGAAACCTTACAAACAGCTGTAGCATATATCTCCAGTGCATTGCGTCAGCGAGCCTATATGGGTGTAGGACGCAATATGGCCTATACCAAAAGTGTATTTTATGATAATAACGGTTTTTCGGGACACACTCACCTTCTCTCGGGCGATGATGACCTTTTTGTAAATAAAGCCGCAACAGAAAATAATGTAGCCGTTGAATTCAGCGCAGCATCTATAATGAAATCAATGCCGGAAACGCGTTGGAGTGAGTTTCTAAAGCAAAAACGCCGCCATCTCACCACAGGAAAATTATATAAAAAGAAGCAAAAAATACGATTCGGCATAGAAACAGTGCAAGGTTTTATGTTTTATTGTACCTTTATCACCTTATTAGCTTTAGGCTCATTTCCACTTATTGTAGGAGCTGTATTCTTGTTACGTTTTCTTCTCAGCAGCACGTTTAGAACTATTGCTGCTAAAAAGATGAATTTTGAACAAGCTTTCTTTTTCCAGAGCCTTTGGTTAGATATTTTGGTGCCTATGATTCGCACCAGTATAGTGATTGTTAATACCATAAAACCTCAAAAGTTTACATGGCGCTAGAACATCAGGCATCTCAACAAGCCATTCTTGATAAACAAATTGTAAGAGAGATACTTAATGGTGACACCAATGGTTTTCAAAAACTGATGGACCGCTATTATGATATCATTTTTTATACCTTGCTAAAGATGGTTCATTCTAAAAAATCAGCCGAAGAACTGACGCTTGATGTATTTAGCAGAGCTTACCAGAACCTCTCCTCCTATTCCGACGATTACGCCTTTAGTACCTGGCTTTTTAGCATTGCCACTAATCGGGGAATCGACTTTATCCGGCGTAAAAAAGCCAATACTGTCATCATAGAAGAAGAGAATAAAGATGATTACGAAACTGTTGTATTAGCTGGCGATAGCGAACAACAACCGGATAAACTGCTAATGAAGCAACAAAAAGCCGGTGAGTTACGCTCTTTAGTAGAGGAGCTCAAACCTTTTTGGCAGAAATTGATAGAGATGCGTTATTTTAAAGAATTGTCCTATGAAGAAATAGCCGCTCAACTAGATTTGCCAATGGGGACAGTGAAGAATCAGCTCTACAGGGCTAAACAAAAATTGACGAAACTGGCAGAAGAGAAACATATGGAGACGGAGTGATAGCAGTTGGCAGTAATCAGTTGGCAGTTGGCAGTAGTTCAGAGTACTCTATCTTAGTCTCCGGGGACATAGCCAATCTGATAGTTATCAGAACACGAACCCCCTAAAAGAATTACGAATTAAGAATTACGAATTACGAATTTCGAATTAGAAATTACGAATTAGAAATTACGAATTGGAATTCTCAAAAAAACTTATTAACCTTAGAAGTATATTACCCCAAGTACAAAAAAATATGAATAAAATAATGATGGTCGACCTTAAGCGTCAGTACCAAAACATAAAAACAGAAGTAGACACAGCAATACAGGAAGTCATAGAATCCACAGCATTTATACGTGGCGGAAAAGTAAGAGAATTTGAAGATAATCTGGCCAAATATGCCGGCGTAAAGCACGCTATTGGTTGCGGAAACGGCACCGATGCGCTACAAATAGCCTGTATGGCTTTAGGATTACAAGAGGGCGACGAAGTGATTGTGCCTTCATTTACCTTTATCGCCTCGGCCGAAATCATCGCCTTGCTGAAATTAACACCGATTTTTGTAGACGTTGATTATGATACCATGAACATTTCGGTAGAAGCGGTAAAAAAAGCTATCACCTCTAAAACAAAAGCTATAATTCCGGTACATCTATTTGGGCAATGTGCAGACATGACAGGCTTAACAAAAGTGGCTAAAGATCACAATATCTTCTTGATAGAGGATGCTTGCCAGGCCTTGGGAGCCACTTATATGTTAAACGGAGAACAGAAAAGTGCCGTGGGTATGTCGGACATAGCCTGTACCTCTTTCTTCCCGTCCAAAAACCTGGGCTGCTACGGTGATGGCGGTGCGCTATTTACTAACGATGATGAACTGGCCGCTAATATACGCCAGATAGCCAACCACGGATCACGTGTCAAGTACCATCACGATATTGTAGGCGTCAATAGCCGATTGGATACCATTCAAGCCGCTATTCTGGATGTAAAACTACCTCACCTCGATGATTATTGCAAAGCCCGCCAAAAAGTGGCTGCAAAATACAATGAAGCTTTTGCAAATGTAAAAGGACTGGACATTACCGGCACAGTAGAAAACTCAACACACGTTTATCACCAATATACCTTAAAGGTAACCAATGGTAAACGCGATGCGCTTAAAGCCCACCTTGCTGAACAAAATATTCCATCAATGGTGTACTACCCCATTCCAATGCACCAGCAAAAAGCCTATGAAAATGAGCGCTATGTAAGTGTTGAGGGCGATGTAAGTGCCCAACTATCGGAATGCGTGATCTCCCTGCCTATACATACTGAAATGACGGCAGAAGAGAATGAATTTATCATAGAGAAGGTGGTGGAGTTTTTTGATTAGTGAATGATAGAATGTGTGAATGATATTTACACTTCTTAAATAGTATCGCAGAGATACGCTGAGGAGCAGAGACTCGCAGAGTTTTCTCATTCAGACATTTTTTTTAATATCTTAATGCTTCTCTGTTTTTCTGCATATTTCAGCGATACTATTTTAGACATGTAAAGTATCATTCTTGCATTCATGAATTCTATCATTCAAGCATTATATTTTCTCAGCGTATCTCAGCTCCTCTGCGTATCTCTGCGATATTCTTTCCTCAATAATTCTCAAACCGAACCCCAAACGCATTCATATAAATTGTTTCCGGGTGGTTTAGCATCAGCGGCTTGCCGTAGTAATCGGTGACTTTCAGACCTAGCTCTTTGTAAATACACACTGTAGCGGCATAATCCCAAATACAGCCTCCCCCCTGTTCCTTTTTGGGTAAAGCAATGTAGTAAGATGGCTGATTTTCAATGGACCAGATGGCATTCATAATGGCGCCTCCGTGGTGAATATATTTAAAATTTTGATGCCCCTGACAATTAAACTTCAACTCCAGATTGGTCAAGATCTCTTTATAGTCAGGATTTTTCAATAAAGAACGGTGGTGATAAATACTAAAAACTTCTTTCTTTTCTGGAATAATAAGCTTTTCCCCGTTTTTCCAAACTCCAAGGCCACTTATGGCCGAATAGCAGTTATGCGCAAGCGGAGCATAAACCACCCCGATTAGTGGTGTACCTATTTTATTGATCAGAGCTATAGCCACAGCGTAACCTGCCCGTCCCTCGATAAAAGGCAATGTACCATCCAGCGGGTCAATGCACCAGAAATATTCCTTTTCCAGACGTGAGCCGTTATCCTCTTCTTCTTCGGCTAGCAAGCCCAGATCATAAGTTTTAATACCAGGCTTAAGTTTTTCTAATATAATAGTTTGACTAGCCAAATCAACCTCAGTTACTACCTGCGAGGCATCGCTGCTACCGGCTGTTTTATGTTCAACGGATTGCGGCTTATGCGTGGCAATGTACTGCCCGGCTTGTGTGGCAGCTTCTACGGCTGTTTGATGAAGCCGGGTGAGTATGTTTGAGGATAATTGCATATCTTAAAGTAACGCAAAACGCGACACTAATCAAAGTCAAAGTGATGCGAAGAGAGTTTATTTTTTATAAATACACTAGCTCCTACCCAATAATTTGTACTATGCAAAAACCTAATAACATATAATGAGTATGCGATAGTGTGCCACAAGTAACTATTGCTTTAATATTAACAAATTGAAAAAGAAACGTTAATTTTTTAACAACGGAAAAAACAGAAAGAACGGAAAAAGTTCGCTTTGCGAACTTTAAATTTCCGCTTCTTCCGTTGTATGTTTTAGTCTTGAATTGTGAATCATATATTCTTTTGATGCTTTGTAAACTACCGAATAGTCTTTTAACATATTAATATAGCTCAGCGTATCTCTGCTCCTCTGCGAATCTCTGCGATACTACCGATATCTCATAAAACCTCTCAATTTTGAATTTCCTTTATCACTTCCTGACAAATGCGTTCGCTATAGCTATTTATTTTCCAATGTCCGGGGCTCCAGCCTTTCAGGAAACGATGAAAATCGGCCCAGGCATAGTGGTAAAGGCCTCTCCACTCCTGCTCCATTGCTGCAGCATCTACAGCAGGCTGTTTTATTTTTATAGCTTGACGCAATGTGGTAAAATAAACATCCAACAAATGGTCTTCATAACGTTCACAGTCCTCCTCGTATAAGCAAGAACCGATGAAGTAGGCCACATCTTTCATACCGCAGCCACCGCCTACATACTGAAAATCAAGAGCTGCCACCTGAGTTTTGCCCTGACTATTTTTCCCAAAGCAGAAATTGGCCAACTTGGCATCGCCGTGTACAAAACTCTGATATTTAGCATTACGCAATTTATCGTCAATAGCTTGTGCGGCATTTTTCAGCGCCTTGTCGTCGAGTTCTTCCAGTTCTTCTGGGCGGGTTTGTAAATGCCAGTAAGTACCACTCGCCCACAATCCTTCGGGCTTTTTTCCCAAATAAGTAGCGTGAAAAACCGCTAACCACTGCAAACAAAGCTCAATATCTTCCATCGAAACGGAACTGCGGCGCTCAGGGAAACCGCTGTCATCCAGATCTTCGAGTACCATCAGTACTTCTTCGCCTTCCTGATCCATTGCCATACAATGGGGCGTACGGCAACTATTATCACACAGCTGATTGTATGTTTTGTACCATTCCGTTTCTACTTCGTAAGAATGCACTTTTCTATTGTGCGAAAGATCAGTATTCCAACCCCGTGGATGATTCTTTTGTTGCGGTAAGCGTACATGCTTAACTATAATGGTGTGCAAGCCCTCAATTTCGGAGCTAATGACTTGATAACGTACTATTTCACCATAGCCACTCCATAGGTTTTGAATGACTTGGAGGCGTTTAATGTCTTTTGCTTTGGTGGCGTTTAATATGGTATTTTTGAATTGTAGATTCATATAAAATGCTACTTACAAGGTCATCTATAATAAAGTAAGGCTGAAAAGAATTTCTATCGTAGAATAAAGGCTTAGCATCTCACATAGGATATTGTGAAACTTTTTTCTTACTAAATATCAATATTTTAATTTAAGACCCTATGGTGCTATCAAAGCCAATATGATATCAAATGCCACTACGATAAAAGACAGAATAAAAATGATCAGGTAATTAATATTTTCTTTTGATTTTAATATTGACTTTAAAAGATAGATACTGACCTCTTTTTCATCCTCTGTTAGTTTTTGTCCATTAGAAATCTTATTAATCAAATCAAAATCCCTGACAGCATTGCGACGTTTTTCTGAGATGTAGTAACGGTAAAGAAAAAAAATCAGGTAGCCAATAACACCGATGTACCATATAGGCCTGACCCATTGTCTGGCAACATTCTCAAAGACGATAATAATACGAAAAGCAATGGCCGAAATAATACCTATGATAAAGAATAAGTTAATGATAAACTTAGGAACTGTGCGTGGTTTTTGCTTCATAACTCCAAGATATAAAGGGGATATAAACGATTATAAATTAAAACTATGCGTAAAGATCCACATCTTTATCACTGATATCTTGCGGACATAGAATGATTAGACGTTCAACCACATTGCGTAGCTGGCGTATGTTACCGGTCCAGTCGATGGATTTTAGCTTTGTCAGAGCTGTTTCGGTGAAATTTTTTGGGGCAATGCCTTGTTCGGCAGATATCAGGCTGTTGAAGTGCTCTACCAACAGTGGAATATCCTCTTTGCGGTCGTTAAGGGCCGGTACTTTTATAGGAATGACGTTAAGACGATGAAAAAGGTCTTCGCGGAATCTACCTTCTTCAATTTCTTTTTTCAAGTCTTTGTTGGTAGCCGCCAATACACGGACGTCCACTTTTATCATTTTGTCGCTTCCCACACGCACGATGACGTTCTCCTGTAAAGCACGCAGTACTTTGGCTTGCGCCGAAAGGCTCATATCACCAATTTCATCCAGGAAGATGGTCCCGCCATCGGCTTGTTCAAATTTACCTTTGCGTTGTTTGATGGCTGAAGTAAAGGCGCCTTTTTCGTGTCCAAACAATTCGCTTTCAATCAATTCTGAAGGAATAGCCGCACAGTTAACTTCTATAAATGGTTGTTTTACACGCTTACTATTCTCGTGTATCAGACGAGCTACCACTTCTTTACCCGTTCCGTTAGAGCCTGTAATCATTACCCGGGCATCGGTGGGCGCCACACGTTCTACCATTTCGCGTACCTGCTGCAAGGGCGCACTCTCACCGACCATCTGGTATTTCGACGACACTTTCTTCTTCAACACCTTGGTTTCCTGAACCAAATCGCCTTTCTCAAGACCGTTTTTAACCGTAATTAATAAGCGGTTAAGGTCGATAGGCTTAGCTATAAAGTCGTAAGCACCATTTTTAATGGCTTCCACAGCAGTTTCGATATCGCCGTGTCCGGAAATCATGACCACGGTTACTTCCGGGTGATTAGCATTAAGTTCAGACAACACTTCCATACCGTCTTTTTTGGGCATTTTAATATCACAAAGTGCTAAATCATAAGTATTTTCCTTGCACATTGCAATGGCTTGCTCTCCATCTTCTGCAAGGCTTACTTCGTATTTTTCGTATTCCAGAATGTCTTTGAGGGTATTGCGGATGGCGCGTTCGTCATCAATGACTAAGATATGTGGCATATTTATTTAGTATCAAAAATTATTATTCTAAAATGCATGAATTATTCAATGCGAGAATGAAAACACAAACATATAACTACAAAAGGTTAAAATCAATCCAATTGGACATAATTATTAATGACTATACGGTAGATTACAGGTAAAGGCTGAAGGCCTTATCTATCTCAGCCCAAGGCATCGCCTTGGGTATAAATAGATAATTTTAAAATAGAGCCCTGTAAGGGCGATTTAACTGTTTTTTTTATCTAATCCGCCCTTTCAGGGCTCATCTCTAATATTTTGTCTTTTTCCCAAGGCGATGCCTTAGCCTGTCCCGACAATCTCGGGGGGCTGAGATAAGCCGCACTTTCAGTGCTCATTAGTTTTACCTATAAACAAGTGAATAATCATATTTTTATTTAATAAATACAAAGATAGCAAAAATAAAAGACGCTATCATTATCTGATTTAAACAGAATAACAATAGCGTCTTAAACGGTTTTTATTGGTCTTAAACTTTTACTTGTCTTAGATCCTAAAGATTTACAGTGAATTATACCGATACCACGCGGGCACCTTCGGACATATAGTTTTTAAATTTCTCACTCATTGGCGATACATCTACGCCCAGCTTCTCCAAATCGTCAACAATACCATATTTTTCAGCCACTTTCTGACTGCATTTTACGGAGATACCATTGTCAATAAAAATGCTGAGCTCTTCTTTTATATTACGGTGTTTGGCCACAGCTTTTGCCGATCCGCCCCAAATAATAATGATAACTTCGCGAAACCATTCATTGTCTTTAGACTTTAAGGCAAAAGGCGTTATCATATCAAAAAAGTTATCTTCCGATTCTGTGGTCCATAGAATAACCAACTTTGTCATCTTCATAGTTTTGTGTTTTTATTTGTTATCATTAATAAGACTGAGGTTAAGATTGTGATTAAGAAATTAAATTATCAACCTTAGCCTCAACCTCAACCTTGGTCACTGAGTGCTTGGACAGGCTCAGCAAGCACGTTGCCGAAGTACAACCTTAACCTCAGTCTAGAAGAGCCAGTTCATCCCGATATAAACACCAAGGTCGCCGTCTTGTTCATCAATTGGTAAACCCACATCGGCAGCTACTACGAAGTTTTGATTCATAGCAAAGTGGAGCCCAACACCATAGGTGGCGTGAATTTTTTCTTTGTCATCAGCAAAATGATCAGCCCGTTCAAGAGGATTTACACCACTTAAATCCACATCGTATTCTTTAATGGTGCGTCCGAAGTCCATAAAAGGATTGGCTGCAACATAGCAATTTTGTTTCAGGAATTTGAAATAGGTAAATTTCCATCTTAACTCCAGGTTAGCGAAAGCTACGGACTCTGCTACTAAGCGGTTACGTATCATACCACGAACAGTACGCGAGCCTCCAAGCCCATCCATGCTCAGGGAAGGCTGATAAGAATAGATCATATAAGGCGCCATATAAAATGGCATATCGCCCCATATTTTTCCCTGATAACTCAAGCGGTAAGCAAAAGAGAGATCTTTAGGGATAAGGGTGAAATACTGACGGTGAATAAAACCAATTTTTCCATAATTAAATTCAGAACCAAAACTATTAAGCAGGACGAGTTCTGTCCAGACACCTTTCATAGGGCAAGGCTCATTGTCACGTGTATCGTACACTATACCAGTCTTAAAGTTATGCAAAAGACTTCCGTCGGCTTCATCATCTTTAATGATACCCCAATCTACATATTTATCATAAAGCAATGCCGTATCCGGCAAAAGGTCGTCCCCTTCCTGTCCTTTGTTAAGTTTATCAATATCCACAGAGGCAATGTCCGTATTAATTAAGCTATAGCCGGCTACCCAGCCAAGGTTGGAGTCCCCAAATTTACCTTGTACATCAAACTTAAATCGTAGCGTATTACGTTTGTGTTTGTAATACATACGGCTGATGTAACTATTAGATTCTGAATCTCTAAAATCTCTATTATAAATGGTGTTATAACCATTGAAGCCATAAAAGTCAAGTGCTTGCTCGGTAACATAAGAAAGATCAGCCGTCAGGCGAATGCCGGGCACCAAATACTCACTATCGTAAAAGAGGCGGTAAATACCTTGTCCTTTGGTATAGCGGCTTACTTCGGCATAGATAGAGTGGTTATAGGCCGGATAGTTGCTTCCATCGCCATAATTATAAATGTTGGTCAAAACACCGTATTGAAACCCCAGGTCACTATTGTATGTAATAGTAGGTAGCGCTCCAAAATTCCATCCGGTTTTAACATCTTCGGCGTTTTCTTTTTCTTGGGCTAATATTCCTGTAAGAAAGGCAAATAACAGGAGATTAAGGGTGTAAATTCTTCTCATAGAGACTTGTTTAGCGGTTATGTATAGATTTTAGTTATGGGCAAAAGTAGGAAAATATTGGAGAATTCAAAGTTTCCGGGGACGTGAGTCTTCGACTCTTAAGCTGTAACGCTAAAGTAGAGCGCTGCATTGAGCGAAGGTCACTAAGCCCTCCCGATGTACTTCGGGATCGGGTAAGTGCCCATGTGTACAAAGATTCGCAGAGAAATTTATACGTCATAATAAAAAATTAACTCAATATTCTTTGTGTACCTTTGCGGTTCTTTTTACGTTAAGCTTAAGTATGTAACGCAAACTTTAGTCTTTACTATACCGTATTCAATTAAAACATCAATTATGCAATTTTACACCGCCATTGCTGAGCATTACGAGTCCATTTTTCCTTTTAATGCACAACAGCTTATATTTATCGAACATAATGCACCAAGTTCAACGCATACCAAGCTGATAGAAATTGGCTCAGCCAGAGGCAGTTTAACATCAGCATGTGCTAATGCCGGCTATCAAGTACAAGGTCTGGAGTTGGATAATAATATGGTAAAACTAGCCCAAGTAGCCTACCCAAGCATCCCGTTTTTTGCCGAAAATATGTTAGAGATGGATCAGGTTTTTGCTAAAAACACAGCCAATGTAATGGTTTGCTTTGGCAATACTTTAGTACATCTTACTCATTTGGAGCAAATGCAAACATTCTTAAACAAAGCATATAAAATCTTAAGGAGAAATGGTAAACTCTTAATACAGTTTATTAACTATGATAGAATTATTGAACAAAGCATAAAAGCATTACCCACTATTGAGAATAAGGATATCACCTTTGTTCGTGATTATCAATTGATATCTGACAGTCAACTTGACTTCACAGTCACGCTTACCATTCACCAAAGCGGAGAAAAGATCCAAAACACCCAGCAGCTCTACCCTTTACGAAAAGTTGATTTTGAGCAAATGGCACAAAAAGCAGGATTTAAAACCGAAGCATTCACTTCGTTTAAAGGGGAAGCTTGGCATCTGAATGGAATGCAGAGTATTTTTGTGTGTCGTTAAGCTTTTAAGCTGAATTCAGGTTTTTATTAACTCACAATATCCACTCCATAAGCTATTTAAATTAGTCTTATCCATTTTTTCAAAATCAAATTTAGCAGATAATGCCACCATGGCTTCCGGGATAAGAGGTTTTGTTATAAACGTTTCTTCTACTTGCATCGCCTCATTTTTCTTGGCAATGCTCAGAAAGGCTGTCTCACCATCTGTCAGGCCTATAAGTAAATGCTGAGGGACATAATGGTGCAGCATTTCAGCTATTTTACCTGCTTCTTTTAGTAGTTTACCCCCTTTGGTTTCTATCACCAACATAGCCACACTTTTCATTTCTTCAGAGGCCGGAACATCACCATAATCCGGACCAATAGCCGCCACTATGGCCATCGCATCAATGCTGAACTTCTCCAGATTCTTTTCTCCCGGAGTCAGTGTGAAGTTTTTACTTAAAAAATAAGGTGGCAACACTTCCTCCACCTGACAAGCTTCGGGCAGCTGTAATAGGTCTATTAGCCAGTTTTCCATAGTTATAATTGTTTTTAGAGCTGTCTGTTTTATTATATTAATAGTCCGTTAATTTTTTTAATGACTATTTGGTAGATTAAAGGTAAAACTTGTTATTACACAAAATTGAAACAGAAAAGTCAATTTTTTCTCCACGAATTGAACAAATTACACGAATTTGATAGAGTAGCTTCACTGAGTTTAATGACACGAATTTTAAGAATAAAAGGTCTTACCTTTAATTCTTTGTGGTTCACTACCAGATTATATCTGTGTCACTTAAAGATTCACCTGTAAACAAGCGTATAATCATAATCTTTTTGATTAGTTGGATTGTTCAATATTTATCAAGACTCCCACATTTATTGTATATCACAGAATATCAGCGAACTATCAAAAGCAACGTTCAGAGAAGCTAATTATTGATTTTTGTATCGCTTACTAAGCTGCGCCGCACTGAGCCTGTCGAATGTGTCGAAGTATTGAAAATTTAACGAAGTGTAGTTATATTGAAGCTGTGTGAAAACACATCACCTCTCCCCCATAGATATTCTCAGGAACACTCTTTCTTGTTCTATTTTATATACACGTACCTTCAGGTTACGGGTTTTGCTAAAAATGCGGTTGTGTATCACTTTCACAGCCCCCACATCAGTATGGCCTTTGTAGAGTTTTACAGCATATTTATCCTCTGTCTGGTCAGCTTCTAATACATAACGCAGTTCATCACCTTCACTTAGCTTATCAGCGTTTTTTAACTGACAAATATCAGTGACCAGAGAAAAATCTTTTTTAGGATTAAAGTCCGCAAGAAATTCAAAATGGTCGTCAGGTAACATACCTTGTGTATAAGCCAACATATAATAAGGCTTACTCTTAAAAGTTCTGTTGATATCCCAAAAGTCAAAATAGGCCTCGATATCCGGAGCGGCGGCTTGCAGTATGCGATGCCCAAAGATGCGTAAAACATTGGTTCTGTAAACATCTATCGGATCCGGAAATCCACGGTAAGGTTTAAACCCCAGGGGGATGGCTTCTAACACACCATCTGCTAAGTAGATAAAACGCACCCCATCGCTTGTGTTACGCTTTATAATGCCGACTAATATGCGCGGACTATCAGCGTCTTTGCGCCAGCTAAGGTAAATATTGCCTATTGATTTCAAGGGTTATGTTTTTTCTTGTTTGAGGCAGCAAAGGTAAGGAATGAATTGGTGTTTACAAGGTATTCAAATTGACGGGTGAAAATAAAAAATTTTTAGCGCATCAACTTATTCATTTTATGATGATAAATCAGAATTATTGCCCTGACACAAAACATCTTTTTATAGATGAATACTTTTACCTGTAGATAATGCCTGAGGGGATGAGCACAACGAAAAAACACCCCAAGGCCCAAGTCCTGAGGTGTTTTAAACGAGTTCTAAAAAGAACCTATATTTCGTTTTATATCAGACTAAAAAGCGTCGATAATACCTACGAAGTCTTCTGCTTTAAGAGAAGCACCACCGATCAATCCGCCATCTACATCAGGGTTAGCGAAAAGTTCTTTAGCGTTGCTTGGTTTACAGCTACCACCATAAAGGATAGAAGTCTCATCAGCTACTTCAGCAGAATAGTTAGCTGCAATAGCTTCGCGCAATGCTTTGTGCATTTCTTGTGCCTGATCTGAAGAAGCTGTTACGCCTGTACCGATAGCCCAGATAGGTTCGTATGCAATGACAACTTTTTTGAAATCTTCTTCAGACAATTTGAAGACAGTTTCTTTCAATTGATTGATTACAAATTCGTTTTGAGTACCAGCTTCACGAATATCAAGCGCCTCACCGCAGCAATAGATAGGTGTCAAACCAGCTTCCAGAGTCAAAGTTACTTTGTCATTAAGGATTTCGCTTGTTTCTGCGTAGTATTCACGACGCTCAGAGTGCCCTAAGATCACGTAAGCAGCACCGGTAGATTTGATCATTTCTACAGACGTTTCGCCTGTATATGCACCAGAAGCTTTGTCAGCACAGTTCTGAGCAGATACGCCGATTTTGTCAGTGTCAATAGCGGCTGCTACACTTGCTAAGTGGATAAAAGGTGTACCAATTACCACATCACAGTTAATCTCTTTGTCTTTCAAAATACCGTCCAACTCTGTAGCTAGAGCCAAACCTTCCTGAAGATTTTTGTTCATCTTCCAGTTTCCTGCAACGATGTTCTTTCTCATTGTGTTTTAATTATTTGAGTTTATAGTTTGAATTAAATATTCTGTATTGTGTGTCTGCGACATCATTAGCTGTAACAAAGACCGGCTTACTGAAGCCAGGATTCCCGTTTTCCTCAACCTCAGCCTCTACCTCATTTACTATAATCCTTATGCTGCGTCAGCTTAAATCCTACACCGCCTAAAAGGAGCGCCAAAAGTAATACAATTATCCGGTTTTTTCGCTTTTCACGGTGGCTTAAAATATCACTCATAATGTTTGTTTTCTCGTCCCAACGTGGCAAGTCTTTATGGTGGTATTTATCTAAAATCACGCCACCTTTCATCACGACTAATCCGGGATAGGCCCGAACAATGGTCTTTAGCGTAATCTCGTCCATATTGCAAACATGCATTGGCGTTTCAAAATTAGAAGTAAATTCCTGAACCTCATCACCCAAGCTAGCTGTCAGCACCAGAAAACGATAGCCTAAGTTATCGGCCATTTTAGCTAAAGCCTCTATCCTGTCCTTATGCTTTAGTGAGGCTTTTCGCAGGTTGGGCGACACCAAAAGCAAGGAATAATTTTCATCCCTGAGCACCTCTTCGGTAATGTCGCCCCATTCCGGGTGCTCTATCACAAAATCGTGAACAGGCGGTTCATACCCCTTTTCTACTAAAACATTTTTTGAATCGACATAAGTCCAGGTTGTATCCTGCCAAGGATAATTATCTTCATTAAACGCTTCCTGAACACCCTCTTTTTCGTATATAAAGGTAGTCTCGTAGACGTCCTTAGGCATGCCATCCGGCACTTTCATTTGTTCCGGGATATAAGTACCCACCTTGTAGGGTCGAAAATCTAAAAAAGGCAGGTGATGAATAGAATTCATAGCTACAACAACAGAAAAGGTAAGAAATATGCCCAAAAGAATCTGTTGATTGATTTCGCATACACGACTACGCAGGTAGTTACGGTTACGAAGCATCTCTACACTTAGTAGCAGCAAGACAATATTTTTTAAAAATGTAGACCAGTTACTAATCACTAAAGCATCACCAAAGCATCCGCAATCTTGCACCGGATTAGCTATAGCAATCCACAACGTCAGAGCCGTAAAAACCGAGACAAAGCCAAAAATAATTTTGGAGACTTTCTCATAGATGATTTTAAAGAAAGCACTCAGGCCCAGGGTGAACTCAGCTACCGACAGTAAAACCGACACTGTCAGCGAGATCCACAAAGGCAATACAAGGTGTATCGATTCGGCATAGTCACCTATCTTATAAGCTGTTCCGTAAGGATCAATAAGTTTCACAAAACCGGAAAAGATAAATACAAGCGCAACAATATATCGTGAGAAAGTATTGACAATTTTAATCATTATAAGGTATCTAAAATTTTGAGAAGCACAAATGTAAAAAATATTGAATGAATGCGTGAATGAATCAATGATAGAATGGAGATTCCCGTATTTTTTTACTTTTGCAGGAAATATAATGAGCAGTACAAATGATAAAACGAAAATACATACACTCATTCTATCATTCACTCATT
>DHQI01000079.1:0-17031 GCA_002408065.1 Bacteroidales bacterium UBA5342
TTAGGAGAAAAATCAGATGGCACGTTAAATGGCACGTTAAATGGCACGTTAAATAAGCGGGAACAGCTAAGCTTAAACAAGATTATTGATACTCCTGGTATTAATGCCAAAGAGTTGTCCTTAACTATAGATATTCCCTTGGATACAATAAAAAAATATTTACGAAAACTTATTGAAATGAAGCTCATTGAAAGAAGAGGTAGCAGAAAAACAGGGGGTTACTGGGTGATAAGTGAAACCAAAACAGAAAACAACAATACGAATTAACACAATCTGATGTATTGAAATCTGACTTCTTTAAGTCTATAAGAAATGGATATCTTTAATCTAACAATTAACAACGAAAACAAAGTCTAAGGTCTTATTATCTTAAGTCTTTTAGGCTAATTTTATTATGCTATTTAACTCCATAGAATTTGCCATATTTCTGCCCATTGTCTTTTTGCTTTATTGGTTTGTGACCAATAAAAACTTGAAGATGCAAAATGCCTTGGTGGTTGCGGCCAGCTATGTGTTTTATGGCTGGTGGGATTGGCGTTTCCTTTCGTTAATCGTTTTTAGCTCCTTTGTAGATTATACTGTTGGTTTAGGTTTGGCCAAAACTCAGGAACAGAACAAGAGAAAAGCTTTGTTAGTCCTTAGTATCTTGGTTAACCTTGGCTTTTTAGGCTTTTTTAAATACTTTAATTTTTTTGCGGAAAGCTTTGCCGATGCTTTTACCCTTTTGGGAAAAGAGATGGCGCCTGCCCGCCTCAATGTTATCTTGCCGGTGGGGATTAGTTTCTACACTTTCCAAACGCTGAGCTATTCCATCGATGTGTATAAGCGCAAGATGGCCCCCACACGCGATATATTGTCCTTTTTTGCTTTTGTAAGCTTTTTCCCACAGCTGGTGGCCGGTCCTATCGAACGCGCTACCAATCTGTTGCCTCAGTTTTATAAAAAACGCACTTTTGACTATGCTAAAGCCGTGGATGGAATGCGGCAAATTCTATGGGGTTTATTCAAAAAGGTGGTGATTGCCGATAACTGTGCGCTTTTTGCCAACCAGATTTTTAACGATTCGGCTTCAGTCAACGGTAGCACTTTGGTTTTAGGCGCTGTTTTCTTTGCCTTTCAGATTTATGGTGATTTTTCCGGTTATTCTGATATTGCCATTGGTACTTCACGCCTCTTTGGCTTTAAGCTGATGAAAAACTTTGCCTTCCCGTATTTTTCGCGCGATATTGCTGAATTTTGGCGCCGCTGGCATATTTCATTGAACACTTGGTTTCGCGATTATCTTTACATCCCGCTGGGGGGTAGTCGGGGCGGATTGCAGATGAAGATACGTAATACCTTTGCCATATTTCTGGTTAGTGGCTTTTGGCATGGCGCCAACTGGACCTTTTTGGCCTGGGGAGCCATTAATGCCTTTTTCTTTTTGCCGCTGTTTGTCTCCGGCAATAACCGTAATCATCTGGGAATAGTAGCCGAAAACAGCTTTCTACCAACTATAAGAGATGCCATAAAAATCCTGTTGACATTTGCCTTAACTTGCTTTGCATGGATTTTCTTCAGGGCCGAAAACATCACTCAAGCCATACAAATTATTCAAGAGATTTTCTCGGCCTCTTTGTTTGAACTGCCGGATAAATATATTGGTTTCAAAGCTGCACGTACGCTCTTATTAGTAGCCATCTTTGTTGGCATAGAATGGCTGGGCCGCCGCAATGAATATGCTATTGAGAAAATGTTCTTCTCCTGGAAGCCGTTTTACCGTTATGCGGCCTATTACGCCATTGTTTTTGCCATTATCGCTTTTGGTGGCCAGGAGCAGCAATTTATTTATTTTCAGTTCTAGGGATGAAGCGATTTTTGAAGAAGATAGGGTGGTTTTGCTTGGGGATGATTATATTATCGCATGTCCCTGACTTTTTCGTAAATTATGGATGGGGACACGATACTTGGGTGGCCAAATACAGTTATTGCCATTCCAATGAACTTAAGCCAAAGATGCTGATGTTTGGTTCCAGTAGAATCTATCGTCAAGTGTCACCAGAGGTTCTTGCTACAGAGTTAGGATACAACAAGGGCGAAGTAATAAACACAGCTTGTAATGCTTGTTTTCCGCCACAATCATTTCATTTATTAAAACAAACGCTGAATTCGTCACTCGCTGACAGTTTAGATTATATACTATTAGAACTGGGAATGCCAACGGGGGTAAGCCAGAAGAACATAAATCATCACCGGGAGACCTATTATAGAACGCTGGCTAACTTTGTTTGGTATATGAATTATCTGAAAGAGACGAAAGGGGTGGCAAGTAAAGCTTTTGTGCTTCAGACTTTGAGGCAGTCTTATGTGCAAGTTAGGAGGGCATTAGGTGTATTTGATTTTAAACCCAAACTTGAATCATTATGGGATAGAGATGATGAACACCTAATGGGAAAAGCAAATGATGGCTTTTATCCTATATGGGAGCATAATAATTATAACATAAGCCAAGGAATAGATAATGCCGGTTTAGAAAAGCAACGTTCCGATTTTTTGAAAAATCCCGGCTTGTTAGATGAGAGACGGGTAGCTAACGAGGTAGAGTATGATGTTAGTGGAGCATATAGTCAGGTTTTGTTTCAGGAAGTAAACAGAATCAATCAGCTGTGTGTTGAAAAAGGAATTGTACTTGTGTGTTTGATAGGACCGCGTTTGTCTCAGTCAAACTTGAAAATTATATTACCTACCGCCTCAGAGTTAGTTAATAATAATGTTCTGATGGTAGATATGCATTCATCGCAAAAATATCCGCAATTCTACGAAGAGAGAACCTCGTTTGATTTAGGTCATTTTAATGAAGAGGTGGCAAGCAATTTTTCGGAGAATATAGCGAAGGAATTAAAAGCCATAGGAGTAAATAAATAATATATGGCAGAGAGTATAAAGAAAAAAGCAGTAAAAGGACTCTTCTGGACAGGCTTGGAGCGTTTTTCGCAACAAGGCTTGCAGTTTGTGATAGGCATTATCCTGGCACGTTTGCTTTCTCCCGAAGAATTTGGGATTGTTGGTATGGTCACGGTTTTTGTGACCGTACTTCGTGTTTTTGTGGATAGTGGTTTTACGCATGCGCTTATTCAGAGTAAGTCTAATACGCATTTGCAGGAGAGTTCTGTTTTTTATCTCAATGTGGGGATAAGTGTTATTGCCGCATTAGCACTGTATTTATCAGCACCTTTAATTGCTGATTTTTACAATCAACCAGAATTAGTTGATATTACTAAAGTGCTTTCGCTCTTAGTCGTACTTGGTTCGTTCAGAGCCGTGCATATGAGCTTGCTTTCAAAAGCGGTAGATTTTAAACCACAATTTTATGTCAATGTCGGCTCCAGAGTATTGTCAGGTGGTATAGGTATTTATTTTGCCTATGCCGGACATGGGGTTTGGGCTTTAGTATATCAGAAGTTGGCACAGGATTTCTTTTCATCTATTGGATTTTGGATCGTGAGTAAGTGGCGACCGCTTTTTAGTTTCTCGTTTAAATCACTTAAGGGATTGTGGCAATTTGGATCAAAGGTCTTAATGCAGGGGATTCTAAGAACCATAAGTGATAATATTTATACTCTGGTCATTGGGCGTGTTTTTTCTGCTGCTGACTTGGGAGTTTATACCAGAGGAAAATCTTTAGTTGGCTTTCCACAGAATTTAATTTCATCTACAATCGGTAAAGTGGCTTTCCCATTGTATGCTACATTGCAAGATGATAAGGAGAGATTTAGAGCAGCGGTAAGTAAGGGCTTTAAATTGATGGTGTTTGTGAGCATCCCGGTTTTTTTATGGCTATTTTCGGTGGCTGAACCTTTGGTTTATGTGCTTTTGGGTGAGAAATGGATGATGACAGTGCCCTTTGTTAAGCTTTTTGCAATTATGGGGATGTTGTATCCTTGGCATTTGATTAATGTGCAAGCGCTTTTAGCTTATGGCAGGTCTGATCTCAACTTGCGGATTACATTTATAAAAAATGGCTTACGCTTATTGGTACTGTTTGTATGTTACCGATGGGGACTGATGGCTATTGTTTGGGGACAGCTGGGCCTCAATGTTTTTGGTCTTTTGATAAATGCATATTATACCAATAAAGTATTCGATTATGGCATAATAAAACAATTGAAGGATGTTTTAATGCTTTTATTATTAGGATGTGTAGCTTTGTTTGCTTTTGTATTGTTCACTAACTATATATTAATTGAGAATAGTTTATTGCTTTGCATCATAGGAATGGTGATATTTGCAGGAATTTATTTAGGATTAGCTTTTATATTTAAGTTGGAAGCCATTAAAGAATTATTGAAATATAAACGATGACAACTGGAGAAAACGTGAGTTTTAAGAAAAAATATATTAATCCACTAAAATATCTGGTGAAATCTAACTTAAACAGAGTAAAAGTTAGAAATAAGACCAAGATTTTTTGTATTGGTTTAAACAAAACCGGAACTACTTCTTTAGAGGCTGCTCTTAAAGAGTTAGGTTTTATTATGGGGAATCAAAGAAGGGGAGAGTTGCTTTTAGAAGAATGGAAAAATAGAGATTTTAAAAAGCTTTTTAAACTCTGCCGTACAGCTCAGGCCTTTCAGGATGCACCATTTAGCTATCCGGATACTTACAAATATTTAGATAAAGAATTTCCGGGAAGTAAATTTATCTTAACGCTAAGGGATAGTGATGAACAATGGTATAACTCTATTACACGTTTTCATTCTAAGATTTGGGCGGATGGCAAAAGGATTCCAACGAAAGAAGATTTAATGAATGCGACTTATCGTTATAAAGGAAAGCCATGGGAAGGAAATAGAGCACTATTTAATACTCCTGAAGATGAACCTTATAAAAAAGATGTATTATTGGAGTATTATAATAAACACAATGAGGATGTTCTATCCTTCTTTAAAGGAAGGGAAGGTGATTTACTAGTTTTGAATGTGGCCGATGATACTGCATATAACAAGTTGTGTGAATTTATTGGAGAAAAACCTTTAAGAGAAGGATTTCCCTGGAAGAATAAAACATAATTATTGCTAAGGCTTATGAAATTAGCAATAATGCAACCATATTTTATGCCGTATTTAGGATATTGGCAGCTGATTAATGTTTTGGTGTAATTGATATAGAGTTTAAATTATTATATTTATGAAAGAACTTGTAATATTAGGAGGAAGTGGTATTGGGATGATTGCAGCATCAGTTGCAGAAGAATTGGGTTATGTTGTAAAAGGGTTTCTTAATGATGTTATTGAAGTTGGGACATGCATTGGGAAATACAAGAAAATTCCTGTTATAGGTAAGACTGATGATATTGATAAGTATATAAAAGATGAAAATATTTCATTTTTTATTGCTTATGTTGGTTTGCAAGATGAGAAAAAGACATTTGAGAAAATAGACCAGTTGCCTATACCTAAAAATAGATTTGCAAATCTTATTCATCCTACAGCAATTATTCCTCGAGGGTTTTGTAAAATTGGTAATGGGGTTTTGTTTGCACCGTTGACCCAACTATCTCCCGATACTACAATTGGTGACAATTGC
The DNA here is from genome assembly GCA_002408065.1 of Bacteroidales bacterium UBA5342. GTDB lineage: Bacteria > Bacteroidota > Bacteroidia > Bacteroidales > UBA5342 > UBA5342. Next base: position 5,566 of record DHQI01000079.1, read on the forward strand.
ATACTTTTGCCAAATTCGTTTGTAGGTCATGATAGCACTCTGGAAAAATTCGCACATATAGCAACTAATGGTGTTGTTGGAGCTAACGTTCGTGTAGGGAAAGCCGTGCATATTGGTAGTAACGCAACACTCAGAGAAAGAATTGACATCGGGGATTATTCGTTAATTGGAGCAGGATCAGTAGTTTTAAATGATGTTCCGTCTAATTCAATAATTGTAGGTAATCCTGGAAAAATTTTAAAACAACGATAATATTATGAAACCATCAGTTTTAGGTCATTATTTCGAAGATTTTAAAAAAGGCGATTTGATCGAACATGCTTTATCAAAAACCATTTTTGAAAGTGATAATAATTTCTTCTCCTTATTAACGATGAATCATCATCCGGTGCATACCAATATCGATTATGCTGATAAGAATCAACATGGCAAAGTCTTAGTGGTAGGGACACTCGTATTTTCTATTGCTGTGGGTATTACTGTGCCGGATATTAGCGGCAAAGCGATAGCCAATCTTGGGTATGAGGATGTCAAGCATCTCTCACCGGTTTTTATTAATGATACAATCTATTGTACTACAGAAGTATTGGATGTCAGGCCATCTAAATCAAAGTTGGATAGAGGTGTTGTGTATGTGGAGACGGTGGCAAAGAATCAGAATGGTGAGCCTGTATTATCATTTCGCCGTAATGTTCTAATTAAAAAACAAAGCTAATGGATACTTCAGATTATCTAATGAGGAGTTTGATGTTCTTACCGGGACACAACGACCGTTTGTTGGACAGTGCTGCAAAATCAGATGCTGATGTTCTGTTATTGGATTTAGAAGATTCGGTACAACCGTATGAAAATAAGGTGGTGGCCCGCGAAAAGATTAGGGAACGGGTGAGTCGTGGAGATTTTGATAATTACAAAGTATTCCCACGTGTTAATGATCGGGAAAGTGGTGAATTGTTAAAGGATATTTATGCTTTAACGATTCCTGGTGTTGAAGGATTTATGTATCCTAAATCAACAAAAGGAGAAGATATCTATTTTTTTGGAAAACTTTTAGAAGCTATTGAGTGTGAAAAGAAGATACCTGTAGGAACTTTCAAGATTATTGCACTCATTGAGACAGCTGGTGGGGTAATGAATATTCAAGATATATGCCAGGCATGTCCTAATCGGTTGGTGGCATTGGCTTTTGGGTGTGAGGATTTTGTGACTGACCTACGGGGTGAGCATGATGCTGAAGGGCTTTCGATTTTTACCCCCAGAGCCATGATTGCTATGACAGCCCGTGAACACGGGGTGATTCCTATAGATACTGTACATATTAAAGTTCATGACTTAGAAGATTTGGAAAAAAACCTAATTCTAGCTAAGAAATTAGGTTTTGAAGGTATGTTGGTGCTTAACCCTAAAGAATTACCTTTAGTTCATCAGTATTTTAGCCCAACCGAAGAGGAGTATCATGACGCTCTGGAGATGCTTGAAATGGCTAAAGAGGCAGAAATGAAGGGTATGGGAGTTGCTGTGAAAAATGGTAAGTTTATTGGCCCACCGATGGTTTTAAAGGCACAGATGTTACTTAAGCGAATGGAAAAAATTAAAGCAAAGAAGAATGTCAGCTAGACCACTAGTTAGTATTTGTTGTCTTGCCTACAATCATGAGGCTTATATTGCACAAGCGCTTGAAGGGTTTTTGATGCAAAAAACAGACTTTGCATTTGAGATTTTGATTCATGATGATGCTTCGATAGATAAAACTGCTGATATAATTCGGAAATATGAAACTGAGTATCCTGATATTATAAAACCTATTTATCAAAAAGAAAATCAGTATTCAAAAGGAGTAAAGGTTACGAGTAAATATCAGTTCCCTCGTGCCCAAGGCAAATACATCGCGATGTGCGAAGGCGATGATTATTGGACAGATCCTTTAAAGTTGCAGAAGCAGGTAGATTTTTTGGAGGCGAATCCTGAGTACTCACTTTGTTTTCATCCTGTAAAGATATGGAAAGAAGAAGAGCAGTTATTGGTAGATGATTATATTACCAGAGATGTACCAGAGACTACAGATATTTATGAGTTAGCCAAAGGAAATTATATACATACTCCTTCTGTTGTTTTTAGAAGAGAAACGATTGAAAATATTCCGCAGGAAATGTTAAAATCGCCTGTTGGAGACTACTTTTTACACATGCTAAGTGCTGAAAGGGGGCTAATAAAAAAGCTTCCAGAAACGATGGGGGTTTATAGAGTGCACGACGGAGGCGTCTGGAGTAAAACAAAAAAGAAAGAAAGAATAATTGCTTATCTTAAGTTGATGATTGCATATTTTAAGAATCCTAAAGTTGTGGAGACTCTAGAGAACCGATTGAATAAATTATTATTAAAAAAATCTTTGGTTAAAAGACTTTTAGGACGGTTAAGAAAAATGTTAAAATGATAGTTTATTCGATAGTTGTTACATATAATGGAGTCCAGTGGGTAGATAAGTGTTTTGGGAGTTTGAGAGATTCTCAAGTTGATGGCGAGCATCATATAATAGCCATTGATAATGGTTCAACAGATAGCACTGTTGAATTAATTAAAGAGAGATATAAGAGAGTAGAGTTGATTGAAAATAATGAGAATCTTGGTTTTGGTGCTGCTAACAATGTTGGAATAAAGAAAGCTTTAGAAGCCAATGCTGATTATGTCTTTTTACTTAACCAAGATGCCTGGGTTGATAATAATACAATTAATGGGTTAATTGAGGCTTTAAATAATAACCTAGAATATGGGATTCTAAGTCCTTTACAGTATCATCCGACTGGCAAAATAGAGGAACAGTTTAATAATTATTTGGGAAACAAACATAACATTGATAGAGGTGAATTAATTCAAACGTATTTTGTTAATGCTGCAGTCTGGTTAGTGCCTGTACCTGTTATAAAAAAGGTTGGCTTGTTCGATTCTCTTTTTTTCCATTATGGTGAAGATGATAATTACTGTAATAGAATTTATTTTTTTTCATATAAAATAGGTATTCATACTAAGTATAGGGCTTATCACGATCGCACTTTTAGCACAAAGAATGTTAAATATAGGATTCGTTCGGGAGTTTTAAATCTATTAACTAATATTAATCTTTCCTTGGGTAAAGCATTGTTGCAATTTTATATTTCTACGCCTAAGAGATTGTTAAAAATGATGTATAGAAGACGTTTTTCAGCATTCAGGGTATTGATAAGGATGTGCTTTAATGTTCCGTTTTTATTAAAGAAAGTAAAAGTGACAAGAAATAGAACAAAAATAGAATATAATGCTTAGTTTCATTATCATAGGAAAAAATGAAGGTTGGAAGCTTTCACTCTGTTTAGAGAAAGTTTTTGAAACCATTCGATATAACAAGTTGACTAATTATGAGGTGATCTATGTCGATTCTCAATCGACTGATGATACTTTGGAGAGAGTGAAAAAATTTGAGAAGATTAAATTTGTATCTTTAACAGGTGATTGTAATCCTGCAATTGCAAGGAATGTAGGGGCTGAAATTGCTAAAGGGGATGTACTTTTTTTTCTAGACGGTGATATGGAGCTCATTCCAGAATCATTCCACCTGTTTTATAGTGAAGGGAGTGGGATAAGTTATCCGTTTATGAGTGGCAATTTTGATAATTATTTTTATAATGATAATTGGGAATACCAGCATAAGGATAATGGTTATTCAATGGCTGAAGATAAATATACATCGCATGTGGGTGGGCTTTTTTTTATTTTAAAAGCTTATTGGCAAATGGTGGGAGGTATGGATAATCGCTTTAGAAAAGGTCAAGATGTAGACTTAGCCTTGATGTTAGCTAAAGAAAATATTCTACTATATCGGAAAAAAGAGATTTTAGTCCATCATCATATGATCCCTTATTTGGATAGAAGACGAAAGTGGGAAATGCTATTGTCAGGGATGAATATGTATGGGAGATCATTACTGTATAGAAAACATGGGTTTGAAAAGAATAATATAAAATTGATCGTTTCTCGTGAATACAGTTTAATCGCTTTTTTGTTGTCAATTTTTCTCTCGCTAGTTTTAGGGCAAGTATTAGCATTATTGGCCTATGTATCTGTTATTGCATATAGAGCCTATAAAGGTAAAGGAGCATTACTTGATAATATTGCCTATTTCGTATTAAAAGACATCATTACTATAATGGGGGTGTTTTTGTTTTTCCCCAAGCGTAAGTATAATAGAAGTTATGAAATTTTACCATAGAGTAAAAAAAATAAAATATCTTATAATAAGAGCAACAGGTATACATGGGCTGTTTAGGCTATTGTTTCAGAGGAATAACATATCCGTTCTTTTGTTTCATAAGCCAACAGGTGTGTCATTTAATAGGACGGTATTGTACCTTAAAAAAAGGTATAATATTATTAGCTTAAGTGATTATGTGCAAAATTATCAGGCTAATACCTTGAATAAATTGCCCAAATATTCTGTTATATTAACGTTTGATGATGGCCATGTTAGCAATTATAATCTTTTAAAAATCATTAAAGAAGTTCAAATTAAGCCGACCATCTTTCTGTGTTCTGGACTCGTAAACACACAGCGGCACTTTTGGTTTAATCATATCTCCAAATCATATAATGCTGAGGAGATAAGTCAGATGTCAAAAGATGAACTTTTAAAGTCCATTGATGGTTTTGAAATAACAAAAGAATATGAAAAAGCTGACTCCTTGTCATGCAAAGAGATAATGCAGATGTATCCATATGTTGATTTCCAAGTTCATGGGATGTTTCATTATTCATTGCACAAGTGCACTGAGATCGAGACTTATAATGAAATAGTACAAAGCAAAATAGATTTGGAAAGACAATTAGGTTTTTCTTTTAATTCATATTGTTTTGCGAATGGCGACTATTCCGATATGGCATTAGATCTTGTAAAGGAGGCGGGGTATAGTTCTTCTTTGACAGTAGACTATGGTTATAACAATAGCAAAACAGACATTTACCGAATAAAACGGTATTCTATGAATGATGCAGATTCAATACATGAAATAGCTGTTCGTTCTACTGGTCTTTGGGCATTTATTGGTTCTATCAGAAAAAAAACCTACGGATATAAAAAAAATAAAGATGAATTTTTTCAAACGTGAATTAAAATACTTTTTATGGTGGATTGGGGCTCGCTTCCCTTTGCTTCCATCTATTATGTTTCATAAGGTCAGACCATATTTATGGCGATTAATAGGTGTTAAGATTGGTAAAGATGTGTCGATAGGTTATGGAGTATATTTAGATATAGATGGATCTCACAGAGTGAAAATTGGAAATCACGTCCTAATAACATCAGAATGTATGATTTTGTGCCATAGAAGGGATTTATCAAACTATCGTAGAGGAAACCTCCAGAAGGAATTAAGTTATTTGGAGAAAGAGGTGGTCATTGAAGACAATGTACATGTTGGAATGAGGAGTATAATAATGCCGGGAGTTACCGTTCACGAAGGAGCCGTAATTGCAGCTGGGAGCACTGTTGTTAAGGATGTACCTGCATATACTGTAGTTGGGGGTAATCCTGCTAAGATAATTAGAGAGCTTGAATAATGAAAGTTTTAATCGTATGCAGTGCTACACAGAACCGTATTGCTCCTTTTATACTTGAGCAAGTTGATAGTGTAAAAGCATTAGGTGTAGATGTAGAATATTTTACTGTTTCTTCGAAAGGGATAAAGGGATATTTAAAACACTTACCATTATTGCGAAGTAAAATCAGTCAATTCAAGCCAGATCTTGTTCATGCTCATTATGGTTTAAGTGGTTTGCTGGCTAATTTGCAAAGGAAATGTCCTGTTGTAACCACATACCATGGAAGTGATATAAATAATTTTAGGAGCAGAATATTTTCTTCAATTTCGATTTTTTTGTCGAAAAGAAACATTTTTGTATCCAATAGATTAGCAAAAAAAACACCTTTAAAAGGAGCCTATGAGGTGCTTTCTTGTGGTGTTGATGTCGAATTGTTTAAGCCGCTTTCTCGAGTTGAGGCAAGAGAAATATTAGGCTTAGATTTAAAGCGTAAATACATATTGTTCTCATCAGGGTTTGACAATAGAGTAAAGAATTATCCATTAGCAGCAGAAACGATAGCTCTGCTTAAAGACAAGTATGATGTTAATTTGCTAGAATATAAAGGTTATACACGCCAGAAAGCCTCGCTTTTATTCAATGCTGTGGATTGTGTTTTGGTTACTTCTTTTAAGGAGTCTGGACCACTGGTTATTAAGGAAGCGATGGCTGTTAATACTCCTGCTGTAAGTGTTGATGTAGGCGATGTCTATGAAATTACAAAAGGTGTAGATGGGTATCATATAGGTAAAGCAAATCCTATGGAGTTATCTCGTTTAATTGAAAAGAGTTTCGAGGAGCTTAATAAGATTAATGGACGTGAGTTTATTTTACATTTAGATATAAATCGAGTTGCTCAAAGCTTATTAGAAATCTACAATTTCACAAAACGAAAATAGAGGTCTATGAAAAGAAAAGTTGCACTATTCCTGTATTATTCTTTTTTCCAATTTCTACCTCACAGTAGAACTCCTTTTTTGGGGCGCTGTGCTAAAAATATACGTCAGTTTCTGGTTAAAATCATTTTTAAAAAAGCTGGTCGAAACATTTCGATAGAACCCAATGCTTATTTTGGAACAGGAAAAGAGATCACAATTGGTGATTATTCAGGTATTGGAGAGCGGTGTCGGGTTCCTAATAATATAAAGATTGGTAACTATGTTATGATGGCAGCCGATGTTGTTATACTTGGAGATAACCATGAGTTTAAAGATATAAGTATTCCTATGCTTCATCAAGGGAGAACCGATAAGACAAAACTGACTATAGAAGATGATGTTTGGCTAGGTACTAGGTCTATCATTACATCCTCAGTTTCACATATTGGGTGTGGTGCTATTGTCGCAGCAGGTGCAGTCGTTACAAAAAATGTAGCGCCTTATGCTGTTGTTGCAGGTAATCCTGCCCGTGAACTTTATAAAAGAAAAGCTTGAATTAGTGAAACAGTTGCTTGATAGATATATTATTTACTCGTTGGCCATATGTTTGGTAATGTTCTTTCTTGGGATAGATATATGGATGTATACCTGGCAGCTGTTGTTGTTAAATGTGTTCTTTATAGTGTCATACTTTACGATACTTAATAAATCTCATTTTAGCTTTCCTTATCCTAATGAGAAGTCCCTTAAGTGGCTAGTGTTCTTTTATTCCTTATTGTGTGTTTTTATTCTAAACTTGATGTTTTTTTATCATCATGGCGACTTCTTTCAATTTCAGTCATTAGATGAAAAACTTTATGATAGCTTAGGGCGGGAGATGGCTAATATGCCCATTGTTCCGGCAATAGAATACTTTTTGGGAATGCACAGGTATGATGATTTAGGGGCTGCTTTATATACTACCTTCCTATATTATTTTATCGATGACACTTTGTTTGTCAATTTTATGAATATAGTCTGTGGCACGTTTTCCTCTGTTTTGCTTTTTCGAATAGGAAAATTATTTATGCCTTATAGGTATGCATTTGTGTGTGCCGTAGCTTTCTTTACCTCATCTTATATTTTTAGGATAGAATCATCTGGTCTTAAAGAATCGGTATTTCTTTTGTTGCTAATGGGGTCCTATTATCAGGTTTTACGATTCTATTATAGACGAAAAAAAACAGCTTTAATATTAGCATTTACTTTTGGTGCCTCTTTGATGCTCTTTAGACCAAGTGTATTGGCAATGTTAATTGCTTCAATTGGTGTTTGGTTGTTATTAAATCGTTATGGCAGTTCTTTTAGAAATGTGAGTTTTTCTGTGATTATTATTGTCGTTTTTTTATTTATGTCTTCCTCATTAGAACGCATGACCAGTAGGTTCTCCTCTTTTGAAAAATCTGTTGAGATACGAGAAGATGTTACACAAGAGTCTGGTGAGGATGTGGCTATTTATGCAGCTATTTTGTCGTCTACTTTAGGGCCTCTGCCCAATCTATTAGCGCGAGAAGACAAAGAGAATAATTCGTTATACGCTTCAGGTTTAATGTTAAGGGTCTTGTTAGCTGTGCCTTTCTGGTTGGGAGTGTTGTTGATTATGCGTCATCGTCTTTCTCAGTTTTACTCTTTTCTTGTTATGAGTCTAATGGGGATGGGAGCCTTGATTTATATAATGGAGTCCTACGAGATGCGTTACCATCTGACTCACTTACCTTTTACATATTTGATTGCCTTTTTTTATTTATCCTATGTAAATGGGTTAAGTGCTAAGAAGAAAAAAAGGAATACCCGGGTTTTGGAGTTTGGCTATTTTGCTTGCGCCTTGCTTGTTTTATTTTGGAATTTAAGAATAGTATAATAGATGAGAATACTCGTTGATATCGGTCACCCAGCACATGTGCATTATTTTAAGAACTTTATTCATGTTATGAAGGCTCATAACCATAAAATATTGGTGCTTGCAAGAGATCGAGGGCCGATCAAGCAATTACTAGATTCAGAGGATATACAGTATGTCTGCAGAGGTAAAGGAGGAAAAAGTCTGTGGAGAAAGGCTCTTTATAGTGTTAAAGCTTTAGCCATTACTTCATATTATACGATTTTTTTTCGGCCAGATGTCTTAATGGGGCACGGACTGATTTATGGTGTTGTAGTTGCAAAAATATTTGGTAAAAAGAGTATTGCCACAAGTGATTCTGATCACGCTGTAAAGATGGCAAAATTTGTATCTAAGTTATCCTATATCTTTTTAAACCCAAGCTGTTATTTGCCTAAGTACCCAAATCAGCATAAGTTTGATTCATATATGGAACTTTTATATCTACATCCAGATTTCTATACACCTAAGAAGAATAACGGATCTTTTGCTTATTCAGAGGATAAAAAATTATGTCTGCTTAGATTTGTTTCTTGGGATGCCTATCATGATAAAGGAGAAGGGGGCTTTTCTCGTAACGAAAAAATTGATTTAGTTAAAAAACTATCAGAATATTGTCATGTAATTATTAGTTCGGAAGGTGAACTGCCAGAGGAGCTTAAGCGCTTTGAATTCAAAAATCATCCAAATGAAATTCACGATTTATTGTATGCTTGTGATTTGTTTATAGGAGAAAGTGCTACAATGGCTTCTGAGTGTGCCGTTCTTGGTACACCGGCAATCTATGTGAACAGTCTGCAAGTAGGTTACTTGAATGAAGAAGACGAAAACTATTCTTTAGTGTATAATTTTAGGAATTCTTATGGTGTGATTGAAAAAGCTCTTGAGTTAGTAAAAGATGAAGAGTTGAAAGAAAATTGTAAATTGAATCATCAGCGCTTAATGAGAGAAAAGATTAGCCCAACACCATTTTTTGTGTGGTTGGTTGAACATCTTGAAGACTTTAAAAGCGGGAGAGTTAAATATTCAAAAGCTCAAAACAATAAATAAATGTCAAATAATAAGCGAACAATTAAATCGGTATTGCTTGGGGTATGGATACGAGTACTATCGGTTTTGATACCCTTTACCTTTCCTGCTCATTTAACAACCTTTTTACATCGCTTAAGGGGCGTTAAAGTTGGGAAAGGTTCAAAAATAAACAGAACTGCTCAACTTGATGATTCACATCCTGAGTTAATAAAAATTGGTCGTAAGGTGTGGGTGACATCTGGAGTTATGATTTTGTGCCACCAGAGGGATATTTCTCAATACAGCGTTGGTGTTGCAGTTATGGATTTGCCCTTAAAGAATAAAGGAGTAGTAATAGAAGACGGTGCTCACATTGGCATTGGAGCCATGATAATGCCAGGAGTTACCATTGGTAAAGGTGCAATTATTGGAGCAGGAGCAGTTGTTACGTCCGACATTCCTGCATATTCGGTTGCTGTAGGGATTCCGGCTAAGGTGATTAAAACTTTTGAGTAACTTACGTTGGAACACCGAGCGTCCTGTTACACTAAGAGAGCATGGAGGAGCAAGCGTATTGGTGGGCAATAATGTAGAGCGTATACGTCAAGAGTACCGAGAGGCTTTAGCTAAAGAGCGTGTGCCTGTGGTGCCTGAATTGTGGGATGGGAAGACTGCAGAGCGTTGTTTAAATGAGATTTTACAATATTAGATCTAACTTTTTAAAAACTCCCAATAAATTAGATTCTATGAAAGTATTCCTATTTATCATTAAGATTTTAAGTAGAAATAACTAAATTCAAGCCATAATTAAACGACTTTCGTTTTATGGATTTTACATTAAAAAACACCCCATCAGTTATTTTCAGCTCTAAAGCGATTGGGTATGAGGTTTTTTTATTAATAGTGTTTGTGTTCTATGTCAACCATCCTGTCTATACAGCAAGAATTAGCGCAAGGTGAGAGTGCTATTTTAGAGTTTAAGCAGTCCTTTAATAAGGGGGTGATAGAGACTTTGGTGGCTTTTGCTAACGCGCAGGGAGGGCAGGTTTTAGTTGGCGTAAAGGATGATGGACAGCTTGTAGGTATTAAGCTAAATGCCGAATCTTTACAGCAATGGACGAATGAGATAAAACAGAAAACAGAGCCAGCTTTATTGCCTGTTATTACTCGTTATAATATTGATGGTGTCACCCTTGTTGCCATAAAAATTTCTGAATATCCTATTAAGCCTATTTCTATGCAAGGGCGTTATTATACACGATTAAATAATTCTAATCATTTAATGTCCGTAGATGAAATTGTTGAGTTAAGAAATTTATCTAAAAATCAATCTTTTGATTCTTTTCTAACTGCTAAGAAATTTGAAGATTTTACACCAAGGGCATTACAGGTATTTTCAGAAAAATTACGATCGAAAGGACGTTATTCTTTGTCGTCCGACATTTCTTATGACTTAGAGAAGTTGGGCTTATTAGAAGATGGTCGCGCAACGCGTGCAGCGGAGTTGCTTTTTGCAAACCATCAAACATCTATTCATATTGGACGTTTTAAATCCCCCTCAAGGATAATTGATGATGCACTGATACAATCTCCTTTGGTTGTTGCTGTTGATGAGTTGATGCACTTTATTCAGCGCAATATTAGACTGGAGTATGAATTTGCCGGAGAATTACAGCGTCAAGAAAAATGGCAGTATTCTTTACAAGTGATTAGAGAGCTATTGTTGAATGCAATAATTCATCGTGATTATCAAAGTTCTAGTGATGTTATTATAAAGATATTTGATGATCATATTTTATTTTCTAATCCTGGTCGTTTGATGGGCGGATTGTCTGTTGATGATCTAGAGACAGATAGTTATCAGCCCAAACATCGTAATAAGCTTTTGTCAGAGGCATTTTATCTAATGGGGGAAGTGGAGAAGTACGGGACAGGCTTTGTTCGTATTAGAGAATGGATGCAATTGTATCAAGGACAGTCTTACCAGCTTGAAGTTTTGCCTGATTTTGTAAGGATTGATTTACGAGATAAAAAGACTTCGGAAAAGACTTC
>DHQI01000079.1:17276-18076 GCA_002408065.1 Bacteroidales bacterium UBA5342
ACTTCGGAAAAGACTTCGGAAATCATATTGAGATTGCTTAAAGATAAACCGGAAATCACATCAAAAGAGTTAGCTTCAACTTTAGGTTTGAGTCAGCGATGGGTTGAGGTTCAGCTTGGTAATCTAAAGGAGGAAGGTAAGATTAAGCGTATTGGTGGGCGGAAGTTAGGATACTGGGAGCTACAAATACAAAAAAAATAAACTTTGGATTTTACATTAAAAAAATACCATCAATTATTGTCAGCGCTTAAAGGCGCGGCTTATGAGTTTTTAACTTTTAAGGACTACTGCGAAGGGCAGCGTTACGATAAGATGGTGATTCTGCGTCATGACGTGGATTTATTGCCAAATAATTCCTTGCAATTCGCCAAGATACAAGCAGAGCTAGGCATCAGAGGATCATATTACTTCCGTGCAGTACCCGAGAGCTGGGACGAGACCGTTATACAAGAAATAGCTGCCTTGGGGCACGAGGTAGGTTATCATTACGAAAACCTGACCACCCATCAGGGTAATATGACTCTAGGCCTGGAGGATTTCATGCAAAACCTGGAAAAGCTACGCCGCCTGACTGAAGTCAAAACGATTTGTATGCACGGTAGTCCGCGCTCCCCTTATGACTCAAAGGATCTTTGGAAAACAAACCGTTATCAGGATTATAGCATCATAGGCGAGCCCTATTTTGATGTGGATTTTGATGAGTTATTTTACCTGACGGATACTGGTCGCCGCTGGGATGGCTGGCGGGTGAGTGTGCGCGACAAGGTGCCACAGCAAGATAAATGGGTAAAAGATGGCTC
>DHQI01000079.1:18300-21930 GCA_002408065.1 Bacteroidales bacterium UBA5342
ATAAATGGGTAAAAGATGGCTTAGTGTTTCACTCCACAAAGGATATTATCAGCGCAGTTGAACATGGTATTTTACCAGAAAAAGTCATGATGACCTTTCACCCGCAGCGTTGGCATGCCAAAGCCTTGCCTTGGGTCAAAGAGCTAGTGTTACAGAACGCTAAGAATGTGGTGAAGCGATTTTTGGTCTAGAACGATGCCTGAGTGTTTCGGTCTACGGAGTTTACTTTTTAGTTCGAAAGCACACGAAAAGTATCGAAGGTGGAGGTTAGTAAATACAACACATTTTGTACCATACACATGTTGTTGTAAAATTCTTTGTGAGCCTCTGTGCTTCTTTGTTCCCGATGTACATCGGGATGTGTAATAGCTTTATTATAAAATGATGACGGGATTGCCTTGACGATCCCTACGAGATTACCTTGCGGTGGTCCCTACGGAATTACCTGTCGGTGATCCCTTGCGCTCCGTAGTCTATAACAAAAATGAATCGTCTTGCAGACGATTTGTTTTTTATGCCAATTCATCCTTATGAATTAACATTCAACGGATGATTTGACATAAAAAAAGACCGCCTTAGGGCTGTCTTCATTTTTGTCACTTAAGTGATCCCTACGGGACTCGAACCCATATCATCAGAACCGGAATCTGACATTCTATCCATTGAACTAAGGGACCTAGTAAATAAAAAATTAAAAGTGAAAATTAAAAAAGATTATTTCACCCCTATTGGCTTAACCGTACTAAAAGCAGGGGCATCCAAGTCTTTGGGCGAAAGTATCGCCTTATCTTCCGGTATGCGCCAGTCTATGTTTAAGTCTTTATCGTAAGGCATGATGCCTTGCTCCGTCTCCGGGTGATAAAGGTTATCGCATTTGTAGGCAAAAGTAGCAGTTTCTGACAAAACAGAAAAACCATGAAGGAAACCTTGTGGTATCATAAACATCAGTTGGTTTTCAGCTGTTAGCTCTACAGCATACGATTGTCCGTAGGTAGGGCTGTCTTTGCGGATGTCTACAGCTACATCCAGCACCGATCCTTCGAGGCAACGTACCAGCTTGGCTTGTGAGTAAGGGTTGGTCTGACAGTGTAGTCCACGCACTACACCATACGACGATTTACTCTGATTATCTTGAATAAAGTCGTTGTGTATGCCCAGCGCTTCAAACTTTTCCTTGTTGTAGCTTTCGAAAAAATAACCGCGGCTGTCTTCAAAGATGCGCGGTTTTATGATGTAAAGGCCTTCTATACCGGTTTCTATTTTCTCCATTGTGATTTGTGAAATAAAAGTATCGCAAAGATACGCAGAGGAGCAGAGATACGCAAAGAAATTTCCCCTCCGCGTAACTCAGCTCCTCCGCGAATCTCAGCGATACAGCTTTTGTGTCTTTACTCATCCAGGTGCCCGTAAAACCGAATAATAGTCTCAATACCTTTCTTAAACATATCAATAGGGAAGCTCTCGTTAGGGCTATGGATAGCGTCTTCCTCCAGTCCGAAGCCCATCAGGATGGTTTTGATGCCCAGTTTTTCCTCAAAAGCAGCGATGATAGGAATGCTACCGCCACGCTTAACTGGTAGAGGACGTTTGTCAAAGACATCCATATAAGCTTTCTCGGCAGCTTGATATTCAGGTAAGTCTAAGGGGCATTCATAAGCTTGTCCGCCGTGCATCGGCTCTACTTTTACTTTGATATACTCTGGAGCAATAGAGTTAATATGCTCTACCATCATCTGAGCTATTTTTTCATTGTTTTGTCCCGCTACCAGTCTGGTAGACAGCTTGGCGTAAGCTTTCGATGGTAATACCGTTTTGGCTCCTTCGCCCATATAGCCCCCCCAGATGCCACACACGTCAAAACTAGGACGTGTACCCGTGCGTTCGAGCGTAGAAAAGCCTTCCTCGCCTTTTAATGCTTTGACATCTATGGCTTTCTTGTAAGCTTCTTCGTCAAAGGGTATTTGTGCTATAAGATCACGCTCCTCCTGTGTTGTTTCCGTCACATCGTCGTAGAAGCCGGGCACGGTGAGGCGTCCTTTATCATCCTGAAGCTGGGCAATGATTTTACACAATTCATTGATTGGGTTCGCCACAGCACCACCAAAGAGTCCTGAGTGAAGGTCTACATTAGGGCCTGTCACTTCTATTTGCCAGTACGAAAGACCGCGTAGTCCTGTCGTTAAGGATGGGGTCTTAGCGTCAAGCATACTGGTATCCGATACCAAGATGATGTCAGCAGCCAAAAGCTCTTTGTGTTCATCAATAAATTTGGGGAGGTTGGGCGAGCCAATTTCTTCTTCACCTTCCAGTATAAATTTAACATTACGTTTCAGTTGATCGCTATGGGCCAGGTATTCAAAGGCTTTAGCGTGCATGAAGGATTGACCTTTGTCGTCGTCGGCACCACGTCCCCATATCTTACCGTGCTGTATCACAGGCTCAAAAGGAGCACTGTCCCACAGGTTAAGGGGTTCTACGGGCATCACATCCATATGGCCATATACCAGTACGGTAGGCAGGGCCGGATCAATAATTTTTTCGCCAAAAACTACCGGGTTACCGTCTGTTTCATAGATTTTAGCGCTATCGCAGCCAGCCATCTTAAGGAGGTATTTCCACTGTTCTGCTGCCTTGTACATATCCCCTTTATGCTCCTCTTTGGAGCTGATAGACGGAATGCGTAACAGGGTAAAAAGTTCCTCTAAATAACGATCTAAATGCTTGTCGATGTGTTGTTTTATTGTATTATCCATAGTTATAAGTTTAAGTTCATTAATAATCTCTTATTTCTAAACAAGATATTTTTCTTTTTGTTGATAATGCGCCGGTGCTTTTGTTGAAAATCGGGTGCTTTTGCTCTCAATATTTTTATTTGGGCGGACCAACGGGCTATACACTATACGACAGACTCCGCTTGCCTCTATTCCGTAAGGCAGTGCGTGGGCTTCTTAGGTCGCCTCCGCCAGCCTACTCCATAGGGCACCCGTAGCCTGTCGTGCCGTTTCTATCCCTGCCGCTTGTTCTACGTCGTATGTTTCGTTCTAATTAAGGAAAGAACCTTATGAAGACAGATTGACGCTTAAACAGTTTTTTTCAATCTTTTTTTTCGCTCACGTCCAAAGCTTATCCATTCGTTCTTTAATGACTTTTTCCGAAGGGTTCTCTTGAGGTGTATAGAGTTTAGTCTTTTGTACCTCTTCTGGTCTGAAGTCTTGTTTTACAAAATTACCCTCGTAAGCATGGGCATATTTATAATCTTTGCCATAATCCATCTCTTTCATCATCTTGGTAGGCGCATTACGCAGGTGTAGAGGCACGGCCAAATTGCCGGTGCGCTGTACCACACGTTGGGCATCGTTGATGGCTTGGTAGGCCGAATTGCTTTTGGGACTTGTGGCCAGATAGATGGTTGTTTCTGATAACACGATGCGTCCTTCCGGCCAGCCTATCTTATTGATGGTGTCGAAGCAGGCATTGGCCAGCAGTAGCGCGTTGGGGTTAGCCAGTCCTACATCCTCCGCAGCAGAGATGACCAGACGACGGGCGATGAATTTGGGATCCTCGCCCCCCTCCACCATACGGGCCAGCCAATAAACGGCCGCATCAGGGTCACAAAAAGGTCAAAGAACG
>DHQI01000039.1:0-4741 GCA_002408065.1 Bacteroidales bacterium UBA5342
CCCCCTACCTACTCGATTTGGGAGAAATAGCACTATAAAAACATGAAAAATTTCACCTGTTTAGTCCTACTCCTGCTAGGCTTAAACCTTTCGGCTAAAACCGGATCGGATGTTGTGATTTATCCGGAATCGCGCTATGGACATACCCTAAAATACCTCATCATGGATCTGAAATTGTCCGCAGGGGCTATTGGTGGTACGGCTAAGGCGCAACGTTTTTTTGATGAATATGATATGAATGGGGTGCGTGTTTCTATTTATGGTAATGACGGACACCGTTATCATCCCGAGGCAGGCACAGTACTCTACGATGCTACAGCGAAGACGGGATATTTTAAGCTGGTGCGCTCCATCAACTATGCTCAGACAGCACGGGGTGAAAAGGATTTTGTGGTTTTTGCCAGTAAAAAACTGAAGGGAGAACTTACCTGGCCCGATTGGGTGTTGGATGGTGATGGCCCTGAAATACAGACCGATAAATATGTGACGATGCTGTATGACTATGTGTCTTTTATGAAAACGCATGACATAGAAATTGATGTTATGGGCGTAGATAATGAAGAGCGCTGGAATAAAGCGGATATGAACCCGCAACAGTACAAAGACATCATAGATCAACTGACTGTTAAATTAAATGTCGGGGGATATAAAATCCCGACTTGGATGGGCTATGAGGACTACGATCCGGATATGCGTAATTGGGTAGCTACTTTGATGAACAATGGCTGGCAAGATTATATGGAAATATATGGTGTTCATTATTACCCTTCTACCCGTAAGTTGACCCAGCTTAAGAATGACCTGAATAAAATAGGTGATATTCCATTCTGGTCTACCGAGGCGCATTGGAGCAGTAAATCGGGGCAGGACGAACTGGCAACGGCTGAGATAGGAATGGCTACCCTTTGGGATCAGACTGATGTGGGACTTGATGGTCTTTGTATGTGGGATTTCCTTAGTAATGAAACGAATTATCGCTTCAATCTAGTCAAACAAGCCATGCTGCCTCTAAAAGATGCCCAGCCTATTTTTACCGATGATTGGGACGGTATTAGCATCGCTGCTTCTAATTATGGTAAGCAATTGTTTACACGTTCTTTTATCGAGGATAGTCTGCTCACTGTTTATGCCATTAACATGACTGCTGAGGCGATGGAAAGGCAAGTTTTTACCTTAAACTATGGTGTCATAGATGGTGAGGTCAGTTATGTGCAATTTACAGACGATGCTCCGGTAACAGGCAATAATGGTACGGCTGTTAAGAGTGGAACAAACCAACAGTATATGCTTGATTTGCCATCGCGTTCCATTACCTGTTTTTCTTTTTTGATAGATCCCATAGATATCCTAAAATATGAGTGCGAGAATTTAACTTATACTTCTCCTACAGCCAACAGTATTACCTTGCAAAATAATGATGTGGCTGCTGGTGGTCAGCATCTTAATTTGTCAGCAACAACGACAGGGAAATCCATTTTATTTGATGTGGAAGCTCCCGCGAACAATAACTATAAGCTTACATTGACGGGGCTTACCTGGAGCAGTTTTGGAAAGTATAGCTGCGAAGTGAAGAGGGCTGATGGTACCTGGCAAGAGATGGATGGTGACATAGATATGTATGATACCAATTCCGGGCGCGCAAGTATGACTTGGGAATCTGTACCTTTGCTTGCCGGAACGAATCAAGTACGTTTTACTTCAAGTGAAAAGGGGGCGAGCAATGGTTATAGTGGTTCTTTTGATTATATTGTTCTCGAACAAAGCACTAGTGCAGCAATGACCGAAACTGATGCATCAAATGATATCAGTATATTTCCCAATCCCCTTTACTCAACCTTGACAGTTAAAGGATTAGTCTATGGTCAGGAATGTGAGATTTTTAACTTGCAGGGGCAGTCAATACTAAGGACAAAAAAGGAAACTATAGATCTGTCAGACCTTAGCTCCGGAATTTATATCTTTAAGGCTGGAAAATTATCATGCCCAATAATCAAGTATTAATCTATACAACACTTCGTTATACTTTCAATACTTCGACAGGCTCTCAGCAAGCTATAGAAAAGTCCAATTTAGCTTCGCTGAACCTTGTTTCCAATGCTTTATTGATATTCAGTGGTATATAATAAACGCCGAAATCTCATTAAATAGCAGATAATCAAGCTGAAAAATGACAGACTATTATCTATAGCACTTCAAAATCTACCCCATGAATAAAAGCATCATTGTTCTTATTCTATTATGTGCAAATAGCACCTTATAGGTGTGGTGGCGTAGCCGATAGCATTTATATTCTTGTAGAACAATACCGTCTTTATTCGGGATGTTCAGCTGGCATGTTAAGATCTGATTCCTAACTCTGGTATGCCCTTCGTGATGATATGGCAGGCTTCAAGATAGCGGGTGAAGATCACGTTTTTTATCTATTACAAGCGAGTTTGCTACATTGGCGCAAAAGAGTAATTATTTCGCCAATCGTTTCTGCTCATGGTGTGCCGGATAACAAAGGACGGCAAAGTATTACCATACCCGGCCTAACAAAAAAAATCAGCTCTAGAGGGTCCTGGAGCTGATTTTTATACCAATTATTAGATTTTCACTCATCATCTGCAACATTCTTCTGAATGAACGGTCGATAACATTAATATTCTTGAACGTTAAGAACGTTTGTTGATTCATCATGCAGATAATCAGTGTGCTAATTACCACGAAGAAGATGTGTAGTAAGTATCTGATCCCTCATCAAATGCATCATTTGAAGATTTACCTGGAGTAACTGTGATTGATTGTATTTGACTTTTACTCACATTATTCAACCTAAACTGATAGACATTAGTACTCTTAGGACCATTAGGACCGACCCAGTCAATCTTATTAAGCTCGGATTTTGAGAGTACTAATTTATTGCTCCCTGAACTAGTAAAAGTAAATGTTCCTTCTTTAGCTATAAGCTCAATTTGATAGTGAGTTGCAAGAGAAGAACCGATAAATGTTATATCCAAATCATCACCATCAGCTTCAATATCGACCTCTCTGACTTCATCAAAAAGCTGTAATTTTTGGCTTCCTATGATACTTGAAATTTCGCTATAGTTTTCATCTACTGCTACTATCTTGTACATAATTGTTCTAGTATCAGCTTGCCATTCCTGACCATCTGCATCGTTATATGCTGTAAACAAACCAACAGATTTCGAAAATACATTACCTGTGCGATCTAAGTTAAAATCTTCCCAAAAAATAGGCCAACTGTCAAAGTCATTACTATATTTATAATTCCATCCTAAGTATTCGTCCATGCCTTCATATTTTACCGCGATTTTGTAGGCTGTAATCTTGCTATAGTCTACAGAATTAGGATTAACAGTCCATTCCAATTTGCCACTAAAACGATAGTCAGAAGGTAAATCAGTCGATACCTCCAATGATAGCTCAGATAAAAGAGATATTGGATAAGCCGCGCTTACAATTTCGGCATCTTCATCAGATGAAAACTGTGAGCCGTTGAACCAACGAACCCTAAAGTAATATGTTTCACCTGGTGTTCCTTCCAGATATTCATAATAAGATTCATCATCATCGATTTTTTTTACGAAATCAAATGGACCTTCTGCCGATTCTGCTACATAGACAGAATATGATAGAGCCTCTATTATAGGATCCCAAGAAACAAGCAAACCTCCATTTACCGACTCTGTCACCATGACTCCTGTTAAATTGTCAAGTTCTTCTTCTTCAATACAACTTGTCATAAGAGACATTACTATTCCCACTAGAATAAATGGTAATAGAAAAAACTTCATTTTTGTGTTCATAATTTTACTGTTTTAATATAAAAAATTTAATGTTAATTGATTGTCTGTCAAATAGCAACTTGCCCAATCGATAAGTTGTCTTTTTAAGTGTTAAATTTGCAACAAAACTCTTTTGAAAAGTCATTGATCAATAATGTTGCAGTGATAGTTTCAATAACTTTTAACAAAACGCTAGGTCAGTGAGCCATTTTATGATAATTGGAAAAATCACTATTAACGACCATGGGTAGCTTATCATTTGACGACAAAATTACCATGACAGGAAGCATTTGTAATAAGGTAAACTTGAGTATTGTTTTAAACAAAAACAATGTGCAATAGAGCGTATTGAATATAAAAACAATAGGATAGTCGTTATTCTTATGTGCAGGTTTGGATGCGAAAGAGAGCACAAAAGACTTTTTCATGAAAGCTTAGGCAGGGCGCTTAAATCATTTTTTAAACCATTTAAAGAATTAACCCCTCCTCTAAACTTTCAATTAGACTATATACGTAACTGTTTTTTTTATATGAAAAACAGTTACGGGCAATGGGAGAGCTACTCATTAGGAGAGTTAAATAGACTTAAATAATACATGTATTCTTTGTTTTATATATTTTTTTTAAGGTCAATGTATTTGTTTAAAACAAAGCCCATATCACCCTAAAAGAGTCGTTTTTTTTTTAACGTACCCGAACACGTATAGTACTTGAAAAGTGATAACTTTTTTAAGTTTGGATGGATAGATTATATATTATGGAAATCATTATTTACTATTTCATTGATAGAGCCATTTGTTCAGGATGAAATCATCGTAGTGGATATGGATGGTAAACCTTGCAGGAGTGGGGTAAGAGGCATAAAAGCAGTTTTTTTATGTTGTGGTTTTATATGTCAATAATTAACTGCAACACGAAAAAGGGGGGGACTAAACGATATTTCACATAAC
>DHQI01000039.1:5006-32835 GCA_002408065.1 Bacteroidales bacterium UBA5342
ATTTCACAGAATAGCATCCTTAAGGGGGCTATTTTTGGTTGCTGAAAAATTTTTATTTTAGATGCTTCGTCAAGAAATGTTCGTATGGCCTTGAGTCGTATAAAATATTCATAATGGTATGAGCCCAGCCGGAGTTGTACTAAAACTTCATGACATGTTTTATCCATATTTTTTGATAAAAAAACGAATGAACACATAAAAAAACTTAATATGATGCATAAAAATATCCTGATCACCATCTTTCTTCTGATATCAACTTTAGCTTTCGCTGAAATCAGACTCCCTGAAATTGTAGCCTCCAATATGGTGCTCCAACGTAATACCGCCGTACAGCTGTGGGGTTGGGCTGATAAGGGTGAAAAAATAACAATTAAGTGTTCGTGGCTCGATGAGGCTATGAGCGTAAAAACGGATAAAAATGGTCGCTGGAATACGGAAGTCGTTACCACCAACAGTAAAGATGCTCAAACCATTCGTTTGAAAAGTGGAGAATCGGATATTTTACTGGAAAATATTCTCTTTGGCGAAGTGTGGTTGTGCTCCGGCCAGAGTAATATGTTTCAGCCCATGAATGGCTACGATGGTCAGCCTACCTTGGGAACTTTAGAGGTGCTTAAGACCGCTAAGAACGATAATTTACGCCTGTTTTTTGTGGAAAAGAAGGCTTCTAAAACACCCTTAGATACCCTGAAAGGACATCTTACCTGGCGGCAAGCCGATGCTGTAAGTGTGCTCGATTACAGTGCTGTGGCCTACTATTTTGGCTCTCAATTGCAAGAGATACTGGAGGTGCCGGTAGGGATGATACATACCTCGTGGGGCGGTAGCAATGTAGAGGCTTGGATGAGCAAAGAAGCGATTAGTCCTTACCGAGAAGTAAATCTGGAAAATAAAAATATCAGCAAAGGCACAAACCATATTCCTACCCTGCTTTATAATGCGATGATCAATCCATTGATTCCTTACACCATCAAAGGAGCTTTATGGTATCAGGGTGAATCGAATCGTATGGTTCCTGAGCTTTATAAAAAATATTTTCCTGCTATGGTGGCCGACTGGCGTGAGCGTTGGGATATTGGTGATTTCCCGTTCTATTATGTTCAAATAGCACCTTATAAGTATGGTGGCGATGCCGATAGTATCTATAACCGTGCGGAAAACACCGCCTTTATTCGTGAGGTTCAGCTGGCGTGTTTAGATCTGATTCCTAACTCTGGTATGGCCGTCACAATGGATATTGGTGAGCAATACAGCATTCATCCGGCTAAGAAAAAAGAAGTGGCCGACCGTCTCTTGTACAATGCGCTGAATAGCACCTACGGGATGACATCCTTTAAAACCTTTGGTCCTGTATACGATACTATGGAAAACAAAGATGGTGGTCTAATCTTGAGTTTTAAAAATGTAGAAAAAGGTCTGTATGCCTGTGGTGAATACGATGATATTGCAGGCTTCGAAATAGCGGGTGAGGATCACGTTTTTTATCCGGCACAAGCGAGTTTGGTACAATGGCGCAAAAAAGTACTGGTGAAAAGCGAAAAAGTACCCAATCCTGTGGCTGTGCGCTACTGCTGGCGCAACTGGACGATTGGTACTTTATCAGACACTTACCTGCTGCCTGTCTCTTCGTTTAGAACGGATAATTGGGACGATGCAACGCGGGTGAGTGAATAATATTTCAATTAGTTTAATATCTGACCAAACGCTATAAAATGAAAACTAATTTAATTGTTATTTCTTTTTTTGTTCTTCTATTTAGTGCCTGTGATTCTAATGATTTACCTAAAGTCGCTAGTCAACTAGGAGAGGCATGCGTAAGTACTCAAGGAAAGCAATTAATTGTTTCGACAGGAAAGGTGGAAAGAGTTTGGGAAATCACTCCATATGGATTCTCAACTGTTGCTTTCAAAAACTCGTCTACAGGGGAATCATTATTGAATAAAAATGCTGAGATGTTTGCCGATTGGGAATACTACGGCTTGATTGATAGTAATACTCCGGGACGACTGATTGAGTTATCGGCCCGGGAATCAGATGATGATCGATTTACATCACCTCATATAGAAGTAAGTGCCGAGTTTGAATATCCAACAGTAGAAAGTCGTGTGAAATATGTGATTTGGGCTTATCCCAATGCTCCCGGAATACGAACTCAACTATTTATTAAAGGCGAAGCCAAAAAATACATTACAAATGCTAAGCTTAAGGCAAGAGAAGATGTCCGGATTGATGTAGTCAAAGGAAAGGATATGAATAACTATGCTGCAGGGCAATATGCCGAACGCTATATTACTACTATGCTGCAAGATGATAATTCTGTGCAATTTCACGCCAAAGGTTTAGACCCCAAGAAAGAGTATCAGCTGGGCTTTACCTGGTGGAACTATTCCGGGGAAACCAATATTCAGAATGTTCGAGTGAGCAGTGTGGATGGCGAAACATTTTTCAATGTGTTGGATGCGAGAAGATTGCCTGGTTTTAAAGATAACAAGGAATTGTTTGAAACTGTAATGGTGACTTTGCCCTCCGAAACATTACTCGACGGCACGTGTCGTATTTTTTTCGATAAAGTACAAGGTGATAAAGCACAAGTTTCAGAGCTGTTTATTTATGAAAAGGGGACGCGTAATGTTAGCATAAGTAATGGCTTAAAGGAACGAATTACTGCGCTTAAAGAAAATTCACCAGAAGGACATTCCTTAATAGGCTATCTTGATTGTGGTGAAAAAATTCAGGGAGAGAAAATGATAGCCTGTGGTCGTGTGGATTATTTACCTGTGGACTTCACTCGCACTATAAGGACACATATTGGTTATTTTAATGATACCCAGCATCGTAATCGTCCCGATACGCCGATCTTAAAAGAAGTACAGGAATGCGATGCTGTGAAGGGGACAAAACGTGAGAACTGGACTAATATGATCCGGGTAGATAAGGATGGTACAGGACTTATTATGGTGAAAGAATCGCACAAGTGTGCTAATCAATATGGTGTTGAAACCGGTGAGTTTATTGTTAATGAAAAGGGGCTTGAGAATACCGGGACTTCATTGTTTCCGGCTGACATTGTACCCGATGAATACAAATGGTGTTGGGCTTCTTGGAGTATTTTATATTCCGGTGGTGACGAGGGATGTGAATTAGCGCTAAAACAATTTGATCGTCAGCGTTACCCTGTCGATTCGCAAAGAGATATTTACATTCAGGCCAATACCTGGGGGTCGGGCCGAAACAAAGAGGCCTCAAAAGAAGCTAACATTCTTCTGGAGATGGAAACTCAAAAAGAACTAGGTATAGACATTCAGCAGATTGATGATGGGTGGCAAACTAAAACGTGGATGTTACGCCAAGACTGGTACCCTCAAGACTGGGACAATGTAGTGGCAAAATCAACAGAAACAGGAGTCCGTTTAGGCTTATGGGCAGCTGCTATGCCAGTCACATTAGAGGCACTTAAATGGCATTATGACCATGGTGGTTTTGAAACTTACAAACTTGATTTTGCCAGTTTGGGTAATCATAAAAATATGGAATTACTCATAGGAAAAATCCGTGATTTTGTGGAATATACCAATCATAAGGTGCGTGTAAATTGGGATTTAACAGAAAATGCACCACGCTTTGGGTATTACTGGGCACGCGAATATGGTTGTATTTATCTTGAAAACCGCAAACCAGATAAACCAGCTAATGTGGTATATATTCCGCATTTGGTTTTGCGTGATATTTGGCATGTCGCTAAATATACCAATATCAATAAATTTCAAACATCCATTCAAAATGTAGAGATGACTAATAAGGAGGTGAGTGATGCTTACCAGCATAATCACCGCTATGCTGTAGCGGTCGGTTTAGTGGGGACACCCCTGTTTTTTCAAGAAACTCACAATTATAGTCAGGCTGCACGCGAAGAAATCAAACCACTGTTGGCCAGGTATAAAGCACATCGTCAAGCGATGTACAACAGCTATGTTTTTCCGATAGGAAAGGAACCTAATAATAAAAACTGGAGTGGTTTTCAGTGGTATAAGCCAGAACGGGATAGTGGCTACTTGATGATTTTCAGAGAATTGAATAATGCGCAGGCACAACAAGATATAGCGCTTCGTTTTTTGAGAAATAAGACGCTTAGAATAAGTAATATTGAAACCGGAGAAGTAAGTCTGCACAGTACTGATGACTTGGGGAAGCTGAGGTTCAAAATAGAAGAGCCGGCTGCTTTTCTGTTTCTGAAATATGAGTTAGTTAACCATTAGTATTCCGGATGTATCTATTATTTTTAGCTGTATAGGAAATGCCGAAGTTCTTAATAAGTAAACATAAATAAATTTTAAAATATGAAACTAAAAAATGCTCTAATAGCTTTTGTTTTTTTAAGCTTATTGTCCTGTTCTTCAAAGGGTGTTATGGATTTTTCATCTCCTAATGGGGCCATAAAGCTTTTGCTTTCAAAGGAAGGTAACACAAGCCGTTTTTCTCTGCTAAAGGGAAGTGATACGCTCATACATCAATCTCCCTTAGGCTTGCAGCTTAATGAAACGGATTTCACAAGCGATGTTACATTTTCAGAGCCTACGCAAACGACCTTTGATGAAACCTGGGAAACGATAAATGGAAAGCAGCGAACTATCCGTAACCATTACCATGAGTATAAGGTTAAAGTAGCAAAGACGGATGATGCCTCTCTTTTTTATGAAATAATCTTCAGATTGTATGATGATGGTTTAGCTTACCACTACCATTTTCCGCAGGAGAGTATTCACGATAGTGTCGTGATAAAAAAGGAATTGACAGCGCTTAATTTTACGCGTGATTTTACCTATTGGGCTTACAATAGAGAGCATCATACTCTGGGGCCGATACGCCGTTCAGAAGAAAATATCGAAATGATTCTTCCGCCTTTTGTTATAGAATCTGATGATCATAATTTTATGGCGATACATGAAGCTAAGATTGTCGATTTTGCGCCTTTTAATATTAATGCTTCACAGAGCAATCAGGCCATTACATTTAATACCGATTACAGCCAACAAAACGACTCTTTTAGCACCTCTTGGCGTACGTTTATTTTGGGGGATCGTATCGGTGATTTAGTAGAATCGAACCTGTTGGTTAACCTGAATGATCCTTGTAAAATAGAAGATACCTCGTGGATTAAACCAGGTAAGTCGCTTTGGGATTGGCGTGTATGGGGCTATAAGACACAGGACGGTTATACTTATGGTCTAAATACCGAATCGCATAAGCGCTTTATTGATTTTGCTGCAGAAAATAACATTCAGAACCTCTTAATAGATGCCGACTGGTATGGGGCGGAGTTCAGTCATACTTCAGATCCGACCTCGGCACGCGAAGGAATAAATATTGAGGAGGCTATGGCTTATGCTGCGGGTAAAGGTGTGGGCATCATTCTGTACCTGAATGATATTGGTGCCAAAAAATTTGGTTTGGAAAAAGTTTTAAAACAGTTTGCTGACTGGGGAGCTGTAGGGGTTAAGTACGGTTTTATGACCGGGAGCCCTGCCGATAAGGTGAAGCAAACCCGTAGAGTGGTGGAGCTCTGTGCTAAATATAAGTTGATGGTTGACTTTCACGATAACCCTATTGCGCCAAGCGGAGATCGTAGGACTTATCCAAACTTAGTAACTAAAGAGTTTAACCACGCACAAGCGGATGCCAGACGCTCGTATTTTCCTGAAACAGCCGTTAATCAGCCCTTAGTCAATATGATTGCTGGCCCATTAGACATCACCAACGGTTGGTTTGGCCTGAATAATGCACATTCGCGTAAGCGTGTGTTTAAAAAAATCCCCGGAACAGTTGCGGCTGAAGTGGCCAAGCTCATTACCGTTTATACCGGATGGATGGTATTGCCCGATAGCCCAGAGGAATACCTAAAGAAAGATGATTTGTTCGAATGTGTACGACAGATGCCCGCACAGTTTGATAGCTTTAAAGTGTTAGATGCTAAGCTTGACGAATTTGTTTGCATTGCCCGTCAAGCCGGTAACGATTGGTTTGTTGGCTCCTTGACTAACCGGGAAGCACGTTCTATTACACTGGATTTAGATTTCTTATCCCAAGGACAGAAATACGAGGCGCACATATACGAGGATGCTAAAGACTCTCATTTCCTGAATAATAAAGAGGCCTATAATATACGCACAGTACTGGTGGACGCTAACAGTGAACTAAGGGTTCAACTGGCTCCCGGCGGTGGTAATGCGATTCATTTTAAAGCGCTCACTGAAACGGAATAAATAAATGAAACCGACACGACTTAAATCCGATAGCTATCGGATTATTAAGACACAAAGGACAATGATTATTTAAGTCGTCAAGGGTTCTCCCGAATCAAGTTCGGGACAAACTATCTGGCAACTAAAAACAAATTATAAACAGATGAAAAGAATAGCAATTTATATAGCGCTATGTTTCTTCGCATCGCTCGGTGTAGCCCAAGAAAAACCTGCTAACATCATCTTCATTTTGGCCGATGATCTGGGATGGCAGGATGTTGGTTTTATGGGAAATACCTATATAGAAACACCAAACCTTGATAAACTGGCCGCATCAAGTGCAGTGTTTAACAATGCCTATATGTATTCCACCTGTTCGCCGTCGAGAGCAGCCATTGCCACCGGGCGTCATTCATTTCGTACCGGTAGTTATATGGTGCCGGTTTTGGAGCGAAAACCCGAAAAGGCTGATGAGAACATTTTCTCGCGCTGGACGGTAGAAAAAGATCATCCTTTTTATTCAGAAGCTCTTAAGAAAGCAGGTTATAAACTGGCGCATCTGGGCAAGTGGCATCTGGTAGGGCCTTATCCTGAAGATGAACAAGATTTTCCGCTTAAAGAACATTTGGTGCAGCCGGCTAATGGTGATTTCTCTTGGCTTGAAAACCATTTGACACCCGAAGTGCAGCAGTACTATCCGCAAGGATGTGGTTTTGACGAAAATGTGGGCGGCACTTTCTGGGGCGACCCGGCCCGTGGCTACCCTCTGGGCTACAAAGATCCGGGCGGTGGTTATATTGCGCCTTACAAAAATCCTTTCCTGGAGGAAGGTCCTGATGGTGAGTGGTTGACGGATCGTTTGACGACCGATGCTATTGATTTTATTGAGCGTAACAGAGAAGTGCCTTTTTTTGTGCAATTGCAGTTTCACGCCCCGCATATGCCGATGGTGGCGCGCAGTCAGGAATTGTTGGACTATTTTATGAATAAAGAAGGCTGTGCACTGACCGGTCACGGAGAAAATCCTAACAAAAAAGAAATGCATGCTAAATATGCCTCGATGATAAAGTCAATTGACGACAATGTACAGCGTGTGCTTGATTATCTTGATGCCTCGGGTCTCAGAGAAAATACCTTGGTCATTTTTACTTCTGATAATGGCTTCAGCCCAACACAGAGCGTTAATAAGAACCTACGTGGCTCCAAAGGAACCTCCTATGAAGGTGGGGTGCGTGTACCGGCTGTGGTGAGTTGGCCCGGTAAAATCAAAGCAGGCGAAATTGATGAAATCATATCTGCGGTCGACTGGTTTCCGACTTTTCTAGATTTAGCAAACATTGCTGATTACCAGGAGCTACTAGATGGAGAGAGTATAGTGCCCTTGATGCAAGGGGGTACTCTAGGCGATAGAGCTACTTTTTGGCACAATGCTAGTATGTGGAAAACACCCGCCAACTCGGTGATTCGTAAAGGCGATTGGAAACTGATTCAGTTTTTGAAGGATGGTAAGATCGAACTCTACAATCTGAAAGAAGATCTAAAAGAAACGAACAACCTGGCTGAGCTTGAAAAGAAAAAAGCAAACGAACTACTTGAGGAATTGGTACGTTGGCGTAAGGATAATAAGGTGCCATTACCTCCAGCTTCTGTGTTGAAATATTAATAGGAAATAAAGTTTTGTTTAATAATTGAACCGCACTTTGACTAGGTGCTTGCTGAGCTTGTGGAAGTATTTGTCTAGCAATCTGAGGTTTATGTTTTTTTATGAAAATTGATTTCTAATAAAATTTAAGTCTACAGGACTTGCACATTTAAATTCAGAACCGTAGAGCGGTTCGATTATAGTAGACCAATGGAATCTATAAGAATGCTACAACAAGCCCGGCGGGCTTGGAATATTTGATTTTAAGTGTCAATAAATAAAATGTAATTATGCTAACCAATAAGTAAGAAAAATAGAATTATATGAAAACCCACATACTAACACTATTTCTCCTGATTTCAGGAACTATTATAGCCCAGGAATCCTTCTGGGGAGATCTCTCGGAGCTACATCAAGCCCCGGAAATGCGATGGCTCGATGACACCAGCGCCATTCGTTCACTGCTCTTTAAAAACAAAGTATTTGAAGGAAAAACGACCGAAGTTTTTGCTTTCTACGCTACTCCCGGAACCATCAGTGGAGATCCCTCCAAAGATAAAAACCTGCCTGCTGTAGTTTTGTTGCACGGAGGTGGTGGAACAGCCTTTCCTAATTGGGTCTTGAAATGGGCCAAACGTGGCTATGCGGCTATTGCCATTGACCAATCGGGAATGCAACCGGCAGCACCAAATTATGATTTCGAAAAAGGAAAAATTATTAACTATAAAAATAAGCGTCAGCGTCTTGAAAATGGTGGGCCACTGGCGGATTCAACGTATAAGTTCACGATGTCGGGGGGTGACCTTTCCGACGACTGGCAGCAGCACACCGTAGCAGCGGCTATGCGTGCTCATTCCTTGATCCGAAGCTTTCCTGAAGTGAATGCCGAACGCACAGCAGTAACTGGTATTAGTTGGGGTGGTTATATGACTTGCCTTGTGGCTTCTGTCGATCACCGCTTCAAGGCAGCGGTTCCGGTCTATGGCTGTGGGTTTCTCTACGAAGGTGAGTCAGTGCAAAAACAGCTAATAGACAAGCAGCCAGCTGATACTTATGATTTTTGGATCAAGCATTACGATCCATCGGTATGGTTGCCACAATGTACAAGCCCTATCCTTTTTGTTAATGGCACCAATGACCGTCACTATCCTCTGGACAGTTATATGAAAAGTTATAATGTGGTGAATATTGAAAAACAAATCCGCATTGAGGTTAATATGAAACACGGTCATTGGCAAGGTTGGAGACCAGAGGAAATTGGGGCATTTATAGATCATCACTTATTAGGGACACCTCCTTTGCCAGAAATAAAATCTCCAACACTAAAGAAAGGAAAGGCTAAAGTCAAGTTTGCATCAGAGCTTCCAATAAAGAAAGGTGAATTGCATTACACAACTGAAGTTGGTCCATTGCTAAAACGCCAATGGCAAACAGTACCTGCAAGCATAGAAGGAACAGCTTTGACTGCAGAAGTACCTGAGGATGCAACTATCTGGATGTTCTCTGTAACAGACGAGCGCGGATTGATGGTGAGTAGCACGGTGCAGTTTAAATAAGAAATTCTTTTCTCTAATGTTTACATTATAGCATCTTGTTGTTCTTTTCAAAATTAATGCAGACGGTATTTAGCAAATTTGCTGACTCTTCACCTTATAGAATGATTTTTTATAGAAATCGCTTTATTTCTGCCATATTGATAAATCTTGAGTTAGGTTCTTTGCCATTTTAAAAATCAAGTCTTTTGCGGATGATTGGCCGCATCTACTAAGGAGTAGGCTATGCAGTGCTCAGAGACTATTTATAATAAAAAAATGATGATATTACGACGTTTAAGAATTTTAGCTTTAGGGGTTTTAGCTGTGACTGTTTTTGCTTGTAAGCCCTCATCTGATGAGGTCGCTTGCAATGATTACGAAATATGGTTTGACCATCCGACAAACAAGTGGAAAGAAGGTTTGCCCATCGGTAATGGTAGCTTGGGAGCTATGGTATTTGGTACGCCACAAAAAGAGCAGCTTACCCTAAATGAAGAGACCATATGGTCGGGCGAAAAAGATTATGAAGCCGATAAGAAAGGTGGTGCTGCTCACTTGTCTGAAATACAGCAACTGATCTTTAAGCGTCAATATGAGGCTGCTGAAGCCTTGATATATGATAAAATCCTTGGCGAACGTTTGCCCTCCGGTACTGTGTCTTATCAGATGTTGGCTAACCTTACTATTCAAAGAGATGTACAAGAGTATAGCAACTATAAGCGAAGCCTTAACATCAGTAATGCTACTACGCTGACTGAGTTTGAAAGCGATGGCGTTAAGTATTATGCTGAGACCTTTAGTTCTTACCCTGATCAGGCCGTGGTTGTGCGTTATACGGCCAGCAAGAATCAGTCTGTTAGTTTCTCTGCCGGGATCAAGCGTACGCCCGAAACAAAAATAGAAATCACACCTGAGGGGATTACCTTTTCGGAGCACGTCAGCAAAGGCTATGGTGTGAAATTCCATTCTATCATTGATTTTGATGTTAAAAATGGATCGGTCAGAGTAGAGGATGGTCAGTTTAAGGTACAGAATGCCGATGAGGTAGTACTTAGAATTGTGGCTGCAAGCGATTACCGTGGCGACAATCCTAAGATGAAGTGTGATAATATGATGGCTCAAGCTTTGGCTAAGGACTATAAGCAGCTCAAGCGTGATCATATTGCGGATTATAAGCATTATTTCGACCGTATGAGTCTTCATTTATCTGCTGAGCCAACCGAGCCTGTAGCTACCGATGAACGCCTAAAAAATGTTAGAGAAGGAAACCCCGATAATTATCTGACAGAGCTTCAGTATCATTTTGGACGTTATCTGTTGATAAGCTCATCGCGTCCGGGTACTTTGCCGGCTAATTTACAAGGTATTTGGGCTACTGGTTTTGCTCCGCCCTGGAATTCCGACTACCATATCAACATCAATATACAGATGAACTACTGGCCGGCCGAGATGGTCAACCTTTCGGAATGTCATGAGCCATTCTTGACCTTTGTAGGCGACCTGCGCGAGATGGGACGCATTACTGCAAAAGAGACCTATGGTTGTGGTGGTTTTGTGGCACATCATACCAGCGATGCCTGGCATAGCACCCGTGCTTTTGGCAAGACAGGCTATGGTATGTGGCCTATGGGCGCTGCCTGGTGTTCTCAGCATTTATATACGCATTACGAATACACCGGGGACAAAGCTTATTTACATGACTATGCTTATCCTGTAATGAAAGAGGCTGCACAGTTTTTTGTTGACTTTATGGTGAAAGATCCCCGCACCAGACTATATGTTAGCGGCCCTTCTATTTCACCAGAGAACCGATTCTTAACAGAAGAGGGTAATACTACAGCCGTTAATATGGGGCCTACGATGGACCGTGCTATTATCTTCGAATTGTTTACCAATTGCATTAAAAGTGCCAATATTCTTGGTATTGATAAAGACTTTGTAGCGGTGTTGGAGCAAAAGATGGCACAAATGCCTCCTTTGCAGATAGGTAGTGATGGGCGCCTGATGGAATGGACCGAGGAGTTTACTGAAAAAGATGCCGGTCACCGTCATATATCGCACCTTTACGCCTTGCATCCATCCAATCAAATATCTAAAACACTGACACCAGAGCTCTTTGATGCCGCTAAGAAAACGATAGAGCACCGCTTGGCCAATGGTGGCGGGCACACAGGATGGAGTCGTGCTTGGATTATTAACTTCTGGGCCCGTCTATTAGAACCGGAAAAAGCCTATGAGAATATCATTGCTTTGCAAAAAAAGTCGACCTTACCTAACTTGCTCGACCTTCATCCGCCATTCCAGATCGACGGTAACTTTGGTGTGGTATCGGGGGTGACAGAGATGCTAATGCAAACGCATGTCGGCGAAATTAACGTCTTACCAGCCTTACCACAAGCGTGGCCTAATGGTCAGGTAAAAGGTCTGGTAGCACGGGGTGGTTTTGAGGTGGATATAGAATGGGCTAATGGTGAGATGCAAAAGCTAAAAGTGGTCTCGCGTCTGGGTAATGATCTTACTATTAGATACAAGGGGCAGGTGCAGCAACTCAGCACATTAAAAGGCCAACAACTTGTGTTTGATAGTCAGCTGAACCAATTGTAAAGCTCAATAATTTAAATAGTTTCATAATTAAAAGTCCTGGTTTCATTGAGACCGGGACTTTTTTTGTACTTTGAAAAAACAATAGGAACAGGGGTGTTGCCTGAAAACCAAACGCTACTGCTATGTTTTAAGTTTAAGGTTCTATATATCAGTACATAGACGAAGGGGGAAACGGTTGTTTCTGATCTCCTTATACACCGAAAAGAACACTGTTGAATTTATTCCGATATGATATTATAAGCTCTCCACATATTTTTTAGGCGTTACGCCAAACTGTTTTTTAAAGCATGCGCCGAAGTAGCTTGGGTCACTAAAACCACATTCGTAGGTGACCTCGCTAGGGCTAAGGCCTTGACGTAATAATTCGCTGCTGTGGTTAAGACGCTGGCTGCGGATGTATTCGTTGGGCGATAGGCCAGTAAAGGATTTAACTTTGCGATAGAGCACGCTGGTACTGATGCTTACGTGTTTGGCAAGGTTAACTACAGTCAAATCACTTTGGTTGATGTTTTCTTCTATATATTCATTTATTTTATTCAGCAAGTTCTGATCCAGATTGTTAATGTTTAGTTTTTTGATGTCAGGTGATTTCTCTTTCGAGAATAGCTCATGCAGTCTTTTTCGTTGCTCCAGTAGGTTAATGATTCTGACCATCAGAAGCTGCAGATTAACTGGCTTGGTGATGTAGGAGTCGGCGTTTGCTTCATAGCCTTCGATGTAATTCTTTTCAGAGCGTTTGGCGGTCGTCAATATAACAGGTATGTGGCTGGTATTGATATTGTTTTTAAGGCGACGGCAAAAGGTAAGACCATCCATCTCGGGCATCATAATATCACTAACCACCAGTTCAATATCTACATTATTGAGTGTTTCAAGCCCTTCTACACCATTTCCGCTCTCGTAGATCTCAAAATATTTAGACAGGAAGTTACGCATAATGGTACGCATATCGTGGTTATCTTCTACCAGCAATATTTTAGGCAGTTCTGAGTTGTTTTCACGCTTATCGCGGATAGGGATTTTTATTTCGTCCATTTCATCGGCAAAAGAGTATTCTACACTCTCAGCCATATCCTCTTCACTGGCTATCTCATCCCCTGTATACGACCAAGCCGAAACCGGGAACCTAAAGGTGAAAAGAGCACCGCCTATCTCATTATTAGTCGCTTTTATTGAGCCTTTGTGGCTCGAAATTAGGGATTTTGTAAAGGCGAGGCCTATGCCTGCACCTGGCTCGTGTTTGCGGTCGTCGATGCGGTAAAAGCGTTCAAATATCTGATTAAGAAACTCCTCCGGAATGCCTTTGCCGGTATCACTAATACTCATTTTAAGCCATTCTGTGTTATTTTCTAAGTAGGTATGATAATGGAGTGTGATGGTGCCGTTTTGCGGGGTGTGTTTAAAAGCGTTAGACAGGATGTTGTGCAGGATTTTGTCTAATTTGTCGCTGTCGAAGAAGATCTTATTACCCACTTGTCCTTCTACTACAAAGGAGATGTCCTTTTGGGCACAGAGAGCGTCGAAATTATCCTTTAAAGAGGAAACGTGAAGGTCAATATCGTTTTGACTGACTTTTAAGTTGCGGTTGCTTGATTCTACTTTTCTAAAGTCGAGTAGTTGGTTGATAAGTCGCGACAAGCGGTTGGCGTTGCGTTGAACAATGGCTAAGGCTGCTTCTTCTTTGGGCTTGTTGCTCACATACTGTTCTACGGCATTCGAGATAATAGACAAAGGCGTCAGTAACTCGTGTGATATATTCGTGAAAAACTTAAGCTTAAATTGGTTGATTTTTTCTTCGCGTAGGCGTTCGTTCTGTTCTTCTTTGTAAGCTTGTTTTAGCTTGAAATTACGTTGTGAATAGTAGATATAGGCCCACACCAAAGAGCCTAAGAGGATAAAATAGATGATAAAGGCCAGTATGGAAAGGAAGGGGGATCGCTTAATAATGATCCCTACCTCAAGGGGGGTTGGGTTCCATACCCCATTGTTATTAGAACCCATAATCTTGAAGGTGTATTCTCCTGAGGGCAGTTTACCATAAATGGCATAGTTACTGCCTTTGTTGCTTTTTATCCACTCCTGATCGTAGCCCTCTATCATATAACGGTATTGGTTATTTTGGCTACGCGAGTAGGAGAGTGCTGCAAAAGCAATAAGGAATGAAGTACTTTTGTGATCTATGATGAGCTTTTCACCTTTGGTGTAATTGATGTATACCGGTTTGCGGTTGATTTCGAACCTGGTAAATGCAAGTGGTGGGATAAAGGTATTATGCTGTTTATCCTGAGGGTCGAAATAATTAAAGCCATGGTAACCGCCAAACAAGAGGGAGCCGTTAGGACTTTTACAAACCGCATTTTTCTTGAAGATATTACTCTGTAACCCATCCTCAGCATCATAGTTGATAACATAAGATGGCTGTGTGCTCAGGATGTTAAAACTGAAAATGCCTTTGTTAGTGCTGACCCATAAATTATTGTTGTCGTCCTCTATTATGCCAGACACTATCTTGTTTTCAAGTCCCAGGTGCTCGTTGAAATCGATAAGTGATGAAGTCCTTTTGTTGAAAAGCCAAAGTCCCTCTCCCGAAGTGCCAAGCCAGATGTTGCCCCTTTGGTCTTCATACATCGTCTGTATCGGTAGGGGGCTGAGTTGTTTTCCTCCCTTAGTCGTTACAGCTTCGAAGACGATGTCTTCGGGGTCTCTGGATTCGTGTACTTTATCCAGACCACCGTCTTGATAAGAGATCCATAGTTGCCCATCTCTATCTCTAAGGAACCCTGAGATGTTGCTGTTTGATGGGGTGTTTGGGGTGCTTGGACTATTGGGATCAATTGTAAATGCATGTTGGGTATAGGGAAAGATTTTATCATCGGCGTATGGATCGTAGGTGAACAGAAGAAGGCCTCCGTTTTTACCAACCCAGATACGATCTTTCTCGTACAAGAATTGGTTGGTTATTCCTTTAATCCCCGAAAGTGGCAAGTGGTGGCGTTTTCTTTCTTTTAGGTCATATTTGAAAATGCCTCTGTAGCGTGTGCGCATCAGCAGGTAGCGTTCGTCTATTACCTGGCACTGTTCTATGGTGTTTAATACATTGCTAAAATCTTTTAAACCGCTAAATTCAGGTAGCTCTTTGTAAGAGGTGAAGGTTTTGTTTTTTAAGTCATATTTACCAAATCCGTGAGCTTGAACCCCGGTATACAGTTCCTTGTTATAGTACCAAAATGAAGAGAATATATTACTCCCAATTCCCAAGCTAGAGCCTTCAGAGGTGTAGGTAGTAAACTTTGAGGTTTTGGTGTCGAAACGACTAAGGCCGTCGCTCTCAGTGCCTATCCATATATTGTAGGCGTTGTCTATCATTAGTTTAGAGGCATCTTTAGAGCTGAAATCATTAGGTCCCGATCCGGGTTTAATCCATTCGATGTTTAAAGGGTGTGTTTTGCTTTGTTTAATAATCCCTAAGCCAACATCGGTGCCTAACCATATATCACCACTTTTGTCCTGAGCTATATCATAAACTATTTGGTAGGAGTTGTCTTTGGGGTAGTTATCGTTAAGTATAGGGGTATGTGTAGCCATGTATTCTCCTTGTTCGTTGGGGCTAGCCTTGTACAATCCCTTGCCCCAGCTAGCTATCCATAGGTTGTTGGCTTCGTCTTTTAAGAAAGCTCTGATGGTATTGAACTGACCAAGCCCTTTTATAGGTACCCGTTCAAATTGATTGCTACCGGTATTTAACTTAAAGAGCATAGCCCCCCAGACCGCACAATAAATTTCACCCTCTTTACTCTCGTAGATTGATGTTATGTAATTATAGTCCTTTTTGATTCTGTAGTCGGTGAATGTCTTTTCTTGTTGCGAATATAATGACAGTCCCCTGTTGCTTGCCACCCAGATATTGCCATGGGCATCGCAAAGCATATCATTGACCGCCGTGTTGCTATTATTAAACCCAAAAGGCGTGTAAGGCAGGTGCTCTATGGTATTGCTTTGCCTGTCCAGGATGTCAATTTTTCCATTTTCGACAGCTACCCATAGTTTATTATCCTTAGTAGAACATAAGGCTTTTATGTTGGATGATGTTAAGGAGTTGTTATCGTTACTCAGAGGACGATAGGTGATAATGTCTGTCCCGGTATAGCAGTTTAGTCCGTCATTAGTGGCTATCCAGATAAAGCCTTCTTTATCTTGGCAGATATCAACTACTTGGTCAGAGGAAAGCCCTTGTCGGTTATTAATTTTATCAAAACTATAAGTTGCTGCTTGCAGAGTGTAAATCAAGGATAAAAGACTCCAGGTAATTACAGAAAGTATAAAAGAGTATTTTTTCATCATTCAATTGTTTTATGCAAATGTAATCAATAGAATTTTTTTTAATAATGAAGAATCGTTTCCCGGCATTTCAGGAGCATTGTTTTCAGGTCTTTTTTTAGCTAAGAATAGGCATTTGTAGTAGATGAAATGAGCTTTTTTATATGTTATGGCCTGGTAGACAGTGGGTAGCGATATGTCCTATAATTAGAATGATTTTTTACATTTTTAGCTTAGCATCCCAGCTACTTTTGCGATCGTGTTGTTGTGCCCTTGCGAAAACAAGGGCGATAATGGACACCCAAAAACCCGAGAAAAACTTTCCCATAACTAGGGAGGAGTGCTATTTATTAAATCAATTAAAATCAACCTATGCAAAAATTAAAATTGCTAATTGCTCTGTGTTTCATCACTACTTTGGGATGGTCGCAAGGAATTACCGTAAAAGGGGTGGTCTCTGACGAAAGTGGAGGATTGCCCGGTGCATCTATTATTGTCAAGGGATCAGAAACTACCGGCGTTGTTGGTACTGTGGCTGATCTTGATGGTAACTTTACCCTCAATGTTGATGCCAATGATGTATTAGTCGTTTCTTTTTTAGGCTATACAACACTAGAGGTACCTGTGGCTGGCAAGACCACTTTGAGTATCTTACTAGAGCCCGATGCCGAGAGTCTTGAGGAGTTAGTGGTGGTAGGCTATGGTACGCAAAAGAAAGCTTCATCGGTAGCTGCTATAGCACAAGCCAAAGGAGAAGAGCTCTTGAAAGTAGGTAGTGTGAACACCGTAACAGAAGCCCTACAAGGGATGATGCCTGGTGTAACTTCTATTGTTTCGTCCGGTACGCCTGGTGCTGAGGCTACTGAAATCTTTATTCGAGGAAAAGCTTCTTGGCAAGGCTCGTCGCCCCTCATTTTAGTTGATGGAGTAGAGCGCGATATGAACGATGTGGATCCTAATGAAATAGAAACCATCTCTGTCCTGAAAGATGCATCAGCCACAGCGGTTTTTGGTATTAAAGGGGGTAACGGGGTTATCTTGGTGACTACCAAACGTGGTACGATATCTAAACCTTCTGTGAGTTTGACAGCCAACTTTGGTTTTAAGAACCTGACTTCTTTACCTGAATATGAGGATCATGTGACATCGATGGAATTGTACAACGAATCTTTAATCAATGATAATCAGTGGAGTAGTTTGATTCCACAAACGACCATAGATGCGTGGAAAAATGCTTATGCAACTGGTAACTACGGTCCTTATAACGATCAGTTTCCTGAAGTAGACTGGTGGGATGAAGTAGTGCGTAAAGTAGGCTATCAGCAGCAGTATAATATGAATGTACGAGGTGGTACTGACTTCGTTAAATATTTTGTCTCTCTGGGTTATCTGCACGATGGTGATATGTTTAAGACAGAAAAGAACGACCTTTTTGATCCACGATTTTATTATAATCGTTTCAACTGGCGTTCAAATTTTGACTTAAATTTAACCAAAAGTACAATTCTTAAAGTAAACCTTGCAGGTAAGATGGGTTACCGTAACCAGCCTGGTTTCAGGCTTGATGGTAATGGCGAGTCCGGTTTCGGACTGAACCAGTTTTACTCTGGTCTTTGGGGGGCTGATCGTAATGTCTTTCCTATTTACTATTCAGATGGTTACTATGGTGTGCCATATGATGGTGGAGGTGATAATATTTCCGGCAACTACGTTCAGGTGTTTGATAAAGGACAACGTAAGTATAAATACACGCAATCGTTCCTAGATTTCAAACTTAATCAAAAATTAGATTTCATAACCAAAGGGCTTGGCGCTAAGGCTTCATTCTCTTACTCTTCGGCCACGAGTTCTCAGTCATCTATTCAGGCATCTACAGGAGGCAACTTTGGACCACACCCTTTGGGCTATTATCGTACTTACGACTATGCTAATCCTAATGATGATGGAACCTATCCTTTGCTAACAGAGGTGTTATGGCCTAATTCAGCTAATTTTCAAACGCCTGAACCTTCGGCAAGCTATGATTCAAACTTAACATTCAATACACGTATTTACTATGAGTTAGCGCTTACCTATGCGCGTACTTTTGGCGACCATAATGTGACAGGTTTAGCTTTGTTTAGCCGTCGCGAAACTAAGGGGAAATCTTACCAAGTGCAGAACCGACAAGAAGACTGGGTAGGTCGTGTGACATACTCTTACAAAGACCGTTATTTGGCAGAGGTCAATGGTTCTTACAACGGATCTGAGGCTTTTGCCCCCGGCTTGCGTTTTGGAGCATTCTATTCAGGTTCTGTAGGATGGCGCATCTCTGAGGAACCGATAGTGAAGCGTCTGATGGGCGAATATCTGACTAATTTTAAGGTACGCTACTCTTATGGTACTGTAGGGGTCGATGGTAATAACCGTTTCTTGTATCAGCAGTCTTATAACAACAATGGTGGTACTGAGGCTTTTGGTTATGATGTTAAACAAACTTATGGCCCTATTTATTACGAAGGCGATGCTGCTAATGATAAAGCTACCTGGGAAACGGCATACAAACAAAACCTTGGTTTTGAGATGTCTTTAATCTCTAAGCTAACCGGGTCTTTAGATTTATACAAAGAAAGTCGCGAAGGTATTCTTATGGATACTTGGTCGCCTGTATGGTACTTACCTACCAGCCGTCAGGCCACCGGTAATATCGGAGAAACTAAAAACCATGGTTTCGAACTCGAATTAGGATGGTCTGACAAGATAGGCTCCAATATACGCTATTGGGTGAAAGGTAATATGGCACGTAATGAAAACCGTATCGTTTACCGTCAAGATGGAACAGAAACACCTGCTCACCAACAGCAGGCAGGCAAACCTATCGGGTGGCAAACAAGATACATCAATACGGATTTGTACCAGAGCTTGGATGATATCTATAATTATGCTACACCTAACACAACGGCGACACAGGCGACGGTTATTCCGGGTGATATGATGTATGTCGATTATAATGTCGATGGTCAGATCGATGAAAATGATAAAGTGGTCACAGAAAATGTAGCTTATCCATTAAATACTTACGGTATGTCTTTCGGTGGTAGCTACAAAGGTTTTGACCTTAGAGTGGTCTTTTATGGGGTTTCTGATTACAGTAAGACAGTACCCGTCTTTACCAATACTGCCGGTGGCAATGGTGTGTACCAATCTTATGTGGGTGTTTTGGACCGTTGGACCTATGACAATACAGATGCTACGCAGCCATCATTGCACAGCACAAGTGCCGCAAAAGGCTACAACAACCTGGCGAGCACTTACCAGTATCAAAACGCTTCTTATATCCGCCTTAAGAATGTAGAGCTAAGCTATCGCTTTGATAAGAAAGTGGCTGAGCGTCTTAGAATGAAGAAGCTTCAGATATATACTAACGGCAATAACTTATATACCTGGACCAGACTGAATAAATATTTGGATCCTGAAACTAAGGGAACTTCTGTTTATCCTCTAACCCGTAGATTTAATGTTGGTGTACGTGCCTCATTCTAAATGAAAAAAGTATCTATAATTATGAAAAAGATAGAAAGAATTTTAATATGTATTTTATTCCCCTTTGCGTTTTGGGGATGCGAATCGTATCTGGATTTAGCCCCAGAATTAGATATCTCAGAAGAAGATGTTTATGAGAACTACTTAACAGCACAAGGCTACCTCGACAATTGTTACAAGTTTTTGAATGATTACTCCCATTATCAATGTAATCAGATGGATAGGAATCACACGGCAGGACTTTCTGACGAAGGTAGTAACACTTATGGTGGGGGAACCATCAAGAAGACCTTTAACAAAGGCCAGTGGCTAGACCAAGGTACAGCCGGGGAACTAGGATGGAAAAATGGCGGTAATAACTTCAAGCAACCAGTAGTGGCTAACGCCTATTTCTGTTTGCGTGTAGCCAATAAGGCTTTGGTCAACATTCCCGAGATGACTAGTATTACACAGGAAGAAAAGGATGAGCTGATTGGACAGGCTTACTTTTTCAGAGCGTGGTATTTTTTCGAAGTGATTAGACGCTATGGAGGGATGCCTATTCCTAATCGTGTTTTCTTCTCGGATGATGAATATTACAGTATGCCAAGAGAAAGTTATCAAGCATGTTCAGAACAGATCATAGAGGACTTGGATATGGCTATAGACCTTTTGCCGGCAGGGTGGGATAACCAAAACTACGGACGTGCCGATAAGGTGGCTGCTCACGCGTTGAAAGGAATGGTGGCGCTCTATGCTGCCAGCCCTCTGATGCAAAATGGTTTTGATGAGACACTACAACTTACAGAATATGATGGACAGTGGTCCAAAGACGCTGCTAAATATGCGATGGATGCTATCAATTTTCTTAATGCTAACTACCCTGAGAAGCAAATGAAGGATTTTAGTGGTGCGTCAACAGATGATGCTGCAATGCTCGAAAATTATCGTCATTTATTCTATTTTGATCCTGAATTTGTTGGTCGCACTTCTTTGTGGTATGCCAACTATACCGGAGGTAATCGAAACGCATTGAATTTGATTTACTTCTTAAATATGCGACATAGTGGTGCCTCTGGTAACTGGGGATGGGCTATCTCTACACCGGCTCAGAATCTTGTAGACCTTTATGAATATAATGACGGAACTCCTTTTGACTGGAATAACCCGGCACATAAGGCGGATCCATTTACCAACCGGGACCCACGCTTGTATAACAATGTGTATCTGCCTGGAGAAAAACGAGGAAGTACCTATTATGTAGAATCGTGGGAAAAACAAGATGGTACAGTGGGGGCAGATATTAACTTGAGTGTGCCTGCTAAAAGTCTTCCAACACGCTATATGGCGAAAAAGTGGGCTTGGGAATCGGCCAATAAAGTTGATCAAGGAGGTAATGATTACAACTCTAACGGTATCTTCATACGTACGGTACAGCTTTGGTTAGACTATGCCGAAGCAATGAACGAGGCTTATGGCCCTAATGCCGATCCTGAAGGATATGGTTATACCGCTGTTGAGGCCATCAATAAAGTACGCGCACGCGTAGCTATGCCAGGTGTGAAGAGCGAATTTACAGGAAGCAAAGAAGCGTTCAGAGAGCGTATCAGAAACGAGAGAAGTGTAGAGTTATTCTATGAAAATCACCGTTGGTTTGATATTCGTCGTTGGATGATTGCTGAGGAATTGTTTGAAGCAGATTTTCCAATTAAAGGGATTAAAGCTGTTGTTACCAACGAAAATGGGACGACTGACCAAGAGCAGTGGAGCTATTCATATGATGTGTTCGACGTCACGACGGAGTATCGCGTGTTCGAGAGAAAACATTATTGGTATCCACTACCTTATGATCACATTATGCAGTTATCAGTCTTGCAACAAAACCCTGGATGGTAGAGAAGAAGGATGTAACGACCAATCTGGCTAAGGATGCGCAATTCATTTAGCAATTTCTTTAGCAAGCAATGGTAACTAACCAATTTAAGGATGTTTTAATGGCTAGATAAGCACCATAACATCCGTTAAAAACAAAAAAAATATACAGATGAAAACAATTTTTAGATATAAATTGCCACTTCTTCTTCTTGCATTAGTACTAAGTGCACCTTCTCTTATGGCACAAAAGGCTAAGAAAACGTTGATGACAGTAGAGGCAGTAGTAAAGAACCTAGAGGGAGAAGTGCTTGAGGGGGCTTCTGTCTTTATCAATAGTGGTGCGGAGGTGATCACTACAGATCAAAATGGGGCATTTAAAGCGGAAGTGCCTTCTACCGGCCTTATCGTAGTAGAAGCGCCAGGCTATGTTCAAAGAACACTTGATGCATCATTACTTACATCAAAAGAAATAGTAATGACTCCGGAAATATTGTATACCGGTGCTGAAAACACTTATCATT
Organism: Bacteroidales bacterium UBA5342; assembly: GCA_002408065.1. Classification (GTDB taxonomy): domain Bacteria; phylum Bacteroidota; class Bacteroidia; order Bacteroidales; family UBA5342; genus UBA5342. The sequence goes on from DHQI01000039.1 coordinate 27,241, forward strand.
TACCGATGACGCAAGAAGTCGAAAAACGTCATGCTGTTGGTGCTATTAGTACCATCGATGGCGAGGATATGGCACGTTACTCAGATCCCGTTTTGTCAAATACCATGCAAGGCTTAGGGCTAGGCCTTATTGTACAGGGCAATACCGGGGGTATGGCAGCTAATGGCTCTAGCTTATACTTACGTGGTTTGTCGCGTAATGGCAATGATGGGGTGCTGACGGTTGTGGATGGTATCGAACGCTCTATTAACGATATTAACCCGGAAGCAATTGAGGATATCACATTGTTAAAAGATGCTACGGCTAAAATATTGTATGGCGCACGTGCTGCCAATGGGGTATTGTTAGTAACGACAAAACGTGGTGAATCAAATAAACGCATCATCAATACCAAGGTAGATGTAGGGGTAGGACAACCTACCCGTATGCCGGAGTTTTTACAAGCTTACGACTATGCTAAACTCTACAATGAAGCCTGCGAAAATGATGGTTTAGTGCCTCTTTATACGACAGATGATTTGGAGGGTTATAAAAATAGCTCTGGTCCAAACGATCTGCTTTATCCTGATGTGGATTATTATGATTATTTCTTGAGAAGTTATAGCAATTACTCTAAGATAACATCAGAATTTTCAGGTGGTAGCAACAGTATACGTTATGCTGTGAATTTAGGATGGATGAACTATATGGGACTTCAGTCCGAAGGTGAAACACCACGCAACGACCGTTTCAATATTCGTGGTAATCTGGATGTCGATATAACAGAGTATTTAAGTGCTTACCTAGACCTGTCGGCTATCTTAGATTATTGGAAACGTGCAGGCTTAGATCATTCAAGCACTTTTGCTTCTTTGAGTACTCACCGTCCTAATGAATACCCTTTAATTATTGGCGAAGAGTATATTCCTGCTACCAATAAAGGTATACCTGCATTTGGAGCTAGTGAGACACAAGCTGCCAACCTATTAGCTAAGTTGGCCTATGGTGGCGATCAAACACAGAATTTTCTGAATTCTCAAATGAATACCGGTTTTAATCTTGATATGAGCTTCTTGACCGAAGGTTTATCTGCTGCCACATTTTTCTCTTTTGATCAATACTTTTCCGGCAATCAGACCATAAGTCCCGTAGCTGCTACTTATGACCCTATTACAGTAAATGACTCTTATGGGCAAGATTCTGTGGCTTTTGTACAAAAAACGATTGCCGTTCAAGATAAGTCTTATAGTACGTCAAGTATTCAGTCTTATAATAGATTAGGCTACACAGCACAAGTCAATTATGATCATAAAGTAGGCGCAGGAGATTTAGACGCTACTATGGGTTATTTCTATTACAGAAAAGAGAATCAGGGGACTACTCAGGATGTGAAAAATTCCAATATGTACCTACGCTCTCATTATGTATTGGATGACAAATATGGTTTTGAACTCAACTTGTCGCATATGGGGAGCAGCCGCTTTGGCGATGGTAATAAGTACTTTTTATCTTATGCTTTAGGTAGCAGTTGGTTGATTTCAGAGGAAGCCTTTATGTCGTCCTCAGCATTTGATTTTCTTAAATTGAAAGCTTCCTATGGTGTATTAGGGTACGATGCGCAGTCTCCTTATTTTACCTATGAAAACAGGTATTCAAACAATGGTACTCTTTCATTGGGGGAAACAAATGACGGCAATAGCCCTATTCGTACAAGCATAGATATGGTGGGTAATCCTGATTTGAAATGGGAGTCTTCACGTGAAATTAATGTGGGGGTAGAGGGTTTAACTTTCGATAAGCGACTGGCTTTTGAGTTGAACTATTTCAATATGTACCGTAAAGACATTATTCAAAAAGTGACCTCTGAGTATTCGGCTGCTTATGGTGGTCTCTTACCTTATGAGAATTTTGGAGAAGTAGCGCTGAATGGTGTAGAAGCAATGGTAGATTGGCGCGAAACAATGGGTGATTTCAGCTATAATGTTGGTGTCAATGTCGTTTATTCTAAAAACAAAGTGGTAGAAAAGAATGAAGTCCTTTTTGCCGATGATTATCGCAATACCGAAGGCTTGTCTTCAGATGTGATAATGGGCTACCGTTCGCTTGGCCTTTTTGGTAAGGATGTAGCCTTAGCTGGAGCTCCTGTACAAACTTTAGGAGCTTATCAGGAGGGCGACATTGCCTATGAAGATCTTAACGGTGATGGCTATATCAACGATTTAGATAGAGAAGAAATTGGTAATACTTTCCCACGTGTTAATATGGGACTGAATATTGACCTGAAATATAAAGGTTGGGGACTGTACATCTTGGGAACAGGACAATTTGGTTTTGACAAAATGCTAACGAATACGTATTATCAAAATTATGGTCAGAACAAATATTCGGTATTGGCCAATGACCGTTATCATGTTACAAACAACCCCTTGGGTACACAGCCCAGACTGACTACTGATACACCTAATAACAATATTGTAGATTCAGACTTTTGGATGGCTAATGCAAGCTTTTTCCGCCTTAAGAACATAGAGCTTAGCTACACGATAATACCTCAGAGCATAGCCAAGAGTGTTAAACTTTACGCGAGATGTAATAATGCATTAACACTATCTAATATTAAAGACTTAGATCCTGAAATGCCTAACTCAGGGGTGACAAACTACCCCGTATTTAGAACGATCACCGGAGGTGTTTCCTTCTCATTTTAATTAAAAATTTGAAAGATTTACAATTATGAAACTAAAAAAATATATCATACCTCTATTGTTGAGTACTCTTGTATTCTCTTCGTGTGAGGATATGCTCGACACAAAACTGGTAAATCAATATGGTGATGAATTTACCTGGGAGTTACCTTCTAAATCAGAAGGGATACTGCTAGAGGCCTATGCTCAGATTCCCGGACAAGTGGATTCCTATGGGTCTGACTTTTTGGATGCCGCTACAGATAATGCATTGACCATTGCTACGGCTTCTGATATGGCAAAACTTGGTGCCGCTGGTATTAGCTCCAATACTAACCCTATTAACAATTGGTCTACTGCTTATACTCAGTTTAGTAAAATTAATCTCTTCCTGGAGAATGGTTTTGCTGATAACATTGACTATTATATTAACTCAGGAATAGGTGATACTGAAGAGGAGCAAGCAGAGAACGATTCTATCTTGAACCAGAGAATAAAAGACCGCCTGTATGGCGAAGCACATTTCTTACGTGCCTGGTGGGGAATGGAATTATTACGTGTCTATGGTGGATTAGATGGTGATGGTAATGCTCTGGGATATCCTATTGTTTTGGAATCCCTAGATGTAGATGATGAAGATGCTACGGCTAATCTTGTACGTGATACTTATGAAGATTGTGCCCTGCAGATTTTTGCTGACTGCGATACAGCCATTAAGTATTTGCCAGATCACTATACGGGTACAGATATCGTAACCGGTAAAAACCAGATAGGACGTGCTACCTCTAATGCTGCTCGTGCGGTGAAAAGTAGGGTAGCTGTTTATGCGGCTAGTGCTGCTTACCAACCTGTCAGCATTACTGATGCCGACCTTAAGAGTAAATGGGAACGTGCTGCTCTTTACAGTTATGAGGCTATTAAAGAGGGGGGCTATAGTTACAGGAAACTATCCGCTACTCAAATGGCCGGAGCAGGTCTTGACTCTGATGCTGAGGTGAAGCTTTATTTCATTTTCAGAAAGTACCATAACAACAATTCTTTGGAGACTCGCAACAGACCTTCTTCCTTCTTAGGACAAGCCCGTACCAACCCTTCTCAAAACCTGGTCAATGCTTTTTCTGACAAAGATGGCTATCCTATATGGCATTCACAATCGGTTTATGATCCTCAGAATCCTTATGCGAATCGCGATCCACGTCTCAAACTCAATGTATATACTACCGAAGACGCTGTAGAAACCGGTGGTCGTACATTACAAATCTATACCGATTCACTCGGGCGACCAGGACTTGATGCTCCGGGCTATAGTTTTCGTTCTACCCGCACAGGTTATTACTTGCGTAAATGGCAGTCGAGTAAGGCTGATATGCTAATGGTAGGATCAAAACAGAACGACCACCATGTCAATCCTTTATTACGTGTAGCAGAGTTGTATCACAACTATGCCGAGGCGTCTTTCGAAGCAGCTGGTAATAGTTCAACTGTTGCGCCGGGGTGTGATCAGGATGCTTACTCTATTTTAAGATCTATACGTGGTGCTAATATGGCCTTGTTCTTTGACAACTACTTGGATGAGGTGAAAGATAATGCTGATGCTTTCAGAGCTTTGTATCAGAATGAGCGCCGTCTGGAGTTTGCTTTCGAAAATCACCGTTATTTTGATATGCGCCGTTGGTTGTTGCCGCTTGATGAGATTAGCCAAACAGTGAAAGGTATTACTATTCAGCAGCAAGCAGGTGGTACATTGGTATATACTGGTACTATGGCCGACGGATCAGATGCTATCGAGGTAGAAGAAAGGCCTTTTAATGATGCGAAATATTATTATACACCACTGCCTTACGGTGAGTTGATGAAGTCGCCTAATTTAAAAAATAATAAAGGATGGTAATCCATCTCATGTTTAAAATTTATATATCATAAGATTATGAAATCGTTTAAAATTATAATTAGTGTCATATCATTATTCTTTTTGGCATCGTGTGCTTACGAAGAATATATTGAGGATTATGACTTCTCTGGAACCTACTTTGCTTCGCAACAACCATTGCGTACTGTAGTAGCAAGAGGTGATAAGAATTTTGAAGTTGGTGTTACTATTGGAGGCCTGCGTGCAGATGACGGTAGCCACTGGGTCGATTTTACTATCGATAGTGTGTTGTTAGATAGTTTGCCGGAGGCTAGTGGTCTAACCTTGTTGCCGGCATCACACTACATCTTAGGTGATGAGAGTCGTTTCAATATAGCGAAGACTTTTATGCGTACCGTGGAGGTGCAGCTGACTGATGCTTTCTTTGCTGATCCTTTGGCACTGACCGCGACTTATGCCTTGCCTTTGCGCATTGTAGCTACTTCGGTGGACTCTATTATGGGTTACGATATGGATGAAACGACTGCAGTATCTTCAGCGGATGGTAGCAATATGGATATCACCATCTTGGTGCTTAAATATATTAGTCCATATTCTGGCAACTACTACTCTAAAGGTGTACAATATGAGTTAGCTGCTGATGGCAGCTATGCTGATACCTTAACTTACGATCTTGATGAGCTAAACGCCAATGATGTTATTTACTTGGAGACCTTAAGTGAGAATAGTGTAAAAACAGAACGCATAGGTGGTAGCCTCAGCGGAGGGTGGACCTTAACGATTAATGATGATGGCACTGTGACGCCTACTACAGATGATGTTACGGTAGAGAGTGCTACGGTTAGCTATTCATCAGAGGAAACTACTTTTACGCTTGATGCTCTTGTACAATGGTTTGGTATTAAGTACAAAATAGAAGAGCAATTGATTCTTCGACAAGACCCTGAATTAGACCTTCGCTTCGAAGAGTGGAATTAATACCAATTTTATTTTAAGATGAGCGTTAAATAATTTTAGAGATTTTGTCCTTTATCAAGGCAATCCCGATGTACATCCCTTAGG
>DHQI01000062.1:0-24670 GCA_002408065.1 Bacteroidales bacterium UBA5342
GCGAGAGCCGTGTGTGGTGATGGTGGGTGTGCTTCCCAGAGATTTAAAGTTAAGTGACAATTCAGGAAACGTAGATCTGTTGCGGGAGTGTGTTTTCTATTAGGTTCGTATAGAGAAGTGTGTCACAGGAGTGAGGCATTCGACGAGTGTTATATTTTTATTTACTATTTACAGCTTCTAATATGAATTCATTGAGATAGTTAGAATTGAAATTGTACAGTATTATTAAAGTCAACTATGATTAGTTCTTATGTTGTCTTCGCTCTTGGTCCATAATTTACACTCATTGTTGAAGGCATTTTTGAATTTTCTCCCAAAGTATATCTTTTTTAACAGGTTTTGTAATATAGTCGTTACAACCAGATGCTATGGCTTTTTCTCTGTCCCCTGACAAAGCATAAGCCGTTTGTGCAATAATGATTACATCTTTGTTAATATCTCTTATTCTCTTTGTACTTTCAAAACCATTAATACCTGGCAATTTTATATCCATCAAAATGATATCAAAATCGGAATTACTTCTGCATTTTTCAATAGCTTGTTCTCCTGTTTTTGCTGTAACAATCTCTTGAGCAATGCCATTTAAAATAGCTTCTAAATACACCAGAGAAGGCGCATCATCTTCAACAATCAGGATTTTATATTTTCTATTAAAACTCGTTTCATTCTCTATGTTATCTATTTCAATAGGAGTAGGGGGGACTTCCGTTAAAGGTGAAAGTGGCATGGTAAAATAGAAGTGTGAGCCTTTACCTTCAATAGATTCGACCCAAATGCTACCACCAAGCATTTCGACATAAGATTTTGCAATGGAAAGCCCCAAACCAGAACCTTGAAAAGCTCTTGTGTCTTCAATGTCTGCCTGCTCAAAACGATTAAAAACAGCATCTATCCTGTCTGCAGGAATTCCTATTCCAGTGTCTTCTATACAGAATTCAATAAGCCCACCTTTGACACAGTTTCTAACTGATATTTTTCCTTGATCAGTATATTTTATGGCATTTTTAATCAGGTTTGTAAAAATAGATTCAAATTTATTTTTGTCTGTTTTTATGAAAAGATTGTATTCTTGAATTTTACTTTCCATACTTAGGGTCAATCCTTTTTTCTGAGCTTCGGGTTGAAAAAAGTTCATAATATTACTTATACTCAATGATAAATTGAAGCTTGAATTTTTAACGTCAACAATTCCCGATTCAATTTTTGAAATTTCAATAATATCATTTACAGTATTCAACATGCGTTCTCCACTTTGATGTATAATATTAATATATGCATCTTTTTTCTCATCACTTAATTTGGGTTGTAAAAGGAGGTTTGAAAATCCAAGAATTCCATTCATAGGGGTTCTTATTTCGTGGCTCATATTGGCTAGAAATGCTGACTTTAAACGGTCGCTTTCTTGCGCTTTTCTTTTCGACGAAATAAGCTCTTCAATCATCTTCTTTCTTTCAGTGATATCCTCTTTGATACCAACAAAATGGGTTGTTTTTCCAGCATCATTCTTAATAGGTGAAATAATAGCCCGCTCCCAAAAGAGTGTTCCATCTTTCTTTTTATTACGCATCTCACCTTGCCATTTATTACCGGCTAAGATAGTATCCCATAGTTTTTTGTAAAAAACTTTGTTATGTATACCAGATTTCAGAATGTTCGGATTTTTCCCCACAAGCTCATCTCTTTTATAGCCTGTAACCTCTGAATAATAGGGATTGACATATTCAATGATTCCTTTTAGATTTGTGATGATAACACTTATGGGACTTTGCTCAATTGAAGTCTTAAGTACGACGACTTTTTCCTCAGCTATTTTACGTTCTGTAACATCATGAACAATAGAATACAATAAATCTTTTCCTGAGATATTCACACTGCCACTATAAACTTCAACATCCTTTATTTCCCCATTAGCCAGTTGATGTTTAAAATTAAAATTTGCCCTTACCTCATTTAGGGCTTTTTGCATTTCTTCCTTAACTTCTTTTTTTGAAAGAGTGTTGATCTCTTGAATTTTAAGTGATGTTAGTTGATGATAAGAATAGCCATAATAATGACAAGCCGATTTATTGGCATCAACTATCTTTCCTGTGATTGGGTCAATAAGAAGCATTACCGATTGATTGTCGTAAAAAAGTGATTTGTACCTTTTCTCACTTTCTTCTGCCTTAGCTTTTGCTATTTGTAGTTTTTCTTGACTTATTACTCTTTCAATGAAAAACCCCAAATTAGCTGCAATAATCTCCAGAGTCTCAAAGTCATCTTTATCATAGGCTTTTTCATTATTATAATCCTGAAGCGCCAGTACACCTATGGCATCATTGTTGGATGAATCAATTAAAGGTACACCTAACCAAACAGCCGAAATTTTACCATATGCTTTTATTTTGTTTTTTTTAATTAATTCACACATCGCCTTTTTATCTACAAGGCGGCCTTGTTTTTCCTCCCTAACAATATTGGTTAAAGACTTATCTAAAAACACCGGTGAATCATAATCATCCTCATCAAAGGGATCAACGCAATACGGAAAGGTATATTTGCTTGTTGTTTTATCATACAGAGCAACATAAAAATTGTTGGCTTGCATGATCTCTTTCAACTTGTTGTGAATCAACTCGAGGTACTCTTTTAAGCTAATGTTGTTAAACGAGATTTTTGAGAGACTAAGGGCTAAGGATTGTACGTTTTCTTTTCTTTTACGATCAGAAATATTAATAATAAATCCATCATAACTAATGGTATTTAGGTCTTTGTCTTTAATAGCCTTTGCCGTCATTAAAACCCAGATAGGATTTCCATCCTTTCTTCTGAATTTTATTTCTACGTTTTTAACTTCTGATTTTGTGGTGGTATCGTATTTTTTTATGAGTTTTTCTCTTTCTTCTTTAGAATAATAAAACTCAGAGATATTTCTTGAAACTAATTCTTCCTTGTTTTCAAAACCCAGAATATTGGCCATTTCATTATTGGTTATAAGAAAATCGCCATTTCTTGCTGACTGATAAAAACCTATAGGAGCAAAATCTATGATATTCCGATACTTTCTCTCTGCTATCTTACGCTTCGTAATATCTCGTAAAACGACTTGAACAGCTTGTTCCTGTTCAAATATTACATTAACCATTGAGATTTCTACATCAATAAATTTCCCATTTTTGAGTTTTGCACAAGTTTCATATGTTATGGGGGGACTATCCACTCTACTTTTTTGAGCCATTAGTGGATGTTCTATATATAACTCTTGCAAAGAAATAAAATTGGTGATTTTAGTGCCAATTATCTCTGATAACTTATAGCCTAAGTCTTTTATTAGTATTGGGTTTGCGTATCTAACTATTTCGTTGCGCATTATAAAAATGCCATCAGTTGATAAGTCAATCATTGTTTTTGTGATCTGAAAAATTTCCCCCATGCCCTTTTATTTCTTCTTTGTTGTAAATTTTAGTAGTTGAGATTGATATAAGGTTTTGATTTTTCGTGAATCTAAGCACTTAGTATCTTTTTTAGACAAGCTTAATTGAAAGACAAACCGTGAGTTTAGGATTAAGCTCCGTTCATTTCATGGTCGTTTTTTGATGTATGCTCAGATAGGTGTTTGTTGAGTATTTCGTAGAATTCTTCCTTCTCAAAAGGCTTAGACAAAAAATCGTCACATCCGCTTTTGAATGATTTTTTCTTATCCTCTTCTGTCGAATATGCTGATAAAGCAATGATTGGGACCTCTTTATTAATCTCTTTTATCTTTGATGTTGCCTCAAAACCATTAACGACAGGCATTTTTAAATCCATCAATACTAAATCTATGTTTGGTTTTTCTTTAAACAGTTCTATGGCAAGCTGCCCATTCTTGGCATGCCATATTTCAAACTTTGAAGTATCAGATAAGAGTGCTTCGATGTATAGAAAGTTGATTTCTTCATCTTCAGCTATTAATATGGTCTTTAATGCCTTCTCTTTGATGTCTTGCGGAATCGGCATATTATCATTTTCCTTTTGGTTTTGAGTGAAGGGCAATCTTAGGTAAAATGTGGAGCCCACTCCTTTTTCTGATGTGACGCTAAGGTCTCCGTTTAATAGTTTTGCGTTAGCCAGAGAAATGGATAATCCCAAACCTAGCCCTCCTGCTTTTAAAGAGATTTCCTTTTCTTCTTGTTCGAAACGTCCGAATATCGATTTTATTCTATCTTTTGCTATGCCTACACCAGAATCAGAAATGTATAATTCGAGTTGATCATCTAATATGTTATAGCCTAATTCTATAAATCCTGAATTGGTGAATTTAAAGGCATTACCTACTAGGTTGTTTATAATGCTACTTAATTTTGTTTTATCAGTTGATATAAACAAGTTTTCGTTCTTAGAATTCAAATGTAACGAAAAGCTTATTTGATTTTTTTTTCTTTGAAGCTCAAATATTGAATATATTTCTTTTAATAGAGCATTTAAATCAAACGTTTCAATATTGACTTGAGTCTGTTTGGTTTCCAGACGGGAAATTTCCAATATATCATCAATTATATGTAGAAGTTGATGACAACTTTGATTGACTATATCAATATATTTTAACCGTTTTTCTTGTGAAAGATTTTCTTTTCCAAGAAGCTCCGAAAAGCCCATTATTCCATTCACAGGAGTGCGCACCTCGTGTGAAACATTATGAAGAAATTCTGTTTTTAACCTACTCGCTTCTTCCGCTTTATCTTTTGCCAGAATTAGTTTTTGCTCAAATTCTTTACGTTCAGTAAAATCTCTGATGACAGCTGCTATTACGTGTTTATTATCCCATGTTGTAGGGCTCAATGACATCTGTAATGGTATTTCTGTATTTGTTTTTTGTTGTAAACCAATCCATTCAAAAACCGCTGTGTTGTGATTTAAAATATCACTCCAAATGGCTTTAAAGTTGTCAGTATTCTGCTTGGGAGAAGTAATATCAAAGATGGTAACGGCGTTTAAATCCGGCTCTACAATATTAAAGATCTTTTTTGCTCGTTTGTTTAACGATAGGATGCTGCCATTTTCATCGTGAATAAGTATTGCATCGCTAATACTATTGATCAATGTTGAAAAATTACGTTGAGATGATTCAAGCTTATCAATTTTCTCTTGTAGCTCGGGATAATAGCTTTTGTGTAATGAATGTTCGCCTAAACCGATAATTTTATCTCTATCCTTATTCCAATCATGTGCCATAATAGTTGCTTTACATTGATTCGTTGTATATTGTTTGAAGGTCTTTTATTTCCGGTGATCTGGGATTGGTGGCATTACAAGGATCCTGGATGGCTTTTGCTGCAAGAGTGGCTGTGATGTCTGTGCTTACTCCTAAATCGTTTAAGGTTGTATTTATACCTACACTTTCTTTAAATCTTATAAGATACTCGACAAAGTTTGTTTTGATTTTACTGGGATTGCTATCGGCTATGGGCATATTTGTTGCCTGAGCAATTTTTAAATATCGTTCTTTTGCTGCGTCAAAGTTGTAACCAACCACATGAGGTAATAGAATGGCATTGCATTCACCATGTGGCAAATCTAAAAATCCTCCCAAGCTATGGGCAAGAGAATGAACACAACCTAAGCTTGCATTGGAAAAAGCTAAACCTGCGTATAAACTTGCAAGCATTATTTGACCTCTAGCATGAATATTAAAAGGTTGCTCTATGGACTTCTGAAGGTTCCCAAAGATTAGTTTTATAGATTCTAGCGCGTATAAATCAGTAAATGCAGAGTTGGCATTGGAGGCATAAGCTTCGAAAGAATGTGATAGTGCATCCATACCTGTACAAGCCGAAAGAAATGCATCCATACTTGTTAGAATGAAGGGGTCGATAAGGGCGATGTCAGGAACTACAGCTTTGCTTATTATTGCAAATTTATATTTTTCTGAGGTATTATTGATTATGGCAAACTGAGAGACATCAGCAGAAGTGCCTCCAGTAGTGGGAATACATATTAATGGAGGCATTGGTTTTTTTATCATGTCTACACCTTCGTAACGGTGTATATCCTTTTGATTTGTGCATACTATTCCAATACCTTTGGCACAATCCATCACACTACCTCCACCAAGAGCAAGAATAAGGTTGCATTTATTTTCTTCATATTCATTTTTACCTTGCATTACTTCGTAATCACGGGGGTTGGGTGATACGGAAGAAAAAACATGATAATCAAGTGAGTGGGTGTGCAGGTCATTTTCCAATTCTTTAAACCAACGTGATTCTTTAATAACTGCATCAGTTACGACAAAAATTTTTCTTCCTCCTAACTTAGCACAATAAGTTGCAGCCATGAGTCTGGAGTCAACACCATAAACATATTCCGGGCATACAAATTTTCGAGGATTTAATTGAATATCTTCTTGCATAAGAGCTTATTTAATCTTTTGTGTTGAAAAACACTTATATTAATTGAGTCCGTTAGTGATTTTCTTATTTGCTGGTTGTTAGTTGTTCAATAAACCCCTATGTTCACTATATGCTGTTTAATATCAGTTTGCTATTAGAAACAACGTTCAGTGAAGCTAATTGGGGGGGGAATAGCTTGTTGAGCACGTTCGACAACTTGTCGAAGTATTGAAAGTTTAACAAAGTGTAGTCATACCTTACACATCGTTGAAATAAATGAACTCCGTACGAGTATAATTCCGGCCAAAGGTAGATAATAAAAGGAAAAAATCCGCTATTTCTATTCTTTTTATGGTATCAATTGAAGAGGCCGTGGAAATCCTATTTATTGATGGTAGGCAAGGCTGTTACGGATTTTTATGCTTTGGTTTAAAGATACAGCCTAAGGGAGCCACTGCTATAGATTATTTATAGGGAGAATGAGGTTAAGCGTCTCACTGAATTGATATTTAGGAGTTTTATTGCATCTATTTCTGTCCTTTTTGCCTTGGCAAACTATTTAATTTACCCGAATATGAAAGCATAAGGTGCCGTGTCTCTTTGTTTGATGGCATAAATTTCACTAAGTCATAACGGGCACCTATGCTGAGCGCCGACCGAGGTGAGCAAGTCCTCTTAGGAGGGTAATTGTTGTCCTTTTTTCTTTATTCTGACATAAATCAATTTATATTTTACTTTATGATTATCTCGCTGCTCAATGTCAAATTTCCCGGTTGATTTTATCAATGGTGTTAACTTCTGAAAACCATAGTTTCGAGGGTCAAAATTGGGGCGTTTCTTTTGGATTAATCCACCGACATCACCTAGAAAAGCCCAACCATCATCATCTGACAAGTCATGGATTGAGTCTGCAATAAGCTTTAATTCTTTGTTGGTGATTTTTTCAAATGATTCTTTCTCAGTATCCTTTTCGTCCTCTGTTTCTTTCTCTTTCGATTTTCTTTTGAGAATCTCAATATATATAAACTTGTCGCATGCCACTATGAAAGGATTTGGTGTCTTCTTTTCACCAATCCCTATGACTTGCATACCTGCCTCTCTTAATCTTGTCGCTAGTCTGGTGAAATCGCTATCACTTGATACAATGCAAAATCCATCAACTTTTTTTGAATATAAAATATCCATCGCGTCAATAATCATTGCTGAGTCTGTTGCATTTTTACCTGTTGTATATGCATATTGTTGAATAGGAGTAATGGCATGTTCCAGAAGCATATTTTTCCATTTCGAAAGGTTGGGTTTTGTCCAATCACCATAAATTCTTTTTATCGTTGGATTACCATATTTGGTTATTTCTTCCATCATCTCTTCTACATATGCGGATGGTATATTGTCCCCGTCTATGAGTACGGCGAGCTTTATGTTTGTGGCTTGTGACATCGTTTATTGTTTTAGTTATAAATCTATAATATTTATTGATGCAATTTTATTTGTTTGATATTGATGTGGTTGCGTCTTTTTGTCTAGTGTCTTCTACAAGTAGGCATTGAGCCTTGGGTCACTGAGCTTGATGAAGGTGTCTAATGTGCTCAGTGAGTGATGGGGAGTTTGCCTCGCCGTGTGTGAGCTCCCGTTGAAGAAGAAAAGAGTAAGCGAGGGAGTTGTAGCACAACTTAAATATGACTCTTTGTAATTGTACAGAATTATTATCTTTTAGTCTGCTCCCCTTGTGCCGACAGCTTTTCTTTTTGCAAGAATATATTTTAATGGTCGACTTATTTATGATTTTATAAATAATAGATATAGAGAACTTTTAGAGTTTGCTTGTCTGTCCGAACTAAAGCTGATGAAGACACCAAAGCTCAAGATATGAATGGCACCCGCTATGTGCTATTCAAAAGATGTGCGACTGGTCAGTTTACAGTGCACACCACTAATAGTTTTTAATAAATTACAAAGATGCAACTTATTTATTGTAAATCACAATGTGTTGAGTGGTGTTGCAGGGAAAATCCCTACCATCTAAATTGTTTAATGGCGCATAATCATACGGCTAAGCTTTGAGTGCCAAGCTGTATATTAGTTTTCTATTATCATCGAACCTCCTCACATTTATTGTTTTTCGTTCTCTTTTTTTTAAGCTCTTTATACGTGCTAAAAAAATATGGTGTCTTAAAGGTCTGGGACGTATTGGTGGCTTTTGTTATGCTTTTCTATCTTATCTTCCGTTAGGCTTTCCGAGCCTGACATGGATGATAATAAGTACCTTGCACCAACCTGCATTCCTAAGGGGCTACGCAGCCTTATGAGCAACTTATCAACGGCTTCTGTTAATAACTTTCTGAGGATTAATGAGGTGCTTTATTTGGATTTCTGATTAATTATTTGATAAATTGTGAGGCAAAACATTGAAAATTATTGTAATAATTATAAAAACCGCACTATTATGAGAATTAAAGTCACCTTTAAGCGCAGGGGCCGTCAGCGCATGTTGCCTATGGATTATCAGTATTACATCAGCGCCTGGATTTATAAAGTGATCCGGAATGCCGACGAAGATTTCGCTGATTTTTTTGTTCAAAATAATACACTTGGCAAAATGGGTTTTTAAATAAAGAAAAGTAATATTATCAAACAAAACCCTTAGGCCGCCCTTGCACTATCGCTTTTTACAAATGACTTTGCAAAGCACGGCATTTTATGGGGAATGTGAAATCCCTTAATTGTGGTAAAAAAAAGGAGGATTTTTAGTTCTTATGAGGGGCTGTTGTTTTCAATTAATTGAAAGACTGGTTGATAGAGGTGATATTTTTGGATATAGCATAAATGGTGAGGCCTGGTAAGCTCTTGATACCGGTTTTCTCCACAATGTTTTTTCGGTGGCTGATAACGGTGTGTGTGCTAATGAATAATTTATCTGCTATTTCTTTATTCGAAAGGCCTTGAGTTAGCAACTTAAGGACGTCGATTTCGCGATCCGAAAGCTCTTTGTTTTGCTTTTTATCGTCATAGTCGATATTGGAGTTGATGATGTTGAGCAAATTATCAATGGGTTCTGTGATTTTAAAGATTTGATTGAATTTTTGTAAGACATCATCCTCAATATAACTATAAACTAAGCCTATCCATAGAGCGTTGTGATGATATTTTTTGAGTTTAATAAACTCTTTTAAGCGGTTTTCTACACATTTAGGGTTAATTATAACAAGAGAGAATTCGTATTCAGAATCCTGTAAGTCATTGATGCCATCAATACGGTGAATATTGGAGTTCTGAATGTTTTTTATGATAAGATTAAAGAGCCCTTCGTAAATAATATCGGAAGGTTCTATGATGGCAATATTTTTTCTGCGTTTATGCATTTTTCAAGCGTTCAAATTTTTCAATAGACGGTACTAAAATCATTTCTTCAATAATGGAGTGTTTTCTGAGATCGGCTTCTAAACCAAAGAGGCCACGAATGAATTTACGTTGAATATTAGGCAAATTTTCCAAATGGATATGCTTAAGCAACAGATTTCTCAAGTCTTCTAATTTGGTTTCGATGTCGGAATGGTGGTCGCGGTATTCTTTGACCGAAAATTGGCTTTCTTTAGATTTGCTTTTCGGATTAAGAAGGTCGACAAAGAAAGGGAATGCTGTATTGTTTTCGTAGTTGAAATGTTCATTGACTTCGTCGATATAGTCATTAAAAAACTGCTCCATCATATCAATGGTCTTATTGTCATTGCTTGCTTTTAGCAGACGTATGTAGCCTATCAGTTCCGGATATTTATCTTCTTGAAAAAAAAGGTGACTATTTTTTAGGAAATCAATGATGCTTATCAGGCTTTCGGACGAGAGGGATAAGTCTTTTGGGGGATAAAAGCCGTTGTACAAATTGGCTATTATTAAGAATGCTTCCGGGGCTATACCGTATTCTAAGCATATTTCCTGAGCCGTTTTATTGCCAACTGAGAAGTTTATACCAAAATGTTCCAACATCAGTAGTATGCTGTAGTTTTCGGTAATAATATCGATGATTTCAGTTTCAGGTTTGACGTATGTTTGGTGTGCCTTGTACATTTTTTTATTCTTGATAGTTTTGTAATTTAAGGAACTGTTCTGAATTCTACAAAATTAATTCATTTTGAAAAATTATCAATCCCTTAAAAAGGGGATAATAGAATCGTTTTTTAGTTCTTCTTGGTGTTGTTTCTAAAGATATTCTTCTTAATGTTGTGGTATTTATCAAAGGCGACACGATTGGTAAAAAGGATGGTAAGCACAACATTTAGAATGGCTGAGGTAAAAATGGTGATTAAGAGCATGATTTGATATTTTACCGCTATATTAGGGTCGCTACCGCCCAGTATTTGCCCTGTCATTACACCCGGGAGTGAAATAAGTCCCATAATGGCCGTGTTGGCTATCATTGGGTTAAATGCCCGCTTAAGGGCATCGCGCATAAAGGGTTGCAAAGCTTCCTGCTGTGTGGCGCCATTGGCCAGATGCCAGCGGTAAAGATTCTGTTCTTCATCCAGACGATTATAGTAGGCATCCAGAGCTATGACGACATTCTTTATAGTGTTTCCCATCATCATACCGGTGATGGGAATAAAGTAACGGGCATCAAATATATTATGTAGTTTGATGACAAAACCTAAAAAATAGGCGTCCGTCAGAGTAATACTAATAAGACCAGAGAGCAGTACGGGAATCAGTAGAATTTTGTAATTAAGTCCGCTTCGTTGTACTATGGTGTAAGCGCCGATAAGTGCCATAGCCAGTACCCAGCCAATATTTATCCAGAGGCTATTGAGCTTAAAAATGTATTCCAGATATAATCCTACCAGTAGTAGCTGCGCTACCATTCTTAATACGGCTATTATTGTGGCTTTGACCAGCCCGGTTTTGTAATACCAAAGTATAAATAAAGGAATCAGCATCAAGGCCATTCCGGCAAAGAGTCTGAAATACTGTATGTCTAATACTGCGTTCATTATAAGTGTATTATTCTGTCTGATTGATTTATCCAATACGCATCGTGTGTGGCAGATAATATGGTCATGTTTTTATGCTCTAAGACGTAATCTGTGATGGTTTGTTTGATTTTTTGATCCAATGCCGAAGTTGGCTCATCGAGCAGTAGAATGGGTTTGTCTAATAATAGGCAAGCGGCAAGAAGCAGGCGTTGTTTTTGACCACCTGATATTTCTTTGCTCTTTTTATTCAGGATATCTTTGGGTAGATTAAATCTATTGAATAGCTCTTTATATTGTTTGCTGTTAGGTTTTTGTTTCTTGTTGTGGGTGAAATAAAAAGGCGCAAAGAAGAGCTCTTTTACCGTTGGCATTTTTAGAAAAGTTTCTTGAGGTAGCCAAGCTACTTGTCGTCTTATCTCCTGTATGTTTTCAGGGCACAATTCCAAGGTATTAATCATTACATTGCCAGAAAAGTCAGGAATGAAACCAGCTAAAAGATGGAGTAGGGTTGATTTTCCTTTACCGGATTCGCCTGAAATAGCGATGTTTTCACCCGGTTTTATTTGAAGATCAAAATTCTTAAAAACGGTTTCGTCTTTAAAACGGATTTGGAGATCTGAAATGTGAATCATAAAAAAATGGTATGAATGAAGATGACACAAAACTATAAAAATGCCGATTTACAGCACCATAAATGATGTATTATTTTGATAGAGCAAAAAATGGTGTATAATTACTATTTTTTTAACTCATTTTAAGATAGAATATGCTGCTGATTTATTTACTTTGCAAAGCAAACCCCTAATCACAAAAAAAATGAAAATTAAACCTCTCTTTTTAGCATTGTCATTTATTCCTTTTTTATCCTCTTGTAATCACGAACCAGAACATAAAAACGTCCTTTTTATATTAGCCGATGATTACGGTTATAACGATATGAGCTTGCGCAACGATAGTTTTTACGAAACGCCCAATATTGACCGCATAGCCAAAGAAGGAACTATATTTACTGATGGTTATGCCGCATGTCAGGTGTGCAGTCCGTCGCGCGCCAGCATTATGAGTGGTAAATTTCCTGCCCGCCATGGTATTACCGACTGGATTGGGGCTAAAAGTGGTGAAGCTTGGCGTAGTAAAAAACGCTATAGCAAATTGTTACCGGCCGAATATGTGCATAAATTAGATACTGAATATGTTACCTTGCCCGAAGCGATGAAAGAGCAGGGTTATACCACCTTCTTTGCCGGTAAATGGCACGTTGGTGAGAAAGGTTCCTGGCCCGAAGATCACGGTTTTGATATTAACAAAGGAGGCTGGGATAGTGGTAGCCCTAAAGGGGGATATTTTGCCCCTTACATAAACCCCAACTTAAAACAAGGTCCTGATGGTGAAAATCTCTCTATGCGCTTGGCGCAGGAAACAGTAGATTTTATGAAAGCCCATAAAGACCAGAAGTTTTTCGCTTACCTTTCTTTTTATGCTGTGCATGGCCCCGTACAATCTACGCAAGAAAAATGGGCTAAATACCGCGAAAAAGCGATCGATAATGGCGTAGCGGAAAAAGGCTTTGAAATGGGAAAATACTTGCCTACGCGTTTACATCAGGATCAACCGGTGTATGGCGGACTGGTAGAAACGATGGACGATGCGGTAGGCGTAGTGCTTAAAGCTTTGGACGAAATGGGATTGGCAGAAAATACGATGGTGGTCTTTACGGCAGATAATGGTGGTGTGAGTGCCGGCGACGGTTTTTCGACCAGTAATGCTCCTTTACGTGCCGGAAAAGGTTACCAGTTCGAAGGGGGAATACGTGAACCATACTTTATTAAGGTGCCGTGGTTGAAAAATACCCCTAAAGAATGTACAACGCCTGTAAGTGGTCCTGATTTTTATCCTACGATTTTAGACTTGATAGGGGCGGAGCTAAAACCTGAGCATCATAACGATGGTGTGAGCCTTAAGCCCCTTCTGGAAGGTGGCGAAATAGCTGAACGTCCACTTGTGTGGCACTATCCGCATTATGGTAATCAAGGGGGAGAGCCTTCTTCTGTTATTCGTCTGGGCGATTGGAAACTAATTCATTATTATGAAGATGGACATGAAGAATTGTATAACCTCCGCAATGATATAAGCGAAACCACAGATTTAGCTGCGCAGAAAACAGAACTTGTGGCAGATCTGCATAAGCAACTGTTTGATTATTTAGAAAGTGTGAATGCAATTTATCCGGAGCCTGATCCGCTTTACGATGCCGAAAAGGAAGCTGCACACTTAGAAAATATTCGTTCAAAGAAACTGCCTGCACTTGAAAAACAGAGGCTTAAAATGCTCGAAGAGGATTACCAACCGAATGCCGATTGGTGGGGCAGTGTGGTGACGAGGGATTAAGTTTTCTTGATATAAAAGATAAAAAAGAGGCTGTTTCAATAACACGAAACAGCCTCTTTCTGGTTTTAGTAGGGACCTTTTACATCTGATTATTTCGCTCATCGATAGGCGTATAGTGCAATTCACAATTCGCCACATTTTTATAAGCCGGACGGATAATACGTCTGGAACTAAAAGTCATTTCCTCCAAACGGTGTGCTGCCCAACCAGCCATACGGCTAATGGCAAAGATAGGCGTGAACAGTTCGCGTGGCACGCCAATAGCTTCGTATACAAAACCTGAGTAAAAATCCACGTTAGCCGAAATGGTCTTTTTACTGCCTTTTAGTTCTTCAAATGCTACAGGAGCTAAACGTTCTACTAGTTCATAGAATTTATATAGTTTCTCTTGGCCTTTTTCCTTGGCCAACTCTGTAGCTTTAGCTTTTAGCAGTTTAGCACGCGGATCAGAAAGGGTATAGATAGCATGGCCCAATCCGTAGATTTTACCAGAATGGTCATAAGCTTTTTTATCAAGTATCTTTTTTAAGTATTCTTTCACCTCTGTTTCGTCTTCCCAATCCTTGATGTTTTCTTTAAAATTCTCCATCATTTCTAATACTTTGAGGTTGGCTCCACCATGCAAACGCCCCTTCAACGATCCTATAGCAGCAGCAGTAGCCGAGTAGGTATCAGTCATAGCCGACGACACCAAACGCATCGTAAACGAAGAATTGTTTCCACCACCGTGCTCGGCGTGTAATATCATGGCCAGATCCAGAATTTCAGCTTCTATTTTGGTGTAATTGTCACCTTTAAGCATATACAGCAAGTTTTCAGAGGTGGTCAGTTCCGGTTTTGGATGACGTATCACCAGATTGTCGCGGTAATACTTATGGCGCATACTGTGATAAGAATAAGCCACAATGGTGGGGAGTTTAGCAATAAGCATCAGCGACTGATTCATCAGATTCTCGTGTGTATATTCCTCAGCCGTATTATCTAGGTTGTAAAGTATCAGTACCGAACGGGAAAGCATATTCATAATGTCCTTTCCTTTCAGCGAAAGAATCATGTTAGTAAAGGTCTCGTCCAAGTCACGATTTTGCCCTAGATACGAGGAGAATTTTTCCAATTGCTCTTTTGTCGGCAGTTTGCCCGTAAGTAGTAGGAAGGTGGTTTCGTCAAAACCATGGTAACCTTTGGTCTGAAAACCTTCTACTAATTGATTGACCGAATAGCCACGGTAACGCAGGTTACCTTCTACCGGGATTAATTTACCATTTTCCGGGATATAGCCTTGTACATCGCCTACATTAGTGAGTCCTACAAGTACGCCCGACCCATCGGCATTGCGCAGTCCACGTTTTACATTGTATTGATCGAATAATCCTTTATCTATTTGACAGGCGTCACTGATGGATTTTGACAGACATTTAATAAATTCATTCATGGTATCTAGGTTTTTAAAGGTTACTAATTAGTGTGTTGCCAAACTCAGAAGTGCTGAGCTGTTTAGCCTCAGGCATAAAGCGGGCAAAATCACCCGTTACCGTTTTATTTACAATGGTCTTTTCCATCGCTTCGCGTATCATATCGGCCGCTTCAGTCCAGCCCATATAGTCTAGCATCAAAGTGCCTGATAGAATGATAGAACCCGGATTGGCTTTACCTTGTCCTGCTATGTCGGGGGCCGTACCATGAGTGGCTTCAAAAATGGCATAGCCGCTGTTGTAGTTGATGTTACCCCCCGGTGCAATGCCGATGCCCCCAACCATAGCGGCCAGGGCATCCGATATGTAGTCGCCGTTCAGGTTTAACGTAGCCACCACGGAGTGATCTTGCGGATTCAGCAGAATATCTTGTAAGAAAGCATCTGCAATAAAGTCCTTGACCAAGAGTTTTCCGGCTTTTAGCGCTTCTTCTTTAGCTTTGTCGGCCGCTTCTTTTCCATTCGTTTCTTTAAGCTCGTTCCATTGTGCAATGGTAAATACTTTGTCGCCAAATTCGCGTTCTGCCAAAGCATAGCCCCAGTTTTTGAACCCCCCTTCGGTAAATTTCATAATATTACCTTTATGTACTAATGTTACGGAAGGTAAGTTATGCTTCAGTGCATATTCTATAGAAGCCCGAATCAGACGCTCAGAACCTTCCTGACTCACCGGTTTTACACCAAAGGACGAAGATTCTGGGAAACGTACTTTAGTCACCCCCATTTCATCTTTCAGGAAAGCACGGAATTT
The DNA here is from genome assembly GCA_002408065.1 of Bacteroidales bacterium UBA5342. GTDB lineage: Bacteria > Bacteroidota > Bacteroidia > Bacteroidales > UBA5342 > UBA5342. Next base: position 15,925 of record DHQI01000062.1, read on the forward strand.
GTCCGCTTCTTCAGTACCGGCCATAAACTCGATACCAGCATAGATGTCTTCTGTATTCTCTCTGAAGATGTGCATGTCCACTTTTTCCGGTTCATTTACCGGCGAGGGCGTGCCTTTGTAAAAACGCACCGGACGCAGGCAGGTGTATAAATCCAATTGTTGGCGCAAAGCCACATTTAAAGAACGGATGCCACCACCTACAGGCGTCATCAGTGGACCTTTGATGCCTACCAGATATTCTTTAAAAGCCTCCAGAGTTTCTTCAGGCAAACTTTTGCCTGTTTCGTTAAAGGCTTTTTCGCCGGCCAATACTTCCAGCAATACTATTTTACGTGCACCGCCATAGGCTTTTTCTACGGCCGCATCAAATACTTTTTTTGCCGGTGCCCAAATATCAGCACCTATGCCATCGCCTTGTATGAAAGGAATCGTAGGATGATCAGGTACTGTAAGGATGCCGTCTTTTATGGTTATTTTGCTCATAGTTAGTGATTTTTAAATTTTAAGGATAGAAGGGTGAACATTCTATCTTATATTTTACTTTTTTTGTTGGTTCAGTTTTTTTCTTTTATTCGTTTAAATATGAATCTTTTGTTGATTCTTGTTTGTCTGTAGACGAGGTATAGACTTTGGGGTTTTAAAATACAGTTTCTTAAAGTAAGCCACAAGTAAGTGTCCCCGGCTTATTTCAGTTTAGACGGAATAAAACGCGTCAAGGTAATACCATCAACAGCTGCTTCGTACTCTTTCATGGTAGGGAAACGCCCCAAGATGCATGACAGTACAACCACCGGAGTAGAAGACAATAGTGATTCACCTTTTTTCTCATCCGAATCTTTGACTACACGCCCTTGAAACAGACGGGTAGAGGTTGCTAAAACGGTATCGCCCGGCTCTGCCTTTTCCTGATTTCCCATGCATAGGTTACAGCCCGGGCGTTCTAGGTAAAGCATATTTTGGTACTTTGTACGGGCGGTATTCTTAGGATTTTCGTCATCAAATTCAAAACCGGCATATTTTTGTAATACATCCCAGTCTCCTTCAGCTTTTAGTTCATCTACAATGTTGTAAGTAGGAGGAGCTACCACTAATGGTGCTTTAAAGGTAACTTTACCTTGCTGTTTTTCTACATTCTTTAGCATCTGTGCCAAAATCTTCATATCGCCTTTGTGTACCATACACGATCCCACAAAGCCAAGGTCTACTTTTTTCTCACCTTTATAATAGGATAGGGGTCGGATGGTATCGTGCGTATAGCGTTTTGATACATCATCATTGTTGACATCAGGGTCAGCTATCATTGGTTCAGCAATCACATCCAGGTCAATCTCTACCTCGGCATAATATTTTGCATGGTTATCAGGAGTGAGTGCTGGTTTTTCGCCGGACTTTATTTCAGCAATACGTTTTTCGGCTTTTTCGATAAGGCCACGGAGTACTTTTTTATCATTATCCATCCCTTTATCTATCATTATCTGAATGCGGCTTTTGGCAATCTCCAGAGATTCTATTAAGGTAGCATCTTCTGAAATACATATGGATGCTTTAGCTTTCATTTCAGCGGTCCAATCGGTAAAAGTAAAGGCCTGATCAGCTGTCAAGGTGCCAATATGTACTTCTATCACACGCCCTTGAAATACGTTTTCGCCACCAAATTGCTTCAGCATTTGCTGTTGTGTGGCATGAACCACATCGCGGAAGTCCATAAAATTGCGCATTTGTCCTTTGAAAGTTACTTTCACCGATTCCGGAATAGGCATAGAAGCCTCGCCGGTGGCCAGCGCCAATGCCACGGTACCTGAGTCAGCTCCGAAAGCCACTCCTTTAGACATACGGGTGTGCGAATCGCCCCCTATAATGATGGCCCAATCATCAATAGTGATATCGTTCAGAACTTTATGGATTACATCCGTCATAGCATGGTAATCACCTAGCGGATCACGTGCTGTGATAAGACCGAAATCGTTCATAAACTTCATCAGCTTGGGAATGTTGGCCTGAGCTTTTTTATCCCAAACAGAGGCTGTATGGCATCCGGATTGGTAGGCCCCGTCTACTGTTGGTGCTATTATGGTAGCAGCCATTGATTCAAGCTCTTGTGCGGTCATCAGCCCGGTCGTATCCTGCGACCCTACAATGTTGACTTTTACCCGCACATCTGATCCGGCGTTTAATGTGACGCCCGGAGTAGCCCCCAGAGCATTTTTGTTAAATATTTTTTCTACAGCGGTGAGACCTTGTCCTTCAAAAGAGATTTCTTTAGATGGCGCATATACTAGCGGCGCTTCAATGCCCAGAGTCTTAGCGGTAAAGCTTTGCAGTTTTTTACCAAAAACGACAGCATAAGAGCCTCCGGCCTTGATAAATTCCAGTTTCTGAGGGGTCAGTGAAGCTGATATGTCCATTAATTCCTTATCACCCTTACAGAGTTTCTTCTTTTTAGTGTTTATCGTTAGTACAGTGCCTGTGGCTACTGAATAGGCTTGTTCCAATACCGGTTCACCAGCATCATCTACCACCACTTGACCTTTAGCATCTTTTTTCTTAACCCAGTTTTTAAGGTCGATACCAATGCCGCCTGTCACGCCTACGGTGGTCAGGAAGATAGGAGAGATACCGTTGGTACCCGCTATGATGGGGGCTATATTGATATAAGGCACATAAGGACTCGCTTGTTTACCGGTCCACAAGGCTACATTGTTGACGCCCGACATACGCGAGGATCCTACGCCCATCGTTCCTTTTTCGGCTATTAGCATCACCTGTTTGTCGGGGTGCTCTGCTTTGAGATCAGCCAGGGCTTTCTGTTGTTCTTTGTTATGTTCAAAAATGCATTGTCCGTGCAGTTCACGGTCCGAACGTGAGTGCGCATCAGCACCCGGCGAAAGTAGGTCGGTGGAAATATCACCTTCTCCTGCAATAAAAGTCACCACTTCAATTTCTTCTGCTACATCCGGAAGTTTGGTGAAAAATTCTGCTTTAGCATAACTTTCCAACAGCTCCTTAGCCATGGTGTTGCCAGCTTTGTAGGCACTCGTCAAACGATCAGTGTCAGCATCGTAAAGGAAAACTTGTGTCTTTAGCACTTTTACAGCGTCTTGTGCTATGTCGCTATCCTCACCTAATGCAAGATCGAGCAACACAGCTATGGAAGGTCCGCCTTTCATATGAGACAATAACTCAAAGGCAAAAGAGGGGGGTATTTCTTCTACAAATGTTTTTCCTAATATAATATCTTGCAAAAAAGCCGCTTTTACACCAGCTGCACTGGTAGTTCCAGGGAGTACATTATAAATAAAGAATTGGACAGAATCTTTTCTGTATTCATTATTGATGTCTTTTATCTGCGCTATGATCTCACTCATTAATGCCTCATCATCTATGGGTTTGGGATGTAGGCCTTGCGCTTTTCTTTCTTCAATCTCTTGGAGATATTCTTTATATCTGCTCATAAAACGTATTTTTTTACTTATCGTTAAGTTGTGTTTTTATATAAAATCTAAATATAGATTGTGATAATGAATGCAGCAAACCAGGTGAAGGGAAGAGTTTGCCTATACTCTAATGATAACAAGTCCTTACAAGAATTGTTTAGCTTTAATGATTATAATAACGCAAAACAGTGATGATGGTCACATTTGCAGCATTTTTCATTCCTGTACTACATGAGCGTAGTGCCTCAATGGGGTTTTAGCTTATTGTTAAAAAACAATCCGGCTATTGAGGGCGGTCTTTTGCTATCGCTAGCGTCTATGTGCAAAAATAATCAATTCGACAGTTTTTGCAATGTGGGGATAGCATACTAATGCTAAAATAAAGTGAAATCATAAGAAATAATGATGGGGATAACATAGGTATTTGATTCCAATCAGGACGGATTTATTCTATAACAGCTAGAAAATTCCTAATATTGCAAAAAGAAATAGAGAATCGAGTTTATCGTATACAATAACGCTTTAAAAAAAATGAAAACCAACTTAATAATTCTTGCCGCTATACTGTTGATAGCTTGCGATAATACCGGAGATGAGAGCTCTAATACAGATGAATTTCTGATCAGTAAAAGTGCTCAGCTACTTGTGCAAGCCAATAATGATTTTGCTTTTGAGTTCTTACAGGAAATTAATGCTGCAGAGGAGGAGGCTAACTTTATGGTATCTCCGGTGAGTTTGTCTTTAGCCTTAGGGATGGCCTATAATGGTGCAGCTGGCACTACAAAAACGGCTTTTGAGCAGGTGTTGAATTACAACGAGTTGGACGAAGATGTAAATACTTTCAATAAGCATCTAATCAACAAACTCTCCTCTGCCACGGATGGTTCTGTGATGGAGATTGCCAATTCAATGTGGATCAATGAGCTATTCCCTGTAAAAAGTGAATTTATCAGCTTGAATCAGGGCAACTATTTTGCCGAAGTGGCCAATAAGGATTTCACCAATCCGCAAACTTTGGACGATATCAATGGCTGGGTGAGCGATAAAACACACGAAAAGATACCGTCAATATTAAATGAAATATCACCGGACGCTGTTCTTTACCTGATCAATGCGCTCTATTTTAATGCCAACTGGAAATATGCCTTTGATGAGGAAATGACCTATAGCGGTTCGTTTTATAATGAATTGGATGAGAATATCAACGTTCAACGTATGCTTATGACCGCAACCGTTCCTTACCAAAGCAATGAGCTGTTCTCTTCTGTAGTTTTACCTTATGAAAAGGACAAATACAGTATGGCCATTATGTCACCTAAAGGAACGCAAACGACGGAAGATATAATTGCTGCAATGGATGGCGAACAGTGGAATGAGTGGCTCGGTAACTACAGCGATCAGGAGGTAACGGTAGATATGCCAAAGTTTAAGTTGGAATACAAAAATGAGCTTAATGATGAATTGATTAATATGGGTTTAGGGCTTGCATTCGATGCTGGTTTGGCTGATTTTAGCCGTATCAGCGATATGCGGACTTATATTTCTTTTGTTCTTCAAAAAACCTTTATAGATGTGATGGAAAGTGGTACCGAGGCGGCGGCTGTTACGATTATTGGTTTTGAAACAACATCAGTGGGTGATGATCCGCAACCTATTTCTTTTTATGTGGGTCAACCTTTCGTATATGTCATTAAAGAAAATTTGACGGGTTCTATCTGCTTTGTGGGGAAGGTGGGGGAACCGGAGTATGATTTAGAATGAAAAATTAAAAATTAAAAGGGGAGGGGAAAGAATTACGAATTCCCGGATTGTAAAAATTATGAATGGAAAGAACAGAAAAGATATTAGCATAGGGGCAGAGGTGAAAATTGTACTCAAGCAGGATCAGCGCAGCGGTGTACTCACCGAAGGCTTTGTAAAGGATATACTGACCAAGTCGGGCTCGCATCCGCACGGTATAAAAGTACGCCTGGAAGACGGACAGGTGGGACGTGTGAAGGAAGTGGTGGTGGATAAGAAATTAAAAATGAAGAATTAAAAATGAAGAATTAAAAATTAAAAGGGAAAAATGAACGGTGTTGTTTCTTTGGTGTTTCTATTTGTGCAATTAAGGCTTTGTTATTACATTTGCAGCCCTCAAAAAATATGTGTCAATGCAAAACTTGATTCACAAATCATTTTTCGTTTTTGGTTGCATTTTTCATTGAGTAACGGGGCCGACCGGTTTTGACAGCAAGACAAGGTTACCTGTAAGCATGCCGAGTAATGAAGGTAAACTCGTAAATCTTTCTTTCAAATTTTTTAACTGGCGAAAATAATTACGCTCTTGCTGCCTAAGCGAAGTTTAGTAACTTAAGGCTTAATCCTGCACACGATCTGTAGGACAAGACATCGCTTCAGTAGCCCCTCCTAAAGGCGACTGTTTTTGCGGTGTGGAAAATTTTAGGATAGCCCGCGGCCGCTTCGTCCTAAAGGCGAAATTTAGAAGATAAGGTATAGGTGGATGGTTTTGAGTCAGCCTATATTCGAAAATTAAATCTTAACTAAGCATGTAGAAAGCACGTGGTCTGCTTGTTTGGACGAGGGTTCGAATCCCTCCGGCTCCACAATATAGACTGAAAATCAGACTGTTATTAAAAGCAGGGACTAAAACAGGGACTATTGGTTATATCAATAGTCCCTGTTTAGTTTAAACCTTATACTTCTTAAAATTCTCAGCCTGTTCCAGTATCTCTTTAGAGACTTCGTCTTTGGTGACTGGAGGGTAGCCGTATTTGGCTAGCAGTTTGATGAGATCCATTTTGAGTTCAGCTTTAATGTCATCTCTATGGCTCCAATCTACGTATTTGGCTTTATCATCGACTACCAGCTTAACTTCTTTAGCTAACTCTATACATTTATCATCTGGGTAGTCAAATTCAAACTTATGAGCTATCATTTTTAGGATGTCATAAAAGGCTTTTTCCTCGAAGTCGATGCCCATACCTTCAAAACTTGCTTTTTCTTGACGAAGTAAGTCATAGAGGTTGATTATTTCATCAGTAAAATCTTCCAGTACCTGACTTTGTAGGACGTCTGCTTTCCGTTCATTGTAACTATCTACCAGTGCCTTCATCTTCTTTGAGAAGTCCACTCCCTTAGCCTTATTCACCTTCTTAAATTCATCTATGGCTTTGGCCAATAGCTTTTGTAAAAGTTTGATTTTTGTATTGGGCAGTTTTATTTTATTGATCTTCTCTAGGTATTCAGGATCAAAGATGTCGATTTGCGCTTGTTTGTCATCTCCAATCTTTAAAATTTCTTCCACACCATCACTTTCTATAGCTTCACGGATCATTGCGCTTACCTTGGCGTTCATTTGTGAAATGTCAGGAGCATCGCCTTTGGTAAGTTTAAATATAATGGAGCGAACAGCTAAATAGAAGTGGATAAGATCTCTTTCTTCTTGCGAAAATTCTTCACTGCCACAGCAAATGTCATAAGCTGCTTTTAACCGCTTCATCAAGTTCATAAAGCGATTTTCAAGATCTTTGGTGTGCTGTACATACTCCGATGCTAGTTTTAAACTTGATAATTGCTTAACCGAATCTCCAGAGAAATAATCACCGGTATCAAACTTATGAAACAAACGTCCCAATAAATCCAGTTGATCCTTAACCGTAACAATAGATTGTTTTATATCTTCAAAATTGGTCTTTTCTCCGCTAGAGTATTTCTTAAGTGCCTTGTTCATGGCACTCTTGATGCCAATGTAGTCCACCACTAAGCCTTTCTCCTTGCCCGGATAATTACGGTTTACTCTAGAGATGGTTTGTATTAAGTTGTGAAGTTGTATTGGTTTGTCGATATACATTGTGTCTAAGAAAGGTACATCAAAGCCTGTGAGCCACATATCAACAACAATGGCTATTTTAAAGTTGGATTTTTCGTTTTTGAATTGAATGTCGAATTTTTTCCTGTCCTCTTTACTTCCCAGTTGGTCATATAGAGCTTTCACATCGTCTTTATCTCGTGTCATTATCATTTTAACACGCTCCATAGGGAGTATTTCTTTCTTCTCCTTCTCAGACAGTTCTGCACCATCTTCACAAGCTTTCTTTTCAGCCCATTCAGGACGGAGTTCAATGATCTGATTGTACAGGTCAAAAGCAATAGGACGCGAACTACATACAAACATAGCCTTGCCACGTACTGTAGAACCCTCTGTTAGGCGTTGTTCATAATGAGCAATAAAATCCTCTGCCACCATCTTCAAGCGGTCGGGATCGCCTAAGATGGCATTAATCTTAGTCGTTGCCTTCTTACTTTCCTCTATCTGGTGCTCATTAGCGCCTTCTTCTTCACATTTTTTATAATAAGCTTCAATCTTCTTTAACTCTTTATTGTTAAGCAAAACCTTAGCTGCACGTCCTTCGTATACAATCTTCTTAGTTATTTCGTCTTCTACAGATTCAGTCATTGTATACTGATCCGCTATTTCGCCAAAAACATCCAGCGTTGCATCTACCGGAGTACCAGTGAAACCTACATACGTGGCATTAGGTAAAGAATCGTGAAGGTACTTAGCAAAACCATAAGTCTTCTTAATGGTACCTTTCTCATAATTCACGGAAATCTTTTGATCCAGGTTAATCTGACTACGGTGCGCTTCATCCGAGATACAAATCACATTGTTACGCTCAGTAAGTAATTCAGTATCTTCTGTGAATTTATGTATCGTGGTTAAGAATACACCGCCACTGTTTCGGCCTTGTAATAGCTCTCTCAGTTGCACGCGGCTTTCAACACTAACAATCGTATTATCACCTATAAATCCTTTAGCATTGGTGAAGGTTTTTGAAAGTTGATCGTCTAAGTCTGTTCGGTCAGTAATCAGTACAAGAGTAGGACTTGAAAACTCGACACTTTTCATCAACATTCGAGCTAAGAAAAGCATCGTATAGCTTTTCCCACAGCCTGTAGTTCCGAAATAGGTTCCCCCTTTACCATCTCCTATGGGTTTACGGTGAAGTTTTATATTCTCATAGAGCTTATTGGCTGCATAGTATTGAGGGTAGCGACAAACAATTTTCTCTTCACGTTTAGACGTGTCAGGTAAATAGATAAAATTGCGAATGATTGATCTAAGAGTTATTGGATTAAACATCCCATCAATCATTGAGAAAAGGGTATCAAAACTCTGTTCTTTAGACTTATTTCTGTCGGCCTCAGAGCGCCAAGCATAATAGAAATCATAAGGAGCAAAGAAAGACCCCGACTTTGTGTTTACGCCATCAGAAATGACACAAAACGCATTGTATTTAAATAGGGTA
>DHQI01000062.1:24872-41698 GCA_002408065.1 Bacteroidales bacterium UBA5342
AACGGACAGTTAGTTGTTCGTAAGCAGAATACAAAGTAGCTTCCTCGCGAATGGAAGACTTAAACTCAAATACTACTACAGGAATACCATTGATATAAAGTATGCCGTCTGGAATGCGCTTTTCAAATCCTTCAATCTCCAACTGATTAACAATGCAGTATTTATTTTTATCCGCTTGAAGGGCATACTTCGCCTGAGGTTCTGCGGCCATACTTAGCGCTTGTTCCTGTGGTGGATTTAATTCAGGATAATCAATGAGATAAATCCATAAGTCTTTCTTTTTAGGATCTTCTCGTTTAAAAGCAAAACCATCAGCTAGGAGTCGCATAATAGCCTTGTTGCTATCATACAAGTCAGATGAAGAATAGCTCTCTAACATCCGTATGATCTGGGCTATCTCTGAGTCTGTTAATGCTTCCTCGTAGTACTGGTTTTTCAAGTAGGAGTGGAGGTCATCTTTTATTAAGACTTCTTCTGCAGAACGCTCAATATCCGCACCATTTTTATGCGAGATATTCTGCTGCCCCAGTAGTTTTATGATAGCATCTTCTAGTTTTGCTTCGTTAAATTTCATTCGTCTAGTGTTTTGTCCTTGCTAAAGTAATGAATTTTATTGGATTGCTCAGTGTTTGAAAACTAAACCTCAATACTCCATTCTACATTTTTCAGACGTTCTCTTAAGCTTATGAGTGATTCTAGAATTATTTCTTTGCTAGGAAAATCACCATACACTAAACCCTTAAAGTCGCTTTCATATACTTCTGACAACTGCTTCCAAACACTTCCTAAATCAGAAAAGAATAAGCAATCATTAGGGTGATGTTTAAGCCAAGTGTTATTATTTCTAAAGCTCGCAACATCATCTTGGGCTACTTTTAATAGCATCGTCTCAAACTCATTTGAGATAAAGAATTCCTGCAATTCTACTTCTTGTAAAAGCAAGTGTATATCATAAGTATGACGTACTTTCTTCTTTAAATCCTCTATGGGCTCGTTAGAGTATGAAAACCTCACAAGGGACATTATTTTCTCGCAAATTGTACGACGCGAATCTAGTACTCTAACCTCAAAAGGAGATAGCTTATATTGCTGTGTCATTGCTTCTTGCCCTGTAAACAACATCATATCGTAGATATAAGAATTGATATGAGCAGTAGTGTAAGGTTCATAGTAGCCCAACCAAGTGGCTTCTACAATTATTTCAGATCGAACTTGACCATATTTCCCATTAAATAGTTTGGGGTATTGGTGTCCTGTCTTTCGATTCATTCCACGCTTGATCGTTATTCCTTCTACCTCAATTTCAGGCATTATTGCACTAACAGCATTAGTGATGTTTTTTATTTTTCGTTTAAGTTGATTATCACTTTCACTTTTATCTCGAATAACGACTAAGTCAATGTCTTCAGAGAAACGCTTTATGATGTCATAACATTTAGATAAAGCAGTTCCTCCTTTGAATACAGCGTAGTCTGCCACATCACTATTAAAGATTTCATAAAGTGCATAACACACCCAATAATCTTTTTCTACATATTCAGCCCTTATCTTCATCTGCTGTGAAGTAGTGATGATGGCTTGACGAAACAATTTAGTTTCTAAGTGTAAGTTCATTTGATATTCCAATTAGGTGCTGTGGGTAATACTGCTTTAGAGAAAGAAAACTTATATTTTGTTATCGGATTAAGGCTTTTGTACAAATCCTCAAGAGGCACATCGGTGTTAATTTCTTCCAGCAATGCCCCTAGAAGTGCCCGTGTGGATGGGGAGTACTTTTTGCTTAGACGAATAATGTTTTGTTGTTTTTCCGCACTTAGCTCTTTTAATAGCGACAGAAGACGTTTACATACCGTATCAGAGTTAGTGTCTGGTATTTTCTTTACAAAACGAAGGACATCAAGTAGTTGTAATAGAGGAATACTTTCCTTTGTTATGGTATTCTTCTGTCTTACAAATTTCACTTCATACATGCCACGTTTTAATGAAGGCCTTATAGAATTGCGGCCAATCTCAATGACTTGGTTAACTTGTGTTGTTAACTTCAACTGATTGTAAATACTAATTCCGGTAAGGTAACCTATCGTCTTACCCTCTCTCTCCAGCAGGTCTTTTACAATCTGTTTTTCTTCTGGTTCAAGAACGCCAAAAGGAGTTTGCTCAGGCTTGTAAAATTTACCCTTGCTAAGTTTTACAATCTTACCGGAAGATGCCATACGGTTTAGGCTTTTTATGATGGCCTCTTTGCTATTCACCTCTGAGGTAAAATCACTATAGGTGAAAACATAGCCTTTAGGGAGCTTATCTATAGTAAGTCTTATATATTCAGATGTTTTCATATGATCTATTTTGATGCAAAGATATGTATTTGTCCAGTTTATTATATAAAAAACTGGACATTTTATTTAGTGGAAAACTATTTTGATATATACTTGAAACTATCATGCTTTAAACAACTTCGAAAATTGATTCTTCCACCCACAAATTGTGTGCTCGTTTAATTCTTCACACACCTTACGGACAAACCACTTTTGTATTGTAGGTAATTTTGATCACTTCTGCCAATTGATACACCGTTTGCAGAAATTGACCAACTCGTAACTTCTGAACTATATGCATTAGGTTTGTAATAACTCCACCATTGACCAAACCAATATATATTACCAAAAGCACCATTTCTTCCTCTTGCCCCAGCAGGTAAAGCAGTGAACCCAAAATCATCTGTAGCTCCAACATTTTCACCTCCCCAGTGAGATTTATCAGCCTCTTTCAGTCTGCCTCCAGCTATTTCATATCCACCCGCAAACTTTACTAAAGTATCCCAATCATCAGGTGTAGCAACATGCCAGCCACTAGGGCATATATCTTCTCTTATAGCATAACTGTTATAAAAGGCGCCAAATATCTTTCCTTCACCTTCTTTATCGTTAAATGGCCAACAACAAGCTGGAGTATTTATACTAGCCCATTCATCACGATCTTCAATTAATGGTATACTATCACCATTATTATATGCTGTAGTTTTAAGATTCTCAGCCATCCAAGTTTGATTACCGATGGTAATAGTCTTGTATTCATTCCCTTGTATGTCAACCACACTATTGTACTGTATTGGTTTTTTAGTTTTAAATGTGACAGTTGCACCATAACATGTATCAATAGGATTAATTGCATATGAGGCACAGTAATATCTAGTATCTTCTATAAGCTCTTTCGCACTTACTTCATACTTTCTTACCCCTCTATTAATTGATTTAATATCTCTCGAGTTTATTAGGTCTGGAGATTCACTTATAATAACTCCACAATCAATAATGTCTATACCTCCTGTTTCTATTACTTCACCATTTAATGTTGCCGATGTCGTAGTTAATCGAGAAACGCCTAAAGTTATTACACTTGGAGCTTTAAAGTCCATAAATTCTATAAAGTCACCCTCGTACATATCATATTCCATATCGTTTTTTATACATCTAACAGATAAACCAGATGCCTTTGAGTGTATATAACGAGCAGATGAAATTACAGAATCCTTATAACTAATAGAAATATAGCGAGAACCATCTACATCATATTCGTCGTTTGTCCACCAGTAACCATATGTTCCATAGCTAGAGTGAGCTGATGTATTATATCTAATGTATCCTGCTGATTGTGCATTAAATTGAAAGTTATCATATCCATTACCATTATTCGACCAACCAGCTTTAGACTTTAAGGCAGTTGCATTATTGGTATATCCTAGCTCTTCAAGAGTATAGAAGAGTATTGCCCAATCGGCAGCACTTGGAAGGTGCCAACCATCAGGACATATTCCTTGTCTATATTTATTATCGCGCTCCCAATTGTCTGCAATAGCAGCACCGTGGGTATATAAATGACCATCTTTCGTTGTACTGTAATATGCATCAGAAGTGTCTGTTGACTCAATTTTGGACCACTCACTAGAAACTAATGGGATAGGGTCTCCATTGGGATAGTGTGTTACTTTTATATTCTCAGCCATCCATTCTTGTTCTCCTATCTTTACAGTTTTATAGACATTGCCATCAATATCCTCTACCTGATCGACTTCAACATCAAAGGGTACTTTTTTATTATCGTATAAATCTTGAGTATAATATATTATACTGTCTATATCACTAATAGGTACTCTAATATTCTCCAATCCTAGACTTGGCTTCAAATACACGTGCATCGTATCTTCTTGACTGAATATTGGATAAACTATAAACAGTAATAATAATATATTGATATTAGTTTTCATATTGCTAGTTATTTGAAATTAGAATTTGTTTTGAAAATTGCTCGTCATTAAGGCTAACTGTACATAAATAATATCCGTCTGGTATGCCTGTTACATTCAATTTTAAAATATTATCACCAACTATCACGTTGTAAATTTCCTGTTTAATTATTCTCCCCTCAATATCAATTAACTTTACAAGCATAACATCAGTTTGCTTAGTTTCGAATTGTATATTAAGAATATCAGCTACAGGCACAGGAAAATATACTAGACCACCTATATTGTTGTATTTATAATGTTTTATTATTGTGGTTGTTTCATTATCAAAGAAGACTTTGTTAATCATATTGAGATTGATAACTGATTCTTTTCCATCTTCTGAAACAGTAATAAGGTTTCTTTTTTCAAAGGTTTGCTTCTTAATACTTAGGATTGGAAACATTGTAACATCACCACGTTTCGATTCTATTTTGATTACACTCTGTCCATTTAATGCAAATGAAATAATAAATAAATGTACAATCAAACCAATTCTCTTCATTGTCTTAGTATTATTAGTTAGTATTCAAATCAACCTAGGCAATCCCTCTCAAAATAGAAATCATAGTATCAATAGAGCGTTTTAATTCTACATCTGTATATGTTACAGTCAACATTGTATTATTCTCTGGATGATGAATTTTGTTTCTTATAAAGGTCATTAAAGTAACATCTGTTGGTGAACCCGGCTCACCTCTATTCTCTCTTGTCCATGACTTATCTTTAGGTACCCTATTTTCTTCAAAAAAACTTTCAATTGCCGGAATACTCCACTTTTCAGTTACTTCCTGAATTCTACCATAAAGTTCATTATGCAGTTCTACTGTTGGCATATCAAAAGCACAATAATTTATCTCCCCCCAGGTAGGACTCCAGGGGAATAAACCATGTGTGGATATATTAGATATGTCAGGACCATCAGCTCCTTGTTTGCAGATGAATAGGTTCATAATACCTACATGTTCATTTGAAAGAAAATAAGGTGAGTGAGATGCAATAAATATTTGGTTCTTCTTTGAAAGTTCTAATAATGCATTCACTAGTTTGCCTTGCGCCTTTGGATGTAAACAAATTTCAGGCTCATCAATAAACAGAAATAAAGGTTTCTTGAGTTCAGTGTCTGCCTGTTGCTTTAATATTTCTGCATAAACCTGAATCATTGAGAGAGCAACTGCTCTTTGCATTCCGCTTCCCTTTTCATCCATCACTGTTTTAATGCCATCATCGATATAGATCTTTACGTTTTTGAAAAAACTAGAGGGGGCAATCGGTTCAAACTGAAAGTGAATATTACCTACACCAAACTGTTCTTGAAAAATAGTTTGTGTTTGTTGCTCTACACTACTAAGCTGCCTTTTTAAATTTGATGCTTCATCGTTAAAAGTTGCGTCATATTGACTTAAAAAAGACTGATATTCTGAATGTTCTGTGAAAGAATTGAGAATCTCACCAATTAAATTTCCAGTAATTGTGCTTGAGCCAAATTTCGTTTCTTCATTTGGATTAGTGTCGGCCCATACAAAGTTTGTTTCAAACATTCTTTTTATTGGAGCATCAATGCCAGACACATTTTCATATATATCAGTTTCAGAGTTCCATATTTCAATTGGACTTTTGCCTTCTGTGGATCTTTTCAATTTTAAATGCTCCTTAGCATCTACCTCATATATCCGATCCCTAAAAACAGCTTTCTTGTTTGCTGGTGAGAACTGTTCTATCACACTGCTGATATCACCTTCAAAAACAATTTCAACTACAGCATCCGCATCAGGATAAGATTTATTAACAATACTTGATTTCGGTTTTGATGATTTGTTCCTTAAAAAATCAAATGTTTCAAAAATTGTGGATTTACCTGTGTTATTATCACCTATAAAGATATTTAGGCCACTTCCAATATTACCATTTGGAATAGCAAAATTTAAAGTTTCAAGAGAACTTCCGATACTTTTGTAGTATGATGTTTTAAGCTTCTTTATATACATTGTTCGGTTGTATTTGATATTTTCATTAACAGTATTGATGTATTCACACCCGTACCTCACCACTAATCAACTTAGGCAATAAAGTGTCGCGAAGCTTGGTTAAGGTTATTATTTCCAACTCATTTTTTTGATCTTTCTCTTTCAAGTTTTTTACTTTCCTTTCAAATAAATCGTTTAAATATTTTGGAGCAACTAAGAACTCATGTGATAGTATTTTTGAAGGAGAAGTGTGTTTTACAGTTGTGCCTGATGCACCGCCTACAATTTCGGCTCGATACTGGTTAGAGCATAGAGTATAATATAAAAAGAAAGTACTAAGTTCATCATTCAAGAATTCAACTTTCCCAAGTCTTTGGTTATGTAGGTATCTATATTCCTTAGATTCTGGGACAAGTGCAGGAAAACCTAATGTGTCAGCTTCTTTACTTAAATCTGTCATTGTTATTATCAGGTCATTCTTTGCTAGAATATAACTCTCGGGGTAATCAGCATTGTAATATTTGAATTTAACTCCTTTAAAACCACCTCCAATCTTAAAATTACCAGGTGTTAGTAGTATGTCATTTGTTGGTTCAGTAGAAAAGTTTGCTCCTTTAAAAGCAAAACCATGTTTAACATTAATAAAATCTTTTAAGGCTTTCACTTCCCACCCCACAGGCACAAACGTCCCCAACGCCTCCGAGAACTCAAACTCAGCAGGGAAAAGCTGCTGTACAGCCTCAGGTAAAGCTTTACGCTTATCCCCCAAAGCCAATCTTTGTTTAGCTTTTGCTTGTAGGGCATCTGGGATAGTATTCCCTGCTGCCAGGGCATTATCGATGACTGGATCAAAATCCACAAACCAAGACTTAAATAGCGCCTGCGCCATCGCTTCCAGGGTTTGGTTCATTTGGCGGTTGAGCTCTATCTTATCATCCAAAGTGCCCAGAATATGGGCTAAGGCTTTTTGTTCTTTTAGTGGAGGGAGGTTGACTTGGAAACCTTTTATATTAGGGATTCTTATATTACTCACAGTTGTACCAGTACCCTCATTCCAGGCAATCTGATGTTTCAAATTAGGTGATTGCATTTCATACAACAGGAAATTAGGATCTACAAGCTCAGTATTAGCTCTTATTAGAACCATTCTTTGACCTAGACAACATTTTAGGTTCTTTGGTATTTGACAGACTTCACCCATAGGTGCCTCTCTAGTTAAAACTAAATCACCATTTTGAGGAATTGCTCGTTTAACACGGTTTAAATACCCCTCTTCATTGGTAAAACTAGGATTTGCTAAGTCAAGTTTGCCGTTACGGATATTCTGATTTCTTAATACAAGAACACCCTCATCTGTCCAAAGTGGTGTAGAATGAGGACAATCAACAATTAGTTCTGTGATATCTTCTAGTCGATGTTTTTTCCACTCACTCCCCATAGCCCAGTTCCTCCATATTTTGACGAATCACTTTATCCAGTGCTTCGCTTTGTTTCATTTGCTCGTAGAGGGTGGTGGTGAGGTCTTTCATTTTGCTTTCGAAAGGGATGCCGTCGTCTTCAACTTCGGCTGCGCCTACATAGCGGCCTGGGGTGAGCACGTAGTCGTGCTTTTGTATCTCGGCCAGGGTGGCTGCTTTGCAGTAGCCGGGGATGTCTTGGTATTGGATTTCGCCCTTTGCCCCTTTATCCCCTAAAGGGGAGGGCGAAGGGGAGGACAAAGCTATCTGCTTTTTTATTGAGCTTATTACTTCTGGTAGATTCGTTAGAATCTCCTCGTTTGTGAATCGGATAACGGTGTAGCCATAATGCTCTAGCATTGATGTTCGGATAGCATCTTCTTCTTTCTGTTTATTATGAATTTCACCATCTACTTCTATAATTATGCCTTTATCTAAACAGCAGAAATCTGCAATGTATTTATCAATGATGTGTTGTTGTCTGAATTTAATGCCCAGTTTTTTAGCTCTAAGCTCCTCCCAAAGAGCAGCTTCTGCTTTAGTCGGCTTAGTTCTCATCTCTTGAGCTCTTTCTTTTAGCACAGCATAAATCTCAGGCTTAGCCGAATGCAATACAGAAGGCGTATCAATTAAAACGGGTACATCTTCTGGCATTTCTCCCCCTTCCACAGTAGCATGCCGTGGCGTATCTCCCCCTTCAGGGGGCTGGGGGGCAGAACGCCACGCATGATAAGTCCCCGCAATCTTAGCAATATCCTCCTCCGTCAATTCCTTATGTGTACGATCCACCATCGTGCCCATATTACGGGCATCGATAAAGAGGGTTTCGCCTGTGCGCTTACGGTAGCCTTTGGCGTTGTCCTGCTCTTTGTTTTTGGTCACAAACCAGAGGCAAACAGGAATCTGAGTGGTGTAAAAGAGTTGTCCCGGTAAGGCAATCATACAGTCCACCATATCCTTGTCCACCAGTTGGCGGCGTATGGTGCCTTCTCCGCTGGTATTAGAACTCATACTGCCGTTGGCCAGCACGAAACCTGCTGTTCCATTTTGCGAAAGCTTAGATACCATATTCAGTATCCACGCATAGTTGGCATTACCCGTAGGTGGCGTATCGAAGCCCGTCCAGCGGGGATCATCGGTCAGTTCATCGGCAGCTCGCCAGTCCTTTTGGTTAAAGGGAGGATTAGCCATTATGTAGTCCGCCTTGAGGTCAGGGTGCTGATCTTTGAAAAAGGTATCGGCAGGCACAGCGCCCAGATTAGCAGAAATCCCACGAATGGCCAGGTTCATCTTGGCCAGTTTGTAAGTGGTAGCCGTGTATTCTTGTCCGTAGATGGAGATATTCTTAGTGTTGCCGTGGTGGCTCTGTACAAACTTAAGACTCTGTACAAACATACCGCCCGAACCACAAGCTGGGTCATAGATTTTCCCCTCATAAGGTTCCAGCATTTCGGCTATCAGGTTCACCACGCACTTAGGCGTGTAGAATTCACCACCACCTTTTCCTTCAGCTGCAGCAAACTTCCCTAAGAAGTACTCGTACACACGCCCTACGATGTCTTCTTTCTTATCGGCTACAGTGTCTATGTTGTTCACACTATCGAGTAGGGCAGAGAGCTTACTCACGTCCATATTCAGGCGCGAGAAGTAGTTGTCCGGCAAGGCACCTTGCAGTGTTTTATTGTTCTTTTCTATAACGTGGAGGGCGGTGTCTATCTTTAGAGCGATATCATCTTGCTTAGCATTGGCTATAATGTGGCTCCAGCGGCTCTCTTCGGGTAGGAAAAAGACATTCTGACTGGCGTAAAACTCCGACATCTCCAGAAAAGCCTCTTCGCCAGCAGCGATCATCTCTTCACGACGTGCTTCAAACTTATCACTCACAAACTTGAGAAAAATCAAACTTAACACCACGTGCTTATATTCGCTACTCTCTACCGTTCCCCTCAGTTTATTGGCCGAATCCCACAGGGTTTCTTCCATTGATTTTTGCTTCTTCTGCGTTGCTTTTTTTGCCATTTTGTTGTGCTTTTTTGTGTAATAAGCTCAAAAGTAGCAAAATATATCTTAGATTATTCTTAGTAACGGATAAACTACAGTCTTTTGTGGAAAACTTGAGCGAAATTGTTAATAGCTAAAGTCAGGAAAAATGCTTGATATGTAATGAGGAGTTTAAATTTGAGAAAACTAAAAATATATTATTATGACACATTTTGATTACACCGATGAGACACCAATTGCAATGCTTACAGTTGGACAGTTAAGGGACATCCTAGATTCTACAAGTCAAAAACAAGAAGAGTTATTGACTAAAATTTCGGAGTTGTACTCAATAGTAAAAGCAGAACAGCCAACTCCACTAATGACCAGAAACGAGGCCGCGAATTATCTTAGCATCGATTTATCAACTTTACATAATTGGACAAAAAAGGGAAAATTGCCTTCGTATGGCATAGGAAGTCGGGTGTATTACAAGAGTGAGGATATTGAAAAACGACTAATTCAGATCAATGGATAGGTATTTTATATATTAAACGTTTAATGTGCGGTATATATGGTATTTATGAGCATGTAATTCAACAGATTAAACGCCTATTCATACGGACTAAACAGAATTTAATACGTAATAAACACAATTTCAACGCTAATCATACGGAAATAAACGTTTGATTAGCGTTGAATATTTAGTCTTCTTTGATAATTTCAGCATCAGTAATGGAGTACTCCCAGCCAGCAGTTCCGTAGCGACTTTTTTGCATTACAGCGACACGTTGTTCATCTCGTTTTTGCACATTGATAATGGCTGAACTGTCAAACACAATAGCGGATCCACCACGAACAGAACCAGTCGTTGTCTTTTGAAAGATGGAAATAAATATGGTTCTTGGAAAATCCATTCGTAGTTTGTCATAGTCTTCAGCTTTGGCATCAATTTTTCCAAAGCTATCAATAATGATTACATCATAGTCTTTGGCGGCTTTTCTTACCTCGGCAAGTTTGCCTTTTCCTGAAATAGTAAAGCGTTCACTGAAATCTTTACCATTTAGCTTTTTCTTGGTTAGCTCACCAATACCTTCCTCAAGTGAGAAATAGTAAACAGAATACTCTTCTTGATCAAATAGCAGTGCTAAATCAAATGAAAAATATGATTTACCGGCACCTGAGTCACCAATTAATGTAATAGCGCAAGCCTGTCGCTCTAAATCTCCCAGAAATCGTCCCAGTTCGCCTGATAATTGAAAAGAATCATAGTCCATATTCATAATATCCTGAGCAGTCATTTCTGTCTTTATTCGAGGCTTTGGGGCAGGTTTCTGGGGTTCTAATTTTACGATATTCTCTTCTTTGACCTTTTGACTAATTTTGATTAATTCCGGCAGTGTTAAAACATCACATAATTGTTTGTCTAAAGCACTCTCTTTATCCTTAAGCGCTTTGCTTTGCGTGCTGTATTTATCTATTATTAGCTTGTGACTTATAGAAGCTAAAGTATGTGCTTGTAAATCTTTATTGTATCTATCTATTAATTGGGTCAGTTCCCTTGTTTTTGTTGCAAAAAAATGTCTTTTAGCTGCTATAGCCTTTTTTATGCCAGGCAGTTGCAGCTGTGATATACTTAGCCTTTGATAGTGTAAATTTAACCTTGGATTAGAGAAGCTCCTTAGTTTTTGGGCATATGCACCTACATAGCAATTGTAGATCAGTTCGCCATCCGCTTTCGCCCAAAAAGTAAAGTATTCATAGCTTTTTTTGAGTTTGGAAATTTCGCTCCTAAGCTGATTTTCTTTTTCCTGATTTTTACAAGCCGCCAGATAATCATCCTCAAGCTGTTGTACTTCTTGCTTTAACTCCTTTTTTCTCTCATTTATTGAGCTAATAAGGGGCTTTAGACACTTGTCAATTATTGCCTGATCACGTTGTTCTATTTCCTCTTTAGTTTTAAGGTATAGCGCCTCCTTTTCCTGTCTTTCGTGCTCTTCTACTTTGACCTTTGCCTTTATCTTGTAGTTATACTGGTTTTTGCATCTAGTAGAACAATATTTAGCACTAGAGTTGGATGCACTGAACTCCTTATTGCAGTTTATACATATTTTTTTCATTGCTTTTGTTTTTTTATTCTAGTTTACACTTTACAGTTGACAGCTAAAAAAATATTATTAATGATCTGTTTGTGTGGTTATTATAGTGATTTTATAAAAAGTGCTTTGTAAACTTGTAAAGTTCTACTAAAAATTAAGTTTACAGAGACACTCTTCAATAAATCTTGTAAAGTGCACTTATTCTTCGGGTTACGTGTGATTTATAAAATGGCAACTGTAAAGTGTAAACTAGTTATTCTTTTATCCATTTACTTATTGTGGTGTGAGACACTTCTAAGATATTTCCAATCTCACGTGTACCGTAGTTTTGCAAAACTTGCATTCTTTTGGCAAGATTCTTTTTCTGATCTTTATTTAAGCTCACGTTTCTAGGCTTACAAAGTGCTTTGGTTGCATTTTTCAAGTAATATTCTGAAATTTTGGAAGCTCCTTTAATAGCTCTAATTCCCACTTCCTGCTTGTTTTCTTCACCACAAGCCCAATATAACAGCTGTAATATGAGAGCAAAACGTCCACAGTAAGCATTCATCTTAGGGTAAAAACCTGAGATGGGATCTTCGTCGTCCGAATTGTTTATCAGATCTGTTATCATATTATAATAACCTTGATAATAATCAGCAGCTTCTTTTGTAAAGTATAGTAAATTAGATATTGTATTACGGTCATCTTTCATTTCTAAACTTAATAGCCGATTAATTATATCGCTATAATCATCAAATATTGACTGAGGGGTTTGATGCAATGGAAAAGGCTCTTTCTTTACATTATCAGGGTAAACAAATAGAATACGTTCCAGAAAACCATTCTTATCTCTATCATCTTTATTCAACTGAGGCAATACTTTAGGCTGAATACCTCCTATGAAGCCAATGAAAGGTGAGTGGACATAGTAAGACCCTGAATTTACCCTGTTGACATTCAATGGAGCACCTCCCCATAGCTTAAGCCATTGTTGCTGGTCACTACCATTGCTGTATCTCGATAGATTATTGAGGAAACCAATAATTTCATCATAACACATGCCTATTCCACGTTTATTATCGCTTAATGTGCGATAAATAGACTCTAATGTAGCATCCTCTATGATAATCTGTTCTCTGGATGGCGGTGTTTCAGAAGCCTTTTCTTCTTTACTTTTCAGGTCGAAATAAAGCTTCTTATCTTGATAGACTTTTGCCATTTGCCTATTGCGTTCATTCAAGGGCTTTAAGGCAATATTGATTGCCGGTGATTTTGACATGCCTGACTTACCAACAATAACCATGTATAAATTACAGGCCTCTTCCCAGCTTTCAAGGAGCTGTATCTTATGGGTATTGCCAATAGCAACACTGGATGCGTAAAGAATAGAACTCAATAGAAATTCACTGTTAAGATTGGTGCCATGCTGTATCTTAGAGACACAATATTGCAGTCTCTCTGGGAATGCTTGATATATTGGATTTTCGATCATCATGATAAATCTATAGTTAGGAGGTTAGATCTTGTGTAATTACGATCGTTCCCAAGCTTAACATTTACCAGGAGGTGTGTGGCATCTGTTTCTATTGCTCGCTTAATAGCACCACTAAAAGTGTTATAGATAGGTTTGGAACAGAAATCATCGATAATGTTTGAAACAAAACGAATCTTTTCGATTTCGCATTCCGCAACTCTTACAGCTTGTTGTGTTCTTTTAACCTTCAATTGAGGTAACATGGATAGCCTAGATTCAAGTAAACTATCTATGACCAACTTAGCATCGTACAACTTGTCGCCACTATGTTGGTTTTGCCTATCTAGGGACAACATACTAGTACTGTTGTTCTTTAAAAAGTTCCAAAGCTTTGTCGGCATCCACCACTATTTTACGGCCTTGCTGCATCACGGCATCCTTTATTATCGTGTCTTTGTAGCGTTGGGCAGTGGCGTGGGAGACATTGAATAGTTTTCGAATGCCAGCTAGTCCATAGACGTAGCGCTTATCTGGTTTTGGTTTTATTTCTACAATGGATTCTTGGGCTTCTAGCCCCATTACTTCTCTAAGTTGCCCCACCGTCAGGGCACCTACTGGAGTGTTGTCATTTATTATGCCTGTTGCATATTGATTCACTTTATAGTTTTGCATCATTTAAAATTTAAAATTGATTAAAAAGGACAGCTAGCTAGACTGTGTTAAATCAAATTTGATGGTGCAAAAATATGGCAGCAAACAGTGTCCTCAAACAGTTTTCTGGGGGACTAAAATGGTGGGGAGAGGTGTGGGTGTAGTGGATTCTAAATTACAATCGCCAGAATATTAGTTGTTAATGCAGGATTGTATAAGAGGGGCAGATTTTTGTGTTTTTATTTAAATATTATTGATTTCTCGTTTTTATCACTATAAGTTTTGATCAAGTTCTCAATCATTATAGATAAATCTGTCGTGTATATACCTTTCGGCCTATTGTTACTAGTTATTATTTCTCCCTCGTCAAACTTGAATGCCTGTTGCATTTGTTTTATATTCAATTGGAGCAAACGTCCAATTCTATATGCTTCAGACCTAACACCATCTCCATGAAAATGTATTTTATCAGAATGCTTAGGTAGTCTTTTTCTAACAATCAAATGGTGAAGTTCTTTAGTGGATACTTGAAACATATTTGTTTCATTTCCAAATGCTACTAATTCTGCTAAGCAATACGCATCGTTTTCAGTAAGCTTATCTAAGCGTTCATAATTTTCGCGATCCTTTACTATCTTTAAAGAATATTCTTCAATTTTAGAATTTTCAGATTGAATAATTTTATCAGCTTTTAGTATTTCTGAATAATAGTCTGACTTAAGTGAGTCTTCTTGAAGGAATATCTCACAAAACTCATTAAGTTCATTAATCAATTTAGCAATGTTCTCTCCTGATTTATCTATGAAAGTTCTAGCGACAATTGACTCATTATCATTGTTGAATAATTGATCAATCTTTCTAAATTGAGATGGACTAAAGGTTGTTGCTAGTGCAAGCAATATATCTGTTAGACGACGCTCCAGCTTATATATATATTTCAATGCCAAATCTCTATTGTATCCAAGGATGCATTCAAGAGATGAAATAAATATTTTATATGATGCGCCTTCTGCTATATCATAAAGCGGTATATTAGTTTCACTTGTGATTTTAAAATAGATCAATCGAATATCTTCTTCAGTATTTATGGGTGTGATTGATTCAACAATTTGCTCCAACGTGTCTATGGCTTTATTAAAGTCTTTTATTGCTTCGTACATATTATCGTTTATTAAAAAGTTTCATAGCATTTTCTTTCTCTTTGTCGGCTATATCAATGTATGGCTTCATCGACTTGTAGTCGCTGTGCCCTGTCCATTTCATGACGGTCTGAGCGGGTATTCCTAACATTAATGCATTGCAAATGAATGTTCTTCTACCAGCATGTGTTCCCATCAGAGCGTATTTGGGATAGGTTTCATCATGTCTTACATTGCCTTTGTAATAGGTAATATTAACTGGCTCATTAATTTTACAATCTTCTGCTACCAGCTTTAGGTAATCATTCATCTTTTGATTAGAAATTACCGGCAAGGCAAGGTTGTTGGCAAATTCTTCTCCTTCATACTTCTTTAGTATTTCGGAAGAATAGTCGTTAAGCTCTATTCTGAGCGAATCAGTCGTTTTTACCGTGACCACTTCAATGTATTTCTCAGAGATATTATGCCTCTTTAGGTTGGCTACATCAGAATACCTTAGTGAGGTAAAGCATTGAAAGCAGAAAACATCACGAACCCTCTCAAGGTGAGCTTTATTTTTGGGGAATTTATGCCTGTAAACTTGCATTAACTCCTCCCAAGATAAGAAGATAACTTTCTTTTCAGTCGTTTTTAATTTAGGCTGAAAGTTTTCGAATGCTTTTTCATTGTTATAGCCATTTTTACTAGCCCATCTTAAAAACCATTTCAGGAATTTAAGTTGCTTTTGAATGGTGCTATTCCTGAGATTTTTTACGTCTCTCAGGTGTTTTATATACTTGATTAATCCTTTTTCATCAAAAAAATCAAAAGTGATTTCGTAGGGCATTTCAAGTATGTGGTTTTTAGTGGTTTTTAGTTTCTTTGTTGTGGCAATAGTCCATTCATTCTTAGCTCCTTCATCATCTATGAACAAGTCAAAATAATCAAAGAAGGTTTTTTTTCTATCTTTTATGATATTGGTATTGTTGCCTTTTCCAGTTATACTATTAAAAGCCTGTTTTAGTTCTTCTTTTGATGGATCTTTATCTTCTAAGGAGAAGGCTTTGAAAACTTCCTCTATGGCATCTTCATATAGTTGGATAGTGGAATTAATCTGGCTTGCTGATTTCTTTTGGAGGTTAGACGTACGATGCTTACACCTTTGAGATGTTTCGTCCCATTGCTTCTCAATTTTCACCCTGAAACCAACATTGAAATTGACAGTCTTCTTATTCCATCGAATTCGCATCCTTAATCTTCCATCAGGCTTATATTCGGAAATTCCTGTTTTAGGATTTTTGACCTTTTCCTTGTCTGGAAAGAATAAAATGTTGTATTTAAGGTTAATCATAGCTTCAAAATTTTAGTCCCTGCTATGCAAAAGTAGGGACTAAATTTGATATATCATAGTATATTTTGATATATTTAATTGAATTGTGGAAATTTTATATGATTGATATATAGCGTAATAATACTATATTGAATTGTAATAGATTTAAGTGTGAGAGCCTCCGGCTCCACAAACAAAAGCATCTCTTATATGAGGTGTTTTTGTTGTTTTAGCAAGCTGGCGTACAAAACAAGGTTTTGTTAAGTTAGCTTGCTAAAACAACAAGAAGCTTTTAAACAGAAAGCTTTTGTTTGTGCAGATCCCTTACCCCAAGGGAATGGGAACGCACCAAGTAATTTAGGCCTTGTCTCTCTTTCATTTGAAGACGCTTTTTTATTCTTTTAAGTTTTGCCTCCTAACCTATAGCCAGGGCTAACGTAGCAAAAGCTAAAAAATAAAGGTTATATTAACATTTTCGCATTGGGA
>DHQI01000045.1:0-907 GCA_002408065.1 Bacteroidales bacterium UBA5342
TTTCTAGTATCAAATATCAAATGACAAATACAGACACACTATTAGAAGAAGTAGAAGCCATGGCACAATATAATGTCAGTGAAGGCTTTGCCCGGATGCAAGCCCGCTTACGGCAGAAAAAGCAACGGCGCCTGTACAGTATAGGCAGCGGCATAGCAGCCCTTGCGGCAGCAGTGATGCTCTTTCTTTGGCTTCCTATAGGGATGATTTCGGTGACTAACCCCAACAATGCAACGCTGGTTCATAACTTACCGGATGGCTCGCAGGTAGAGCTCAACAAGGAAGCGACGCTGAAATATGCCCGCCATTTTGAAAAAAACAGAAGCGTGACCCTAAAAGGGGAAGCTTTCTTTGATGTAAAACGCAACGAACAAAGTCCTTTTGTTATAAAGGCAGGTCACAGTCAAGTCAAAGTACTGGGGACCTCATTCAATGTATACCACAACCCGGCCAACGACCGTGTAGAGGTATTGGTAAAAACCGGCACAGTACTGTTAAGCTATGAAGACAGCTATGCTTTAGAGCTAAATGCTGAAGAGTTTGGCATTGCTCAGGATGCGACCTTAAAAATGCTGCCTCAGCAGGATCCTAACTACATGGCTTGGAAAGAACATGAGTTACACTACGACAACAGCCCACTCTCTTATGTCGCTCAAACCCTGGAAGAAGCTTATCATTGTAAGATACATTTTTCTCACGATTCGCTCAGACAACAAGGCATTTCCACCACCTTTTATCACTTAAGTATCGATGAGATAATGACAAGCATCAGCCTGACACTCGATCTTAAAATTGAAAAAGAAGGCGAAGTTTATACCATTAGTAATTAACGCTCTTGATCTGGAACTGTCAGACGGCCTTTTTTTGGAGCACCCTAAGTCCTCCGCATATTTCCTGAAAGGTATTA
>DHQI01000045.1:1084-7414 GCA_002408065.1 Bacteroidales bacterium UBA5342
ATTAAAACAATATAAAACGCCCCTTAAGAAGCCCACTTGATAAGTGATTTAGCGGCTTTCTAAATGAACAAAATCCGGATTTTAGAGTTATCTTTTTATGGTTAGAGAAAGGCATATTCATGTATTGGTGTTAACGCTCATCTTATGTCTTTTTTTGTCCAACACAAGCGCTCAATCTTTTGAAAATGAAATAAACATACCCGCACAGAAATCCTGCATTCCCGAGCTTCTAGAGCAAGTATCAGCACAATGTTCATGCTATTTTTCCTACCCTTCGGATATGATAAGCGACGACAAAATTCTGACGATTTCAAACTATCAGGGCAAAGCTGATATTTTTATCCAATCACTTTTTGAGGAAACAGTATCACTGGAAACATATAAAAACCAAATCATTATAAAACCAGAAAAGGAAAATGTCGCACCCTATAAAGGACAAGGATGCCCCCAGGATAACATCATACTGAAAGGAAACATAGTGGATAGCATCACGCAGGAACAACTGCCCTATGTTAATATATCGATACAAGGCAGTATGCTGGGAAGCAGCACCAATAGTTATGGTAAGTTCACCCTTAAAATACCCACCCAGTATCAAGACTCTACCTTGGTTTTTTCTTGTTTGGGGTATTATAGCCGTAGCTATAAGGTGGCAGATTTAAGCGATAGCATCACGGTAAAAATGACAGTAGCCAATATTTCTTTGCAAGAGGTGGTGGTACGTAGTGTGAGCCTTCCCTACATCATGGAACAGATGCAAAGGCAGCTTAAAAGCCGGTACCGTAGAGAGCCTTATTCTTACGAAGCTTTTTATCGTGAAATATCAAAACGGGAAGATGACTACATCAGCTACAACGAGGCTCTTTTTACGGGCTATTCGCCCAAAGGCCGTATCTCACGTGATGATCTGGTTTTGAAAAAAGCACGGCAGTTCAAATCCCGGCTGTCACAAGACACCTTATTGCTCACCCTCAAAGGAGGAACCGATGCGGTGCTACAACTGGATATTGCTAACTATTCTCCAGACTTTTTAGATGAAAACAAGGCCCATAAATACCATTACTACATTAATGATATACAGGTATGGCACAATGATTTGGTATACATTATTGAGTTTAGACCGCTCGTTCATCAGGAAGATGCCGAATTTGAAGGAGAACTTTATGTGGCTTTTCAAGATTATGCTTTGCTGGGGGCCCGTTTTGCGTATACCAAAGAACATCTCAAGAAGATGAAAAAAGGTTTAGTCATTCGTAAATCAAGACAAACCCGGGTGCTGCCCCACCGTTACTCTTACCGTGTGGAGTATCAAAAGATGAACGACCAATACCATATAAACTACGTAAAGGGCGACATCACCATCAAGGCCCGGCACAAACACCAACTGCGCTACACGAACCTTAACACCATATTCGAGATGACTATGACACAAATAGACACAACTCAGACCATCATTCCTAAGCATATAAAACCGTACAAAACAAAAAGTATTTTTAGCGAACAAATCAGGTTTAGTTCCGAAATGTTTTGGTATTACGATAACCTTATCATTCCCGAACAGGAAATAATGGAGGCTTTTCTGAAATCGGGATTTAGGATGGAAAGTCAGGAATAGTAGGGTTGCTGGGTTGCTGTTTTTCAGGGTTACAGGGTTATGGGGTTACAAGGTTACAGGGTGGCAAGGTTTCGACAACAGTTGCAGAAACATATCCAATTCGTAATTGATAATTCGTAATTGATAATTCGTAATTGATCATCTTATTCACTCTTCACGGTAATCACATCCTTGAGCTTGGTGGTATAACAAGGCGATAGTTTTTCCTGACGCATTTTCCAAGTACGGTCCGGATCCTGACTGGCTAGTTTCACCTTATCATAACCAATCGATTGGTTCAGCCTATCCATAGTCTTCATCAAGGCTTTATGTTTGGGGTTTGTATTTTCGAACAGGGTCATCTGGCGCTCTGCTTCAGGACTAATATTCAGCAATACGACGCCTGCCCTGCGGTATTGATAACCCGGTGTGAAGATGTAATTCAAAGCCCTGACGGCAAAAGAGACGATCTCGATACTCGAATTGGTAGGAAAGGGCAAATTAATCACTATATCCCGCTGATATTGTGGCTGATCATTACGAAAACGATCTGTTCTTAAAAAAAACAAGAGACTGCCGCAGTGGCTCTTTTGCTGCCTTAGCTTTTCGGCACAAGACACCGCAAAAGTCACGACCCGCTCCTTTATCTCATCATAAGAGCTATAATGGTGCTCAAAAGTACGTGTAGTAGCAATGCTTTGTTTGGCCTTAGCCTCTTCTATATTTATCATAGGCCGCCCCTGCAGCTCGTATTTGGTGCGCAAACCCACCACCGACATATGTTTCTTTACCCATTTATCGCTCATAGCGGCAAAATCTTCCGCATTTTTCACGCCTTCGTATTCCAGACGTACTGCATGGCGGCGCCCTATCCCCCACACATCATTTATCTTCGTCCAGCGGAGCGCTTTTTCGCGTTTTATATCACTATCTATCACATAGATTCCCCGGGTACGTTCCGGAAACTTTTTAGCAATATTAGAAGCTACCTTAGCCAAGGTTTTACTGCTACCTATCCCTACACTCACCGGAATACCGGTATGTTTTTTTATGGTCCTTTTTATCTTTTCAGCATACTCCTCCAAACGCACATCCTTCATAAGTTTTAACCTCAGAAAAGCCTCATCGATACTATACACTTCCAGCTCGGGCGAAAAAGTAGCCAGCAAGGCCATGATACGCTTGTTCATATCGCCATACAAGGCATAGTTGGACGAAAACACATGCACCTGTTGCTCTCTGAACACCTGTTTATATTTAAAAGCCGGCGCCCCCATAGGAATACCTGCCGCCTTAGCCTCGCTGCTACGCGCTATCACACAACCATCATTGTTGGACAATACCACTATTGGTTTTCCATTCAAATCAGGACGAAACACCCTTTCGCACGAGGCATAAAAATTATTACAATCAACCAGAGCAAACATAGCAACACTAAAAAAAGTCTCTTTTTACCCGCTTTATATTTCAAGCCAAAACGGAAGACCAAAGTTAAGAATAATATTTAGAAATTAGGGTACTTATGGAGGAAGCGCTAAGCTCAGTTCAGGAAGTAATGGCGACACCTTTTAAATTAATTTGTTACTCGTATTTTTCTCACCTCACGCCATCCAACGCCCAACAACCTCCTTCACCCCCTCCTGCCAAGCACTAACTGTACTATCGGTAGGAATTCTGATAAGGGCACATGCCATATCTTTATCAAAGTATTTACCACCTTTGATGAGTTCTGCTCCGGGGTAAACGAGGGCGACTTTTTCGGCTTTAAAGTACTCGTGATAGACATACATCTGACGCAGGTCATCGGGGCTTGGGTTGTTGTCTCCTATGTTTAACCATTTAAAGAATTTTTCCGCTTATAATGTCCTATGTGATGAATAAAATTTCCGTATTGAATTACTTTTTTATTAATCGCTTAATTTAACCAACTGCGACATAGGCTCACAAGAGACCCAGGATTTAACTTTTTGCACAAATTGTATTGGATCTGTAAATATTCTTTCCATATCTTGCATTAAATCAAAGCCATTGCCTATGATGATGAGTTTTCGCATAGTTTTGTGTTTTAAAATTCTAAAAAACAGGTTTCAAAGATTGTTTCTCCTTATCAAAGTCACCTCTTCATTTGATATCTCTATTGCTTTGCTGATGTCCTAAACCAAAAATAACAGCCACCTCTTAGCTGTTATTTAAATAATCTATACGTACAAAAAAAGGAAGTCTTATTTACGAGAATTACTCCCCTTCAATATATCCGTTGGATTCACTATTGGTAGAGGAAAATCGGCAAGAACAGTTCCCATTGTTTTTACCACCATCATACCACGAATGGTACCAATACAGATACCAAGTAAAGGAGGCAAAAGCCCTGCTTTATCAGTAAAACTCCCCTCTTTAACTTCAATAAGATCGGCTAGATTTTTCACGCTAAAATGGTTAGCACTTGTGATCTCTAATATCTTAGTATCAATTCCTTCTCTAGGATACGAGTATTTTGCAAGCAAGTGTAAAACAAGCACATCATCGTTCTCTTGAATATCTATTTTAAATCCAAACTCAACTTTTATTGCATCAGGAAGCACATCCTTTGTTTCTAACGCTTCAAGATTCATCAAAAAGCCAGTTTCAACAACTTTATCTAATCTGAATTCAATTTTTATTTCCTTATTATCGCTCATCACCTAGAATATTAATGCTTCATTTCACAACACATTTCGCTCATTCCTTGAGGTATAGACTGCCAGTCATCTCCTAAAGTAACCACTGAAGCCAAACGCTCATTCGCTAGTATCTGATTGCTAGCATTGGCTGAGATATTAATAAACATATTATAGTCCTGCTTGGGCTTGTTTGAAATATCAAAGATACTCTCACCGAGAGCTATATCAATTTTCGCAATTGTCTTAGTAGTAAACGTGTGTGTGCCTTGCAGCCATTTACTTATTTCTGTCTCACTCTTACCTAAAGCATTAGCCAAGTCGCGTTGTGACTTTCCCTGTTTTTCAAGGATGTCAAATATCCGATTAGCCACAAAGATAGAATAATCCATACTCCTTTTAATTTCAGGAGTTATGAGTTTGCGGCATTCCTGCATTATTGCATTCCTTTTCATAAATCTTTTATTGATCTTCTGTAATATATAACGATAAGTCTCCCACTAATGTTTTGCCATCAATCGAGATACTAGCATATTCTTCTTTTTTATGAATAACAAAATCAATCTTTTGTAGTGCTACTACACAACTGTTTAAATATGAATCTTCATTGTAGGTTCTTGTCTCTTTTAATCCTCCATTGCCTAATATTAGTATTTGAGGTGAAATACATAAGCAATATAATCTTAACTTAGCCGTATCAAAATGACTTGGCAATTCTGCTGTTCTATCCTTAACTCTTCCTGCATACCTAAAATGCCTTTCAAATACGCCATCTTGCGTAATGCGTTCCAGACGATACATTATTGTACCAATATCTTCGGGATGTGAATCTCTAAAACTCATTAGAAATTTTTCAAACTCCGAATGCTTTTCCCCCTTATATAGAATACTGTAAAAGCTGACCTTTTCATATTCTTCAAGTAGTTCTATGCTTAAATAACGCTTCAACTTCATTTATAAGTTAAGTTTTGCAAATGTACAATAAGTTTCTAGAATATAAAATTTATAACAAAGCCAACAAGCGTTTCGTCACAAACTATAATTATCGTATTCCTCGTTTCTACTTCTCCCCATACCCCACTGCAGGTTCAGTCGCAATATTTCGAACGGAGTGAGATCCTAATTATAAAGCAGCTGGACCTATGATATATTTATATCTTAATTTTTCAAATACTTCTTATAATAATGCTTTGCGCCCAGTTGAATCCTCTTTGAGTAATACTTAAACGTTGGATAGTTTTCAAAAGCATACTTCAATCGACTAATCTCAAATTCCACACTATTAATCTTCCTAGTCCATTGCTTAAAATCAAGATCTAGCCAATCAAAGAGATCAATGATATCCTGATAGACTACACTTTAATCATTTTGCATTTACACTTGCCAATTTCTACACAAAACTGTACTTTTACGCCGTAATACTTGTTCAAGCCTCTTCGGATCAAGGGAAATTTCTGGGGGATTTAAAGTTTTATGCATAAATCTTAGCCAGTCGATATAAAAAGAATGGAATGCTTCTAACCCCTCTAAATTGATTTCTAAAAGCTTTTATTTTGGCATTAAAAGATTCCGCAGATGCGTTAGTGCTTCTGTTGTCAAAGAAATTTAGGATGTTTCCATAGTTGGATTGAATGGTGTTTGCAATGGTTCCAAATGATTCAAAACCTGCTTTTTCTACTTTATCATACCACCTTGCTAGCCTAGTTAAAGCAACTCTCTTATCCATAGTTGAGTGGTATATTGCAGCAAGCTCTCTACATAGATTGTAAGCCACCTTTAAGTCAGGATAGTACTTAAACAATATTTCAGACCTAAGCCTCTGTTTAGGAGTCCATTTATTTTCTTGCTTGAAGAGCAGATATCGACTTCTAGCTAGGAGTTGCTTGTGTGTATCTCCATTCTCAAGTACATCAGGGATGAACTTGCGTTTTTCTTCCTTGCATAGCTTTATCTCTTTGTTTTCTTGATTGATAGCCCTCCAACGATGCGCTATTCTTAACTCCTGTAAGGCATCAAATGATAGTTTCTGAACGTGAAAGCGGTCAGCAACTTGAATAGCATTTGGAAAACTCGTTCGAA